>JBDGWG010000009.1:0-298900 GCA_039585235.1 Gemmatimonadota bacterium | reverse complement strand
CTGGGCCGTGTCTCAGTCCCAGTGTGGCTGGCCACGCTCTCACGCCAGCTACCCGTCATCGCCTTGGTAGGCCGTTACCCCACCAACTAGCTGATAGGCCGCGAGCTCATCCGACGGTGCCAGCTTCTTCGAGAGGCCAGCTTTCACATCCGGCTTTCAAGCCGGTGCTGTATGCGGTATTAGCTCAGGTTTCCCTGAGTTATCCCCCGCCGCCAGGTAGATCGCTCACGTGTTACTCACCCGTTCGACTCACCCGTTCGCCGCTTTACTCGCCTCCCGAAGGAGACTTTCTCGCTCGACTTGCATGTGTTAGGCACGCCGCCAGCGTTCGTCCTGAGCCAGGATCAAACTCTCCATGGATAATGAAAGAGCTCGGGCACTCCTACCGGCTAGGCCGGCCGAAGCACCACTAGACTCATGGAACGCCGGTCTCGACCTTGCGGCCGATATTTGCGTTCGGAAATTCACTTTGATTCCTCATGGAAACGCGAGAAGTGTAACTCGCGTCTCGAGGCCCACACGCCACTCACACCATCTTTTCAAAAAGCAACCGCCCGGACGTGGATACAGCGCCACATCTCGCGCGGAGAACGCATATTACCCCCTGGCTATCGGGGTGTCAACCCCCGCCCCGTCAGCCCGTTTCGGAGCCTCTTCGGGGTGCCGAAGGGTGAGCGACGGGACTCGGCGTCGAGCGTAGCGAGACATTGAGCACGCGCAGCGTGCGCCGTCGTCAGACTTTGAGCGTGCGAAGCACGCGAACAACTACCCGCGACCTCCGCACGAGACCTCGATCGACTGGACATAAAGGGTGAGCGACGGGACTCGAACCCGCGGCCTCCAGGGCCACAACCTGGCGCTCTAACCGCCTGAGCTACGCCCACCATGGTACGCGCCCGACAATGTAGTCGAGTCGAACGCAGCGGCAAGCACTTCCCCAACCTGCGGCGGGTGCTATCTTCGGCTCGTTCCATTCAGCGCCGGGAGACTCGCGGCTCGAGCGCAATCAATCAACGGCGGGCCCACAGGCGTCACTCACAACCATGTCCAAGCTATCGATCGGCATCGTCGGACTCCCGAACGTCGGCAAGTCCACTCTGTTTCAGGCTCTGACGTCGGTTGCCGTTCCGGCCGAAAACTATCCCTTCTGCACGATCGATCCGAATGTTGGCGTGGTCGAGGTACCGGATCGGCGTCTCCACGCTCTCGCTGACATCGTACGTCCCCCGCACGTCGTCCCCAACGTGGTCGAGTTCGTGGACATCGCCGGGCTGGTCGCCGGCGCCTCCCGTGGAGAGGGTCTGGGCAACAAGTTCCTGCAACATATACGGGAAGTGGACGCCATAGCCCATGTCGTACGCTGTTTTGACGACCCCTCGGTTGTCGCAACGGGCGATCTCGAGAACCCGAGCACCGATCGAGAAATCGTCGAGTTGGAGCTGGAGCTGTCTGACCTGGAGACCGTTTTGAGGGCCCTCGACAAGGCCGAGCGACGTGAACGAAGCGGGGACAAAGAAGCCACTCTGGTCGCCGGCGCCCTGCGACGCCTTCGGGACGCCCTTGACTTGGGCGTGCCCGCCCGGCGGGTAGTGCTGGAAGCTGAGGAACAGAGGGTGGTTCGCTCACTGGGCCTCCTGACCCGGAAGCCTGTGCTGTACGTGGCGAATGTGGATGAGCACGAACTGGAGCTGGGGTCCCCGCACACGGAGAAATTGAGAACGGCCGTGGCCGAATACGACCCGGACGCTGCGGTCGTAGAAGTGTGTGCGAGCCTCGAGGCTGACCTCCTGGCGCTTGAGCCGGACGAGAGGGGCGAGTTCCTGGCCGCACACGGGATGAGCGAAAGCGGCCTCGCCCGCCTGGTCCGGGCGGGTTTCAAACTTCTGGGCCTGCGGACTTTCTTCACGATCGGAGACAACGAGGTGCGGGCCTGGACCCTGAGGTCCGGAGCGCTGGCCACCGAAGCTGCGGGTCGTGTGCACACGGACTTCGCTCGGGGCTTTATCAGGGCTGAGACCATCGCGTTTGAGAAGTTTCACGAAGTCGGGTCGATGAAGGTCGCTCGTGAGAGGGGGCTCATTCGCTCAGAGGGAAAGGAGTACGAAGTCCGAGACGGAGACATTCTGTTGTTTCGAACTTCCGCCTGACCCGACCCTCTCCTGTCGGCCGGCGAATGGCCGGAGGGACCCTGCCGGGTTAGTTTTCGCCGCGAAACCGTTGCGGCACAGTGCCCGTACGAGAGTGGGCGGCAGGCTGCGAGCACCTTGTGAGGAAATGAAGTGAACGATCTGGTCTCGAAGTCCGGCGAGGGGGCGTACCGGGAAGGGCTCGGGTATGCCCTCTGGTGCCTCGCTTTCGTGGGGCTGGCGGGAATCCACCGGATCTACCTAGGAAAATACGGCACGGGGATTTTGTATCTATTGACCTTTGGTCTGTTCGGGATCGGTCAGTTCATCGACCTGTTTCGCATGAAGTCGCTGGTGCAGGACTCGAATATTCGTGAAGGATATCTGCCTCACCCGCGCGTGGTCGGCCAGCTGATGAGTCAGATGACGCCGGCCCCGATGAATGTTGGCAAGCCACTGCGCCACCTACTCCTGGACGCCGCCGTGACCCATGGCGGCGCGATCTCAGTCACAGACGGCGTGGCCGCCACGGGAGCGCCGTTCGACGAGGTGGAGGCTGAGCTGAAGAAACTGGTCGAATCCGGCTACGTCGATGTGGACGTCCCGACAGGAAAGAGCTACATCGTCTACCGCTTCACCGAATTGAGTTGACCTCACGAGCTGGGGGCGATTGCCCTCAGCGGACCGCTCCCTGGATGTAATCCCGCAGGTACCTGTTCTCGACTTCCTTCTCCTGCTTCATCGCCTTCACGACGTCACCGATCGATACCACGCCGGCCAGGCGCTCTCCCTCCACGATCGGAAGGTGCCGGATTCGGTTGGCAGTCATGACGCCAGCCGCGTAATCCACCAGGTCCTCGGCTACCCCGACCACGAGGTTCTCCGTCATGGCGTCGGCGACCCGGGTGGTCGCCAAAGACGCGGGGTCCCGAGCTCCGAGCCTCAAGACGTCCCGCTCGGTGAGAATGCCTACGATCTTACCGTCTTGGGTGACGATTACCGACCCGATGCCATTCTCGACCAGTACCCGCATCGCCTGGTGCACCGTTCGATCTGGTTCAACGGTTACCACTCCGCTTCCCTTGTGATCGAGAATCTCGCGAATTCTCATGCTGCCCTCCCGGTCCTCGTGACACGACCTTCCGTTGGCGATTGCCAATCCATGATACGCAAAGGGGAGCGACCGATGAAGGTTCGCTCCCCCACGACTCACGGTTCTGACGTGTACTAGTCGGTGCTGCGCAACAGGGAGTCGATGTAGTGAGCCGCTGCGTCCACGTCCGAGTACGACAGGCCAATCAAGCCCATGCTCGGCATTTCGGATTGGTGGCCCACGAAAATTCGCTCTCGTATCGCCGGAAGGTCTTCCGCGTACCGCCAATCGGGTCCGGTCATGTCCGGCACCTGAATATCGAAAGTCACTGCGTCCGGGCCCTGCCCCGCTCCGTCCGACCCGTGGCACCTCTGGCACGTGAACGACCACACAACCCCCCCGCGCTCCCAGCGAGCGTTGTCACTCTCCCACGTCAGGGTGTCGAACACGGCCGACTCGTACATCTCCGTCGCCTGCGCCACCGAATCCGCACGCGCCGCTCGCAGCGCCTCCTCCCTCGGCACCTGAGGTTCCTCCTCCTCGGATCCCCCGCATGCCCCGAACCCGATCAGCAGGACGCACATGAGTCCCGCCAGCTTCCTATTCATTGCTCTTACCTCTCGGTTCAAGATTCTCTGCCTTCCGGTCGGTTCGCTCCGACGGGGTGAGTCCGTAATCGGAGTCGAACAGCGCCCGCTCCCAGGATCCGTATGTAGGATTCGGGAGCATCAGCCAGCGCTCGCCCCAGAATCCACGATATCGCTCAGCGACCGCGTCTCGCTCGGCGACCGTAAGACCGTCAACATCAACGAAATCATTCAGGTCATCGCCCACCACCACCAGCACGCGATGCGTGCTCGCCACGAGTTCTCTCCGACCGCTCTTCGCGCGGTTCCACTCTGGCCGCTCGCCCCGCGTAAGGATCACATCCAGATCATCGCGCACTGGAAAGCCCAATGCGATCAGGTTCTGGCGAGTCGCTGTCTCCTGTGCGACTCGGCGGTTCGTCACGTAGAACACGGTAATTCCGAGGCGGGTCGCTGCCTTCGTGAAATCGAGCGCTCCGGGCACCGGCTCGGCACTCCGTTCATCCACCCAAGCGGCCCAGGTGTCGCTACCGTACGGTTGGCCGGTGATCAGAAGCCGCGCCTGATAGGGGGAGTTGTCCAACACCGTCTCGTCCACGTCGAGGATGACGGCCGGTGGCAGTCGATAGAAGCCATCTTCCTGTTCCAGGGCCGCGCTCGTCGCCGAGTCAGACAGAAGAGAAGGCAGATCTCTGGCTGCCGCCCGGTACACCGAGCGACTCACGGCGTCATACTCGGACGCGGTCTGAACCCACAGGGTGGCGTCCAGGTTCGGTTGAGGGCCAGGTGCGCTTGCGCAGGCGGCCGATAACGTCGTGGCGGTCGCCATGCCAAGCATGGACGGCCAACTGCAGATCCCGGGTCGGTTCACGGGAAGAGATCTCCTGAAGACGCTCTGGCGTGGCACGTTACACGTCTCTGTCAAGGTCGCGATACCTTCGTGGGGGCGCAAGAAGCTCCTCGGCGGACAGGCCCCCGGACAACTCAGCTCATCCGAGCTCCAAAGGTTGACGGGATGGCGAGAAAGTCCGATTGTAGGCCACACCTGCCATGGCGTCTGGATGAGCTCGGCAGAGTTACCTGGAGGCGACCCACCGGAGGGACAAGTGAAGGCAAAGCAGACCAGGATTCTGCGTTGGCTCCTCCTCGCTCTGGTCACCGCGGTCGGTGGCTGGCTCGCCTACCTGCTCGGCGGCCTTCTGGTGAACGTGGCGGCGGGCGGATCGGCGGGGTTCCTGCGCTTGCTCCTCGGAGCCTATGCCGCACTTGTCGTGGGCTACTTCTTCGGCGCGGTGCTTACTCCGATCGCCCCCGGCCGCCGCTATACAGTAGCGGTTGCCCTCGTCTTCGTGACGGTGATTGTCGCCGCCGCCCTGATGCTCCGGGACAGCTCGAGCGCCGGCCCGATTCCCCCGGTGCTACTGGGCACATCCCTCGTCGTGGGCGCATTCGGATACGCTATTCGTGTGCGGGGGTTTTCCGAAGCCGTATCAGGGCGCGAACCCTAGCTTCCTTGCCCGCCTCACCGGGCTCGGGATCGCACTCGTTGGACGAGTTGCATGGTCTCGGGTGAGGGCTGTGCAGCGTATTCCTCCGATAGCCTCCGGGCGAAGTGGTCGAACGCGGCCAGTGCACCGGCTCGATCCCCCAGCAGATCCAGGAGCTCGACGAGACGGTGCAGAGACGTCTCATCGAATGGATCCAGGTCCACCGCCTCACGCGCACGGCGAACCGCTCCCAGATGGTCCCCGCGCTGCCCCGCCTCCTCGACCAGATTCCAGCACAACTGCGCCGCGAGTCTCCTGAGACGGACGCGCTCCACATCCAGCCACCGTTCGAATTCGGGTGCGTCGTCCACATAGAAGCCAGGTAGTAACTCCCCTCCGTACTGCTCCATCGCGGCCGCCGCGCGGCCGGAATGCGCCAGGATCTCGAACCGGGCCGCATCGCACGCGATCACCGCCGGGTCGATTCCCACCTCCTCGTCCCCTCGCGTCCGGAGTGCCCGCGCGCCGACCTCTTTCCGCAGAACGTACAGAGCCTGGCGGAGAGAATGTCGAGCCCTGTCGGGATTTGATTCGGGCCAGAACAAACCGATCAGCGAATCCCTCCGCCGAAAGCTTCCCTCGGGACCCATCGCCAGGTAGGCGAGCAGCGCGACGCGCTTCGGCTGTCGCAGGATCGGATGGTCATCCTCTCCACCTGCGCCCTCGAGATGCATACCTCCGAGCACGCGGAGGACCAGAACGGGCTCGTCGTCGCTCCCCTTCTGGTTCGTGATGACGGACGGTGCGGCGGCCCCACCTGGCACACTCTCGATCACATCGCCGGTCAGTGACTGAAGAAGACGGGCGACTTCAGAGGCCGATGGTCTGTGCGCGGGCTTCTTGGCCAGGCAGGCGTCGAGCAATTCCTGCAGCCCTCCGGGCCTTTCCAGACCCCGTGAGCTTAGACGAACTGGAGGCTCGCGGAGGTGCGCCTGAACCTGACCGGTCACCGTGGAGGCCTCGTGCGGTCCCTCCCCGGTGAGGATGTGGTAGGCGAGCACCCCAAGGGAGTATAGATCCGATGCGATCGTCGGCTCCTCGCCCACCAGGAATTCCGGGGCCGAGTACTCGAGGTCGGTCACGATATGGCCAGCGGTCGTAATTCGCTGAGCGGTCGCATCTGCGACAGCCAGGAATGCCGCGAGGCCAAAGTCCGCGAGTAGCACCCTGTCATCTGGCTCACTGCACAACACGCTTTCCGGACGAACATCCCGGTGGACGATCTCGTGCGAATGCACGGCGGAGAGAGCGGAAGCGACAGCCGTCAGAACGGAACAGGCCTCGTGGGGGCTCAGGGCATCCGCCTCCGCCAACCGTTGGGCCAGGCTCGGCCCCCGCACGTACTGCATCACCAGGTAAGGGGTCCTGCCGGACAGGTCGCCCACCCGAAAGATCGACACCACGTTGGGATGCGAGACCCGGGCGAGTGCCCGCGCTTCCCGTCGAAAACGGGCCATCGCCTTCGTGCGCCGTGTCGCCATCGGGTGAAGCACCTTGACGGCAACCAGCCTCTGGAGCGCGGGCTCGCGCGCCAGGAACACCGTGGAAAGGCGGCCGCCGCCCAGTCTGCGAACGATTTCGAGTTCGGGGCTCAACTGCTCCCGGACTTCGTCCTCGAACTCGGCCATCGGATCAGCAACTTCCGGCGTCACCGCGCCTCCCGGTGCTACGGCAGCATGGCCGTCGGAACGGCCGAATCCTCTTCGTAGTTGAGGTCTCGATCCGGCATGTCGCCGCCGGGTCCGACGAGGTAATGCTCGAGCCATCTCAGGCTTCGGAGACTGTAGTCGAAGCGGGCGGCCGCGTTCCGATTCCCGTGTCCCTCGCCAGGGTAGAAGATCAGCCGAACGGGCGCCTGCCCCCGCAGCTTAAGATGTCGATACATCTCCATGGACTGGCCGGGGTTCACCCTCTTGTCCTCTGTACCGTGCAGGATCAAGAGGGGCGTGGTGGATCGGTCCGCCCAGTAGACCGGGCTTCGCTCGAGGAATAGCTCCCAGTTGTCCCACGGGCGCAGCCGATTGTGCACGAGGTACATCTCGTCTGGGATATCGCTCGTGCCGACCTTCGAAATCTGGTTGCTGATTCCCACTGACATGACGCCCGCTGCGAATCGCTGGCTGTAATAGGTAGAGAGCCACGCCGTGGCGTACCCTCCGTAGGAGCCGCCCGTCACGCCGACTTTCGTGGAGTCTACGGTGCCTGCCGCGATCAAGTGGTCCACCCCGTCCACTATATCATCGAATTCCCTGCCGCCCATGTCGGCGTGGTCGAGCATGCTGAACTCGACCCCGCGACCGGTGCTCGCCCTGTAGTTCGGGTATAGAACGGCAATCCCCCGCGCCGCCGCGACCTGGCCGGGCCGGGAGTACGAAGTGAGCCACCCGTTGCGGTTGTGCGCTTCCGGGCCGCCATGTACATGGACGATGAGCGGATAGGACCGACCTGCTACCGCGTTCAGGGGACGAATCAGGACCCCTTCGAGCTCCAGACCGTCCCGCGCCGTCCAGCGAACGACCTCCTGCGGCGCCAGCGCCACATCGGCGAGCCACGGATTGGAATCGGTTGCTCGCCCTGGCCTCTCCTGCCCGTGCTCGAACAGGAACACTTCGGTGGGGTGCACCGCGCTCTCCCCCGCCAGAGCCTCCAAGTTTCCGTCCTCCGAAACGCTGAGGGACGTGAAGACGGTGCCGCCCGGCGTCACGACGGTACGCCGGCCCGTCCCGTCTCTTTGAACCTCCCCGATTTCCGTCTCGGCGCCGACGTCCGCCAGATAACGGATCGTGTTGTCGTCGATCCAGTGCGGAACGGTGAAGTGACCCTCAAAACCCGGCACGACGTCACGAAAATCACCGGTGTCCGTGTCGGCCACCATCAGGCGACCCTCCTTGGGGTCGTGGATTGTCTCTCCGGAGATGAACGCGACGTGCTTCCCGTCAGGACTCCACGCGACCCTGCCAAGTTTCCCGGGGTTGTCGATCCGGGTCACTATCGCTCCCGATGCCGTATCGACGATCCGGAGTCGCCGGTTCATGTACGAGTCGTCCACGAGCGGCGTCGGTGCCAGAGCGACCGCGAGTCGATTGCCGGCGGGGGACCAGGAGAGAACGGACCCGTTGCCCTCGAGTTCGAGGGCACGGGCAGCTCCAAACCCCGATTCTCCTTCCATCCGCCTGGCGATCCACACGCGGGAGAAGCGGTCATCCTCCTCGTAGGCCACGGCCCGGAAGCCGGACTCCCGTAGCTCTTTCCGTGCCTCCGGCTCCGCGTCCGTCGCCAGGAAGGCGACCTGGTCCCCCGCGGGACTCATCGCATAGGATCCGATGGATGTCGAATGTCGAAGGAGGTGGGTCGACTCCCCTCCCCCGAGCGGGATGCTGTACAGGGTCCTGTCGGCGTCGCCCGCCCGGCGGGACAGATACAACAACGCGCTGCCGTCGTCGGAAAAGGTCACTCCACCGATGTTGACTTCACCTCCGACGAACAGCCGGGACTCTCCGCTGGCCACGTCGAGAAGGTAGAGGTGAGACCACGCCGGACCGTCCGGATCCACGAACGGCGTTCGGGGAACCGTCACCGTATAGGCCACGTGCCTGCCGTCCGGCGAAGCGACGACCTGAGCCACGGACCGCAGGTCGGCGACTCGGCGCTCCGTCAGAACCTCAGCCGTCTGCGCACGAAGCACGGTGGGCGCGACGAGGAGCAAGGTTCCGGTCAAGATGAGAGCACGGCTCTTGAAACATGTGCGGGACTCCATGGCGGTCTCCAAGAGTTCGGGGTCGTGTCGGCGATGATGATCTACGCGTATCACGACGGATCTGTAGACATCGAGATGCAATCTACCGACCCCCCACGGCCCAGTCACGCGGGTGAACCGGGCTGTTGCTCGCCACCGACGTGCCACCATTATGCCGATCATGTGTGAGGAAAGCGTATTCGAGGATCTCCTGGTCGTGGAGCTCGCCAGTGTGCCCGCGGGACGAGACGGCGTTGCGATCGCGAAACCTGAAGAGGACGAGTGAGCGAATCCACGCAGTACGCCTTCGAGCCGGCAGCTCGACCGTTTCTTCCGGTGCAGGACTCCGATCTCGTGTTTCCCGTCCGGAGGGTTTACTGCGTCGGGCGGAACTACGCCTCACACGCCGTTGAAATGGGGGGAGACCCCGAGAGGGAGCCTCCTTTCTTTTTCACGAAACCAGCCGACGCGATCATGCCAGGTGGTGGAAGCATGACGTATCCTCTCTCGACGTCGGATCTGCACCACGAGGTCGAGCTCGTCGTCGCGCTGGTTGGGGGAGGGTCGGAGATTTCACCTGATGAGTGTCGGAGCCTGATCTTCGGATACGCGGTGGGGGTGGATTTCACGCGCCGGGATCTCCAGCGGACCGCCAGGGACAGGGCCCGGCCGTGGGACATGGCGAAGGGGTTCGATCAGTCCGCTCCGTGCTCGCCGATCGTTCGCGCTCAGGACATCGGGCATCCGAGGGCAGGCTCCATCAGCCTCGCTGTGAACGGTGAAGTGAGGCAGGCGTCAGATCTCTCGGATCTCATCTGGTCCCCGGAGGAGGCTCTGGCCAACCTGTCGCGCCTCGTGGAGCTCGCCCCGGGGGACCTGGTGTTCACAGGCACTCCCGCTGGCGTCGGGTCGGTTCTGCCTGGGGACACGTATCGGGCGTGGGTCCAGGGAATCGGCGAGGTCCGGGGGGAGATCGTGCCTCGCCCGTGAGCCGTCCTCGTAAGGTCAAAGGAACCGGTCCAGGTCTTTGCTCTCCGGTGCATAGCAGGAATCGCATCGTCCCCACACACGATGTCTGCGTCGCGCGATGGACGAGTAGACCCGGTCCCGCGGGGCGCGAGGCACCAGGCGCAGTGCCGAGAGGGCCCGCCATGGGAACGGGAGGCTTGCCGCGATCCGTAGGGCGGCATCGCTCCGGGAGTGCAGTCTGCCCCGGAGTATGAGGGCCACGGTGCCGCCGGAGCGCACCTCGTCCAGGGAATTCCGTTCGGACGTACACCGTTCCAGTAAATACCGTGCCGCGGCTGAATCGAGTGGAGCGAACCGAAGCCGTCGGTCCCGGTCTCTCTCCAGTACGAATCGAACGGTCCCGACACACAATGGGCACCATCCGTCGAACAGGACCACCGGAGTGGTGAGCAGCCCCATGTCGCGGGGAACCTCGGAGCGAGAGTTCAACTGCGCAGACCAAAGATGGAACCTGCCCGGTTGAGTGAGCGGCAGGCGGCCATGTTGACGCACGGGGACCGACGCGTACCTTCGGGCCCTAAGTTCATCCCTATCAAACCAGAGTACCACCACGAGAGGAGATCTGGGTGACGGGCAGGAAGCTGCCTCCCACGGCGTACGTGATCCAAGAGGGAGAGGAGTACGTCCCGCTGACCGCCGGTCAGACCCTGACCGAGTTCACCGTCAAGGCGGTCGTCGCCGGAGTCATTCTGGGATTGATCTTCGGTGCGGCCAACACGTACCTCGGGCTCAAGGCCGGGCTCACCATCAGCACGTCGATTCCGGTGGCGGTACTCACGGTCGTCGCTTTCAGGGTCTTCCAGGCGTTCGGTCTCAGTCACAGCATCCTCGAGACCAACACGTCGCAGACCGTCGGTTCCGCGAGCTCCTCGGTGGCATCGGGCGTGTTATTCACGATTCCGGCCCTGTTCATCTGGGGACTCGACCCCGAGTGGCTTCAGGTCACGCTCCTCGCGATGTGCGGCGGCCTCATCGGCGTCCTGTCCATGATCCCGCTTCGCAGCTTTCTGATCAAGCGGGAGCATGGCAACCTTCCATATCCCGAGGGAATGGCGTGTGCTGAAGTCCTCGTCGCCGCGGAGGAAGGAGGAAAGCAGGCCGCCGGTGTATTCTGGGGCATCGGCGTTGGCATGGCCTTCAAGTTCCTCACAGATGGGCTCAAGCTGGTCCGCGGAGTGTTCGAGGTCGGTTTGCCCGCCCGCGCCGCGGCCACGATCAGCGTGTCCCCTCCTCTGATCGGCGTGGGATACATCCTTGGGATACGCATCGCGACTGTCATGGTAGCGGGGGGAGCGTTGTCCGCTTTTGTCATCATTCCCGCGATCTACCTGTGGGGTTCCGGACTGGCGGAGCCGCTCTACCCCGAGGCCGAGAAGCTGATCCGAGACATGAGCACCGACGAGATCTGGAATCGCTACGTGCGATACATAGGTGCGGGTGCCGTGGCGACGGGAGGCCTGATTACTCTGATTCGCTCGATCCCGACGATGATCGAGTCCTTCCGGCTCGGAGTGCAGCAGGTGTCCCGGAGGGCGTCATCGGTCGTCGCGGCGGTCGAGCGGACTGACTTGGACCTGTCGCCCCGCACGGTTCTCCTATTCCTGGCGGCCATCCTCGCCGTGCTGACCTTTGTCCCGGGCATTCTTGGATACCTCGATTCGATACCCGTGCGGGCCGTGGCCAGTCTACTCATAGCCGTGTTCGCCTTCTTCTTCGTCACTGTGAGCTCGCGAATCGTGGGTCTGGTCGGAGTGACATCGAATCCGACTTCCGGAATGACGATCGCTACCCTGCTCGGCACCAGCCTAGTGTTCCTCGCGTTCGGGTGGACCGACATGGCGGGCAAGGCCACGGCCCTCATGGTAGGAACCGCCGTGGCCATCGCGGCCTCAATCGCCGGGGACACGTCCCAGGACCTGAAGACGGGGTTCATCCTCGGCGCTACCCCGAGGCACCAGCAGATCGGCGAGCTGATTGGAGTGATCACCTCCGCCGGCGTCGTCGTCCTCGTCGTGATGCTCCTGCACAACAACGTGCCCGGAGGACTCGGGGGGCCTGAGCTGCCGGCTCCGCAGGCGACGCTGATGGCGTTGGTGATCGACGGAGTCCTCGATCAGAATCTGCCCTGGCTGCTCATCGCGCTGGGCGTCGGGATCGGACTCGTCGCGTCGGCCTTCAAGATGCCTGTGTTGGCCTTCGCCGTAGGAGTGTACCTGCCTCTCGAGACGATGGCCGCCGTATTCGTGGGCGGTCTGCTGCGGTTCTTCCTGACACGAAGGCAGCGACCGGCGGAGGCCGAAAGGCGTCGCGAACAGGGAGTGCTCTTTGGCTCGGGTCTGGTGGGTGGTGGAGGCCTGACCGGCGTGGTCCTCGCCCTGTGGGTCGGACTTCGTGGCGGCAGGCGAATCGAGGGATATGCGCCTGACTTGCCGCACGCAGCAGAGGAAGTCCTGGCCCTGGCCACGATCGGCGCGATCCTCGCGATCATGGCGTGGTTCATCCTGCGAGACCGCCCGCCCGCTGACCGGGAGGCCATTTGACGGACGATCAACTCAGTGCCGCGCGCCGCCGTTCGCGGACGCCTCGCGGTAGGGTCAGGCGATATACGTGATCAAGAGAATCACGAGCATGATGACGATCAGGATCAGATAGGTCTTCTTGCGGTTCGTCTCGGCCATCGAATCCTCCTTGTGGCTCGGGAGCCAGGCTCACACACCTTCGCTGAACCAACTAAGCAATTCTCGTATCTGCTATGGAACCACGCAAGGTTACTCGTGTGGCTTCGGGAGAGCAGCGACCGCTCCGAGTTAAACGCATTCGGCGCTTGCGCTGCGAGTCATCCCGCGGATCGGACGGGTCAAGCACCGACGACCTGAAGACGGACGCGCCGATGTCGGGGCCGGTTATCGAAGTCACACAGCACGATCTGCTGCCACGTACCGAGGTCCGGCCTGCCGCCCACCACGGGGACTGACAGCGAGGGGCCTACGAGGGCCGACCGGACGTGAGAATATCCGTTCCCGTCACCCCACCGCAGGTCGTGCTCGTACTCTCCGGACTCGGGCGCGATACGGTTCAAGACCCTCTTGAGATCGGCAACCGCCCCGCTCTCGAACTCGATGGTCGTGATCCCCGCGGTCGAGCCCGGCGTGAAGATCACGAGAACGCCGTCGCCGATGCCGGACTTCGAGATGAAGGCCTGCACCTCTTCCGTCAGGTCGAGTACGTCCGTGCCTGCCGTTGTGGCTATCTCGAGGTTCGCCGTTTGAAGACCCAACGCTCGACGTCGCGGCCCGGCTTAGAGGAACTGCCGATAGAGGGGCCGGAACCACCAGAAGTCTCCGGTGGCGAACGCCAGGATGATCCAGACCACGACGACCCACACCCAGATTCCCAAGACTTCACCTTGCTTCAGCACTGGCCTTCCTCCGGAGCAGGAATCGCAAACTCTTATGCCAAGCTAGCGGCCTTCCGTCGATCTCGGAACGGAACCGATTCCACCATAGGGTGCAAACGACCGCACCGCACGCGCAACCCGCAGGACCGAGCGTCTGGAGCACATTCGCCTCAGTTCACGGACAGAGCGCGGCCGTGCAGGTCAGCCGAGCTCCGCTAGAGCGGCTGTCAGTACCTCGTAGAACTCCGCGACCGAAGCGATCTTCACCCTTTCATCCGGCGAGTGTGGGAAGTCGATCTGCGGACCGAAGGATATCATGTCCATCCCGGGATACTTCTCGCCCACGATGCCGCACTCGAGGCCGGCGTGGACGGCCCCGATCTCGGCCTCCCCTGCGGTGCGTTCGTGCACGCCCTTGACAACCTGAAGCAGAGCTGAGCTCACGTCGGGTTGCCATGCGGGGTAGCCATCCTTCTCCTCGAGATCGGCCCCGGCGAGGTCCGAGATGGACCCGATTCGCTGCCGAAGTGCCCTGAGCGCCGACATCACCGAGCTGCGGCTGCTCATGAGCACTAAGACCCGCCCGTCATCCTCTCGGACCACGGCCAGGTTCGTACTGGTCTCGACCAGATCTTCAATGTCATTGCTCATTCCCATAACGCCGTGAGGCAGCGCGGTGATCAACGAAAGAACCTGCCGAGTGGCACCCTCCGTGAGCGCGTCACGCGGGACCGGGGCGTCGGCGATCTCGAACGACATTCCCGGGTCCGCGACGGCGAGCTCGGTCCGGACCGCTTCGAGTTCCGAACGGAGGATGCTGTCGACCCTGCTCGGCATATTATCTCCCGCCGGAACGACCAACACAGCAGAAGACTCGCGCGCGATCGCGTTGTGGGCGTTGCCCCCGCCCAGCGAGGCGACTCGAACAGGCTCCGCCAGCGCCGCCGCATGAAGGGCCCGCACCAGGATCTTGATCGCGTTGCCGCGCTGCAGGTGGATATCGACACCCGAATGTCCTCCCTTTAACCCGGCCACTCGGACCGTAATCGCCCCGCCTCCCTCCTGCACCGCCGACCTCTCCACCGCCAGATGGAGATGCGAGTCAGCGCCTCCGGCGCATCCGATGGTAAGGACTCGCTCTTCTTCCGAGTCGAGATTGATCAACCGTCTCCCCTCGAACAGTCCGTCGCCCAGACCGCCCGCACCCGTCAGGCCGGTCTCCTCGTCGATCGTGAAGAGGAACTCGAGCGGCCCATGCGTCAGGTCGTCGGCCTCCATGATCGCGAGCATCGTGGCTACGCCAATGCCGTTGTCCGATCCGAGCGTGGTGCCGTCCGCCCGCAGGTACTCTCCATCCAGGACCGGCCGAATCGCGTCCTTGTCGAAGTCGAACTCGACGTCCGAGTTCTTCTCCTGCACCATGTCGAGGTGGGACTGCAAAATGGTCGGGCTGGCTTCAGGACTCCCTCCCGTAGCGCCCTTGCGAATCACCACGTTGCCCGTGTCGTCTACCTCGTGCTCCAGTCCGAGTCGCTCGGCCACGGAGATCACGAACTGACGTATCTTGTCCTCCTTCTTGGAGCCACGCGGAATCGTCAGGATCTGGTCGAAGTAGGCCCAGACGGCCGTGGGCTGGAGATCGGATACGAAAGTCATGCTTCCTCCTCGCGGTACGCGCGGGCCAACCGACGACCTCGTCGCGGGATCGATCACGCTGGCGGGTACGGACACGGGACGACAACTTCGGGACGATACGGCGTGGACCCCGTCGCGTCCATAAGCCAAAGCGGGACATGGCCACCGCACTCGCTACCCCCCGGAGGTAACGGATGAACGACCGGAAGGACGTTCCTTACGTCCCAGCCGATACGAACATGGCGGAGCTGACGTTCAAGGCGGTGTTCCTTGGCGTCATCATGGCCATCGTGCTGGGCGCAGCCAACGCGTACGTGGGCATGAAGGCCGGACTGACGGTCGCGGCCGCGTTCCCGGCGGCTGTGGTCGCTATGGCCGTGCTTCGCCCGTTCCGGGGGACGATCCTCGAGGAGAACATCGCCCGGACCACGGCCTCCGTTGGCGAGTCTCTCATGGCCGGGGCGATCTTCACGATCCCTGCATTCGTGATCACCGGGGCCTGGGACACTCTACGATACTGGGAAAGCACTGCCATCATGCTGGTCGGTGGAGTCGTAGGTGTCCTGTTCGTCATAGTCCTCCGGCGCACTCTTGTGGTGGAGGCGGACCTCCCGTTTCCAGAAAGCGTGGCCGCCGCCGAGATCGTGAAGGCCGGACAGGGAGGACAGACGGGCGCCAAGTTTGTGTTCGGCGGAATCGTCCTGGCCGCTATCTGGGAGCTCTTCAAGAACACGAACGGAATTCAGCTTATTCAGGAGAAGACGGCCGGGGCGATCGCCTTCGGCCGGTCTTCCATATCCGTCCTCGGGGAGAGGGTCGAGTATGCCGGCGGTGGCCTGTATCTGCAGACGCCAGCCGCGTCTCCAATGCTCATGGGGGTCGGCTATATTGTTGGGTTCCGGGTGTCGGCGATCCTGTTCTCCGGGGCCGTGATGGGCTGGCTCTTCCTCGTTCCCCTCGCGGTGTTCCTCAATCCCGGCCTGAGCGCGAGCCTATCTCCGGACACGAGCATGGTGGCGCTCAGCGAAGACGTCTGGTTCAACCAGATCCGTCCACTGGCCGTTGGCACCATGATCGTGGCGGCTTTCTGGACGCTATGGAATCTCAGGGGACCCCTGATCTCCGGTATCCGAAAGGCCCTGGCTGATATCGAGCTCGGAGATGAGAGAGCTGAACGGACGCCCCGGACGGAGATCGACCTGCCCTTCAACCGGGTGTTCCTCGCGATCGGCGCGATGGGAGTCGCGACCTTCTTCCTGTATCTCTATTTCACCGGTTCCGTACTCGGAGCCGTGCTACTCACTGCCGTGATGCTCGTTCTCGGCTTCCTGTTCGCGGCGGTCGCCGGGTATCTCGTCGGCTTGATCGGTAATTCCAACAACCCCATTTCGGGGCTGACCCTCACGGCCCTTCTGGTAGCCGCCGTGCTGATGGTTGCGATCGGCCTGACGGACATGAGCGGCGTGGCCGGGGTGCTGGCCGTGGCCGGGGTCGTGTGCTGCGCGGCGGGAGTCGCGGGTGACATGATGCAGGACCTGAAGGTCGGGCACATCCTGGGTGGCACTCCCTGGCGAATGGAGGTCGGCGAGATTATCGGCGTGGTGGGGGCCGCGGTAGTCCTGGCCATCGCCCTCAACGTCATGCACGCCGCCTACACCATCGGATCCGCCGAGCTCCCGGCTCCGCAGGCCGGATTGATGGCCCTGATCGCCAACGGTATCGTCGGTGGGGAAATGGCGTGGCCGCTGGTGATCACGGGCATGTTCTTCGCCATCGGTCTCATCCTGGTGAACGCGCCGGCTCCGATGCTGATCGCCGTGGGCATGTACCTGCCGTTCTATTCCACGGCGGCGATTTTCGTTGGCGGGCTCATTCGCGCGTTGTTCGAGTGGAGACGAAAGAAGATGAGCCTGACCGAGGGCCAGCGTCAGGAGGCCGAGAACAAAGGAATCCTGCTCTCTTCGGGGTTTATCGCTGGAGAATCGCTGATGGCCGTGAGCCTGGCGTTTCTGTTCCTGGGACAGGACTTCGTGCCGGTGCTCGCCCGCTGGAAGGCGGCCCTCACTCCGGCAGGTGACGGCAGCTTCGTGCTCGGTCTCTTCGCTTATCTCATGGTGATCCCCTTGCTCGCCTGGCTGCCGCTGCGCAACCTCGGCACTGGCTCCTCAGGTGAGACACGGTGATTCGACGACCGGCCCGCGGCCGACCTGGACTTCACGACGGACCGAATCTCCTCGATCTGACACCGCGTCGCGAGGTGGCCTGGGAGCAAGGTGAGGACGGGAACGTCACCCTTGTCCGGGAGCGTCCTCGCGTCCGGAGTGCGCGCTCCCTCGGAAGGTGGGTGTCCTTCATGATGGCGCCCCCACGAATCCGCCTCGACGAAGTGGGGTCCTACGCGTGGCTCCGAATGGACGGAACCACGGACGTCAGGGAGCTGGCGGTGCTGGTTCGCGAGCAGTTCGGGGATCGGGTGGAACCCGTCGGGCAGCGACTGGGTCAACTCATCCGAGTGCTCAGGCGGGAGCGCTTCGTCAGTTACGCTGAACTGGACTGATCAGAGACGATACTACCTGACCTCCCGACCGAGCGGCGCCAGGCGTTCGCCCCCGTATCGTACCACTTCGGACGGCAGATCCCTTATGTGAATCGTCTGCCCCCTCGCACACGGTCGTAGAGTATTCAGGGCGTTCTGAAGCTCCCTGACGTTTCCCGGCCGGCCGTGTTGATCCGCTACTCTTCTGTCCGTCGAGCGAGCGACGCCAATGCGAGCGGCTCCGCCAGCTCAAGCAGCGACTCACGCAGGATCTCGACCGACCGGTCCGCGTCTTCCTCACTGAACGTGAGCGGGGGCCGGAAGCGGATCGAGCGGGAGCCGCACACCAGAGTGGCCAGACCGTTCTCCCAACACCGCGCGCGCAGCGTATTCCGGGTCGCTCCATCAGGTAGGTCGAATGCGATCATCAGGCCCCGGCCGCGCACGTTCGTCACCGACGGAAACTCCGCCTGCAACCGTTCGAGCCCAGCAACCAGGCGCTGCCCGACAGTGGCCGCATTCTCGACCAGCCCGTCTTGCTCGATGATCTGCAGGTACCGGGCGCAACGGACCATGTCGACGAGGTTGCCTCCCCACGTGGAATTGATGCGAGACGACACGCGAAACACGTTGGTCTCGACCTCGTCGATCCGGGTCGTGCTCATGATTCCGCACACCTGGGTCTTCTTCCCGAACGCGACGATATCAGGAGTCACGGCCATCTGCTGAAAAGCCCACATGGAGCCGGTCGAACCAAGACCTGTCTGTACTTCGTCGAAGATGAGAAGCGCCTCGTGCCGGTCGGCGAGCTCACGAAGGCGCCTCAGGAAGGCCGGGCGGAAGTGGCGGTCACCTCCCTCTCCCTGCACCGGCTCGATGAGGATCGCCGCGATCCCGTGTGGATCCGTTCTGAAAGCTTCTTCGATTTCGGCGATCGTAGCTTCTTCCGTAGCGGCCATGGCGCCCTCGTTCACCGGGAATGACAGCGCCGGGCTCGAGACCCGTGGCCAATCCAGCTTCGGGAACCTGTCGGTCTTCTTCGGGTCCGTGTTCGTGACTGACAGGGTGTAGCCGCTGCGACCATGGAACGCGTCGGTGAAGTGCAGGATCCGGTCTCCCCCGCCCTCGATACCGTTGCGTTGGTTCAACTGCACCTTCCAGTCGAACGCCGCCTTCATCGCGTTCTCGACCGCCAGCGCGCCACCGGCCACGAAGAACAGGTGCGGAAACTCGTCCGGCGCCGCGATGCGGCGAAAGGTGTCCACGAATCCGGCGTACTCCCGGGAGTAGACGTCGCTATTCGCCGGGTTTTCCAGGGCCGCCCTCATCAGCGAGCTCCGGAAACGCTCATCCTCCATCTTCGGGTGATTGTGCCCGATCGGGAGCGTAGCGAAGTACGTGTAACAGTCTATGTACTCCTTGCCCGTGAGAGCATCCACCATGACCGATCCGCGCGATTTCTCGAGATCGATCACGATGTGGAAGCCGTCCACGAGGATGTTCTTCTCCAGAGTTGGAAAGACCTCGCCGGCGGGTACTGAGATCTCGGGCATCCTATTCTCCGTCTTCTGTAAGGCGTGTGATTTCAGGCGGCACGTGGAAGGCTCAACGCGCGAGTCCGACAAGAAACTAGCCTGATGAGGGGGGCTGCGACAGGATTCCCGGCGCTCAGGCGAGGCCAAGCCGGCCGAGCCGCGCCTGGACGATTTCTTCCGTCGAACGATCGCCCCAGATCCGGTCGCGTCGGGGAATGGGAAAGGCCCCGCGGTGGGCGCTCATGGCCGTCAGGGCTCGCACCATTTGGGTCATCGGATCGGCGTTCAAGCGTGATCCGATGTACATGTCGATCTGAGACGCCGCGGGTTCGCCGATCAGATTCCGAATTGACGCGTTCGCCGCCTTTAGATTCCGCGAGAACAAAGGCCGGCCGCTTTCCTCTTCGTGTCGATCAGAAACAGCCTGCATCAGGTTAAGGGAGTAGTAAGCATCGTCCAGGATCCCAAGCAGGCCCAGGCGATCGGGTATGATGTCGGATTCGGTCAACCAGTATTCGGTCGCTTCGCGAATCACCTCGGACATCTCTGGTTCACGCCCTACCGTGCGTGCTGCCTCGAGACCGTCGCGCAAGTAGGCGGGAACGTGCTCGACGTACTCCCTGACGAAGCCCACCGCCTCACTGAGCTCGTTGTCATCGGGAGAGCGACCGAGCGACGCGGCTCGCTCGCGGAGAGCGTTGGCCAGGCGGCCGGTCTTCTGCTCGTCAGCCAGCGCATCGGCGATCCTTCCCTCAACTGCTTCGAGGGCCATCCGTTCTCCATTCTCTCGTTGGGCGGAGGCGACGCACGGATTCTTCCCGTTCGCTCCCATCCGTTCCCACCGCTCTCGAGTGGGCAAGGTACGCTCTTTGCCCTCGGGCAGACACTCGAACTGCGATCCTCTTGCCTTGTGGGGCGGTCGTGCCAGCGCGACAATGGTCACAAGTTTCCGCTCGCACCGAGGAGGCATCATGCCTGGACCCGCTTTGACCTGCTCGCTCTCATCACGGATCACCCGTGCGGCCACCCTGTTGCTGCTCACGTGCGGAGTGAGCTCCGCCAATGGCCAGATGGCGTCCGAGTCTTTTGACCGTCATTTTCACTCTCGAACGATGAGGGTGGACTATTTCCACACCGGCGGCATGGGCGATGAGATCGTCGCCCTGGACCGGGTGCTATCGGACGGTCCCTGGGCCGGGAGCCTGACACACCTCGTGGACGACACGAACCTCGGCAAGTTCCTGTTCGAGGTGGTCGATCCAGGCACAAATCGGGTCATCTACTCCAGGGGTTTTGCCTCGATCTACGGCGAGTGGGAGACGACGGGCGAGGCCAGCCGCATGTACCGCACGTTTCATGAGTCCCTCCGCTTTCCCTGGCCCCGGCACCCGGTGCAGGTGGTTCTGAAGAAGCGGGACGCCGCCGGCGCGTTTCACGAAATGTGGTCCGTCCCGGTCGATCCGGATCTCCCGTGGGTCAATCCGGCGTCTCCACCTTCCGAGGGACGGGTGTGGTCGGTTTTCGAGAACGGCCTGCCCACCGAGAAGGTGGACCTAGTCCTGCTGAGCGAGGGGTACACGGAGGCCGAGATGGACAAGTTCCACTCGGACGTCGCCCGGCTCGTCGACCGCCTGTTTTCGACCGAGCCCTTCATGACCCGAAAGTCCAGCTTCAACGTCTGGGCCATCGACCTGCCATCGGACCAGTCGGGCGTGAACCGGCCGCACGTCGGACAGTTCCGGCGGACGCCGATCTCGGCGGAGTACAATATCTTCGGCTCGGAGCGCTACCTGCTCACGTTCGACAACCGGCGCCTCAGGGACGTGCTATCGGCCGTTCCCTACGAGTTCGTTGAGATACTCGTAAACGAGGCACAGTACGGCGGAGGCGGGATCTACAACGCCCAGGCGACGACTGCGGTCGACACGGACTTCGCCGACTACATCTTCGTCCACGAATTCGGTCACCATTTCGCCGGTCTTGCCGATGAGTACTACACATCGAGCGTGGCCTACGAGACCGGAGCTGAAGTGCATCCGGAGCCGTGGGAACCCAATGTCACAGCGCTGCGGGATCCGGCGAGGCTGAAGTGGGCGAACCTGGTGGAGACGGGCACTCCTCTGCCGACCCCGTGGGACAAGGACGAATACGAGAGTCACGCACGGTCGATCCAGGCCCGAAGGCGGGCCCTCATCGACTCACAGGCGCCGGAGGCCGAGTTCGACGCCCTCTTCGCGGAGCAGCGGGAGGTGGAGAGGGAGCTGCTGCACGCCATGCGACACTCCGGTCACGTCGGGGCTTTCGAGGGTGCCATGTACGAGGCCCACGGTCTGTACCGGTCCGAGACCGACTGCATCATGTTCACGAGAACAGACTATTTCTGCCGGGTGTGCCGGCGGGCGATCGAGCGGGTGATCGATCTCTACTCCTCGTGAGTCCTCTTACCAGGCGTTCCGCATAGAGGGCTCCTGGACGATCAAGGCGAGAACCCGATCGGTGCGAAACACGCAGGTGCCCAGAGTGAAGACGGGGGCGTTCTGAGAGATCGCTGCCGACAGGCGCTGGCCGGGATCCTCCCCCTCGGGTACGGTCAGCACCAGCGGATGGACCGTGTCGGGCCCCTGAACGAGTACTTTGACCTCCATGGCATATCCTCCTGTTCGTCCAGTAGCTCGAGTCTTCCCTCATGGTAGCTCTCGAACCGGCTCTTGGCATTCCCTGAACGGCATCGATCCGTGAGCCGCCGGGCTCCCCTTATGCCCCCGCCTCCTCGAGCGAAGTCTCGATCTCATCCATGATACCCTGCATCCTCCGCATGAGAGCCTGGTAGGGCTCGGGCCGGGCGAGATCGACACCCGCCTCCACGAGCAGGTCGTAGGGATAGCCTGCCCCTCCGGCGCTGAGTAGATCGAGATACGCCTTTGTCGCGCCCGAATCCGCATTCAGTATCCGTTCCGCCAGCAGCGATGAGGCGGCCACGGAAGTCGCGTACTGGTAGACGTAAAAGCTGTAGTAGAAGTGTGGTATGTACGCCCACTCGACGTCGAACATGTCGTCGATCCGGAGCACACCTTCATCGTGTCCGTGATACCGCCGCAACAGACCGCCGTACATCTCACTCATCACATCGGCCGTCAGCGCTTCGCCTTGCTCCACTCGTTCGTGAATGGCGAGTTCGAACTCTGCGAACATGGACTGTCGGAAGAACGTGCCTCTGAGCTGCTCCAGAGCGTGCCCCAGATAGAAGAGCCGGTCGGTCGGGGCTTCGGAAGCCTCCAGCATGTGGTGGAGCAGGAGCGCCTCGTTCAGGGTGGATGCAATCTCGGCAATGAAAATTGAATAGTCCGCGTTGACGAAGTGCTGCGTGCGGTTCGTGAGGTATGAATGCAGCGCGTGGCCCCATTCGTGGGCGAGCGTCGACACCGATTCGTAGTCGTCGTTGTAATTCATCAAGACGAAGGGGTGAATGTCGTACACATGCCCGTTCATGTAAGCCCCGGACTTTTTGCCCTGGCGGGGATAGACGTCCATCCAGCGGGAGCCAAAGCCGTTCGCGAGTGCGTCCCGGGCTTCCTGGCCAAGCGGCCCGACAGCTGCAAGGACGAGCTCTTCGCCGCGCTCGATCGGGTACTGCCGGTCCTGTGATACCAGCGGTGGGTAGATGTCCCAGTACTTCATCTGCGCGAGACCCATCATCCGCGCTCGAAGCTTGAAGTACCGGTGCAGAACATCCACATGCGCGTTGGCCTGCTCAAGCAACCTGTGATAGACGGCAACCGGTATGCGGTCCGCATCCAGAGAGGCACGGAGCGAGCTTTCGTATCGACGCACGCGGGAGTAGAACACGTCCCGCTTGACCTGCGCGTACAGCATGGTCCCGTAGGTGCGGGCGAACTGCTGCCAGACATCGAAAAACTGTCGAAAGACGAGCTCTCGATCCGCCCTGAGGGCGGCGCTTCGATAGCGTGAGTATCCGGCCTGGTTCAGCGAGAATTCGGTTCCGTCTGACAGAGTCACCGTGGGCCATGGCGCGTCGGCGTTCGCCAGCATGCCGTAGGCCGTAGAGGGCGCGTCGGCTACGAGGCCCGCCGCTGCGATGATCTCCTCCTCGGTGGCGCTGCGAGTATGGTCGGCCCGACGAAGGATGTCTTCCAACCGGTGCGCGTACGTCTCGAGGGCCGGCTCGCTATCGATGTAGTCGGCCACCGTTTCGCGTCCCAGGGACAGAATCTCTGGCTCTATGAAGCTGGCCGCTTCGGATAGGCGGGTGGCGACTAGACTGGCCCTCTGTTCCATCCCTGCGGTCATGCCGATGCGCGTGTCCTCGTGGTACCGCATCGAGGCATAAGACGACGCCCGGTACATCTCCTTGAGCACCCGGAAGTGCAATTCGAGGCACTGCAGCAGGGACTGCGCCCCCGCATCGAGGGTGCCGCGAAAGGCCTGAATGGCCTCGACCCCGCCCTGGATATCCTCAAGGGCCGCCTCCCAGGATTCCCTGTCCGGGTAGATGTCCCCGAGATTCCATCGGTGCCGCTCTCCCTGGACTGCCATGCCTGTCCCCTCCTCGACGGCCAACGATGTGCAGCGCTCCGTGCCACCGGCGGAAGATACGTGCGCTGGACGCGTTCCGGGCAAGGGGTGTCCGCCGGCCGGCGAGTGAACGAGCGGACGGCGCGCCTTGCCCCTTCCTGATCGGCCCCTCAAGGCGCAGCTTGGGAATAGCGTCAACCACGGACCGGGCGGCCGCCAGCCGAATGCGGAGGACACGATGCGAATCCGAAGCGTCAGCGTGTACCAGGTCGATCTTCCCCTGCACGAGGGGAGCTACAACTGGTCGGGGGGAAAGTCGGTCCAGGTCTTTGACAGCACCGTGGTTCGCCTGACGACCGACGACGGCCTCGAGGGTTTCGGAGAGGTCTGCCCCCTCGGACCCGTCTATCTGCCGTCATATGCCGAAGGCGCCCGCACGGGAATCGCCGAATTGGCTCCCGCCGTCATAGGGTTCGATCCCCGGCAGGTCGATGTCGTGAATCGGGCGATGGACTCGGCCCTGAAGGGCCATCCGTACGCCAAATCCGCAATCGACGTAGCGTGCTGGGACATCCTCGGAAGAGCCACGGGCCTGCCTGTCAGCGAACTGCTCGGGGGACGCGTCGGCCCTGACTTCGTTCTATATCGGGCGATTTCCCAGGAGGCTCCTGGAGAGATGGCGGCGAAGGTCGCCGCCTACCGGGCCGAGGGGTATGGACGGTTCCAGCTGAAGGTGGGTGGAGATGTCGAAACGGACGTCGAGCGGATCCGAGCGGTTTCGGCGGAGCTCCGACCCGGTGATGTGCTCATCGCCGATGCCAACACCGGCTGGCTCCGGCATGAGGCGCTGCGGGTGGTGCGGGCGGTCCGGGATGTGGACGTCTACATCGAGCAGCCTTGTCCCACGTACGAGGAATGCCTCGGAGTCAGGCGCCGCACAGGCCACCCCTTCATACTCGATGAGTCGATCGACTCCGTTTCTTCTCTGGTTCGAGCACATTCCGACGAGGCGGCGGACGTGGTCAACCTGAAGATCAGCAAGCTGGGCGGATTGACGCGCGCCCGGCAGGCGCGTGACCTGTGCGTCTCCTTGGGCCTCGGCATGACGATCGAAGATACGTGGGGCGGCGACATCGTCACCGCATCCATCGCGCACCTGGCTCACAGCACTCCACCCCGGTTCCTGTTCACGGCCACCGACTTCAACAGCTACGTGACCGTACGCATAGCCGACGGAGCGCCTCGACGAGTGGACGGAAGACTGGGAGCTCCGGACGCCCCCGGACTCGGTGTTCGGCCGCTATTGGAAGTACTGGGCGACCCGGTCTTCGAGGTGACTGCCTGATCGGAGTCAGCTGGGACGCGGGCTGGCTGTTCGTCCTCCCTCGGCCGGACCGAGAAGGGCCTTGCTCCGGAACACTGGGTCCGACACTTTGCGCCCGGACTGCTGCCCGTCCTTGTCTGAGAACGGGGAAGCCGGCGGGTCGCGTGACCGCCCACCAGAGCTCGGAAGAAATCAGCCGTGGATACCGACCAAGGGCTTCGCGAGGGCGCCGCTCGCTCGTTCACGGAGCACCCGCTTGTACGCCTCCTCATGGTACTGGCGTTGTTGTTCGTTTTCCTTCTCGGGGTGAACGGACTCGGGGATGCGTTCAAGTCTCTGGGGAGTGGACTCCTCGATTCGTTCTTTTCCGCCACGGAGAACCCTTTCACGGGTCTCATGGTGGGGATCCTGGCGACGACCCTCGTCCAGAGCTCGTCGGTTACGACGTCTCCTGGCTCACATGGGGCGGAAGGACGAGTTCTATCGGGCCTTCTCGGTGGCCACCGTCCACGATTTCTTCAACCTCATGGCCGTCGCACTGCTGCTGCCGCTCGAGATGGCTACGGGGTATCTGCAGAAGGCGGCGACATGGTTGGCGTCATCGCTCACTGGTTTCGGTGGTGTCGATTACGACAGTCCCATCAAGGGAGCTCTGAAGGCTGCGCTGAAGCCGGTCAAAGCGGTGATCCATACCGTATCGGATTCCGAGAGAGTGCAGGCGGTGCTGCTGATCCTGGTTTCCGGCCTTCTCATCTACTTTGCTTTGTTATTCCTCGTGAAAGTGATGCGAGGCGCGATGAACTCCCGTGTCGAAACGATCGTTTCGCGAGGTCTCTATCGATCACCGCTCGTCGCCATGCTCGTGGGGATCATCGTCACCGTCATGGTTCAGTCCAGCTCCATCACGACATCTCTTCTGGTGCCACTCGCCGGAGCCGGGCTGCTATCGCTCGAGCAGGCCTTTCCGATCACGATAGGCGCCAATATCGGCACCACCGTGACCGCTTTTCTCGCCGCACTTGCGGTCACGGGCCCCAATGCAATCGCGGGTGTAACAATCGCCCTGGTTCACCTTCTGTTTAACGTGACCGCTACGACTCTGATCTACCCGGTCAAACGGGTACGGTTGATCCCGCTCAACGCGGCACGACGGCTCGCGGGAATCGCGGTCAAGTCCAAGTCGTTGGCGATCGCGTTCGTCTTCGCTCTTTTCTACGGCCTACCCGCCCTGTTCGCTCTGCTGGACCGGGCGCTGTAATTGGAGGCACGTGATGCTTAAAGAATTGCTCAGCATCTTCCGGGCAGGCGAGCCGCTTGCCGAGATGGGAGACAACTTCTCCAAAATGCTTGGCCTGACCTACGACATGACCATCATGGCAGGTGAAGTCTTCTTCTCCGAATCACTGCAGGCTGAAGCCAGGACTGCCGTCTACAAGACTGACGTCAAGGTCAACAAGCTCGAGAGGAAGATCCGCAAACAGGTGATCGCGCACCTGTCTCTGGCGTCCGGAAGAGCTTCGGTGCCCTACTGCCTGCTCCTCATGAGCCTGGTGAAAGATGTCGAGAGGATCGGAGACTACGCCAAGAACCTCTCCGAGGCCCGCGACTATCATCCGTCTGCCCTGCCCGACGATCAGATCATTCAGGAGATGCGGGAAATCCGCGGCGAGATCGAGCACGGGTTCTCGGAGATCGCTTCAGTCTTCGAGTCATCGGATCACGAGCGCGCGGTGGAATTGATCCGTGAAGGACGCGACCTGACTCGACGGTGCGACGCGGTCGTCGGCAGGGTGGCGCGGAGCGAATACGGCGCCTCGACGGCCACTTGTATCGTCATGGGGGCCCGTTTCTACAAGCGCATCGCGGCGCACGTCCTGAACGTGCTGTCGAGCGTCGTCATGCCCCTCCACAAGCTGGACTACTACGACGAAAAGCGACTGGCGGAGGTCTCGGAGGGGGAATGAGCCGAGCGCTGGCTGAGAGAGTAGGCGCCTCTATTCTGCTGCCGCTCATGCTTCTGCCGCTGGCGTGTCGGGACGGTGTGGACCGCTCGTATCCCGACAGGGTGGAAATCCGCCGAACCTCCTACGGCGTTCCGCACATCCTGGCTGAGGACCTGGGGGCCATGGGCTATGGCCTCGCGTGGGCGCACATGGAGGACTACGGCCGCCTCGTGGTGGAGCGCCTCACCATGGTCCGGGGAGAGCGCGCCTTGCACGAGGGCGCTGACTTCGTCGAATCGGACTTCTGGTGGCGGCGTCGGTACCACCTGGCTACCCGGGCCTACCCCGCTCTGAATCGGGACGCCCGCAACCTCTACGAGGGCTATGCCGCGGCCGTGAACCGGTTCATCGAAATCCACCCGGAACGGGTTCAGGGATGGGCCATGCCGGAGTTCACGGGTGTCGACGTCGCCGCGCACTGGGCAGATGAGACTCTCGACTCCGCGATACGGCGATTCCTCGACAGTCAGGAAGAGCTTCGTGCCCGGAGGGATTCGGCGGCAGCATCAGGAGACGGATCGAACTCCTGGGCGTTCGGTCCTTCGCGTACCGCCAGCGGGAATTCGATCCTCCTCCGTAACCCCCATCTGTCCTGGGGTGCGGGCCCGTACAGCGCGTATTACGAGGCCCACATCACGGTGCCTGGAGAGATCGATTTCTATGGAGACTTTCGTGTTGGATACCCGATGTACTTCAACGGCGGATTCAACCGCCATCTCGGTTGGAGCACGACCCAGAGCTACCCCGATATCGAGGAGTTCTACGCCCTGACGGTAGACCCGGAGAACATCGACGCCTATCTGCTCGACGGCGAGTCGGTTCCCCTGGCCTCCACCGAGATTCGCGTCGAGATCGGCGGACGATCGCCGGTATCGTCGGTGACGCGCGAGTTTCTGGACACCGAGATCGGACCCGTGGTGGAGCGCTCGAACGACACCGTATACGTGGTCCGATCCGCGGACTGGGCGGAGTACCGGCGGACGGAACAGTTCCTACGGATGATGCAGGCTTCGACGCTCGACGAGTGGAAGAAGGCCATGCGTCTGCGGGCCATGAAGGAATCGAGCTTCACGTACGCGGATGCGGAGGGAAACATCTTCTACGTGTGGAACGCCGCCATTCCGGCGCTTACCCACCCTTCGAGCGGCGATACCGTCGCGATACCCGTGACCTCGCGTGGCGACGTCTGGCAGGACCTGGTACCGTTCGACTCACTGCCGCAGCTGCTGAATCCACCTAGCGGCTATCTCCACAACGAGAACGACTCGTTCCACTATACGAATCTCGAGCACCCCATCGCCGAGCCGGCGATCCCCGCCGCCTGGCCGGAGCGCCGGCTCCGGCTGCGCAGTCAGTTGGCCCTCGAGCTCCTGCGAAGCTCGGAGGACGTCACCCTCGAGGATGTGGTCGCCCTCAAACACTCCCCGCGCATGCTTCTCGCGAATCGAGTGAAGGCCGATCTGGTTCGGGCAGTACGCGCCTCAGGACCGACCGGTCAGGTGGCCTCCGCCGTCGATCTCGTTGAGCGGTGGGACAACACTTCGGCGGCCGACAGTCACGGTGGGGTCCTGTTCGAGCTCTGGTTCAATCACTACGTCGAGTTGGGAGGCGACTACGCACGTCAGTGGAGTCCAGCGGATGCCACGTCCACTCCAGCGGGCCTGAACAGACCGGAGCTTGCAGCACAGGCTTTCGTCGCAGCTGTGGAGGAGACTTCCGAGCGCTACGGAGGATGGAATGTTCCGTGGGGTCAGGTGCATCGGGTCCGTTGGGGCGAAATCGATTCACCGGTCAGCGGCTGCCCCTCCAGCCTCGGCTGCTTCCGGCATCTCGCCTTCGACAGGAGCGAAGATGGCCTGCTACACGCGTATTCGGGCGATGCGTGGATCCTAGCGGTTGAGTTCGACTCGATTCCCCGTGCGTACTCCGTCCTGGTGTTCGGGCAGACCGGAGACGAATCGTCACCACAATTCGACGACCAGGCCGAGATGTTCTCGCGCGGCGAGCTCAAGAGGGTCTCCTTCACCGAATTCGAGATCGAGGCCGATCTGATCCGCCGATATCGACCGGGCAGGTAGCGGAGTCGAGGTCGCGATCTCGTTCCGACCTGGAGCGTGACAAGTTGACAAGAAAGTCCTATTTTTTCTCCGATGGCGTGGATGCTGCTCAGGCGCCCGCAAGACACAACGCAATTCCAATTTGGGTAACGCAATGTTTCTGCCTTTGAATCGACCGACGTCCATTCGTACGCCCCGTGTTCTGCTGGCCGTAGCACTGTTGTCCCTGGGAGCCCTTTTCGCATGCAGCGGAGGCGACGAGCAGCCCTCTTCCGAGACGGACGGAGCCTCGATCCCAGAGTCCTCTAACGCCGTTGGCAGCGATCTGACGGCGGACGAGTTGGAGAACGGGCTGGGCCCGATCCGAAGCGTGGACGTGGAGGAGGGGGTGATCGACGTGCCGCTCGCCGACCGGGGGGCGGAGATCTTCACCCTCAAGTGCTCGGCGTGCCACAAGATGGACACGCGTTACGTCGGCCCGGCCCTCGGAGATGTTGCGACGAGGCGGTCGCCGGCCTTCGTGATGAACATGATCCTGAACCCGGCCGAGATGATCGAGAGTCACCCGGAAGCCCGCCAGCTTCTGGCCGAGTATTACACGCCGATGGCCTTCCAAGACGTGACGGAAGAGGACGCCCGGGCACTGCTCGAGTATCTCCGCCGCGAGGCACAGGAAGAGTCTTCAGCCCCCTGACGGACGCTCCGAGGCCATCCGTCCGGTTCCCCAAGTCGAGAGGCTACAGCCATGAAGATCACTCGCTCCTCGAAACAGCTGCTGACGCTGGGATTCGTTGTCGCCCTTGCGGCCGGCATGTTCGCCTGCGAGACCGGTGGCGGCGTGCAGACCGCGGCCGTGAGCGACGCAGCGAGTCAGGTGTACGTGCCCCCGGGTGAGTATGACGAATTCTACGCCTTCATGTCGGGCGGTTTCAGCGGACAGGTGACCGTGTACGGTCTTCCGTCCGGCCGTCTCCTGAAGCTCATCCCCGTCTTCTCTCAGAATGCCGAAAACGGCTACGGATACACTGAGGAGACGCTCGCGATGTTCAACACGAGCTGGGGGTTTATCCCGTGGGATGACTCCCATCACCCCGAGCTTTCCCAGACGGACGGCAAGGTCGATGGAAGGTGGCTGTTCATCAACGGCAACAACACTCCACGAGTGGCCCGGATCGACCTGACCACGTTCGAGACCGAGGAGATCCTCGAGATCCCGAACTCGGCCGGAAACCACGGCTCGCCCTTCGTGACGCCGAATAACGAGTACGTGGTCGCCTCCACTCGATTCAGTGTTCCCATTCCGCAGGCGGACATGCCCATCTCGGAGTATAGAGACAACTTCATGGGTACCCTGAGCTTCATCAAAGCCGACGTCGCGGGCGAGATGGACATCGCGTTTCAGATTCAGGTTCCGGGATACAACTACGACCTGTCGCATTCCGGAAGGGGCCCCTCATACGGCTGGTCGTTCTTCACTAGCTACAACACGGAGCAGGCACACACTCTGCTCGAGGTGAACGCCTCGCAGAACGACAAGGACTTCGTCGCCGCCGTGAACTGGAAGCGCGCCGAGGAGTGCGTTGCGGCTGGCGCGGGCACGGTCACGCCCGGTGAGTATGCGCACAATTTTGTCGGTGAGGACCGGATCGCCCGAACGGACATGCGCAGCGAGACCCTGATCCTGCAACCGTCCGATTGCGACGGCATGGTCTACTTCCTGCCGACCCCCAAGTCCCCTCACGGCGTCGACGTAGACCCGACGGGGGAGTACATCGTGGCTGGCGGCAAGCTCGCAACGGTGATTCCCGTTCATTCGTTCAGCCGAATGATCGAGGCGATCGACGCCGAGGCCTTCGAGACGGTGATCGATGGAATCCCGGTGCTGCAGTACGAGGCCGTCATCGCCGGCGAGGTGCAGGAGCCGGGTCTAGGGCCGCTTCACACGGAGTTCGACGGCAAAGGCTACGCCTACACTTCGATGTTCATTTCGTCCGAGATCGTGAAGTGGGAGATCGGAACCTGGGAGGTCGTGGACCGGCAGCCGGCCTACTACTCGACCGGTCATCTCATGATCCCCGGTGGGGACACCGCCGAACCGTTCGGCAAGTACGTCGTGGCGCTCAACAAGATCACGAAGGACCGGTACCTGCCGACCGGCCCCGAGCTCGCGCACGCGGCCCAGCTGATCGACATCTCCGGAGACAAGATGCGCATGCTGCTCGATTTCCCGACGATGGGCGAGCCGCACTACGCTCAGGCCCTACCGGCCGAGCTCATCAAGGACAAGCAGGTGCAGTTCTTCCCGCTCGAGGAGAACACGAACCCGTACGCGGTGATGAGTGAGGCGGAAACTCGCGTCGAACGCGACGGAAACATCGTCCACGTGTATATGACTACGATCCGGACTCACTTCGCCCCCGACAATATCGAGGGCATCAGGGTGGGAGACACCGTGTACTACCACGTTACGAACGTCGAGCAGGACTGGGACGTTCCTCATGGATTCGCTCAGATGGGTGCCCAAAACGCTGAACTTCTGATCATGCCTGGAGAAACTCGGACGATGAAGTGGCTGCCGACACGTCCCGGCGTGTATCCGTTCTACTGCACTGACTTCTGCTCAGCGTTGCACCAGGAGATGCAGGGGTACGTGAGGGTGTCTCCGGCCGGCTCAGACGTCCCTCTTTCCTGGAGCACGGGAGACTGAGGCGTGGTCTGACACCTGTTTCTCGGGGAGGGCGGCGCAAGCCGCCCTCCCTACCCATGAGAGTACGGCGGGTCGCCTGACGGCCACGTCGGTCGGCATAGATCGGACGTAGCGATGAGCAAAAGTTCCCGCCTGATCCTGGCGATCGTCTCGCTCGCGTTTCTGGTCGCGTACGTGCAGCCGCTGTGGCGAGTGACTCTCGAGGCTCCCCAGTATCCCGAGGGCTTGGGAATGCTGATATGGGTCAATACGATCACGGGGGAGAAGCCTCACGACCTGGCCAATATCAATGGCCTCAATCATTACATCGGGATGCAGGAGATCGTACCCGACTCGATTCCGGAACTGAGCTACATGCCGCTGATCCTCGGACTCATGGCTGCGTTGGGCCTCTTGGCGGCATTTGTCGGGAAGCGCAGGCTACTGTTTCTCTGGTTCGGACTCATGGTCCTGCTGGCCCTGGTTGGACTGGCCGACTTCTGGAGGTGGACGTATGAGTACGGACACAACCTGGATCCCACGGCGGCGATCAAGGTGCCCGGCATGGCCTATCAACCACCGGTCATAGGCTCCAAGATGCTGCTCAACTTCAAGGCCGACTCGTGGCCGGCGCTCGGTGGATGGATCCTGGTCGTGGGGACGGCCCTGGCGGGCCTGGCCACGCTCGTCGAAGCTCGCCGCTCGCTCAGGCAAGGCGCGCAGGGAACGACATGATCCGCATCGCCGCCGCAGGTGTGATCGGGATCGCGGGCGTTGTCGCGGCGTGCTCGCCCGGCCCGGTGCCTATAGCCTATGGTGACGAGACCTGTGCCCGGTGCATGATGGGAATCAGCGACACCAGGTTCGGGGCCGAGCTGGTCACGAGCACTGGGAAAGTCCACAAGTTCGATTCGATCGAGTGCCTTGCGACGTTCTACGATGAGACCGATGCTCCTCGATCCGTGCGTTCTCTGTGGGTGACGAACTTCGCGTCGCCCGGCGAGTTTCTCCCCGCGGCCGGTGCCGCTTACCTGGTTGAAAGCCGCTTCAACAGCCCGATGGGATTGAGCGTCGTGGCGTTCTCCGAGGACGTGGATGCGGATTCGATCACTGCCGCGTTCGGCGGCCGGGTCGTGGACTGGGAGGAAGTCCGGATAAGGGTCCGCTCTTCCGGCCACCTACATGGGGGCGGTCGGCCGCCCGATGCCTCTTCCGAGTGAACCCTCTGTCGCGACCCATACTCCTCGGCTGGGTCTTCCTCGTTGCGCCGTTCGGCAGCGCTGACGGACAGGATCTTGTCGTCGATCCGGACGGTCCTCTCACCAGTCTCACTGAGGCCGTCCGTGTTGCCTTGCCGGGCGACCTTATTCTCGTTCGCCCCGGGACATACCGAGAACCCACCGTCGTGATCGAAAAGACGCTCTCGATCGTAGGAGAAGGCTTTCCCGTGTTCGACGGACAGGGAGAGCGTCAGCTCATCGTCGTCACGGCCGACAGCGTGCGGATCGAGGGTCTCGAGCTGCGTAACGTGGGCGTAAGCTTCGTCGAGGACCGAGCAGGCCTCAAGATCGAGGAAGTCGTCGGCTGCACCATTCGCGGAAACCGGCTCGTCGACACGTTCTTCGGAATCTACCTGCAGGAGTCAGCGAGCTGCGTTCTGGCGGACAACGATATTCGAGGGAGCGCGACGAAGGAGACGAACTCGGGGAACGGCATCCACCTGTGGTACTCGAAGGACATCCTCGTCGAGGGGAATACCGTTGTCGGTCACCGGGACGGAGTCTACTTCGAGTTCGTAGAAGACAGCCGGGTGGTGGGTAACGTAAGCGAGGACAACCTCCGCTACGGCCTCCACTTCATGTTTTCCGATCGCTGCGCGTACCGAGAGAACGCGTTCCGAAACAACGGAGCTGGCGTCGCCGTGATGTACACGAAGAACGTCGAAATGGTAGACAACGAATTCTCCGACAACTGGGGAGGTGCGGCGTTCGGCCTTCTCCTGAAAGACATTACGGACAGCCGCATCGAGGGAAACCTGTTCCTCAGGAATACGACGGGACTGTATGGAGAAGGGTTGAACCGGACCGAGGTAGTGGACAACGACTTTCTCGAGAATGGGAGGGCCGTGAAGATCATGGCCAACTCGCTGGACAGCTTCTTCACTGGCAACAACTTCATCGGGAACACCTTTGACGTGACGACGAACAGCCGAACCGCATACAGCCAGTTCGACCGGAATCACTGGGACGAGTACAGGGGATACGACCTGGATCGGGACGGATACGGCGACGTGCCCTTCCAGCCGGTTCGACTGTTCTCACTGGTCGTGGAGGCGAATCCGCCCGCACTGGTCCTGCTTCGCAGTCTATTTGTCCGACTGCTCGACGTGGCCGAGTCCGTCCTGCCCGCGCTGACGCCGACCGAGCTGAGTGATGGTCGGCCGCTGATGCGCCCGCTCGCGAGGGGGGACGGTTGATTCGCATCCAGGGGCTGCGGAAGTCGTTCGGTCGGCTGCTCGTGCTCCGAGACCTGGACCTCGAAATGCCCGACGGACGTATCACGGCGCTGATAGGTCCCAACGGCTCCGGGAAGACGACGCTCATCCAATGCGTACTGGGACTCGTGAGACCCGATCGCGGGTCGATCTTCGTCGGTGGACAGGAGCTTAACGGCGACGACGGGTACCGGGCGTCGATCGGCTACATGCCTCAAGTAGCTCCGTTCCCTGATAACCTCACGGCCCGCGAGATTATCGAGATGTTGATGGACGTCCGTGGCCGACGTGAAGGCCTGGACACAGACCTGATTACGGCCTTCGACCTCGAGTCCGAGATGGAGAAGCCCCTGCGCACACTTTCCGGAGGGACTCGGCAGAAGGTGAACGCTTTGGCCGCCTTTCTGTTCCGCCCCCCCTTGTTGATCCTCGACGAGCCGACGGCTGGTCTGGACCCCGTCGCCAGTCGGGCTCTGAAGGACAAGATCCTGGCGGAGAGACAAGCCGGCCGGAGCTTCGTACTGACCTCTCACCTGACGAGCGAGCTGGAGGAGCTCTCGGAGCACATCGCATTCATCGTCGACGGGTCGATCAGGTTCGTCGGCCAAGCAGAGGAATTGAGGCGGCGGACGGGTGCGAGCAGTCTGGATCGTGCCCTGACCGCTCTGGCCAGGGAGCGACGTACCGAGGTCGACTCGCCTGGCGCGGAAGGTGATCGGCCGTGAGAGTCACGATCAAGCTGGCCCGTTACGAACTCCGTAACGTGCTCCGAGGAAGATGGCTGCTCGCGTACGCCCTGTTCTTCCTGCTGGTTGCCGAGGTGATGCTCCGCTTCGTTGGCGGAAGCGCGCGCACACTTCTCAGTTTGATGAACGTCGTGCTGCTTGTCGTCCCACTGTTCAGCCTGCTGTTCGGCACGATGTACCTGTACGGATCCAGGGAGTTCGGTCGGCTCATGCTGGCCCAGCCGATCTCGAGGCGACAGCTGTACGGAGGTCTCTACCTGGGGCTCAGCGTTCCGCTGGCGCTCGCCGCTCCCCTGGGGATCACGGTGCCCTTCCTGGTCCACGGCGTGTCGGATGCCCGCCATGTGCCGTCGGTGATTGTTCTCGCTCTAGCCGCTCTCATGCTGGCATTTATTTTCACGGGCCTCGCGTTCCTGGTGGCGGTAGTCGTGCGGGACCGGGCAGCGGGACTCGGCGTGTCCATCGTGCTGTGGCTGTTCTTGGCGGCCCTGTACGATGGCCTTGTCCTGCTGGCAGCCAGCTCTTTTTCGCACTACCCGTTGGACAAGCCGATGCTCGCGGCCATGCTGCTCAATCCGATCGATCTGGCGCGCGTGATGTTCCTTCTCGAGTTCGACGTGGCGGCCCTCATGGGATATACAGGGGCCGTGTTTCGTCAGTTCTTCGGGACGGGCCTCGGGATCGGCGTCGCGGCGGTCAGCCTGGCGGCCTGGCTCGTGGTTCCCCTGTCGATCGGGATGCGGCTTTTTTCACGGAAGGATCTGTAGACTGCTTGCCGTTCGCTCGAGGCTCGACCTTCCCCGGACTCGCGGTGTATTGTAAGGTGTATTGCAGGATGAGGATGCGTCGGTCCGGCGCGTCCCGTCGCGCCAGGCATGTCACCGCGCGCCCACCCCCCGGGGCGCCATACCGCGAGGGGTCCGCCGTCGCCGACCCGTAGCACGGAGGGAAGTCATGGCCTACCGAATCCGCCGCGTCGAGTACTACTACACGACGGTCGAAGACCAGCCGGGCGAGGCCTACAAGCTGCTGTCGCGCCTGGCCTCTCTGGGGGTCAACCTGCTCGCGTTCACTGCCGTGCCGGTCGGGCCTATTCGCACGCAAATGACCCTGTTCCCCGAAGAGTCAGCGCGTTTGGAGAGCGCGGCGGCCGGCGCCGGTATGACCATGGACGGTCCGCACCCGGCGCTTCTCGTTCAGGGCGACGACGAGTTGGGCGCGTTGGTGGACGTTCACCAACAGCTGTTCCAGTCTCGCGTCAACGTGTACGCCTCCACGGCCGTGACCGATGGGAAGGGAGCCTACGGCTACGTCCTGTACATAAGGGCCGAAGACTACCCGCGGGCGGTGGCCGCGCTGGAGGTGTGAGTCCGCTCGTATCTTAGGGCACGGCGTGAGGTTCGGTGCGGTCTGTGAATGGTCACCGTGTGGCGACATGCGATCAGTCGGGGAGGCGGGATTTGAACCCGCGGCCCCTGGCTCCCAAAGCCAGTGCTCTGCCGGACTGAGCTACTCCCCGTCAAATGTCCGCTTGACAAGCGTTGACCCGCCTCCGGCGAGTTAGCGCTTGCCTCATCCGCAGCCGCTTCGACTCCACACCACGGCTACGACGACCAGAGCCAGTAACGAAAGGACCTCGGACATCCGGTCTTCTCCGCTGCGAGAGAGTGAAAATGGCGGCCGAAAGATGCTACAGGCGCACGATCCGCGCCATACGTCGCGTGCCTCGTCAACCGTCTTTGGTCGACCCGGGTTCCTTGCTCACTCGACGCGCCGTTGACCGGCTCACGAGCCGTGCCTGATTCCAGGCGCGCCTTCCCGGCCTCGGAAGTGACGCCGCACGGCCGCCGCGCCCTCGAACAGTAGCCACAGTTCGAGAACTAGGATCGCCCCGCCCACGAGAGTGAGCAGAACCTGATCGTCGGTCGCGAAGCGAACGAGGTTCAGGATCATGGCCCAAGTCGTCATGAAGAGAAGGAAGACCATCGGAAGAGCTGTAACCCAGACGCTCCGTCCCAGCTTGAGGAGGAACAGAGTTAGAATCAGGAGGCTAAGTCCGGCGAGTAGCTGGTTCGTCGTCCCGAACAGGGGCCACAGGCGCATGCCGCCCGCGCCGCGGTCCAGCCCGAGGGCGAGCAGCGCACAGCTTGCGACCGCGATCAACGTCGCGATCCAGCGGTTCTGGACCGACTTCACCCGGTACTCGACCCCCAATTCTGAGACGATGTAACGCTGCAGCCGTACGCTCGTGTCCAGGGTCGTCGCCGCGAAGCTGATCACCACGACAGCGGCGAAGATCGTGGCCACGCGGTGCGGAATCCCGATCCCTTCGGCCAGAACCCCGACTCCGTTGACGAAAGCGGTCGTCGCGCCAGCGGACGCCGCGGCCCACGACCCGTAGTGCGCGTGCCACCCGTCGATGCCTGCGTAGAGGGCGAAACCCGCAGTCGTGGCGAGAATGGAAGTCAGTGCCAGCGCTCCCTCCCCGAGGGCTCCTCCGTACCCCACGTAGCGCGCGTCGGGCTCGCGGTCGAGCTGTTTTGAAGACGTGCCGGAGGCCACCAGGCCGTGAAAACCGCTGATCGCCCCGCAGGCGATGGTGATGAACAGGAGCGGAAACCAGTTCGGAGCATCGGGCGGCAGGTTCGTGTTGACGGCGGGGGCCACGACCTTCGGGTTTGTCACGATCACTCCGGCGCCGATGATCCCGAGGGCCACGAAGAGCTGGTGACCGTTCACGTAATCCCGCGGTTGCAAAAGCAGCCACACAGGAAGCACGCTCGCGAAGAACGTGTACACGAACAGGATGATGATCCAACCGACCCGCTGGCCGTCCAGCGCAGAGGCGCGAGACGCCGCGACCGCGTCCTGACCGGATGCCGCCAGTTGGTTGCTCGTTGGAGAGAGTCCGAGAAGGTCGGGGAGCTCGATCGGCACATACTGACCGATCCATATCAGGCCGTACAGGACGGCCAGGGCCGCGAGTGACGGCACGAGAATGCCCGCACCGGTGCGATAGATCAGAAGACCGACGACCACTGCCACGACGAGGCTGCCCCACACGGGAAGCACAGCCCCCGGGTTCGCCATGAACAGGTTCGCGATGATGACGGCGAACACGGCATTGACCATCAGGAGAAGGAAGAATATCAGCAGGAGAAAGAGGACCCGAGCCCGGTCGCCTACGATCGACTCGGCCAGCGTTCCAATCGAGTTGCCCTTATGGCGGGTCGAGATCCACAGAGTGCCAAAATCGTGAACCGCCCCGGCGAACACGGTACCCAGTACAACCCAGAGAAAGGCCGGCAGCCAACCCCAGATCACGGCAATCGCCGGGCCGACAATGGGGGCGGCACCGGCGACGGACGTGAAGTGGTGCCCGAACAGCACGTGGCGGTTCGTCGGCACGAAATCCACTCCGTCCTCAAATTCGTGCGCCGGGGTGACGAAGTCGACGTCCAGACGGTAGATATGGCGGGCGATGTAGCGGGAGTAGATCCTGTATCCGGTGAGGAACGCCGCACCGCCGATGACGAGGAGTGCGATGGCGCTCAAGTGCAGTCCTCCGTCGAGTGCCCTCGCATCAGACCGAGCAGGCGCCCCAGTTCATCCGTTCCGACGGGATCGCGCTCGAGCAGCGGCAAGTAGCCGACGGGCCAATCTCCGAATCGATCCTCGATGTCGGCAAGGTGCGCCGCCTCTCGCTGCTTGCGGCCGAGCAAGAAGGCATCGGTGGTCGAGGTCGGAAGCACCTGATTGACGATTACTCCCCCCACCGGGATTCCGTGGCCGGAGAGGGCCGTCATGGTTCGATGGGTCTCGAGTACGGGAAGCCTCTCGGCCGTTACGACGAACACGAACGCGGTACGTCCAGGATCGCAGAGCACGGCCCGGGTCCGCTCGAATCTCTCTCGCCGCTCTTCGAGCGCTTCCAGAATCACGTCTCTGCCCTGCCCGGCGGAGCCGGCCGCAGCGCCCGCGACGTTCCTCCACATCCGGCCGAGCGTCCCGAGCTTCCTGCGCTGCGCGATCAGACTCCCCATCCAGGCCGTCATGACCTCCGGCAGTGACAGGAGACGAAGCGTCTGGCCGGATGGCGCCGTGTCGAAGATCGTGCGAGGAAACGGTTCCTCCTCGATGACCCGTGTGAAGCGGTCGAACAGGGCGGCTTCCTCTGCCCCGGGAGATGCGCGCGCCAGGTCCATCTGTCTCCCTACCTCGGCCGCCAGGCGAGGTGGAGTGGCATCTGCAATCCGTTCCTTCACCCCGGCCATATAGCGGTCCGCTTCCGAGGAAGGATCGAGCTCCATCGCCCACAGGTCGCGCCGGACCTCCCTGGGTTCCGGGCCGAGTCGCACATCGAGGGCGTCGCTGGTCGAGTGGGCCCGGTCCGTGGATACGAGCAGGGTCCTGGTGCCCTCGCCCGCCGACTCGAGCGCCCTGGCCGCGGCGAGCGTGGTCTTCCCCACTCCTCCCTTGCCCCCGAAGAACAAGAGGGGCCGGTCCATGGCTGCCCGCAGAGTCTTCAAGAACGTCGGGGAGGGCTCAGCAGCATCGGAAGCCACCTTCCGGCGGCTCTTCCATACCCATGCGGAGATGCCACTCGTGGAACTGGTCCAGCACTTCGGGAAGCAGCTCGAGCGTGTAGAACTGGACCGGGCTCGGTACGCCGAGCAGGTCCGAGAACCCGAGCACTAAAAACAGGTCCCGCTGCCGCAGGTACTCCCGGTGGATCGTCGTCCTGTAGGGGACGAAGTACACGCCTTCGTAGATGTCCCTCGCCGATCGAAGCCGCTGAAGCAGCGCGGACCGCGCGCCGGACCCGAGGCTCACTTCGGCTCGCAACGAATCCGGAGGAGCCGAACAGTGCCGCGGGTCTGGCCGGTCGACACGGGAGCCGCCGGTGAGAGGACCCGCCCCTCTCCCTCCCAGTCCCGTCCCTTCCGTTCCGCCCGCACGGTGAACATGTCGCGCTCCGTCCCGCTGACCAGTCGCACCCACACGGAGTCAGATCCGAGGGAGGCCCAGATCGCCTCGTGGTAGTGCAAGGTCACCCGGCCCGGAAGTCCAACGGAGTAGATCGAGCCCCCCGACCAGGACTCCGATTCCGCGGCCGTGAGCTCGATCGTCCCGGGAAGGTAGGCCAGACCCGGCGACCAGGAGAACTCCAGGCGATAGCAACCCAGAGACGTCTCGGCCGGAGCCTCATCACGCCCCGGCGGCAGATCGTGCCACGGGTCGACTGGCGGCTGAATCGACTTGGCCTCTAAGTCCTTCCTTGCGGCCGGTGTGGACGGCTCTCCCGCTTCGTCCGCCAGGGATGGTGTTTCGGCGTCCGGCGACTCGGTCTGGGCGAGGGCTCCCGTGCGACTGGGAAGCTCTGCAGCGTCGTCCGCCCCCGCCTCCGCTTCCTGGCGCTCGCGGCCTCCACGCTCTCGGACCTCTCTCGCGGCTGCGCCTTCCGCTTTCAGTGGAGCCTTCGCCGCGACATCCAGTTCTTCGAGCGCCTCGTTCGCCTCCTCCGGCTGGTCCATTCGCGGCGCCTCGCCTCCGACCTCCGAGACGGCATCCATGTCACGCGCGAAGTAGTCTGCGGGAGTCTGTTCATCCGACTTCGGGTCGGCTGCCCGACTGACAGCCGGTGCCGGACCCTCGTTGAACGGATCTGTCCACCCCTTCTCGACAAGAACGGCTCGCCCGATCCACCCGGCGCCCAGGGCGAGCATCACGCTGGCCGCCCATCCGAGGCGCTGCACGTTCAACCATCCTGTGCGCAGCCTGCCCGCTCCGGCCATCGCTGCTCCAGGGGCTCGACCTTCGTCCAGGGCTTTCCTTTCGATTTCCTCAAACGAGGGGGCGGCTCCCTCAGGCAGGGCGGAGGCGAGGATGCTCTCGGCGTCACCGCGTAGCCTTCGAGCGTCCTCGATCCGGGAAGCGCAGTCGGTGCACGACTCCAGGTGGACACGCAGGGCTCGCAGCTCCCCGGAGTCCTCGGGAATCGCTCCATCCAGCCAGGCGTGCAGGTCGCCGTCAGAGATGTGCGGCATTCTGATCCTCCCCCGTCTTGTGCACCTCGACCAGGCGCCGGCGGGCCCTTGAGAGGGTCGTGCCGATCGCGCCTCGGGCCAGGCCCGTCTGCTCGGAGATCTCGTCGTAGCTCAGACCGGCATCCCACAGAAGCAGGACCTCACGATCCCGCTCGCTCAGCCGGTCCAGCGCCTTCCTGACAGCTTCGTGTTGCTCCGAACGATCCATCTCCTCTTCCGCGTCCTCCAATACCCGGTCCGCCTCCTCGGCCCGGATCAGCGTGAGGTGTTGCCGCCTCCGCACCGCCGTACGCGCCTCGTCCCGGGCCAGATTGCGCGCCACCGAGAACAGCCACGCGCGAGGCTGTTCGGGTTCGTGCCGCAGGGCGCGCACGAAGGTGTCCTGGGCCAGGTCGTGGGCCCGGTCCTCCTCCCACACCAACCGATACAGGAAGCGCACCAGGTCGGCGTACGTGGCCTCGTATATGGCCGCCCAATCCGTGCCCAAGCCAGATCCTCGTTCTCGGGACGCCTCGCTCTACACCTTGAAGATACATCCCGGGACGCGCATCGGCCCGGGCCTGGCCAGTGGTCGTCTCTGACCTGGATGACGAACCAGCCGGTCAGCCTTGCACACCTGACCTGACGGGATCGGGGCGGTCTTCCGCCGGAGTCTTCTCCTGTGGCCGAAGGTCGCCCGCCAACGTGAGAAGGAGAACCAGGGCGAGCCGCGCACGAACGAACGACCTCAACTCAATTCTGGTGATCGGTCCTCCAGGGCCGTCGCAGGCTCGAGCCATCGACGGAAGGAACGGATCGCCTCCGCCCGGTGGCTGATGGATGCCTTAACATCCGCAGGCAGCTCCCCGAACGTCTTGCCGTACGAAGGAAGCAGGAACAGCGGGTCGTAGCCGAAACCGCCGCTGCCTCGCTCCTCTCGCGTGATCCGGCCGTTGACCCGCCCGCTCACGACGAGAGTACAGTCGGTCCCCGCGCACGCGAGGGCGCATCGATAGTGCGCCCCTCTCTCGCCGTCGCCTACGTCGCGGAGCTTCAGGATCAGGCACTCGTTGTTCGCCGCGTCCTGGTGGATTCCCTCCATTCCGTGATCGGACGCGAAACGTCGTGATCTCACGCCGGGTCCGCCGTGCAGGGCGTCCACGCACAAGCCGGAATCGTCCGCCATGACTTCCATGCCGGTGTGCCGCCTGTAGAAACGAGCCTTCGCGAGGGCGTTCTGCTCGAACGTCGAAAAGAGCTCTACTTCGTCTTCGCCCGGGAGGGCTCCGATTCCCAGATCGGCGAGAGAGTGCAGCTCGATCGGCAGTCCGCGTAGGAGCGCAGAGATTTCTCGCAGCTTGTGGTGATTCCGGGTCGCGAGGAGAAGCTGCCGCGGGGTCACGCTGGGTCTTCTAGTCGCCCGACCCCGGGCCGGCGGCGGTCACCGCTGGGCCATGCACCGGGTCTATCGCCGGGGATCGGCCGCCGTGGCCGTCCAGCGTGAGGAACAGGAGAAGAACCGGCAGATACAGCAGGGAGACGCGGAACAGCCCACGGGCGGTCGGAAAATCGGCCCGAACCGCGAATCGCAGGGCGCTCGCCACATAGGTTCCGGTCAGCAGCAGGGCCGCCAGGGCATAGACTCCCCCTGTGAGACCGAGAAGCACAGGTAGGAGGCTCGTGGGAAGCAGCGCGACGGCGTACAGAACCGACTGGTGCCCCGTCTGTCTCCCACCGGGATCCGTGACGCCGAGCATCTTCAGGCCACCGCGTCGGTAGTCGTCGCGGTACATCCAGGCCAGGGCCAAGAAATGCGGCAGCTGCCAGAAGAAGAGAATCCCGAATAACGCCCACGCTCCGGGATCCACGGATCCCGTGGCGGCCGTCCACCCACCCATAATCGGCAGGGCTCCCGGAACCGCACCGACGAGAGTGGACAGGGACGAAACCTGTTTGAGGGGCGTGTACACGAGGACGTAGCTGAGAAGCGCGATCACAGCGAGCAGCGCTGTCAGTGTGTTCACGAATGCGGCCAGGAAGACAATGCCCAGCGTCGAGATCACAACTGAGAACAAGGACGCGGCTCCCGACGACACCCTGCCCGTCGGCAAGGCGCGGCCCCGCGTCCGCAGCATCCCGGCGTCGATGTCGCGCTCCAGCGCCTGGTTGAGCGCGCTCGTACCGCCGGCCACGAGCCCGATGCCCACGGTAGCCATGACGAGTCCCCACCCATCCACGTCCCCCCGGGATCCGAGGAGGAACCCCGCTCCAGCCGAAATCAGGACCATGAGCGTGATGCGCGGCTTCGTCAGGGAGAACAGGTCTCGCGGACGATTCCGCCTTGACCCGCCCCCTGTGGCCCGGGCCCGAGCCACCACTTGTGTCCCGCGTCCGCTCACTCGCCGCCTCTGATCGCTGTACTCCCGTGCGCTGGCCCGCCTGCTTGTTCCTCCGGCCTGGAGCGTACGTATTTACTCGGAATGGCCTGCCTGTCGCAATGGGACGCCAGAGACCTGTCTAGCTCCCGGCCCGTATCCGATGGACGAGCCCGGAACTGGACAGACCGGGCGCGAGATCTACGAGAACCACTTCTCCGCCGGCATTCCGCACCGCCTCCGCGCCCGCGATTCGTCTCTGCGAGTAATCCGCACCCTTCACCAGGACGTCGGGCAGCAAGCGGCTGATCAGCTGCTCCGGCGTGTCCTCATCGAAGACGGTTACCACGTCGACGAACCTGATGGACGCGAGTATATCCGCCCGGTCCGTCTCCGATTGAAACGGCCTTGCCGCTCCCTTCAGCCGTCGCGTCGACGCGTCCGAATTCACGGCAACGACCAGACGATCTCCCAGCGACCGGGCCGCCTCAAGGGACGCGACATGTCCGCGGTGGAGGAGATCGAAGACTCCGTTCGTGAACACCAGCCGGTAGTCACGCGGCCGGCCGCACTGGAGCAGCAGCTGATCCCGATCCAGAATGGGGGCCAGCCGGGGAGGCCCGGTCGAAGCCGATTCGCCGGGGGCGGCCGATTCAAAAATGAGTGTCCTCCAGCTCACTGATGGACGGAGCTGCCGGTTGCGGCTGCGACGCGAACAGGACTTTCAGCACCGGCGGCACGATGAAGGTGGAGAGGATGACCATGATGAGGATGGCACTGTACACCTCCCCCGACAGGATCCCCGTGGTGAGGCCGATGGAGGCGAAGATGAGGCCGACTTCTCCTCTCGGGACCATCCCTACTCCAACGACCAACTTGTTCACGCCGGGCCGCCGAACCGCGAGACCCGATACCAGCTTCCCGACGACGGCGATCGCGGTGAGAATGAGGCCCACCAGGAGGACTGCCAGGTCGAAGTCCTCGGAGCCTGGAATGAAGAGGCGCACGTTGACGGGCGCCCCCACGGCCACGAAGAAGATCGGTGTGAAGACGTCGGCCACGGGTTCGATCTTCTCGACTACCGAGTCGAATTGATTTGTCGAAGACAGCACCAGCCCCGCCGCGAAGGCACCGATGATCATGGCCGAGCCGGCCCAGTCCGCCAGGGCGGCGATCCCGAGGGCGAAGCAGAAGGCGGTCACTAGCAGCACCCCTCGAACCCGCATCCGGTCTACGGCATCGAACAGAACGGGCGCGAATCGATTACCGATCAGCACGGCAAGCACCAGGAATCCGACCGCGAACACGAAGATCTTGCTGATCGCGAACAGGCCCACTGCGGCGCCGGACGCGAGGCCGGCCACGACCGCCAGGATCACGATCCCGAGAACATCGTCGATCACGGCAGCTCCGATGATGATCCGGGCTTCAGAGGTATGCATCCTCTCGAGATCCGAGAGAACGCGGGCTGTGATTCCAACCGAGGTGGCTGTGAGAGTCGCGCCCACGAAGACGCAGACGATCAGGAAGCTGATCCCCTCGGGTGTCACGCCAATCGCCGGGTTCGCCAGGTACCAGTAGAGGAAGCCCAGGCCGAAGGGGACGGCGACGCCGATGAGCGCAACGGCGGAGGCCGTTCGTCCCACGCTGAACATCTCCTTGAGGTCCGTTTCAAGGCCGATTTCGAACAGGAGGATCGAGACACCGATCTCGGCGAACACGTGGATGATCCCGTACATCTCAGTGCCGGGGTCGGGAATGACCCCGAGCACGCTTCCTCCGAGGATAACGCCTGCCACGAGCTCGCCGAGAACCGCCGGCTGTCCCCTCCGCTCGACCAGTTCACCCAAGAACTTGCCTGACAGAAGGATGACGATGAGGATGAAGAAGACGTCCCGGATTCGCACTCCGTGCCCGCCGGCGTCGCCCTCGGGTTCGGTCTCAGCATGTGCCTCCTGCGCGGCAACCTCGTCGGCGTCAGCCTCTTGCCGCGGGCCGGCATCCTTCCAGTCACCGGTGGCCCCGTAGGCCGACGCAACCGCGGCCGAGACTCCCGGCTCTCCGGGTGACTCCCCGGGACCCCGAACCAGTCGGAACTCGCTCCCGGGTCCGCCGAGGATGAACCAGAAACCCACTCCGAGCATCGCCAGACGGCGGATGCGCCTTCCCCGGGAGGCTGGCGCGCGCCCTACCATTGGGACTGCGCTCCGTCCACTATCTTCTGCACCAGATTGTCCAAGGCGACGTCCTGTCCGGTTGATTCGCCCGCGGGATCCGCCGGGCTGTATTCACCCTGTCCGCTTACTCTCGCACCATTCCAGATGATCTCGTTCTTGGACCGGTCGACGATCTGAATTTCCGCCGTAATCGACACCCGGCGCTGGAACACCGCGGCTCCGACGTCCTCTACGCCCTGGAAGTTCATGGCCAAATCCGAGTAACGCGATAGCTCGGCCACGATTGTAGCGTCGGCTTCCGCCTCGGCGGCCAACTGCACGCCCAGATTGCGCCGGACGGCCTCGAGCAACTTGTCGGTGAAGGTCTGCGTGAGCGCGAACTGTGTCGTCTTGTTCTCTATCGGAGGCACATACACGGTCTCGATGTGGGAGGGCAATCCTCCGCCCCCGGAAAAAGTGTAGTTGCACCCGATCGTACCGGACGCCACCACCGTCGCAAGAAGCGGCAGGAAGACCGCGGAGCGGTTACGGAACGGGTGGCAGATCGTACGCATGCGCCGGATGGCTCTCCTCGTGATTCGTGATCTCTTCCACGCGCCAGCGAACCCGACTGTGCTCGTCGAAGTTCCTGTACTCGGCCTCACTCGGCCAGGCGGCGGAACCCACCCATTCCAGGTTGACCCGCTGCGCGGTGCGTCCACGAATGCGCGCTTCCACCCGTCGCAGGCGCCCATCTCGAACGTAGAAGTACGTCCTTCGGGTCGACTCGCCTCCATATACCAGCACCGAGTCCGTGCCCGCCATGTAGCCCTCCGCGATCCCATCTCCCGGACGGAAGAGGCCCGCCATAGCGTAGACGAACTCCAGTCCCGGAATCTCCACGTCCTCGATCTCGCCGAGGCTACGGAGCTCTCCGCCAGCGACCGCGATCGCCATCGCTACGTCACCCGATGTGAACAGGTCGACCCGGAGACTGTCGGGCGGGTTGTACCGACCTACTCCCTGTCCGCCGACGTCGCCACGTCTATCGGCATAGCGCCAATCGAAGCGCAGCGTCACGGGAACCGCCACCGCGGTCTTACTCCTAACCTCTGCGGCCAGGTCTGCCGGGTTCGCGATTGGAGGCCCGCTCTCGATCGTGCTCGCGCAACCCGCGAGAAGGAGCGTCGTGAGACCTAGAAGTGCCGTGCGTTCCCCGGGGCCGCGACCGCGCGCCGACCGGCCGTGGCTCGCGCAGAAGCTACCAAGCCTCTGAACAGCGAGCAAGAAAACCACGGAGATGCCGTGCGGCTCGGCCCTCACGACCGGGGACCCGCCGGATCAACTCCCAGAAGCGAGCGAAGGACCGTCGAAAGGTGCGGGGGGATGCGCCTCGGCCTGCCCTCCGCATTCGTGCACACGAGGCGCGTACTACCTGACGCGAGGACCTCACCGGTCTCCGCTCGTGTGGCAACGTACGAGAAGGTGACTGTCCGACTTCTGAGGTCGCTCACCCGAGTCGCGACTTCCACGAGCTCGTCGTATCCCACCCCACTCAAGTACTCGACCTCCACGCTGGAGACCGGCAACATTACCCCCTGCCGTTCGATCTCCGAGTAGGCCACGCCGGCGGCCCGAAGTAGCTCCGTGCGACCGAGCTCGAACCAGGCCAAGTATTGCATGTGGTGCGCCCGCCCCATCTGATCCGTCTCCGCGTAGCGAACGCGGAGACGGGTGCGATCACCGGCGGTGGCATCTGAGGTCATGACTTCCTCGCACAGGTTCTCGACGCACCTCGACGCGACCGTTTCACGTTCGTCAGCGGCAGTCTATACTTGGCGCCATGGAAAGGTCCACCATCGTCATCTCCGATGCGCATCTCGGGGCGGCCCCTGCGGACAACGAGGCTGCCCTCCTCGAGTTCATGACAGGAATCCCGGACCGCACCGAAGACCTCCTGATCAACGGTGACCTGTTCGATTTCTGGTTCGAGTATGAAACCGTGATCCTGAGCCGCTACTTCCGCGTCCTCCGAGTGCTGGCCGACATCGTCGACTCGGGGGTACGGATCCGAATGCTTGGCGGGAACCACGACTCGTGGGGAGGGCAGTTCCTGGCTGAGGAGATCGGCATCGAGCTCCTTCACGGGCCCTTGCGCGTCGAGGTCGGCGGACGGCGGGCCTACGTCGCCCATGGAGACGGCCTGGGAGGCGGCGACTGGGGGTACCGGGTACTCAAATCGGTGATCCGAAGCCGGCCGGCGAGGGCCTCGTTTCGACAGGTCCATCCCGACTGGTCGGCGGGGGTGATTCGTCTCGTGAGCCGCACGGAGAGCCGATACGGTCGCTCTGACGAATCCGAAAGCGGCGATCGCGCAAACCGGCTCCGCAAGATGGCCGAAGACCTTCTCACGTCGGAGCCCGAGCTCGACCTGGTGGTTTTCGGTCATTGCCACCAGCCGGAGCTGCTGGAGGTCACTCCGGGACGGTACTATCTCAATGCCGGGGATTGGCTTCACCATTGCACGTGGGCGGAAGTCTCGAAGGACGACATCCAGCTCAACCAGTGGAATCCACGCTGACCATTTCGAGGTGATCGACCTCTTCCCCCAACAGGCGACGAGCGAGAAGATCGAACCTGGCTGCCTCGTCGGTGACATAGTACCGGCCGACCGTCGCAGTCCCGGAAGTGCTGGCGATATTCGATGAACTGAGCAGATCCTCCAGGGCCACGGCCGTGGATTCGGCCGAGTCGATGAGCGTCACATCCGGACCCACCACGCGGGCCAGCAGCGGCTTAAGAAGTGGATAGTGTGTGCACGCCAGAACGAGCGTGTCGATTCTCTGATCGAGGAGCGGCGCCAGGTAGCGCTCCGCAGCCAGGCGCGTCACTTCGTCATCCGTCCACCCCTCCTCCACCAACGGCACGAACAGCGGACATGCCTGCTCGAACACGAGAGCGTCCGGTCGGTGTTCGTGAATCACAGCGTTGTACGCCCGGCTGGACATCGTACCGCGCGTGCCGATCACACCGATGCGCCCTCCTCGCGAGGCCTTCACCGCGGCTCGCCCCCCCGGTTCCACCACCCCGAGGACCGGGACTCCGGCTCGCGCTTCGACTTCCGGAAGTGCCCGCGCTGTGGCGGTATTGCACGCAACGACTATGGCCTTGACCCCCTTGGCCACAAGAAAGTCCGTCGCTTCGACCGCGTACCGGCGAATCGTCTCGGCTGCTTTCGGACCGTAGGGCACGCGAGCCGTGTCTCCGAGGTAGACCGTCGACTCGGCCGGAAGGCGGTCTCTGATGGCTCTTAGCACGGTCAGCCCGCCCAGACCCGAGTCGAAGACCCCGACGGGGGCGGAGACCTGAGTATTATCGTATACCTGGCTCAACTAGGGACCTCCTACGGGGACCGAATACTGAACTGCGACGCCGGGTGAGCCGTCGGGGGGCGGGACGAGGGCACCCTCGAAATCCCACAGATGAGTCGAAACCCAGGCATCAACTCCCGAAAAGAGGGCCCAGAACACGGCCATGACGATCCAGTCCTCCTTCTGCTCCTGTCGGGCATCCGCCAGTTCGTCGTCCCCGGCGCGCCGTGCCGCATCCAGCTTGGCTTGCGTCTTGAACAGCATCCACAAGGAAGCGGCCTCCATCGTGAAGTAGAACGCCCCTCGCACCGGTTGATCGACCGTGGCCTGGCCCCAGCCCGGCAGGATCAGGCTCCGGAAGAAGGCTCCCATGGGGGACACGGGGGGACCGACCGAGTCCACGGCTGCCGCGTGTACGGCCGCAGCTCCGGGGGGAGGAGGTTCCTCAGGCGCCTGGGCCAACCCCGCGGTCGAATCGCTCGGCACGGGCTCCTGAGCCCTCAGGCTCCCGAAGGAGGTCACGGCGACCAGCAGAGCGATAGCCAGTAAGCGTAAGTGGCGGGAGCGTGTGGGAGTCGAACCCACCCGGGACGCTACTCGCGCCCCGCGACGGTTTTGAAGACCGCAGGCGACACCGGCCGCCATCCGCCCCCCCTGTCGTGTGCCTCTCACCCCTGTGCTGATCGATCGCAGGGCCTTCGAGCTACCACGTCGATCTCGACGCGCGCCCCCTTTGGAAGCCCTGCGGCCGCCACGGTAGATCGCGCTGGATACGGTGGTGCGAAGTGTTTCGCGTATATCGTGTTAACCAGTGTAAACTCATCCATGTCCGCAAGGTAGACGGTCGTCTTGACGACATCAGCGAAGGTCAGCCCGGCCTCCTCCAGAATGGCGTTGAGGTTCCGGAATACCTGGGCGGCCTGTGTCTCGACGTCCTCGCCAGCGAACTCGCCGGTGCTCGGATTCAACCCGATCTGGCCGGCGGAGAACAGAAAGCCCTCTGCCTCCACGGCCTGCGAATAAGGCCCGATCGCGGCTGGGGCGCTGTCTGTGTGCAACACTCGCATCTCGCGTTCTCCGGTTGATCGTCGTGGGGATCAGAACAATCCCTCGATCCGTCCGTCAGGATGGATCTTCATGCCTTCGGCTGCAGGCCGGGCCGCAAGGCCCGGCATGGTCATAACGTCTCCCGTGAGAGCAACCACGAAGCCAGCGCCTGCTGAGATTCGGAACTCGCGTACCGTAATATCGAAACCCTTCGGCCGTCCGAGCAGAGTCGGATCATCACTCAGCGAGTACTGCGTCTTGGCCACGCACACCGGGAGGTCTCCGAGACCGTTTTCCACGATCAGCTGAGCCTGCTTGGCGGCCGCCGGCGTCATGTTGACTCCGTCTGCATCGTACACTCTCGAAGCCACGGTCTCCAGCTTCTCGAGAAGGCTGAGATCCGTGGAGTACAGCGGCTCGAAGTCGGCCTCCCCGGCGTCGAGGGCGGCCAGAACTTCCTCTGCCAGGGCGATCCCTCCCTCGCCGCCTCTGGCCCACACGTCGCAATCCGCCGACCGGACACCGGCAGCTTCGCACATCGAGGCGACCATTCCGACGTCCTCGTCCGAGTCGTCCGCGAAGCGGTTGATGGCGACCACCACGGGCACGCCGAACTGCCTGACGTTCTCGACATGCGCCATCAGGTTTCGGAATCCGGCGTCCAACTCACCGGTCACCGCCACGTGGTGGTTCATCGCCCGCAACGTCGCGACGACGACTGCGGCCCGAGGCTCGAGTCCGCCCATCCGGCACTTGATGTCGAAGAACTTCTCTGCCCCGAGGTCCGACCCGAAGCCAGCCTCGGTCACCACGATGTCGCCCAGCTGTGTGCCGGCCCGCGTGGCGATCAGCGAGTTGCAGCCGTGCGCGATGTTCGCGAACGGGCCGCCGTGAATGAGTGCAGGACCACCTTCGATCGTCTGCACGAGATTCGGCGCCAGCGCGTCTCGCATCAGCAGGGCCATCGCTCCGCCGATATTTAACTCGCCCGCACGCCCGAACGACCCGTCCGGACGAGTCCCCAGCACGATCCTGTTTACACGGTCTTCGAAGTCCGCGAGGTCACGGGAGAGGCAGAAGATGGCCATGATCTCCGAGGCCGCTGTGATGGTGAAGCCGTCCTCCCTCGGAAGCCCCCCCAGCGGTCCGCCGAGGCCGACCACGACGCTTCGCAGCGCCCGATCGTTCATGTCAATGGCCCGCTTCCAATTGATCTTGCGAGTGTCGACCCCGATCGAGTTTCCCCTGTGCAGATTGTTGTCGAACACGGCGGACAGCAGCGAATGCGCGGAAGTAATGGCGTGAAAATCGCCGGTGAAGTGAAGGTTGATTTCCTCCATCGGAAGAACCTGAGAGTAGCCTCCCCCGGCCGCACCGCCCTTGATCCCGAACACCGGACCGAGGGAAGGCTCCCGGAGGCACAGCATCGTGCTCTTGTCTAGCTTGCGGAGCGCCTGGGCGAGCCCGACACCCACGGTGGACTTCCCCTCTCCCGCCGGAGTGGGCGTCATTCCCGTGACGAGCACAACCTTGCCCTTCTCCGGGCGCCCCTCGAGCGCTGCCGGAGTGATCTTGGCCATGGTGTGGCCGTACGGGCGCAGGTCCTCGGCCGTCAGTCCGATCTCGGCCGCCACGTCCAGGATCGGTCTGAGCGTCGCTTCTTGTGCGATATCGATATCGGTAGGCATGCTCTCGGCTCCCTGTTCTTAAGTGCTTCGAGATGGCTCGTCCATGTTCGGCCTGTCCAGCTCCTGAACCAGGTCGGCGCCCGTCACCGGCACGGCGCCGAGCCGGGCAACCTCGATCCCCGCCGCGAGGTTCGCCAGGTACGCCGCCTGGCTGACTGAAGCTCCCGCGAGCAGGCAGATCGCAAGCACCGAGGTTACGGTGTCGCCGGCCCCCGTCACATCGAAAACCTCGCGAGTCTCCGGTGGCAGCAGGCGAGTCTCGGCGGACGGCTCCACGAGCAGCATTCCCTCCTCGCCCAGAGTCAGGAGAAGGCAATCGCACTCGAGGCGGTCGAGGAGCGGGAGGAGCGTGGCCTCGTCTCTGGGCTCGCTCTCGAGCCCGAGCGCCGCAGCCAGCTCGCGCGCGTTCGGCTTGAAGATCGTAGCTCCCGGAAACTCAAAGAAATGTCTGAGCTTCGGGTCAATCACCGACGGAATCCCCCGCGAACGGGCCCGGGCCAGGAGCGCGCGCGACAGGGTGCCGGTGACGACCCCCTTGTCATAGTCCTCGATCACGAGTGCATCCGCCCACTCGATCGCGTCCAGGGCGGCACTTGCCACCCGTTGATGTGCCTCTTCGGCCATGGGGACAGGATCCTCCCGGTCGACCCGCAACATCTGCTGGTGTCGCGCGAGGATACGAGTCTTCCGGGTCGTGGGTCTGTCCGGCATGGTCACCAGGTGAGCCGCTGGAACCCCAGCCGTTTCGAGTCGGTCGGCCAGAATCGCGGCCGAGTCATCCTGTCCGACAGCCGCCACGAGCCTGCAGTCTCCCCCCAGTGCCGCGACTCCCATGGCCACATTCGCCGCCCCGCCTGGGGCTGAGACCTCACTCTTGACGCGAATAACGGGGACGGGTGCCTCGGGTGAGATCCGGTCCACTGACCCGCGAAGGTAGACGTCAAGCATGGCGTCGCCTACGACGAGAACCCTCCCGCCTCGGGCAGAATCGAGGAGGCGCCGACCATCCTCCAGCGCTACGAACGGAGAGTGTGGGGGCACGATGTCGTCTTGCGTCCGATCTGGATCCCGGGTAACCTGCCGCCTGCAACAGTTTCGACCGATCGTGTTCGAGCAGGACGCGCGTCGCGCGAAACTAGTCGCGGGGCGCAGGGGAGTCAAAGCCCGGGGGATCGTCAGCCCGACATGAGCTTGAGCCAAACGGCCCGCACTCCACTGCGCTACACCAGCGACACACTCAAGAGCTGGGCTCTGCACACGCAGGAGTACTTCCGGCTCCTCGGCCGCTCCCTGCACGGAAGCATCTCGCGCCCGTTCTACGGACGTGACCTGGTGATCCAGATGGACGTCATCGGAGTCGGCTCCATCGGAATCGTCCTCCTCACCGGCCTGTTCACGGGAATGGTGCTGGCGCTCCAGTCCGCAGTCGAGATGAAGCAATTTGGGGCCACCATCTACATTGGCCGACTCGTGGGAGCGAGCGCCGTGCGGGAGCTCGGCCCCGTGCTCACGGCCTTGATGGTGACGGGCCGGGCCGGCTCGGGCATGGCAGCGGAGATCGGCGCGATGAAGGTCACCGAGCAAGTGGATGCATTGCACACGATGAGCGTGGATCCCGTGCGGAAGCTTGTCGTCCCGCGTTTCGTGGCCGCCATCCTCTGCCTTCCGCTGCTGACCGTGATCACCGACGTGGTGGCCGTGCTTGGCGGGATGCTGATCGCGGTGGTGAAGCTGGACCTTACGGTCGACCTCTACATGCGCTCGGTCTACCTGACCCTGGCGGAGACCGGCTTCATCCTGCGCTACGTCCCGATCGACCTCTTTGCCGGCCTGGTGAAACCCGTCTTCTTCGGCGCGATCATCGCGATCACCGGTTGCTACTTCGGCCTGAAAACGAGCGGCGGTACCGAGGGAGTCGGGAAAGCTGCGACCCGCGCGGTCGTCACGACTTCCATCTTCATCCTGGCGACGGACTACTTCCTGACCCAGGTGCTCATAGCGCTGTTGATGGAATGACCCGGGACTCACTCGACCTTTGGGACTCGCAGATGCGAAAGGGCGTCCGCGAAGAGGTTCGAAAAGCCCTCTCGGACCTCGGCGAAGCGTCGGGGCTGCCAGCCGGCGAGGGTCCTGTCGTCGAGCTTAGCGAGCTCTATTTCTCGTTCGGTGACCACTCCGTTCTCGAGGGGATCACGCTGGATCTGCATCGAGGAGAAACGTTGTCCGTCCTCGGAGGTTCGGGCGCGGGCAAGTCGACGATCCTCCGATTGATCCTGGGTCTCTCAGTCTCTGATTCCGGACAGGTCCGCCTGGAGGGGCAGGACATAGCGAACGTGCCCCTCAGGCAGGTCCTGTCGTTGAGGCGGAACATGGGCATGGTATTCCAGGAGGCGGCCCTGTTCGATTCGCTCAGCGTGTACGACAACGTGGCCTTCTACCTACACGAGCACACAAAGCTGGGTGCAGACGAGATCGGCCGCCGGGTCAGGGAGTCCCTGGAGCTGGTCGATCTCGCGCCGGACCAAGTCATGGATCTGCTTCCGGCTGAGCTGAGCGGGGGCATGAAGAAGCGAGTGGGAATCGCGAGGGCCGTGGTCCATCGGCCCAGGCTCCTCCTGTACGACGAGCCGACGAGCGGGTTGGACCCGATCACGACGCGAACGATCAACGACCTGATTCTGAAGCTGCAGTCGGAGCTCGAGGTGAGCTCGATCGTGGTCACTCACGATATTCGCTCGGCCTTCCGCATCAGTAACCGGGTCGCTCTATTGTCTGAGGGCGTCCTGGTGTTCGTCGGAAGCCCCGAGGACATGGTGGCGTCTGAGGATGAGTATGTACGAGACTTTCTTCGCTAGACAGTCCAGACCGATCGTGCCTGCGAAGGGCGGGGAGAAGCCGTGAGAAGAGGCGCCGCCATCACATGGGAGCAGGTGCGGGTCGGACTGCTGATTCTCGTGTCTCTCGTAGTGCTCTCGGTCGCCGTCTTTCTGGTCGGCGACGCGGGGCGCGTGTTTGGGGAACGGTACGATCTCGTGACACTCGTGCGCTCTGCTTCGGGGCTCGTCCCCGGGGCAGCGGTTCAACTGGCCGGTCAGACTGTCGGGCAGGTCTCTGAGATACGGTTCATCTCGCCCGGGGATCGCCCGGAAAGCAGGGAAGCCGTCGCCATCTGGCTCGCGATCAACGTCGAGGTCAAGGACCAGATCCGCGAGGACTCCCGGGCCCAGGTCCGGACCCAGGGCCTGCTGGGAGATCGACTGATCGACATCCGACCAGGCAGCTCAGGCGCTCGCGTTCTGCAGCCCGGGGACACGGTCGCCTCCGCGGCTTCCCTGGACTACGACGCATTGCTCGCCGAAGGGGCGGAAGCCGTCGGTGACCTCACAGATGTCGCGAGACAACTTTCGGATCTCACTCGTGGGCTACTCGAAGGCCGGGGCACGCTCGGACAACTCGTGGTAGATGCGGAACTGTACGAGCGCCTGGTCGGGCTGGCGGAAGGCCTGGACACGCTGGTCGCGTCGGCGGCCTCTCCCGACGGCGCCCTGATGCGAATGCTGAGTGACGACACTCTCTACGCAGCCGTCCGGTCGGCCGTTACGTCTTTCGACACGCTCACGCGCTCGGTGGTCGAGGGAGAGGGTACGCTGGGCCAACTGGTCCGTTCGGACAGCCTGTACCGGGAGCTGAACGGAACGGTGTCGAGGGCGGACTCTCTGCTCGCCGGACTGCTCGCAGGACAGGGTTCCGCCGGCCGTCTCTTCAGCGACGAGGAGCTCTACGAAGAGCTGCTGCGCACACTGGTCGAGTTGAACGCCATGTTGGAGGACGTGCGCCGAGATCCGGCCCGCTATGTTCCCGAGATCTCGGTGTTCTGATGCCCTTCGCTCCGGTTCAACCGGAGCCGTCACCGAGCTCGTGGAGCGTCTCGAACGCCAGCACCCTGTAGCGGAGACGTCCGTTCGGCAGCGGGACGTCGACCTCGTCTCCGTTCCCCTTCCCCAGCAGGGCCTTTCCGATGGGCGAGGCCATGGATATCTCGGCCTTCTCGAAGTCCAGGTAGTCCCCGAACGCCAGCGTATATCGTTCGACGGTCTGGTCATCGAGGTCCAGGACCTCGACTCGGGACCCAAACCCGATGCGATCGATGGGAACCTTCTCGAGGTCGATGTCGCTCACTTCACCGAGCCGGCGGGAGATATGATCCAGCCTGGCGCGGACGAACTGCTGTCGCTCGAGTGCGGCCGTGTACTCCGCGTTCTCGCTCAGGTCGCCCTGCGCGACGGCTTTCTCGATTTCGTGAGGGAGCGTCACGTTCAGCTCGTGAAACAGAGCCTCGGCTTCCCCGTTCAGGCGTTCCAGTAATTCGTCCAGCACGTACGATTCCTCCTCGCTCCGTGGCAGCGGACCGACCGCGTGCGGCTCCTGCATGTCAGGATTCAACCACGGCGGCCCAAAAAAGAAAAACTCCGCGACCCGGCCACCGGCCGAGCGCGGATCGTGATGGAGGTGCCGGGAATCGCACCCGGGTCCGCGAAGCCCTCCCCTTTGGTCTCTACGTGCGTATTCGAGGATCAGATCTCACCGACCGCAGGGCTCCTCGACAGCCCGCTGCCAGCCAGCCGCTATCGGCTTTCGCCGTCTCGCCTACGCAGCCCGCGGCTTGCTACGGAGGCCAGCCCGAATCATCGGCGCTCCCCGGGCCACCTCGGGCCGGTAGATCGGGGAACGGGCTACGTTAGTTACGCAGCCAAAGCCAAGTTGTCGTTGGCAATTGTGTTTTTTCCCGGTGTTTCACGAGGTTCCGGGAAACCTCGGCACGCTACCTCAGGATCCGAAAACGCGTCGAATCTAGTTCACCCCCTCGTTATCAATCAGCAGCGCCTGAGCGCACAGGTGGGCTGCCAGAAGCAGCCCTCTCCGATATTTCACACTAATCCGGCCTCAGGGTTCCGTCAATCTCCCGCGGCGACCCGGAAAATTGAGTTGCCCCCTTTGACAGCCTTTCGAGGAACCGAATATACTCAACGTTCCCGATGTTCAACGGACGACCGGGTCGGAGGCGTGGCTGCGTTCCGACCAGGAGAAGATAAATATGCAACTGCGCGACTTTTTTACCCTGGACGCCATCAATCTCGACCTAGCGGCGGAGACGAAGGATGAGGCGCTCCGCGAGCTTGTCGGCCTGCTCGGGCTGGACGAGAAGTCGAGGGGCATCCTGTTCAAGATGCTGAAGCGGAGAGAGAACCTCGGATCCACGGGGGTCGGGCGACGCATCGCCATCCCCCACTGTCGGTCTCTCGTGGTCAATCGGTTGAGGGTAGCTTTCGGCAGGAAGCTCTCGGGAATCGACTTCGACGCGATCGACAAGAAGCCGGTACAACACATCTTCCTCATCGTGGCGCCTCCGCTGGAGATTTCGAACCAGTATCTGCCTGTTCTGGGGCGTATCGCCCAGTTCGGGAAGGAACCAGACGTTCCGGAACGACTCTCCCAGATAGAAACCCCGGAGGAGTTCATCGCCCTGCTGGAGGAAAAGGGAGTCTGAGCATGCATCCGCAGCTTGAGCTGCTAATGGAGCTGCAGGATCTCCATACCCAGCGACACGCACTCCATGACGAACCGCTGCGAGATGTAGAAGAAGCCGTCTTCGAGTTGCGGCCCGAAGAGGCCCTGGCCCTCCTCGACGCCAAGATCATGGAGCTTGCCGGCCGCCTGGATCCAGGGATCCAGCGTCGGTATCTGGACCTCATCTCCACATTGGACCGGGCGGTCGCTCCCGTCCTGAACGGTATCTGCTACGGGTGTTTCGTGGCGACGCCTACAGCCTGGTCTTCCGAGGCGGGTCGTAACGATAGCCTCGGCGTGTGCGATCACTGCGGCCGATTCCTCTACTACGTGGACTGAATCCCCTCGCCGTCGCGCAAGGCGTCAGGTGCCTTCACCCGCGACTCTTCCCTCAGGCGTCCTTCTCGTGACGCCGATTCGGTCCATGTGCTCCAGCAGGGGTATGAGATACTTGCGCGTGAGCCCGAGCTCCTGGCGGAAGGCTCCCGGAGTGACCGCTTCCCCGCTCGCAACGCTCCTCACGAGGTCTCGGGCTCGGGCCTCTTCCCCTCGAGTCACGAAGATCTCGGGGGTCACTCTGACGACTTCGCCGCGCTCGACGAGCACCTTCAGGAGGTCGTTGAGAACGTCCCGATCGACTCCGATAAGATTGGCCAGGTCAGGTGGCGACGGAGGAGCCAGGCCGGCCGCGGCCAGAGTGGCCATCAAGGCGCGCATAGCCTTCTCTTCCTTGTCGCTGAGGCCGACCTCATGCCCGGCGAGCCGAATCCCCGGTCCATCCACAACAACCTCTCCGCCCGAAGCCAGCCCTTCGACCACGTGATCGATCAGACCAGTCGAGAAGCGACCGGACAGGCCCGCTCGCACCGACTCCAGGGATTCCGCAGAGGTTCGTCTCCGCAGCTCGTGAGCGGTTCGGAGGTGACCGCGGACGGCTTCAGAGGCGCTCCGTACCCGGGTGCGCCCGTACCACGCTCCACCGATCCGGGTAACCGCCGCGTTACCGGCGAGGAGGTCTTCAGCTCTCGCCGCGGAGAACCCGGTCTCGAGGGGAACATCATCCATCCTGAGCCCGCTTCCTCCAGCGACTTCGACTGCAGCGATGATCGACCGTTCGGCCGTGCCATCCAGAATGGCTGCCCATTCTCCAAGTTGCTCCCTCCAGCCCCTGGATGGGTCCAGAGCGCAGACCTCACCCCCTCCCACCGTAGTCACCGGCGAGTAGAATCTGAGGACGAACCGATCTCCGACCCGTGCGACTACCGGCCGTTCGCAATCGAGGACCGCCCAGCCCCGGCTGTCCGGCCCAATCGCACCCCGGTCCACGGTGCGCGCCCGCGCCATGACTTCGCTGGTGCCGAGGAACAGCCGGACGCGTTGACCGTGCTCCACCTCGCGTGTGACACCCGGCGGCACCTCGACTCGGGCGCCCAGTCGACTCGACAGCCTCCAGCCGCCTCCCGCCACTACGACGCTTCCCCTGTCGGCCTGCGATGCATCGATGCCGACCAGGGCCATGGCGCACCGGCGGGCTGGGCCGACCTCATCGCGATCGTTCCCGTGCACCTGCAGGGACCTGACTCGAGCCGTAACGTCCACCGGAAGAACGCGAACCTGGTCGCCGACGCTCACCCGCCCGCTCCACGTAGTACCGGTGACGACGGTCCCAGCCCCGCTCACGCTGAACGACCGGTCCACCGGCATGCGAAACACATCGGTCTCGTCGCGCCGCCTCGAGCCCGAGGCAGCCTCACGGATGGCCTTTCGCAGCTCGTCCAGCCCCTGGCCCGTCACCGCGGATACTTCCACGATCGGCCAATCCACATGCCCGAGAAGCCTCGCGAGTTCCTCTCGGGTCGCATCGCGGACCAGATCGAGCCAGTCATCGTCGACCCGGTCGACCTTGTTCAGCGCCACGACCCCGTGTTGAATCCCGAGGAGGCGCGCGATCGTGAGGTGCTCGCGCGTCTGGGGCATCGGCCCTTCGTCTGCCGCCACCACCAGGAGCAAAAGGTCGATTCCCGTGGACCCCGTGAGCATGTTCCTGACGAAGTCCTCATGCCCCGGCACGTCCACGATACCAGTGTCCACGCCGGGGACCGATTCCAATGCGGCGAATCCGATGTCGATGGTCAGGCCGCGCTCGCGCTCCTCGGCCCACCGGTCCGTCTCAACACCGGTGAGAGCTCGTACGAGGGATGTCTTACCGTGATCGACATGTCCGGCCGTGCCGAGCACGACTCCGTGGCTCATCGAGCTTCCTCCGACAGCAGGAACTCGAGAGAGCGAAGCCGAATGCCCTCAGCAGCGTGGTGGCGGATGAACTCGGTCAGAAGCACGACTTGCCGACTCGATGGGGCGGGGCCCTCTGGAATCCCTGAAGCCAGCCGGCGTAGCACCAAGATTTCCGCAGGCGAAAGGGAGCCCCCACCCGGCAGGCAGTGCTCGCACGCGAGCGTACCCTCGCGCACGTCCAGGCGTCCGCCTCTGTGCTCCAGCGAGTCCCCGCATCGCGAGCATCCTCCGAGCTCCGGCGCAAATCCGAGCACGTCCACAAGCGTCCAGATCGCTGCCACGGCAGTGCCCCGGACGACTTCGGGTTCAGCTGCCAGGAGCGCGTCCAGGCCGCGAGTGAGCACGTCGAACAAGGCCTCGTCCTGCTCCGCGGGTGCCAGGCGCAGGACGAGTTCGCACAGCACGCTGGCGGCCGAGTAACGCCGCAGGTCGCGACCCAGCGCCTGCCTCTCCCGCCCCAGGTCGAAGTCCGAGAGGGTGTGGAGATCCCGGTCGGGCTTCAGATAGAAGGTGGCCGATCCATCGGCGAACGGCTCCAGCACACCCGAGAAGCGGCTTCGAGGTCGGAGCGCTCCACGCGCCATCACGGACTGCGGACCGTGGTCCAAAGTCAGAAGACGCAGGATCTTGCTGGTGTCGCTGTACGGGTGCGTCTGCAGCACTACGCTGCGCGTCGTCACGATCGGCACGCGGCCAAGCTACCGGAGGGCTTTTGCAGCGGCAAATCAGGACCAGTCGGGTGCAGTGCGCTCACCTCAGAGCGAGATCGGTCGTGCCGAAACCGGAGGCGACGTCGTGGATGAACGACCCAGCCGGATTCGCCAGGACCAGTCTTCCCGCCTCAGCGAAGCTGAAGGTCACGCACGCGATCCTGCCGTCGTTTAGGGCGGTTGCCGCCCAGCAGTCGACCCGCTGGCCGTCGCCTCCCATGACGGGTATGGGATCCGTTGGCCCCCGAAGGAACGAGCCGCTGACGGGGTCGAACCGGAGGAGATTCAGCGTCTGGAAATCGGTGGTAGTGCTGACGTACGCGAGACCGTCCGCACCGAGCTCCAGAGAAACACCGTTCGCCTCCAGGGCCACCGCGGGCCCCGTCGTGCCTGCCTCGAGGTCGACGATCACGAGCGCTCCGTCGTTGGCTGGAAGGAAAGTGGCGCGATCGAACGTGCCGGCCGCCAGTACGATCAGACTTCCCCCCGATACCACCGCTTCAGTGGGATTGAACGCGGTGGGCGGAAGGTCGATGACTCGTTGCTCGACGCCCGATCGGGAGAGCACTACGATCCGACCGGGTCCGAACGGTTCGTAGGATCCACCATCGTCGTCGATATTCGCGTCCACCGCGAAGAGGCGCTCACCGACCGGCAGCACTCTCTCGACAAAGGTTCCGACATCGCTTGCGATCGACTCCGCCAGCGGCTCGCCTGGCGTCACCCGGTACACGGCGTCACTGCCCCGCCCCGCGACCCACGCGATTCCCTGCGCGTCGAACGAGGCGGCCGAAGGATTCGCCGTATTCCCCTCCGGTGCAGGGAAAGAGCTGGTGGACACGCTGCCCGAGGACAGATCCACAAATAGCACACGACTGCCCCCGAAGCTGGATACGGTAGTGACGGCGAACGCCGCCGTGAGATCAAATCCATCTCCGTCGAAGCCGGCACCCAGGTCAACGGGGATCCCCGATGCCGCCACGCTCTCGGAAATCGAGAACGAAGCGAGGGTCTGCCCCGTCGAATTGAGCACCAGAATGTCGTTTGCGGTCGGACGAGCCGGTTCACTCGTGGAGTCGCCACAACCGCCCAGCCCGAGTAACAACGGGAGCATGAGGAGTGGCAGCGCGTGAAGGCGTAAGCGGCTACTCATCGTGGGATTACGGATCATGAATTGGCCCTCCTGGCCTCCAGGCGCACGGTGAAGCGCCTCCCCGGTTCGGGGAACAACTCGATTAGCTGGTATCGCTGATCCAGGACGTTCTCCGCTCTCAGGAACAGTCCGACTCGGAGAGATCCCGCGCGCACTTGATGACGGGCAGACACGTCCACTGTCCTGAAGCCTGCCAGCGTACGGGTCGCCGCCAGACTGGTGGTGCGGGAGCCCGTATGACGCAGGTCGATCCGACCGCCCAGCGCTCCCCTCCACGCCTCCACGCTGAGCCGAGCCGTGCTCTGCGGCTCGTAGGGCAACGGGTTCCGGTTGCTACCGAACCCGACTCGGCTTCGTTGGATTGTACCGGAGACCTGTGCTCGCCAGCCGATCCGGTCCGTACCGAGGGCCGTCAACTCGACCAGAAACTCGAGTCCGGCGGCCCAGAGCTCCCCGAGGTTGCGCGGACTCCAGACCGCGACGGAGCTGGGGAGCCAGACGATGGGACTCTCGGTGCGGCGGGCCCACGCGGTGGCGGATCCCCGCAATTGGACCCTTCCGACCGAGGCCTCTGTGGCGGCTCCGGCTTCCGAGTCGAACGTGATCCGCTCGGGCGCCAGATCGGGGTTGGGACGGAGCTGGTACTGCGACCCGAAGTAGAGGTCGCCGAACGTCGGAAGACGGAACCCCTGCCCCAGCCGGGCCCAGACGCGGGTTCTCGAGCTCGCGAGCCAGGTCGCGGACAGCTCCGGACTGGCAGCGACCAGATCTCCCGAGACATCGAGCGACAACGCCGGGTCAAACCGGAAGGATCCTGCGAACAGTGAGGCCGCCGTCCTCGCACCGACGACCGTCCGTTCGGGGGCTCCGTCGATCAGGTCGCCCCGGACGGTCTCTCGAGCGAGACGGGCCCCGACGGTCACGGGCATGGAGGGAAGACCGACGTCTCCTGCCAACCGGAGCTCCTGGACGTTCTGGGCCGAAACGGGATACGACGAGGAAGCCCGATACCCGACGCGCCGCCACCCGTAGCTCCCGGACGCTCTCATCCTGGACGTATTGAGCCCCGCTGCCGCGATCCAGGTCCGCTCATCCGCACGTGCGCTCTCAAATAGGCTGGTCCCCGCTCTACCCGGGATGCCCCGCTCGGCCCGATCGAATCGGAGGCTGGCATGCACTGGACCGGTAGCCGCCTCAAGCGACCCATGTACGCTTTCCCCATCGGCATTCGTCCGAACCTCCGTCGCACCTCCGGGGCCAACCGGATCGCGAAAGGAGAAGTCGTTCTGGAACCTCTCCGCGGCGAACGACACCCCCATACGCCGCTCGCCCGCCACGGCGTCCGCCTGTATGTCGAGCCCCATGCGTCCGAATGAACCCATTCGTGCTCCGCCCCCCACCCCCCTGCCCTTTCCGACCCGCGAGGCGAGGAGCAGCACGCCGGCTGCTGCTCCTGAGCCGTATGCCTGGGAGGCTGCTCCGAACACGAGGGTACCAGACTCGAGAGTCGAGGTCGGGATCGTCGACAGGTCCGCCCGGCCGGTGAGAGGGTCGTGCAAAGGCACTCCGTCCAGGAGGACGAGCACGTCTTCGGGGCGACTCCCCCTGACCGACAGCATCTGCCGCCCCCCCGAGCCGCTCCGGACCGAAACGCCGGGAACATCGGCCAGCCACTCGGCAACCGTGGCATACGTCAGCGACTCCTCTCCAAACTGAATCTGGTGTACGGAGCGGACCGGCCGGCCCGCCTCCACGCCGTCGCCGGTCGCCACGATCGGGGGCAGTTCGTAGGGATCAACGGAAAGGACTATCCGGAGGGTGGTCGGACGAGAAGGATCGATTCCCAGCTCGCGATCGCGGTGTGCCGCAGCTCGTGCGACCAGCCGGTACCGCGTCCCAACCTGAAGACCCAGCTTGACGACACCTGTCGCCGCATCGATGGGAGTGTCCCTGACGACGCTGTCCTGCACGGCGAGCCGCACTACTACGAGGCGGGCACCCTGCAACGGCCCGCCACCCTCGGAAACCAGGCGCACGGTGACGGTCACTTCCCGAGGGACCTCTTGCTGAGCACCCGACAGGGCGGCGGGAGTTGCCAGGAGACACACCAGGCGGGCGGCCACCCGACCGAGCAAGCGACACGTGGACCCCCCGGTCTTCCGATCCAGCCGGCCGGCCATCAGGATTCGGTCCATTCAGCAGCCCTGGGATGCGGTATTGCCTGCAACCCGAGCTCTCCCAGATCCACGATGTCGACCGGCCACTCGAACGCCGCCTCCAACAGCGGCGGCGACAGGACGGCTTCCGGGGGGCCCTGCTCGAGCACGCGACCGGCCGACAGAAGGACCATTCGATCGGCATGCCGAGCCGCCACGTTCAAGTGATGGGTCACCGCGACAACCGTAAGTGACTGTGTGTCAGTGTAATGCCTGACTCTTTCCATGAACCGGGCTTCATGCCCCAAGTCCAGGTGAGCCGTCGGTTCGTCGAGTAGAAGAAGGCGGGGCTCCTGGGCAAGGGCGCGCGCCAGGCGCGCTCTCTGCAACTCACCACCCGACAGCTCACCTACGTCTCTATCCGCCAGGGCGGCGAGATCCACCTCCAGGAGACAGGAATCCACCACGGCATGATCCCTTGGAGCCAGAGGCGACCAGGGACTCACATACGGGTGGCGTCCCATGCTGACCAGGTCACGGACCGAAATGCGAACATCCACCTCCCCCGACTGGGAAACCACGGCGGCCAGTCGAGCCATGTCCCTGCGTTTCCAGGCATGCGCCGGCCGGCCGAGTACTGTCGCAGTTCCGACATGCGGACGAAGCATGCCCGTGAGGATTCGAAGCAGGGTGCTCTTTCCGGCTCCGTTGGGTCCAACCAGAGCGACGTGAGTCCCCTCCTCCACCTCCAGGTTCACTTCATGGAGCGCGTTCTCAGGCCGTCCGCGGTACCGGTACGAGACCCCGTCGAGGTGACAGATCATGAGCGGACTGTTCGCCGGAGCAGAACGAGGAACAGCGGCACGCCGAGGAACGCCGTGACGACACCAATCGGAATTTCCATGGGGGCTGCTGCCGTTCGCGCCACCGCATCGGCCAGAACGAGAGCGCTCCCTCCGACCAGGAAGGACAGAGGCGTTAGGGCCCGGTGATCCCGCACGCCCGAGAGTCGGACGGCGTGCGGGACCACCAGGCCCACGAAGCCGATCACTCCCGCGACGGATACGGTCGCCGCGGCCAGCAAGGAGGCGAGCACGAACGCCACTCGTTTGACGCGTTCGGCGTCCGTACCGAGGTGCGCCGCGGTCTCTTCCCCCAGCGTGAGAGCATTCAGGTGGCGGCTCATCCCTAAGATCACGGCGACGGCCGGGATCCCGTAGGCCAGCATAGCCCCGATCATTCCCCATGAAGCCCCGCTCAGGCTGCCCATGGTCCAGAAGAAGGCGGAGCGCAGAGTCTCGGCTCGCACGAACGTCAGTATCAGGAGAACGCAGGCACTCAGAAACGCGCTCACCACGACACCCGCCAACAGGAGCACGCGGGTATCGAGTCGTCCTCCGACTCGCGCTACCTCGAACACGACGGCGATCGCCGCGAGCGCTCCAAGCAACGCCGCCAGCGGCAAGGCGAAGTAGGCCGAGGCCGAGAGTCCAAGGGCCAGAGAGCACACAGCACCGACGGCCGCCCCCGACGAGACTCCAAGCAGGTAGGGCTCCGCCAGCGGGTTCCGGAGCAGGGCCTGAAACACCACGCCGGACACGGCAAGCATGCCCCCCGTGAGGGCTCCGGTGGCCACGCGAGGCAGGCGAACTCTCCACAGAATCGTCGCGGCCGGGCCGGGATCACCCCTGAGCGCGCCGAGCCACGCTCCCGGAGAGAGATCTGCCGGCCCGACAGCCATCCCGATGGCGAGAGACGCCACCAGGAGACCCGAGAGGGCCGCTACCCTGCCCTTCAAGGCCACAGAGTCTCCCGGGTCTCGGGATGCAGGGCGAGGGCGAGCAACTTCGCCGCTTCGCCTACTCGCGGCCCAAGACGATGCACGAGCTCGGACGGGACCGTCAGGACGCCCCCGTCCCGCACGGCACGAAGGTTCTCCCAACCGGGCCTGCTTTCGGGTCGTACGCCGGCCATCCCCCCCGTCTGACTCGACGGGTGTATGATCACATCTGGGTCCCGCGCAATGATAGCCTCAAGGCTGACCCTAGGAGACGGTGCCGCGAGATTCGCGAACACATTGCGCCCGCCCGCAGTCGATATGAGGGCGTCGATATAGCTCCCCGCGCCGACCGTGAACGCAGGCGGATAGCCCACGTCATAGTAGACCGATGGCGACTTCCTGCCCGCGACCGCCTCCCGAACCTCGTCGAGGTCCCGCTCGATTCCGGTCCACACTTCCAGGGCCTCGTCCGCCCGGCCCACGACCCGACCGAGGCGGATCATGTTGGACCGGAGATCCTCCAGGGTGTTGAACAGGACGACCATGAACGGGATCTCTAGGAGCTCCATCTCCCGAACCGCCTGCGCGTTGTCCGAGCCCCCGATGAGGATCACGAGGTCGGGACGCCTTTGAAGCACTGTCTCGATCGAGGGGCGGATGGCATCGCCGACATCCGGGACGAGCAAAACTTCGGGAGGGTAGTCATCGAAGCGCGAACGACCCACTAGCCGGGAGCCCTCTCCCAGACCGAAGAGAATCTCCGTGGCCACCGGTACCAGCGACACGATTCGTCTCGGAGCCGCTTCCAGAATGACCTCACGACCCGCGTCGTCGACGACCTGGATCACGGCATCCTGGGCGACAACGTCAGGACTTAGAAAGAGGCCCCACGCGAGCGAAGCCGCCAGCAGGTACGTCCTGAACAAAAACACCCGTCCTTTCGTGTGAAAGGGCGGGTATGACCGAGTCACCGCGCACGTGCCTCGCCCACACCCTTCCCGCGAAGAGCGACAATGGGCAAGGACAGGCCACGTCTCCTGGCTCGAGGCTCCGCCGCGGCCTTCCCGGGAAGACCCAGTGGCTACAGCGCGGCAGAGTGGGTACGAGGGCCCGCAGGCCCGACCCTGCTCCTCTCACAGTGGCGGGGCCGCGTCGGATTTGCGCCGACTTCCGTGCGCCCGTCCCTGACAAACTGAATCGGATGATAGAGGCCTGTGGCACCGGGCGGCAAGAGATCAGGTTCCTGCGCGACTCCTGCGGGGACTGAGCCGGACCGAGACCAGCGCTGCGGCACCCAGGACGAGGGCTATGAGGAACCAGATACCGGCTCTTCCGCCTCCCGGGCCCTCGATGGAGGCGTGAACGGTCACGGAGGCACCGGCGGTCATGTCCGTCCCGGTGAAGCGGCGCACCGGAACCCGCATTCCCCTGCCGACAGCGGCCTCCTCGAGGCCTGATACCCGAAGGTCGAGTCCGGGCTGAGGCATCACCAGGAGCTCCAACCGTCCCGTCGGGTGATCCAGTTCCAACGCGTACTCGCCCGAAGGAACGAAGTACTGGAGGACGACGCGGATGCCGGAAGGCGGAAGCGCCCCCCGGAAGCCGACACTTCGATCCCCTGGCGCAACGTCTTCGAGTGGGACGCCGCCGGCCGACGGTACTACCCCATGCGCATCCCGTGCCAACAGGGTGGTCCACACGAGAACGGAATCGGTTTCGCCGACGAGCGTTCGATCCGGCATTCCCTCGACATCGATGATCTCTTCTACTTGGAGTCCCGAAGCGGTCGGCGTGATCACGACATGCCTGATGGATGTCCTCAGATCGGAAGCAGGCGCAGACACGGCCATCGTGTCGAACACGACCACCGTATAGCCTTCCCGATCGGTCGGATTCGTCGAATGCACGGGGGGACCCCAGTACAGGACACCGTCGTACCGAGCACCGGCCATGAAGACCGCGCCCGGATCCGCGTCGGGCCGGAGGACGAAGGCGAAGCCCCCCGACGCATCAGCGGTCGCGGAATCCACGAAAGCCCCGGTGTCCTCGCTCACCCGGTGCAGTTCGACGACCGCGCCCGCGACCGGAGTCGAGTCGGCCAGGGAGACCAGCCCGCGCAGCTCCTGGGCCCTCCCGGGAGTCACCCATTGGGCTCCTACCGTCAACGCGGCCACGATGACCCGAAGGCGTCGCCTACCGCGTCTGCGAACCGCGCGCTTGCCAGAGGAGGGAATCAGGGAATGAACCGCCCGAAGTCTTCCGGGTCGAGACGCTTGAGGTAGTCCCTCAGCTTCTCTGGGGGATCGTCTTGCTCCGCCGGAGTGGGGAAGTCGGCGCCGGTCCCGGCGAAGCCAGGCTCCAGCGTGCCGTCCTGAACCTCGACGGAGGTCCGATCGAGCAGATCGACATCAGCGAAGATCGGCGCCGAAGCGCGCACGGCCAGAGCCACGCTGTCGCTAGGGCGCGAGTCGATTGTGATCACTTCCCCGTTTCTTCGAAAGATGAGAGAAGCGTAGTAGGTGTTGTCGACGACCTTCGTGATCAGAACACGGAGAAGCTCGCTGCCGAGACTTCGGACCACCGTATTGAGAAGATCGTGCGTAAGCGGCCGTGAGAACCTGATTCCCGCGAGCTCCATCGCGATGGCACTCGCTTCACCGGGGCCGATCCAGATGGGAAGGAGCCGCTCACCATCTACTTCCTTGAGAATCACGACCGGGGTATTGGACGCTTTGTCCAGCCCCAGACTCGCCACCTCGAGTTCGATCACGTCGCTCCGCCCTCCCGCAGGTGTCGGCTCTTCAAGTACCGAGATCCCACGACGACAGGTAGTGCTTCTGTTCGTCAGTCAACCTATCGATGTCGATTTCCATCGCGGCCAGCTTCAGGCGGGCGATCTCACGGTCCATCTCGGAAGGCACCCGGTGGACTTGCCGGTCGAGCCTCTTCCCTTCTTCACCGAGGAGATACTCCGCCGCGAGAGCCTGATTCGCGAAGGACATGTCCATGACCGCGGCGGGATGCCCTTCGGCCGCCGCCAGGTTGATGAGACGACCTTCGGAAAGCAGCACGATCCGCCGACCGTCGACCATGTACTCCATCGCCTCGGGGCGAACTTCCTTCGGTTCCGAGGATGAAATCTCTCGCAGACGCCGGATGTCGATCTCGACATCGAAGTGTCCCGAATTCGCCACGATCGCCCCGTCCTTCATGACCCTGAAGTGCTCCTCGCGGATGACGCTCGTATTTCCGGTCAGCGTGAGGAACAGATCGCCCCTGGGTGCCGCCTCCGACATGGGGGCCACGTCAAACCCATCCATCGCCGCCTCGAGGGCTACGACCGGGTCGACTTCCGTGACGACGACCTTGGCGCCCGCTCCGCGGGCCCGCAGCGCGACGCCGCGTCCGCACCAACCGTATCCGGCGACGACGACCGTCGATCCTGCCAGAAGCATGTTGGTCGCTCGCAGCACACCGTCCAGGGTGGACTGGCCCGTCCCATACCGGTTATCGAACAGGTGCTTCGTGAGACTATCGTTCACGGCTACCACCGGGAACTGGAGGACTCCATCCGCGGCCATGGCCCGCAGGCGGATGACCCCGGTCGTCGTCTCCTCGGTAGACCCCTGGACCTCCGCGACGAGGGACCGGCGTTCTTCGGATGACAACCCCGAGACCCATGTCCTCAGAGCCGGTGCAAGGTCATCCAGACGATCGAGGGCGATCATGTGCAGAGACCCTACCAGGTCCGCTCCATCGTCCATCGTGATGGCAGGACGGTGCGCGAGGGCCGCCCGAATGTGATCGTAGTATCGATCGTTGTCCTCGCCCCGTACTGCGTACACGGAGATCCCGCACTCCTCGACCAGGTAAGCCGCGACTTCGTCCTGGGTGGACAGCGGGTTCGAGGCGCACAAGACCACATCCGCGCCGCCGGCCTTAAGGGTCCGCATGAGATTCGCCGTCTCGGTAGTCACGTGCAGGCACGCCGATACGCGCACACCTTCCAGGGGACGCTCGCGGGCGAACCGCTCGCGTATCTGGCCTAGCACCTGCATGGATCGGTCCGCCCACTCCGCCCGACGGCGACCGTCCGCTGCCAGGGAGGCGTCGGCGATGTCACACGGAATCGTAGATTTCGACATGTATGCCTTCTCCATCTCTGTCTTTGATGTCCCCCGCGCCACTCAGGCGCTCGCCGCGTCCAGCAGGTCCTGCACCCGGTCCAGGCGCTCCCAGCTGAAGCCGCCATCATCAGCCGGTTCGCGTCCGAAGTGGCCGTAGGCCGCCGTGCGCTGGAAAATCGGTTTCCTGAGGCCGAGCGCCTCGATGATCTGCCTCGGTCGCAGATCGAACACTTCTCGAATGGCCGTCTCCAGCATCGAATCGGAAACGCTCCCCGTGCCGAAGGAGTTTACCATCACAGAGACCGGACGATCCACACCGATGGCGTACGCGACCTGAATCTCGGCCTCCCGGGCCAGGCCCGAAGCCACCAGGTTCTTCGCGACCCAGCGCGCCGCGTAGCTGGCCGACCTGTCCACCTTAGAGGGGTCCTTGCCGCTGAACGCCCCTCCTCCGTGGCTTCCGACACCGCCGTAGGTATCCACGATGATCTTGCGTCCCGTCACACCCGCGTCTCCCAGGGGTCCGCCGATCACGAACCTGCCAGTCGGGTTGATATGATGCGCGACATCCGCCACGTCGTACAGTGCGGTGGGCATGACCGGGCGTATCACGTGCTCGATGATTGCCGGTTCGATGTCGGCGAGCGGCACGTCGGGATCATGCTGAGCCGACACAACCACTGTTCTGACCTTCTCTGGCGCGTGCTCACCGTATTCCACGGTAACCTGAGCCTTGCCATCCGGGCGCAGCCACGGGAGAGTGCCGTCCTTGCGGACTTCGGCCAGTCGGCGCGTGAGGGCGTGTGCCAGCGAGATGGGCAGCGGCATCATGGCGTCCGTTTCGGCGGACGCGTAGCCGAACATCATACCCTGGTCGCCGGCCCCCCCGGTGTCCACGCCCTGGCCGATATCCGGTGACTGCTCTCCGATGGACAGGAGGACCGCGCAGGAACGGTGACTGAACCCGAAATCCTCCCGGTCGTAACCGATGTCCCGAATCGTATCCCGGGCGATGTCCGCGTAGCGCACCATGGCCTGGCTAGTGATTTCACCGGAGAGAACCACGAGTCCAGTCGAGACCAGTGTCTCGCACGCGACCCTGGCCATGGGGTCCTGCTCGAGCACGGCGTCGAGCACAGCATCCGAGATCTGGTCAGCGACCTTGTCCGGATGTCCCTCCGTAACCGATTCTGACGTAAACAGATGATGACTTTCGGGAACCACTAGCACTCCAATCTGGCTGAGGCGTACGCTGAGCGGCGGGAAGCTATCGGGAGTCTATTCGTTTAACAACCCGACGGCCGTCTGCTCGGGCGACATTCCCTGCTCGGCGAGATAGCGAGCTATCGCTCGCCTGATTTCGTCCCCGCTCTCCGCTCGATCCAGTTTCCGCATCAACTTCCCCAGGTTTTTTGCCGAGACGTTGCGGATCAACTCGCGAATCTCGGGTAGAGTCTTGATCGATGCGCTGAACTTGCGGTATCCAAGTCCGAGCAGAACGGCTACTCCTACCGGATCGCTCGACAATTCCCCGCACACGCTGAGATCCAGCGCGTGGCGGGCGCTCTCCTTGACCACCCGGCGATACATACGGACCAGCGCAGGGTGAAGCGGGTCGTACAGTTTACCGAGATTTGCGTTGCCCCGGTCGGCAGCCAGCACGTATTGCGTCAGGTCATTGGTGCCCAGACTGACGAAATCGACGTAGGGTGCGAGAAGATCCAGGATCTCGACAGCCGCCGGTGTTTCGACCATAACGCCCAGCTGAACTCGAACTCCCGAATCCGCGAGTCCCAGTGAAGAGTAGACTTCGGTCAACATGTCGCGCGTGCCCTGCATCTCGTCCACCGCTGAGACGAAAGGAATGAGGAGGCGCAGGTTGCCGCTGTCCGACGCGCGAACCGCCGCACGCAGCTGGTTCCGGAACAGGTCCGGCATGTCGAGGCAAATGCGGATCGCTCTCCACCCCAAGTAGGGGTTGTCCTCCGGAGGCAACGCCAGAAAGAGCGGGAACTTGTCTCCACCGATGTCGAAGGTTCGGAGGGTGACCTCTCGGTCCGGGAAAGCCCCCAGAACTGCTCGGTAGGCCTGAAGCTGTTCTTCCTCTCCCGGAATCTCACGTCGCCCGATCACCAGGAACTCCGATCGGAACAGACCCACCCCGTCCGCCCCGAGGCGGGCTGCTTCGTCCGCTTCATGCGGCAGGTCCAGGTTGGCCTGCACCACCGTACGGACTCCGTCCTTCGTCTCGGTTGGACGCGCGGCATGCTTCTGGAGGACTTCCCGCCTATGTGCTGCCTGCGCCACGGCGCGGTGGAATCCCTCGACCTCCTGCGGGCTGGGATTGATCCGTATCTCGCCGGTTCGTCCGTTCACCAACAGCCGGTCGTCGTCTCCGATCGATTGCAGGGGCACACCGACAGCCACGACTACCGGAATCCCGAGCGCCCGGGCCAGAATGACTCCGTGCGCTCCGCGCGATCCGCCCGACAGCACGACACCGAGGATTCGCTCCGGGTCCAGGCGTGCGGCAATACTCGGTGGCAGCTCGCTACCGACGAGGATCGCAGGTTCCTCACCCTCGACGATCAGATCGGACGGATCTCCTCGACCAAGCAGGTGTGAGAGCACCCTCACCCGAACATCATGCAGGTCGGCCAGCCTGTCCACTAGCATGGCGTGCGCGGATTCCTGTATTCGGATCCGCATCTCGAGGATCTGCCAGTCAAAAGCCCTTTCGGCACAGATGTAGTTGTCCCGCACGTAGCTCAACGTGCCGTGAACGAGATCCGGATCCTCGATCATCATGGCCTGCGATTCGAAGACCTTGCCTTCGAACGATCCAATGCGGCGGGTCGTCTCGGCCTGAAGATGAGTGACGTACTCCAGCGCTCGAGCCCTCGCCTGCCCGAGCCGCTCTACTTCGTCGTCGACTTCCTCGGGTCGAATCGTTCGGTGAGGAACCAGCGGGATGTCCCAGTCAATCCAGCGGACGGGCCCGAGGGCTCTCCCCGCTGAAGCTCCCACGCCTTCCAGGATTCGCGACATGTTAGCTCTCGATCTCGTAGTCTGACTCGGCCTCCCCGAAGCGATCCCCCACCAGTGTGGCCAGGGCCTCCACCGCCTCAACTGCGTCCTGACCGTCCGCACGGATTCTCAGGCTCGATCCACACTCCGCCGCGAGCATCATCACTCCCATGATACTCTTGCCGTTCACCTCCAGCCCGTCCTTCTCGACCTTAATCCTCGACGTAAATTGCGAAGACAGCTTCACGAATTCAGCGGCCGGTCTGGCGTGCAGGCCGTAGGGATTGCGAATGATGACGATCCGCTCGCCGTGTGCCTCCTTTTCGTTCCCGTCGCGCCGAATCGAATCGCTCACCGTCTCAACCCACCAGGGCGCCGAGGACCCACAACACGGGCGCGACCACCAAAAGCACGGCCGCCACTCGTCCACCCTGCCGCGGGAAGCGGAAGGCAGCGAGAGCCACCACCGCACCCACGCCGATGAGAGCTTCCGACTCCAGAGACGCTCCCGCCACACGCACCAGCGCGTCCACCACGAGCAGGGCGACGGTACCGGTAAGCATCATGTTCACCGGCCACATCCGTCCCGCCCACCGTTCCAGCCACCCACCCTTCAGCAACCGGCCCACACCAAGCCCCGCCTCCCAACCCACTGCGTACGCCCAGGTCCTGACGGCGAAATGTCCCCCGTTGTAGAGGACCAGAAACAGAGCAACGCTCCACCCGGGCCCAGCGCCCATGAGAAAGGCGAACATACTGATCAAAACGCATATCGGTCTCCACTGTCCCCACACGGCCCGGTCGCCGACCGTGCCCAAAGGGCCACGAACGGCGTTCCTGAACTTTTCGACGGTCTCCGGATCCGCCTCCTCCTGCTCCAGGCGGCCGAGTGCGGCGACGGCCATGGCACACAGATACGGATGCCCGTTGAACGGACGCATGCTGCGCTCGACAGACTCGCGAAGCTGAACGGGATCGCCGGCGTAAATCCGCCTCAGAAGCGGCAACATGGCGTAGGCAATTCCCGCACCGACGAGCGTCCGGTAGTTCCACGAGGCCTGGACGGCGAACGTCCTGGACCATGCGGCCACGTGGTCCGAGCGCAGGGGCTTCACGTAAGGCCTCCGAGCACGAGCAAGAGCCCTAGCCCGGCGCCTACGAGGATCAAGGGCCACCCCCGCACTCCGAAGGCCGATGACCTCGCCGCGGCCCCGGCCGAAGCCGCGAGGCCGAGCGCCAAAGCGATGAACGCATTGCGCCCCAAGGCTGAAGGTCCTGTCCCAACCGCAAGGGTCACGGCCAGGACCGAGGGAACCAGGAAGGCGGCGACGAGCACCCCTCCGCGAAGCGCGTCCAGCCAGATGGCGATCCGATGACGCTGCTCCAGGAGGCCTGGATCTGCCGCAAGGTCTGCGTCAGGACTCATGATTCGTTCGTTCAGGCGCCGCCGGACGTAGATGGTCACGGTTCCGACCCACCCGAGTCCCCAGCCGATGACTAAGGATACGAGCAGAGCGCCAACGGCTTGACCGCCCGAGGCGGCGTATGCTGCTCCAGCGACCAGACCCGCGGGGCCGGTGTCCGGGTACTTCGCCGCTCCAAATGGCGGGTGCTGCAGAGCATAGATCTCGAGCACCAGGCCGACGAGCATTCCGGCCGCCGGATTCCCGAAGAGCCAACCACCGATCGTCGCGGACACGATCGGTCGGGACACCATGACCTGCGGCCAGGACACCGAGTCCATCCCCAGGCCGGCCCCCGCCAGGACAGCCAGGATCCATGTTCCGGGGCCCAGATACAATTCACTCCAGGACATCAATCAGATTCTCCAGATCGACTTCCCGGCCCCCGGGAAGATCCCGCGCCGTAACCCCGGTCGAAGCCGTCTGTATGACTTCGAGATCCTTCGCCTCCTCGTGGCTGAGATGGACGTAGGTCAGCACTCTCCGTCGGTCTTCCGCCGCGTGAAGCCCCCCGAGGTTGACCCGTCGTTCCGAAAGCCACCCCGCTTCCGCCAGGGATCGCATCTCCGCCGTGCCACGCGTCAATAAGGCCCCGCGGCCAGGTCGCGCGTCAAACTCTCCGAATCGCTCTATAGCCTGCTCGACCGAAACGAACTCGGCTGTCGCTCCCTCGGGGAGTCCGGCACCGTAGAGGTCCCTCTCCCACTCGCTCTCCGCCAGGTCGTCATCAACGACCACGTAGTGTCGGATGCCCAACCGCATGCCCCAGCCCACGATCACCTGCCCGTGCAGGAGCCGTTCATCGATCCGAAACAGGACGAGCGTCACGGAGAGAGATCCGGAAGGTGAGCGATCGTGCCGGCGTGCCCCTTTTCCACCGCGCGTCGCGACAGCTCGGACAGTTCCATGTCCCGGTGAAACACGAAGTCGAGGAGCATCGGTAGATTGACGCCCGACACCACCGGTATTCCTGAGCCTTCCCGGGCCACCAGGCGTGCAGCGTGGGAACAGCTTCCGCTGGCGAGATCCACGAAGACGAGGGCCGGCTCCGCACCGATTGCATTCCGAATGCGGACCATCAACAGCTCCGGCGAGCAGCCCTCGTTGCTGATCGGCCGCAAGGCCCCCTCGGCGCCGGAGATGGACTCGACAGTCTCGACCAGGCATCGGGCCAGGTTGCCGTGTGCGACCACGACTCCCCGGACCTCACTCATAGTCCTCCTCGAGATAGTCCCTCACAGGCTGCATCAGCAGACGGAGGTTGTGCTCGAACATTTGCGCGCTGTCGACACCAGCGTACCGCAGGAGGTGGTTCATCGCTACAACTTCGCTGATCACGGTGATGTTCTTCCCCGGGTTGAGAGGAATCACCACTCGCGGAATCGAAGTCCCCAGGATTTCCGTGGTATCGCGTTCCAGCCCGGTCCGATCATAGCTTGCGTTCTCCTGCCAGTGCTCCAGCTGCACCACGACCTCGATCCGCTTCTGTTGACGCACCGCACGCACTCCGAAGAGCGCTCTCACGTCTATGATTCCGATCCCTCGAATCTCCATGTGATGCTGCTGATGCTCGTGCGCCTGCCCGATCAGGACATCGAGTCCGCGGCGCCTGACCAGGACCACGTCATCTGCGACGAGCCGGTGACCCCTTTCCACCAGGTCGAGGACGCACTCGCTCTTTCCGATACCACTCGCACCCACGAAGAGCAGACCGACCCCGTACACGTCCGCAACCGAGCCATGAATGGCCGTGGAGGGCGCGAACTCCTCGTCAAGGAACGGTCTGATGCGCCGGTAGAACTCGCCCGTCTTGAGATTCGACTTCAGCACCGGTATCGACCGCTCTTCCGCAAGTCTCAAGAGCTCCGATGGAGGTTCCAAGGCCTTGGTCACGAACACGAGCGGCACCTCGCCGGCCAGGAAAGCGTCGAGCACGTCCTGTCTGGCCCCGGGCTCCATAGACCTCAAGAACATGACCTCGGTCTCGCCGAGCACCTGCATTCGGCTACTCTCGAATCGATCCGTGAAACCAGCCAGCGCCAGCCCCGGACTGGAGATATTTGAACTGGTGATCTCTCTCGAGAGCCCGGTCTCGCCGGCGACGAGTACCAGGTCCAGGCTCTTCTGACGCTTTTCCAGGAGATCGGAGACGTGCAGGATGCTCACGAATCAGTGGTCTCCGCGGCGCCGACCGGGGACTCGGGGGCAGCCTTGCGATCACGCACTTTCTCGCGGCGGCTCTTGAGCTGTCGGGAGAGCTTTTCGTACAGTCGATCCACGGCGGTGCGAAAGTCTCCCGCCTCCGCCCCGGCGTGGACGCCCGTGCTGCGCCGAATGCTGACATTGGCCTCGGCCAGACACCGCCTTCTTTCTTCCGACAGGGTCACTTCGATGCGGGAGACGTTATCGTCGAACCGGACGAGTCGGTTGAAACGATCCTCCATGTGCTCTCTCAGGCTCTCGGCGACCTCCACGTGCCTTCCAGAGATGATGATCTGCATCGAATCCCTCCTCTAGCGTGAAACGGACATCCTCAAGATATCCTCCAGCCCCTCTGTCGTCGCCTCCCACGTGAACCGCCCTGCGTGCTCCACCGCCCGGGCTCCCATCCTGGTCCGCAGGTCCTTGTCCTCGATGAGGCGACGGAGTGCAACGGTCCACGCGTCCACGCGGTCGTGCGGAACCAGAAAGCCCGTCTGGCCATCGAGAACCGACTCCCGGAGTCCTGGTGAGTCGCTGGCCACCGACGGAGTCCCGCAAGCCGCAGCCTCCACGTTGGTGATGCCCCAGCCTTCCTTTGGAGACGGATACACGTTGACCCAGGCGGAGCGGAGAATTCTGACCTTCTCCTCCTCAGAGACGAACCCTCGAAAAGCGACTCGGTTCCCGAGCTCGAGCTCAGCCGCAACGCGTTCGAGCCGAGCCTTGTCATCCCCCTGGCCGACCACAACGAAGCTCACGTCGATCCCCTCCGCCCGTAGCCCGGCCACGGCTTTCAGGACCAGGTCGACCCCCTTGTACCGTCTGAGTCTTCCAACGTAGGTGATCGTCGGCCCGGAAGCCCGATCCGGGGCGGCGGCCGGCGTGAAGACACTGTGGTCGATCCCAGGATAGCTGACGTGAATCCTGTCGCGCGGGAACCCTCGACCCTCCAGATCCGAAGCTGTGCTGTCCGATATCACCACGAAGTCCCGGCCCCGGTAGGCTGCCGGCATCAGGCGTTCCGCCGCCCAGACCGTCGCAGCCACGGGTAGGCTCTCCTGCTGGAACGCCGTAGATCCGAACAGATGAGGCACCAGTCCGACAACCGGCATTTTCGCCCAGAACGGCGTGAACAGCGGCAGCTTGTTGATGTCCTCCACCAGAACATCGAACGGTACGTGGTCTGCTGTAACGGCCCGAAAGCCATCAAGGACGTGAAGGGGAAAGGTGTAGCGACTCCCCCTTCGGACCACCCGCATCCCGTCCACGACATCCTCCGGAGGTGAGCCAACCCATCCGGAGACAAGGAGCGACACGTCGTGTCCACGGGAAGCCAGTCTCCCGAAGATCTCGTGCAGGTGCACTTCGGCTCCCCCCGCCTCGGGGTTCAGCCGGTCCAGCCAGTTGACGACCAGAATGCGCACGGTGATCCGGTCGTTTCAGGAAATTGTGATCTGTCGCCCCACGGCGTCGAGCACGCCGTTGACGAAGCCCGGACTGTCGTCACTACCGTACCTCTCCGCGAGGCGGATGGCCTCGTGGATCGCGACACGGTGCGGAACGTCCTCCACCGCCATCATCTCGACCGTCCCGATGCGTAGGATGTTGCGGTCAATGGCAGAGAGACGACCCAGCCTCCAGTTGGGCATGCACGCCTCGATGCGCATGTCGCATTCGGCCAGATCCCGGTCCAACGCCCCTAGCAATCGATCGATGTATGGACGATAGCGGGGGCTGACGTTTCTGCCTCGCAGGGCCTGTCGAGCCCATTCACGGACCGGTCCCTCCCCGGCCATGTCCCAGCCATACATGACCTGGAGCACCCAGCTTCGCGCCCTGGACCTCGGATTCGCCGACTTCATCTGAGCCGCGCGGCGAGATCGCACATCTCGAGTACGGCGAGCGCCGCCTCTTCCCCCTTATCCCCTTTCTCGCCGCCCGCCCGCGCCAGGGCCTGATCCCCATCATCGGTCGTCAGAAGCCCGAAGCCCACCGGGACAGTCGATTCGCGGGCGAGCGCCTCGAGACCCACGGTCGCCCCCATCGACACATACTCGAAATGCGGGGTCTCACCGCGGATCACACACCCGAGTGCCAGGATTCCGTCGTAATCCGCGTGCTCGAGAGCCATGCGGACTCCCCGAGGCAACTCCCACGCGCCTGGGACATGCAGGACATCGATGTCGGCAGGCTGAACTCCAGCGGCCTCGAGACAGCGGCGGGCGCCGTCCTCGAGGCGCCGGGTGACCGGCTCGTTGAAGCGACTCACGACCAGGCAGAGCCGGAGGCCCTGCCTCCGCGGCGAGCCCTCAGCGGCGGACATCACGATCCGAGCAGATGGCCCAGCTTCTCTCGCTTGGCCTCGAGGTACTCTTGATTCATGTCCGTCGCCTTGACCTCCAGCGGAACCCGGTCCGTGATTTCCAGCCCGAAGCCCTCCAGCCCAGTGAGCTTTTTCGGGTTGTTCGTCATGGCCCGGATCTGCCTGAGCCCCAGATCGAGAAGGATCTGGGCTCCGATCCCGTAGTTTCTGAGATCCGGTGGAAAACCGAGAATCTCGTTCGCCTCGACCGTGTCGTGTCCTTGATCCTGCAACTCGTACGCGCGCAGCTTGTTGAGCAGGCCGATCCCACGCCCTTCCTGGTCGAGGTAGACGATCACCCCGCACCCCTCATCGGCTACCCGCCGCATCGCTGCCTGTAGCTGGGGCCCACAATCACAGCGGCCCGAAGCGAACACGTCTCCCGTCAGACACTTCGAGTGCACTCGAACCAGGACGTCATCCACCCCCGCCACCTCGCCATGGACCAGAGCGATGTGCTCCCTGTCGTCCACGAGGTTCGAATACCCGACGACCCTGAACTCGCCGTACGGGGTTGGAAGGATCGCCTCTGCGGCCCGGCTCACCAGGCGCTCGTTCTTCAGGCGGTAGGCGATGATCTGAGCGACTGTGATGAAGGGCATGCTGTGATCGACGGAGAACTTCTCGAGCTCGGGACGCCGGGCCATCGTCCCATCTTCGTTGAGGATCTCGCAGATCACTCCCGCGGGGGCGAGCCCGGCCAATCGGGCGAGGTCCATCGACGCCTCCGTTTGGCCCACCCTCTGCAGGACTCCCCCCACCTTGGCGCGCAGCGGAAAGACGTGCCCAGGACGAATGAGATCGGATGGCTTGGAATCCTCGTAAACGGCCACCTGGATCGTCCGCGCTCTGTCCGCCGCCGAAATGCCGGTGGAGACTCCTAGCTCCCTGGTGGCGTCGATGGACACCGTAAACGCGGTCCCGTTGGGGTCCTGGCCGCGCCCGTCCGACATCAGCGGAAGGTCCAGGCGATCCGCGATCTCGGCCGCCAGCGTCAGGCACACGAGCCCGCGCCCATGGGTCGCCATGAAATTGATGATCTCCGGGGTGACGAGCTCAGCCGCGCACACCAGATCGCCTTCGTTCTCCCGATCCTCGTCATCGGCCACGATCACGAGACCGCCTTCCCGAATGACGTCTATCGCTTCATGTACCTTCTGATCGTCAGAGGACAACACCGTTCGACCCCCCTCTGGGTTGAGCGCTCAGGCCGTACCGGCTTCGCGGTACGGCCGCAGTAGCTGATCCACGTACTTCCCTACGAGGTCCGCCTCCAGGTTCACTCTCGATCCCACCGCAAGGCGACCGACGTTGGTATGATCCCATGTATACGGTATGATCGCCACTTCCGCGACGTCCTGGAAGAGCCGGTTCACCGTGAGACTGATGCCGTCCAGCGCGATCGAGCCGTACAGCACCGTGAGACGGGCCACTTCGTGTGGCATCCGGAACCTGAGAAACACCGTCTCTCCCGCCTTCTCGACCTCGACCAGCTCTCCAACACCATCCACGTGCCCCTGCACGAGGTGGCCTCCCATCGGCTCGCCTGCCCGAACGGCCCTTTCAAGATTGGCTTCGCGGTCCGCGACGAACTCATTCAGGGTGGTGCGTGAGAGGGTCGTCCGTACCGACTCGAACGTGAACTCCTCACCATCGATGTCGAAGACGGTGTGGCAGACACCGTCGATTGCCAGGCTGTCCCCCTCTGCCAGGGCACCGGTGAGTTCGGGCGCGGAGAGGCGGAATCTGATCCCCTCGTCGAATTCTTGTCGCCGGACCACACGTCCCACTGTCTCCACCAATCCCGTGAACATCAGGCAGCCTCCGTGAGCACTTCGCGTGTCCGTCGATCCTCGAGTTCCAAGAGGGAGTCCTCGCCCAGTGCCTCTCTCCGGACGACGCTCCAGTCGAAGTGCGCCTCCTCCATGCCGGCCCCGATGAATGGCACGCCTTCGGGACCGAGGACGATCGGCGCGTAGATCAGGTACTGCTTTTGGACGAGGCTGCCGGCCAGCAAGCTGCTGGCCAGTCTTCCTCCTCCTTCCACCATGATGGAGCGCAGTCCGCGCGCGCCCAGATCCCGCAACACCGCATCCAGCGCCAGGCCCCTGCCGTCCCCCTTCACCGAAGCGACCTCCACCCCACGCTTCTCGAGGCTCCTTCTGCTCTCGGACGCGATACCTTCAAGGCACAAGACCACAAGGGGAGCCTCGTTCACGCTCCCGACAAGCCGGCAATCGGCCGGTATTTCCAGCCCTGGATCCAGGACCACCCGTGTCGGCGGCACGCGCGGGCTCGGAGCCAAACGTACCGTTAGGAGCGGGTCGTCGATCACGGCCGTTCGCCCTCCTACCATGATCGCGTCGTGACCAGCCCGGAGCCGGTGGACGTACTCCGCAGCCTCCCGGCCCGTGAGGTCCGTCCGCGTGCCCGGGCGCGCGGAGATCCGGCCGTCCAGGGACAGTCCGAGTTTCAGGGACACCCAGGGACCGAGGTTCATCCTGTCCCAGATGAACGGTCCGTTGAGACGCGCCGCCGTCACGGACCGAACCCCACCGACAACGTCCAGGCCCGCCTCTCGAAGCACCACACCGCCCCCCGCCGCCAGCCGGTCAGGATCCCTGCACGCGTACACCACGCGGCGGATTCCGGCCTGTTGAATCGCTTCCGTGCACGGAGGCGTCCTGCCCTGGTGTGCACACGGTTCCAGGCTGACGTACAGAGTCGCTCCCGCCGTTCCCTCCCCAGCCTTCTGGAGCGCTACCACCTCGGCATGCTCTGCACCGTAGCGCGCGTGGAAGCCCTCGCCGACCACCTGGTCCCCGGACACGACCACGGCACCTACCAGGGGGTTGGGGGATACGTGCCCCCAACCTTCGAGCGCGAGAGCCAGCGCCCGATCCATGAAAGCCCTATCCGACCCCGCCGGATCGTCCTCGATCATGCGGTCGAATTCAGGACCACTCGACCTGCTCCCTCTGTGACATCGCCACACACGAAGGCGTCCACCCCCGCACCTCTGATCTCCTCGAGAACGCTCTCCGCGTCGCTGGCCGACACGACCGCGATCATGCCGACCCCCATGTTGAAGGTCCGGTAAAGATCCTCCGCCTCAAGCCCACTTTGGCGGGCGAGTAGGTCGAATACGGCTCCGGGCGCCCAGGCCGTCACATCCACGCGGGCGTCGCGATCCGCTGGCAGGACCCTGGAGAGATTACCCTGAATGCCACCGCCCGTGATGTGGGCGAGGGCCCGGATCAATCCCCTCTCACACGGAACGGTGAGGGGGGCCAGATAAGAACGATGGACCTTGAGCAGGATGTCCGCGACCGACTCGCCCGTTCCCGGGTACTCGTCCTCCACATCGAGTCCCAGCCGGTCGAACAGGATCGCCCGTGCGAGGCTGTAGCCGTTCGTATGCAGACCGGAGGACGGAAGCGCGATCAGCACATCTCCGGCCGAGATCCCCGTCCGCCCCGGAACCGGAAGCGTGACCCGACCGACGATGAAACCCGCCAGATCGTAGTCGCCCGGATCGTACATGCCCGGCATTTCCGCTGTTTCTCCACCCAGCAGGGCACAGCTGTTCTCGCGACACCCGCGGGCGATCCCGGAGATGACATCGTATGCCACGTCCGGCTCGAGACGCCCGCAGGCGAAGTAGTCGAGAAACACGAGTGGCACCGCACCCTCCGCCAGGATGTCGTTGACGCAGTGGTTGACCAGGTCCTCTCCGACGGTGTCGTGTCGCCCGGTCATCCTCGCGACTAGCACCTTGGTGCCCACGCCGTCCGCGCTCGCCACCAGCTCCGCGTCGCCCTTCAGCTTGAACCGACCGCCAAAGGAGCCGAAGTCACCTCGAACCGTATCGGATCGCGTGGATGCAACGAGATCGGCAAGGCGTTTCGTGAGTCCTTCCGCGGCTCGAATGTCCACCCCGGCGTCGACGTAGCTGAACCGGTCCTGTGCGGGCTTCACTCGACCTCTCTTTCGAGCCTCGCCGGCGCCGAGATCCCGAGCAGTCGTAGACCCGAACGCAGGGTAAGCTGGATGGCCCGCGCCAGCGCCAGTCGAGCAGGACGGCTCGGTCCCTCGGCCAACACCCGGCGCTCCGGGTCGAGGTTGCCTTCGTGGTACCAAGCGTTTACGGCGCCGGCCAGCTCCTCCAGGTAGTTGCAGATCTGATACGGCGCCCTGGACTGGGCCGCCGCACGCACGCGCTCGGGAAACCGTAGGACGGCCATCACCACCTGGCGCTCCATCCCCGAATCGAGCAGAGCCAGATCAGCGTCGGTTGGACGGATGTTCTCCGGATCAACATGCCCTCGCCGGAACAGGCTGCACATCCGGGCATGAGCGTACTGTACCTTGTACACCGGATTCGCATCAGAGGTGTCCAGCGCCAGGTCGAGGTCGAAAGTCATAGGGACTTCCGCGCGACGCATGAGGAAGAAGTAGCGAGCCACGTCAGGTCCGGTCTCCGCGACAAGGTCCCGCAGGGTCACGAATTGCCCGGCGCGCTTCGACATCCGGACCTCCTCGCCACCCCGCATCACCGTCACGAGTTGGATCAGCAGGACCTCGAGGAAGCCATCGGCCAAGCCCAGGGAAGTTAGCGCCGACTGCATTCGAGGCACGTGCCCGTGGTGGTCCGCACCCCACACATCGATCGCCCGGTCGAACCCGCGGGACGCCTTGTCGAGGTGATAGGCGATATCCGACACGAAGTACGTGTGAGATCCGTCGCTCTTGACCAGAACCCGGTCCTTTTCGTCGCCGAGATCCGTTGTCCGTAACCAGAGGGCTCCGTCATCCCGATACGCCCTCCCCGACTGGGTCAGGCGCTCCAGCAGGCCCTCTACGTCACCAGCGGAGAACAGCGACGACTCGTCGAACCAGTGATCCATGTGGACGCCGAAGTCGGCCAGGTCGCTTTCCTGCTCCGCTCTCAGAAGTACGGCCGCGCGTTCGCTGAGCAGACGAAGGCGGGCCGGACGTTCCAACGCCGAGAGTTGAGCATCCCCGAGGTCCCCGGCCAGGTCTCGCGCGATGTCCCGGATGTAGTCTCCCTGGTAGCCTCCCTGAGGGATCTCGAGGCGCTCGCCTGCCGCCTGGCGCCATCGGGTTTCAACCGACTCCCCAAGCAGCTCAACCTGCCGGCCGGTGTCGTTGACGTAGAATTCCCGCGTGACTTCGTGGCCGGTCCACTCCAGCAGGGAGGCCGTGGCATCTCCTATAGCCGCGCCCCTCCCGTGCGCCACGTGAAGCGGACCCGTGGGGTTGGCCGACACGAACTCGACGTTATACCGCAGCGAATTCACCGCCTCCGAGCGGCCCCAGTCCGGGCCTCGCTCCAGAACCGAGAGAAGACCGTCCCACAGGACCCGGTCGGACAGACTGAAGTTTAGAAAGCCGGGTCCCGCCACCACCGGCTCCGAGATTCCGGTCGCGGAAAGGTCCACTCGTTCTGCGAGCTCAGCTGCCAGGTCCCGCGGTGGACGCCCCAGCCGACCCGACAGGACCAGGGCGACGTTGGATGCGAAATCGCCATGCGACGGGTCCGCGGGCCGTTCCACCTGCGGCCGGAAATCTTCGGGAGCGCCGATCGCGATGGCCGCTTCCCGGAGAGCCTTGGCGAGGGCCCGCGCAGGAGTGCTTCGAACGTCAGTCACCGCCATCTTGGCTGCCCTTCCCCGATTCACCCGAACCGGTACCACCAGAGTCCTTTTCGCGGGAGTTTGTCTTCCCGCTCGTCGAGCCGCCCCGATAGTCGGTGGCGTAGAATCCAGGTCCCTTGAAGACGAGCCCACCCCCACTGGAGATCAGGCGCCGGACCCTCCCGCCGCACTCAGGACATTCCGTGATGGGATCCTCATTGATCCCCTGGAACCTCTCGAACGCGTGGCGGCAATCTCGACACTCGTACTCGTACGTCGGCATGAATCCCTTTCTAGTGCGATCCCGGCTCAAACAGGCCGGTACGTACCCCACAACCGCTCCAGGCGATGGCTGATCTCGCCCAGGGTGGCCCTGACTTTGACCGCTTCGATCATGGCAGGCAAGAGGTTGGTTTCCATCTCCGCCGACCGCGTGACTTCGTCTAACGTACGCTCGACGACGTCTGAATCCCGCGCCGCACGCACGTCGTCGAGGCGACGGTGCTGAGACCGCTGCAGATCTGCGAAATCGGGGAGCGCCAGAGGGATCGTCGACTCGTCATCCTGGTACACGTTGATCCCAACCACACCGGCGTCACCGCTCTCTACTTCGAGCTGCCACGCGTAGGCCGACCGGTGGATCTCCTCCGTCATGAAGGAAACCGCCTCGGCTGCCCCTCCAAGCTCCTCGATCTTCTCCAGATAGTTCCTCGCGAGCTCTTCAAGCTGGTCGGTGAGGCTCTCCACGTAGTAGGAACCCGCGAGCGGGTCTACCGTGTCCCGCACTCCCGACTCCTCGGCCAGCACCTGCTGTGTTCGGAGAGCGAGTCGGGCCGCCTCGGCTCCAGGCAGCGAGAGCGCTTCGTCGAAACTGTTCGTATGGAGTGATTGAGTCCCGCCCAGGATGGCCGCCAGGGCCTGAACGGTGACGCGGACCACATTGTTCATCGGCTGCTGCGCAGTGAGAGTGGACCCCCCGGTCTGCGTGTGAAACCGGAGCCGGCAACTGCGGTCCGAACCGCCGAACTCCTCGCGCATCAGCCGCGCCCACAGCCTCCGCGCGGCCCTGAACTTCGCCGCTTCCTCGAACAGGTTGTTGTGAGCGGCAAAAAAGAAGCTCAGCCGCGGGGCGAACTGATCCACCTCCAGTCCCCGGGCGATCGCCCGCCGGACGTACTCCTGGCCATTGGCGAGCGTGAAGGCGATCTCCTGGGCGGCCGTGGCACCCGCCTCGCGCATGTGATAGCCGCTGATCGAAATGCTATTCCACCGGGGCAGCTCCTGTGAGCAGAAGGCGGAGATGTCGGTAACGAGGCGAAGACTCGGCTCGATTGGGTAAATGTAGGTTCCCCGGGCGACAAACTCCTTGAGCATGTCGTTCTGAACGGTCCCCGAAAGAGTCGAGCGAGGCGCGCCATGCCCGTCCGCCACGGCAACGTACATGGCCAGCAATATGGCCGCTGTCGCGTTGATCGTCATGGACGTCGAGACGCGCTCTAGTGGAATGCCCGAGAAGAGTTGTTCGAGGTCGTCGAGAGTGTCGATCGCCACGCCAACACGCCCGACCTCTCCTTCGGCTCGCGGGTCGTCCGAATCCATCCCCATCTGGGTCGGCAGGTCGAACGCCACGGACAACCCCGTTTGTCCCGAGTCGCGCAGATATCGGAAGCGCTCGTTCGTCTCCTCGGCCGTTCCATAACCTGCGTACTGCCGCATCGTCCAGGGGCGGCCCCGGTACATGTCCGCGTACACTCCGCGCGTGAACGGCCACTGACCCGGATCGCCGAGTTCGGGAACCCGGGCCCCAGCCCGGGAGCCGTAGACGCGCCGGATGTCGATGCCCGAGGTCGTGCGGGACCGGGTTTCATCCGACATGGCTCACCTCTGCTCCAGTCTCAGCAGCACTGCGTCCCGCTCGACGGCCTGGCCGGGCTGGACTTCGATCGACTCCACGCGACCCGCGGCGGCCGCCCGCAGCTCATTCTCCATCTTCATAGCCTCCATCACGACGAGCCCGTCCCCCTCTTGCACATCCTGCCCCTCGACCACCTCGATTCGAACGATGAGTCCCGGCATCGGCGCTAGGAGGTCACGCCGGGTCTCTACAGGTGCGACGTGGGAGGCAAGCTCCCGGATATGTCGCGTCCGCTCGTCCTCGACGCTGACCTCTAATAGTCTCCCTTCCAATTCGATAACCCAACTCGATTCCCGGCGGCGGGCGAACAGGGAAAGTGACCGGCCATCCAGGCGCAGGTGCTGCCGATCCGAGCCGGGCAGTGTCGAGATGTCCGCTTCCAGCTCCTCGCCGTCCACGACCAGGCCGGAATGGCCGACGATCACTTCCTGCGTCTCGTCGCCAATGTGCGCGAAGTATCGAATCGCTCCTTGCGAGGTCACGATTCCCTCCAATTCCTCAGCGTCGGTGCAGCCACGCGATCGTCTCCACATGTGCCGTCTGGGGAAAGGCGTCGAAGGGCTGCACCTCCATCAGATTCCATGCCGTCTGCAGCCGCCCCAGGTCACGGGCCAGTGTCGCCGGATCGCAGCTGACGTAAGCGAGGCGGCCAGCCGATCCGGAGACCAGTGCCTCGGCCACGTGCCGAGACAGCCCTGCACGCGGTGGGTTCACGACTACGAGGTCGGCTGGGAGGAGATCGTCGATTCGGCTCTCGACCCGTTTCGCCTCGATGGCGAGCCGAGCACCAGCACTGGATGCTGCCTGCCTGCATGCGGCGACGGCTCGCCTGGAAACCTCGCACGCAGTGACCTGTGCGCCACGGGTCGCCCACCGAATGGCCCGCGCCCCGACTCCGGAGTATAGATCCAAAACACGACTCCCATTCATGTCTCCGACCCGCTCCTCCAGCCACCGGTCCATTGCGGCGGACACCTTCCGGTTCACCTGGAGGAACACGTCAGCAGGAAGATCGAACTCGATGTCCTGCCAGCGATCCCTCAGGGTCTCCGCCCCCACGAGGCACCGGGGGGCGCTGCCGGACCTGGCATAGTGACAGCCGACCATTCCCGGCACCCACTCCATCAAGGTGCGCAGCGCCTCGGGGGCCAGCGCCTCGCCGCCACGAACCAGCAGGTCCACTGCCCCGTTGTTCGCCGTCCGAATCGTCAGCTGCGTGTCCGGCCCGCCGGGCGGATCGCAGATTCCCTGGGCCCACACTTCCCTCAGCGCGCGCCACGCCGATTGGATCGGGACCTCGCCTAGGAGGCACTCCGGGATATCAGCCACGGCGGCCGGATTGTCGATCCTCCGGTAGCCCGCGAGCACTTCCCCGGCCTTCGTGCTCAAGGAGAACGTGACCCGGTTTCGATACCCGAACTCGTTTCGCCCGGCGACCAGATCGGGTACCGGAGTAGCGAGGCCACCGATCCGCCGGAGTGCTTCCTGCACCACGTCCCGCTTGGCTCGTCTCTGTTCCCACGGCGTCAGGTGCTGAAGACGACAGCCACCGCACTCGTCGTACATCGGGCACGGAACGGCTCGCCTTCCCGTCCCGCGTCTCACGTACCGTTGAACACGTCCCCTCGCCCAGTGGGACTTGGCCTGGACGATCTTCACTCTGACAACATCGCCGGGCGCGGTGCGCGGGACGAAGACGACGCGCCCGGAATCCTCCCGCCCCACCCCATCACCACCTCCGGCGATCCGCTCCACCTCGATAAGCGTCGTGTCGCTCTCCACGGGCGGCGGCCCGCGGCCGCCCCGATCCGTTCCCGCCACCCCGTTCAATCGATCGACCTGAATTGGCGGCGCCACTCGCTGAGCTCCGCGGTGCGGCCTCCGGATTGGGTCCCCGAAACGAGCACACGTGCGCCGTTTCGTGCCCTGTGCTCGAGCAGGGTGGCGGCGACCGCCGCGGCCCGGATATACCAGTCGCCGTCACCGATATCGACCAACTCGGGATGGTGCTCCAGGTATCGGACCGAGATGTTCCCCGCCTTGAAGTCGGCCTCTTCCAGTACGGCCAGATGAAACGGCTGGGTGGTACGAATCCCCTGGATCTGGAGCTCCCGCAGCGCCCGGCGCATCCTCATAATGGCCTGGTCTCGGGACGGAGCGTGGACGATCAGCTTACCGAGCAGCGGATCGTAGTGAAGGCCGACCTCGAAATGCTCGACGATGCCGCCGTCCCACCGAACTCCGGGCCCGCACGGCACCTCGAGCTCTCGAATCCTCCCGCTGGAGGGGAGAAAACCGTTGAACGGGTCCTCACCGCTGATCCGACACTCGAGGGAATGGCCAGCCGGCCAATCGGGACGTACTTCGACGGACAAAGGTAAGCCTGCCGCCACGCGAATCTGCTCCTGCACCAGGTCCACTCCCGTAACGAACTCTGTCACCGGGTGTTCGACCTGGATCCGCGTGTTCATCTCGAGGAAGTAGAACTCCCCGCCCTGGTACAGGAACTCGACAGTTCCTGCACCGACGTACCCGACGGCTTCGGCTGCCGCGACGGCTACTTCGCCCATGCGGATCCGAAGTCCCGGGTCTACCGCCGGGGAGGGAGCCTCCTCTATCAACTTCTGGTGGCGCCGCTGGATCGAGCACTCCCGCTCACCCAGGTGCATGACTCGACCGTGGGTGTCGGCCAGTACCTGGATTTCGATATGACGAGGGTCCGCAAGGTACTTCTCCACGTACACCCTGGAGTCTCCGAACGCCTGGCCCGCCTCCCGGCTTGCCGCGGCAAGCGCTCGTGGCAGGTCCGCGGCTGAGTCTATCACACGCATACCCTTCCCACCTCCTCCCGCGGCCGCTTTGAGCAGAACCGGCCAGCCGATCCGGTCCCCCTCACGCACCCCCTGGTCCGCAGTGGAGATGGCCTCCGAGCCGGGTATGATCGGTACTCCGGCATCGATCATTCTCGCGCGCGCAGCCGTCTTGTCTCCCATCTCGGCGATCGCCTCCGCGGACGGTCCGACGAAGACGAGACCCGCCTCGCCCACGCTCCGGGCAAACGCCGGGCTTTCAGCCATGAAGCCGTAGCCCGGGTGAACGGCCTGGGCGCCCGTTGCTAGGGCTGCCTCGATGATAGCTTCGGACCGCAGGTAGCTCTCGGCTGCGGGCGGAGGACCGATCGGGACGGCTTCGCCAGCGAGGAGGACGTGTGGAGACAGCCGATCCGCGTCGGAATACACGGCCACGCTGCGGATTCCCATCTCCTGACAAGCCCGGATCACCCGAACGGCGATCTCGCCACGATTGGCTACGAGGATCTTATCGAACACGACGGGACCTCACAGGGGAATATTGCCGTGCTTCCTGGGCGGGTTCCGCTGTCGCTTGTTCCGGAGTAGCTCCAGCCCCGAAACGAGGCGTGCCCGAGTCTCGCGCGGGTCGATGACGTCGTCGAGAAAGCCCCGCTTTGCGGCCAGGTACGGATGCGCGAATCGCTCTCGGAACTCGCTCTCCAATTCCGTGATACGGGTCTCCCGATCGTCGGCGTCGGCCAATTCCCGCCGATAGAGGATCTCCACCGCCCCCTTCGGGCCCATGACGGCCAGTTCGGCCGTCGGCCAGGCAAAGTTGAGATCGCCCCGGATGTGTTTCGAGGACATCACATCGTAGGCCCCACCGTAGGCCTTCCGGGTAATCACGGTGAGCTTCGGCACCGTGCTCTCGCAGTATGCATAGAGCAGCTTAGCCCCGTGCTGGATGATGCCACCGTGCTCTTGCGCCACGCCCGGCAGAAAACCAGGCACGTCTTCGAAAGTGACGATCGGAAGATTGAACGCGTCGCAGAACCGAACGAACCGCGCCCCCTTGCGGCTTGCATCGATATCCAGCACGCCCGCCAGTACCGCCGGCTGATTCGCCAGGATTCCCACCGGGAAGCCCCCCAGACGGGCGAACCCCACGATCACATTGCGGGCGAAGCCGGAGTGGACTTCCAGAAAATCACGGTCATCCACGATCCTGCCGATCACCTCGTGCATGTCGTAGGGCTGCGTCGGAAGGTCTGGAATCACATCCAAGAGCTCTTCGTCGGCCCGGCCCGGAGGATCCTCCAGGCTGCCCACGGGGGGGTCTTCGGAGTTGTTGGACGGGAGGAATCCGAGGAGGCTCCTCACGGCCTGGAGACTCTCGATCTCTGTCGCGTGCGAAAAATGGGCTACGCCGGATCGTGTGCTATGCACTCCCGCGCCCCCCAGTTCCTCGAAAGTCACGTCCTCGTGGGTAACCGTCTTTACCACGTTGGGACCCGTTACGAACATATGGCTGATCCCCTGGACCATGAACACGAAGTCCGTGATCGCAGGCGAATACACCGCACCGCCTGCGCACGGGCCGAGGATCACGCTGATCTGCGGCACGACCCCCGAAGCCAACGTGTTGCGCAGAAAGAGCTCCGCGTAGCCGCCGAGGGAAGCGACCCCCTCCTGGATTCGGGCTCCGCCGGAGTCGTTCAGGCCTATGACGGGAGCGCCGTTCTGCGTGGCGAGGTCGACGACTTTGCATATCTTCTCGGCATGCGCCTCCGAAAGCGATCCACCAAACACTGTGAAGTCCTGACTGAACACGTACACCGTGCGGCCGTCGATTCGTCCGTATCCTGTGACGACGCCGTCGCCGGGGATTCGTTGCTCGTCCAGGCCGAAGTCTACGCTGCGGTGCTCGACGAAGCGGTCCAACTCGACGAAGGATCCCTCATCAAGCAGAACATCCAGCCGTTCCCTCGCTCCCAGTTTCCCCCGTTCGTGCTGTCGCGCCAGGCGTTCCGCTCCCCCACCCTCCAGAGTCCGGCTGCGCAGCTCCTCGAGCTGCCGCAACTTGTCCCGCGCACTCACGGCGTGGCCTCCTGTTCCTCTTTTTCCTCTTCCAGGGCCTTGAGGAATTCCTCCAGCTCCCGCTGCTCCTCGGCCCACCGGAGCATCTCACCTGAATCCGGAACCCGCAGCTCACCGTCCTGAATGAGGCGCACGAACACTTCACGCCGCAGCTCTCCGGTGCGGCGATCCACGCTCAGATCACCAGTGGCCCCCCGATGCACGCCCCTCCGGACAGCTCGGCCAATGGAGCCGCGACGCTCCGGTTCCGCCTCCGGCGCACCCGCCAGAATCAAGTTCATTGCGTCGAATCCCAACGCCGCGAACATGTTGTCGTACAGTGCTTTACGATATTCGTTCTCATAACTGGCTTCAAATTCCTGCCACGGTGTGCGCGGGCTGACACGGTCCACGTACATCCCCACCAGGCGGTGGTCGGAATAGCTCGGGTCGAGCCGCCGGACCACGGCGGGATCCGACCAGTTGGCGTCGCCTGCCGTTACCCACCGGCGCAAACCGTAATACACGAGCTGTGGGGCGAGCTGGAGCACAGTCCGCGGTCCATCGGAAAACACGATCACCGCCTCCGGCTCGGCAGCCGCCAGGGCCGTGATCGGTGTACCGAACGTCGTGGAGTCTGCAACGTACGACTCCGAAGCCAGGACGATCCCTCCCCACTCCTCCACTTCCGTCCGAAGGGCCTGCAGCGCCCTGGGCGACCAGCCCTCAGGATAGAGCACTCCGAATGCGCTAAGGCCCAGGTTCCCGGCCAGCCACGAAACGAGGGCTACCGCTACGTCCGCCTCTCGACGGTCTCTATCCCACAGACTGTAGGCGTCCGGCTCGACACCCTGCCCGCCCGCCGCCGTCGGGCTGATCAGGAACAGGTCGTCCCGGTCTCGACGAGCGGCGGCGGACACCAGTGCTTCGGTGCGCACAGGACCCAGCACCGCCACCGCGTCCCTCTTCTCCAGCTCCTCCACGTGCTCGATTCCGAGATCCACGCGCGAGCTGTCATCCAGCACGATGAGCTCGACGGTGGGCCGGTCGGGATTCGACTCGTGTTGCTCCAGGGCAAGCAGGGCACCCTCCAGGACCTGCTCTCCCACGGCGGCAAAGCGGCCCGAGATCGGAAGTACCAATCCAATCCGAACGGGCTCCCGCGCGGGTCCTACCCGGCCCTCGAGCACGTCTTCCGCCTTATCGCGTTCGGCGCCGTCGGGTGAGCCTGCCACAACCTCCTCTGCAAACCGCCGAGCTCGATCGGGATGGTCGGCGATGGCAAGCGCCCGCGCCAACTCCGCGCTGACGATAAATCGCGCCTCCTCCCGGACGTCCGTACTATCCTGAAGTTCTCTGAGCTCACGGATCGACAGTTGCGATACGAGACGACGCAGCGACTTCCGGTCTCCACCGTCCAGTTCGAACCGTGAATGAAGCCAGACCTGCGCGGCCAGGTCTTCCGCTCCCACTGAATCCAAGAGGTCCACCAGGTCCTCGGTGCTACCTCGATCGAGTTCCCGGATGCCGAGCCAGGTTTTCCATAGCGAATCGGCGATGACGGCGGCGCTGCCCCGATCCCCATCCTTCAGCGCCTCGCGCGCTTCTTCAAAAAGGGCGTCATCCAGAATCTGCTCCCGCACAACTTCCGGTTCACGCGATTCCGGTTCAGGCGGCGCCATCGCGCTGTGCCCGCTGGCGCAACCCGCCGCCATCACGACCGTCGTCAAAACCCACCTGCGCATCCAACCTCCCGTAGATACAACGCAGGGGGCCCGACGCCACTCGCCGGGCCCCCTGCGAGGCAATGTGCTCTCACGGCGGAGAGTCGCCGGTCAGGACGTCTTGTCCTCTTCGTCCTCCGCCGCCTCTTCGGTGCCAGCATCCTCGTCGACCGATTCTTCAGACTCCACGCTGGCGCCCTCGTCGACTTCGTCCGAGACCGTATTGATCACTTCCGCCTCGGCTTCGACCTCTGCCGGAGCCTCTTCGGCATCCGCCCCCGCCTCGGCTTCGACCTCTGCCGGAGCCTCTTCGGCATCCGCCCCCGCCTCGGCTTCGACCTCTGCCGGAGCCTCTTCGACATCCGCCTCCGCCTCGGCTTCGACCTCTGCCGGAGCCTCTTCGACATCCGCCTCCGCCTCGGCTTCGACCTCTGCCGGAGCCTCTTCGACATCCGCCTCCGCCTCGGCCTCGATATCGGCTTCGGTCGAAGCCTCCTCTGTGCCTAGAGTCTCGTCTGCATCCGGGTCCACGTCCGGTTCAGCGGCCTTCGCAGCCGCCCTCTCCTCCACACCCGGCGCCGCTGTCACGGATAGCACGATCCGCCGGTTGATGGGATCGGACTCGAGCACCTTGAGCTCGAGACGGTCGCCTTCCACGAAACGGTCTGCCGGCTCTCCAAGCTCCTCATCCACTCCCAGCTGCGAGATCGGGACAAATCCTTCGACATCGTCACCGAGGTCCACGACCAGGCCCTTATCGAGAAGGCGGACGACGTGTCCTTCGGTTTCGGTTCCCGGCTCGAATCGCTGAGCGAGCTCGTACCACGGATCGTCGTCGACCTGCTTGAGTCCGAGCGAAATCCGTTTCTGATCCGGGTCGATACTGAGGATCACGACTTCCACATCTTCACCCTTCCGCACCACTTCGGAAGGATGCTGCACCCGTCGGGTCCAGCTCATGTCCGAGATGTGCACCAACCCGTCGATCCCCAGCTCGACCTCGACGAAGGCACCGAAAGAAGTGAGATTCCGCACCACGCCGCTAATCTTCGATCCCGGCGGATACTTCGCCGGGAGAGCGAGCCACGGGTCCTCCTCGGTCTGCTTCATACCCAGGGAGATCTTCTTCTCCTCTTCATCGACCCGCAGCACGACGCACTCTATTTCGTCGTTGATCGAGGCAAGCTGAGACGGGTGACGAACGTTGCGAGTCCAGCTCATCTCGGAGATATGGACGAGACCCTCGACACCCTTCTCCAGCTCGATGAACGCGCCGTAATTCGTGATCGACACGACTCTGCCACGGACCCGGCTTCCGACCGGGTACTTGGCGGCAACGTCTTCCCAAGGATACGCCTGCAGCTGCTTCAGACCGAGAGAAATCCTCTCGCGGTCCCAATCGATGTCGAGGATCTTGACCTCGAGATCGTCTCCAATCTGGCATAGCTCGGACGGGTGGCCGATGCGGCCCCAGGACATGTCCGTGATGTGCAGAAGGCCGTCCATTCCTCCCAGGTCGATGAACGCACCGAAGTCGGTAATGTTCTTCACCACTCCCTTACGAACCTGACCGACCTGGAGCTCGGTCTTGAGATCCTCTCTCTTGGAGGCCCGCTCTTCCTCCAGGATCACCCGTCGGCTCACGACGATATTCCGACGCCGTTTGTTGAGCTTGAGGATCTTGAAGTCGTACTCCTGGCCGATCAGCTCGTCCACGTTGGGTACCCTGCGCAGAGCGATCTGTGAGCCCGGAAGGAACGCGTCCACGCCCATCAGATCGACGGTGACGCCACCCTTGATCTTTCGCTTGAGGATGCCGGGAACAGTACGATCGTTGTCGTAGGCCTCCTTGATCTTCTCCCAGACCCGTAGGAAGTCGGCCTTCTTCTTCGAGAGGACCACGACTCCTTCTTGGTCTTCCAGGCTTTCGAGGAAGACTTCGACTTCATCGCCGGCCTCGATCGCCTCGGGATCCCGGAACTCCTCCAGGGGAATCAGGCCCTCGGACTTAAAGCCAACGTCGAGGATCACGGCCGCTTCCGTCTTCCGCAGGACCCGCGCCTTCACGATCTCGCCCTCCGCGATCTCGCTCAGCGTGTCCTCGTACAGGGCCATCATCTCGTCGAATTCGTCGGGCGAGTACTCCCCGCCCTCCAGCATGTCCACCGACATCCCCTCGGCCATGCCGTAGGCCAACGTAGTCCAGCCTTCCTCCTCGGGGTCACCCGAGCCCTCGTCCATGGTAGGGCGGACCGCCGGACTCTCCTCCGCGTCGACGGCCGCAGACGCGCCACTGGCTGCGCCTTCGGGAGCCTCATCGCCAGCTTCGGCGACGGCGTCTTCCGTCTCGGTGGGTCCAGCCTGCGCCTCGGCTTCGACGGCGACCTCCGGCTCCTCGGAGATCATCGCGGACTCGTCTGCCTCGGGCTCCTCGATCGGCTGGCTGTCAACCTGCGGATCGGTCGGGGGAGGGTCGCCCAGCTCTTCAACCGGGCTCTCGTTGGCGGTGGCCTGCTCGTCCTTCGTACTCATTCGGCGTGTACCGTTCGGGTTTGGCGTCCGCCCGGGATCTCAAAAACAAGCAGGCAGGAAAGCGGAACCGCTTTTCCTGCCAATCGATCCGTCGATGGGCGCGCTCAGGGGTTAAAGTTGCGGTTGTCGACAAACGGACAATAGCAAAGAAAACTAGATCCGGTGCGGGAATGAGTCAACCGAGAGGCGACTCTCGGTCGCGGGCCATGGATACGATGCGACGCACGACGTCTGTAGCACTCATCTCCGTGGTGTCCAGCTCAACGGCGTCCGGAGCACGCCGCAGTGGAGCCACTGCACGCCTCGAATCCAGCGCATCTCTGGTCGAGAGCCTGTCCGCCTCTTCCTGCACCGCCGCTTCCGTGGGCTCCAGGCCGTGCTCCAGAAGACGCCTCCGCCCCCGCTCCTCGGCCGACGCGACGAGAAACACCTTTAACTCCGCTTCGGGGAACACCACGGTGCCGATGTCCCTTCCGTCACACACGACGCCGCCGCGACCGCCCGCCGCCCTGAGCAGGTGCAGCACTCTCTCCCGAACCGACTGCCGCGCGGAGACTGCCGAGACTCGGGCCGAGGTTCCGGGGGACACCAGGCTCAACCCGGGATCCACCCGATCGATCAGTACGTGATACCCGGAGCCGACTCTCTCGAGCTCGATTTCGAGTCCGGCCAACCGTTGGTCGAAACCTACTTCGTCAGAAGACCACCCCTCCTCCAGCGCCGCCCAGGTGATCGCCCGGTACAGTAGCCCGGAGTTGAGATGGCAATACCCGAGGGCTCGCGCCACCCGAGCAGCCGTGGTGCTCTTGCCCGACGCGGCCGGACCGTCGATCGCGATCGTGATGCCGCTCACGGCGAATCTTCTCGGGCGGTCACCCGGCTCAGGGCTTCCCAGTAGCCTGGAAACGACATATTCACACATTCCGGATCGTCGATGGTGATCTCGCAACCCGGGTCCGCCCCCAGTGCGCCGAACGCCATGGCGATCCGGTGGTCGCCGTCGGTTCGAACGGTTCCGGAGAGCGGCGCACGGGAGCCGTGTACTCGCAGACCGTCGTCCAACTCCTCGCAGCGAATGCCGAGTGCCGTCAGGTTGCACGCCAGCAGGGCCAGCCGATCGCTCTCTTTCACACGCAACTCTCCCGCCCCACGAACTACCGATACACCTTCGATTCGGCACGCCAGGACCGCCAGGGCCGGTATCTCGTCGACGAGCCAGGGCACGAGCTCCTCTTCAATCGAGAAGGGCTGCATGGTGGACGCGCTCACCGAGAGGTTTCCGACGGGTTCCCCTGCCTGGAGCTCCGTCTCCACTGCCCTGACTTCGGCGCCCATTGCCGACAGGACGTGCAAAAAGCCAGCGCGGGTCGGGTTCAGTCCGACCTGCCGAATCGTGAGATCCGTGGATGAGAGCAAGGCCGCCACGACAAGGAATGCTGCCGAAGAGAGGTCTCCCGGAACGGCCGCGGCGAGCGGTTTCAGACCGCCGGCCCAACCAGACGCTTGTAAGCGGACGCGCTCCCCGGTCCCTGATGGCTCCGAAACGACGGGAGCGCCCAGCGATCGGAGAATCCTCTCCGTGTGATCCCGAGGCCGCAGGCGGTCCAGAATCTCGACGTCTGTGCGCGAGGCGAGCGATGCGAGCAGGATCGCCGCGCGAACCTGCGCGGACGACACGCGAGGCCGATAACGGAGTGGCCGCAGTCCCCCGCTCGCCCGGCTCTCGATCCGAAGCGGCAGGCGATCCTGGCGTTCCGTATAGTGAATCCGGGCGCCCATGGCCTGCAGAGGATACACGACGCGGTCCATGGGCCGCCGGCTCAGCGACGGGTCGCCGCGCAGCTCCGCGTCCACACCCAAACCGGCCAGCAAACCGGTCAAAAGACGCGCCGTCGTGCCGCTGTTGCCGCAATCCAGACTCGACGTCGGAGACTTCCATCCCGTTGGACCTCGTATCCCGATCCGACTCTCGCCCTGATCCTCCAGGGTGCCCCCCAGAGCTCGGAGACACGTGACCGTGCTCCCTACGTCCAGCGACGCCGGTATCCCGGAAAGACTGGACTCGCCCTCCGCAAGCGTGGCCAGGACCAGGAACCGGTGCGCGATCGACTTGTCACCGGGGACACGTATCTCGTTCACCCCGAACGCCCCCCCGCCGCCTCCTCGCCGAAGGGCACCTCCAGGGTGAGGCCGTCCTCGGCCGCCACGGCCTGGCGTACGGCCTCGGCTTCCCGTACGAGTCTGTGGGCCTGCTGCGAGTACCGGGCGCTGAAGTGTGTGAGGACCAGATTTCTCGCGCCAGCCCGCTCCGCCACCGTCGCCGCCTCGCGCGCGGTCGAGTGCCGCGTTTCTCTGGCTCTTTCGGCCTCCTCTTCCGAGAAGGTGGCCTCGTGAACCAGAAGATCGGCCCCACGTGCCGCTCCCACCGTGGCTTCGCAGGGCCGCGTGTCTCCCGAGTAGACCAGAATCCGCCCCGGTCTCGTCGGACCCACCACCTGTGTCGCCCCCACGACGCTCCCGTCATCCAGCTGCACATCCTCGCCCCGGTGAAGCCTGCCGAACGCCGGACCTTCCGGAACCCCCAGTCGGCGGGCCAGCTCCACGTCGAAACGGCCGAGTCGGTCGTCTTCCACGAGAGCGAATCCCACGGACGCCGGAGTGTGCTCGACGGGAAAGGCCCGAATCTCGAATCCTTCGTGCCGCACCGCTTCGCGTGCCGGAAGCTCGCGGACCGACACGGAGAACTGCAGCCGGTCACCGCCCAGCTCGATGGTGTCCCGCAGCTGGCCTTCGCTGCCCGCGCCTCCCCACACTACCAGGTCCTCCTCGCGGCCCTGGAGACTCATGGTGCGCAGGAGACCGGGGAGGCCGAGGTAGTGGTCGGCGTGCAGATGACTGATGAAGATCTCTCGCACACCGAAACCGACGCCGAATCTCATCATCTGGCGCTGGGTTCCCTCACCGCAATCGAAGAGGAACAGCTCCCCTTCTCTCTGGACAGCGATGCCGGACACGTTGCGTCGCACCGTGGGACGCGAGGAGGAGGTGCCGAGAAAGGTAATTCGAAGCAAAGTCGGAGTCCGGATGCCGGTGAAGCCGATGCGTGAGTCGCGCAAGGTACATACAACCCGGCTAACGTCAACCGGCAGCGATCTACGATGGGGATCGGGGCACGGAGAATGCACGACGACTCGTCCGTCCGGTGCGGTCGCCCGATCTTGGCGTGCACCCGGTCTATTTTGCGCCGTTCAGTTGCACTACGCTTCACTGGGAAGCCCTGCGAGATGAGCGAAATCAGGGACGGATTCAAGCTGCTGGCCCGGCTGCGAGGCCTCGAGCGGCAGCTTCGCCACCTGCGCGACGACTGGCGATCCTTCTGCGACCAGCCCTCCCCGCAGGCGCTGTCGGACGTCCGCCTGCGCTCCCGTCGCTTTTCGGAAGCACTGGAGCAGCTGTGCATCAGTCTTGAGCAGCCTGGCGAGTCTGCCGCGCTCGAAGTGACGGAAGGCGGCTCCGCGAAGGTCTCACGGGATCGCCCTGCCCCCCGGGACGTGGTGACCGCCAGCCGGGATCTCGATGCAAAGATCTGGGAGGCCGCCCGCCGCTGGAAGAGCGTACTGGATAGCGAGGAAGCGGAGAACCTGGAAAGTCTCGTCTCGGTGCTTGAGAGCTCGGCTGACCGATCGGCGACATTGATCGTTGCCCTCGGCGGATCGGTTGCCTCGCGCCCCACCGGTGATGCCACTCCGGACATCGAGCGTGGCAACCCTGAAGTCACGATCGAAGGACTCGCGTCCGAGCTGGAAGGTATGCTCTGGCGCTTACAAGTAGATTGGAATCAGGTGCGCCGTGCGCCTAGCGCCGACCGGGTGCGCCTCCTGCACGAGAGCTTTCGCGTGGCAGCGGAAACGGCGGCGGGACTACGCGAACTGCGTGGAACGGTTGGAGAATCGCGATTCCGCCGATCGCTCCGGGTCGGTCGGCAGCTTACCGACGGTGTCCATTTCCTGCCTTACCGGGACCCGTTCACCGGGGTCTACAACCGGGAGGGCTTCGACGAGCTTGCGGAAGGTGAGCTCAAGCGCTGCCGGCGGTACGGGCGGCGCTTCGGTCTCCTCATCCTCGAAGTCTTGCCTCCGGACCTCGCGGGGTTGCAGCGCGTTGTGGCGACCGCGAGGGCAGAGCTTAGGGAATACGACCTGATCGCCCGCTACGTGGATGACCTGATCTTGATCGGCGTGCCGGAAGGGGGCCCCGGCGCCACACGGAGGGTTGCCAGCCGGGTGCTGAAGGCCTTGCGCGCCGAAAACATGGGTCCGTGGTTCCGGAGGCTCGCTTATGCGACCCTCCCGGAGGACGGCTCGACGCTCGGAGGCCTGATCGAAGAGGCCCGGGCTCGACTTCAGGCGTAGCAGTCGAGGCGCTCGCCCGGCCCCGCCTCGGGGATCGACGTCTCGAGGCTCCGCAGCGCCTCCTCCTCGGCCGTATCCACCTCTTGCAGAGTCTCGGTCTCGATCCGTTGTAAAACGGCTCGGTTCCATTCTTCTGGATTGGCGCCAGGGCCCGCCACCTGGCCGTCCGAGGGAACCAGGGGTCTGCCGAGCCCAGCCAGGTATTCCTCGTACATGCCAACCGGGTCCCGGCGGCCCCACGTCTCGAAGAGCGCCGGATCCAACATCCGACGGGCTTCACGCTCGTCGTGCGTGGCATGTCCCCCCATACGGAAGGTCTCCGCCAGGATCATCATGGGGCCCCGGCCATCACGGCACGCAGCCACGGCTCGAAGGGTAGCAGCATGCACATCCAGGACGTTGTTCCCATCCACTGTGAATGCGGTCATCCCGTACGCGGCTCCCCAACCGGAAAAGTCGGGCGCTCGGTGGTGCTGCCGAAGGCCGGTGCCCAGAGCGACCTGGTTGTTCTGAATGACGAACACCACGGGAAGGCTTTGCACAGCCGCGAAATTCATCGCCTCGTGGACTTCGCCTGTCTTGGTCGATCCGTCCCCTATCCAGGTCATGGCCACGCGGTCCTCGGACCGTCGCTTGAAAGCCAGGGCGTACCCGTTCACGACGGTGGAAACCGAACCGACCATGCTGATCGGTGCAACGACTCCCCGGGAGAAGTCACCGAGGTGCAGGTCGCGCCCGCGGGTGGGTGCGTCGGCCGTACCGAGATAGGATCTGAGGAGGTCGGCCATCGGGATGCCCATCTCGTGGCATGCTCCGGCGTTTCGGATCATCGGCGCGACGATGTCCCCACCGGAGTGCCGTCGCAGCGCGTGCACCGCTCCGACCGTCACCGCCTCCTCTCCCGTCCCGAGCCACGCCTTCGAGATCACGCCGCGCTTCACCCAGCGCTTGAGCGCGACGTCATGGAGACGGAAGCGCAGAAGTCCCCTATACAACCCGATCATCGTTGCGTCGTCCAGGCTGCTGACGACTCCGCCTCGATCCGGCTGCTCAGCAAGGGTGTTCCGAAAGGCCTCCATCACGTGAGGAGCTGCCCTCCACTCCACGTACTCGGGTGGATCATATGCTGAGTATCGCCTCACCGACCTGCCCGTCTCCTCATTTGAGCCGCGGGGAGCCGCTCGCATCCGGGAGCCCGTACGCTCCCCATAGGATACCTCATGCCATATTATGCTAGCCGAGCCGACGAACGCTTGCCAGCTCTCGCCCCAACCGCCCGGACGGAGGTCCACGGACCCGTCCGGCGTTAACGTTCGAGGATCCGAGCCTGCATGCCCGAACGACCGTCAGCGCGCCCCGCCCCAGGCTTCCGGCTTCCCCCCGGCGCCGTCCGGGCCGGGATCATGGTGTTCGTTATCGCGACCCTCATGGGTTTCGGGGCGCTATTCCTGATCACACATGACCTGCGGGGGAGCATCGACGGCTTCCGCAGCTTTGATCTGCGGTGGGCGCTCCCCGCCCTGGCTCTGGCCTCGATGGACTGGTTTGGAAGCGGCGTCAGAATCTGGCTCCTCACTCGCCCCCTCGGTATCCGCCTACCATACTGGCGGTGCGTCCAGATTGGGGGCGTGTCCTCGGCGCTGGCCTATCTCACACCGTCGGGCACGGGAGGCGGCCCGGCCCTCCTGTACGGGCTGGTCAGAAGCGGCGTGTCGCTAGGCCGAACGGTGGCGACCAACTTCGCCAGCGTGATCGTCAATCTGACGTTTCTCTCCCTGGCCGGCTTCGCGGCGTGGTTTTTCGGTGCGGCTGGGGCGATCGAGGACATCCGGCTTCCCGTGGCCAACATCTCGGCCGCCAGGCTGTTCGAGTGGTCGGCCCTCGGCTTCGCGGGAGTCGGCGTGGTGGTCATCCTTTTGGCGGCTGCGCCCCGCCTTCCACGTTTGCTCATTCTCCGGCTGTTCGGCCGCACCGTCCGCGTGCGTCGAGTTCTCAAGGTTCTGCAGGAGCTGCACGGCAGCCTGATCATCTACGCCCGGAAGGGGAAAGTCGCACTTCTTCTGGCGGTTCTCTCAAATGTGCTGCAGTTCGGAGCGCGATTCGTGCTCGGCTGGGTCGTGCTGCGCGGATTCGGGGTGGATGCCGGCTTCTGGAACGTGGTGACACTGCACATCCTCCTTCAGTTTCTTCTCTATTTCATGCCCACACCGAGTGGAAGCGGGATCGGGGAGATGCTCGCTCCGGCATTGATGAGCCCCTTCCTCGTCGACCGATTGCTGGTAGCGTACACCGCCGTATGGCGCTTCTTCCTGAATTACCTGACGATCATGGTGGGGGGCGCGCTGTTCGTGCGGTGGATCGGGGAAGATGCCGCGGGAGCATCCCTTCAGGGATCGGCGGGGGTAGCCAACAGCCAACCGGGAGGTGCGTCGTGAAGCAATGCAGGAACTGCGAGGCCGTCATTCCGGACGACGCCCGTCTGTGTCCCCATTGTCGAGAGGCGCAGAAACACGGAGATCGGCTGCCTCAGATCTTCCTGGTCGGAGTCAGCGTAGCCACCGCTCTGGCCGTCCTCGTAGAAAGCTGTCCCGGCATCCTGCCGGGGTAGGCCGCTGGCGCGTTGCCTGACGGCGGAGCACCTTGTTCGGACTGGTCCGCGGGTCCTGGCCGGGGCGCAACGAGACACTTCGAACTGAGGAGTCATGAGAGCATTCAGACAGATGTCAGTCGCCGTCGTGCTGAGCCTCGTCGGCTCGGCGTGCGCCGGACACGTGTACCTGCCCAATGAGGCGGGGGGCGCCAAGTCTGACATCAGCGGTGCGGACGTCCGTGAGGCCTGGCTGGTCGCCCACCCCGATGTCAGCCCGGAAATCGCCGACGCGATACGGGATGCCGTCTTCATGTCGGGCATGAGCCTGGAACATCGAGACGTCATCACCAACCCAGAGAGGAAGGGCAGCGCGGGAAACGGATTCTGGCGCTCGCGCATGACGGGCGATGAGACGCATTATCAGTGGTTCGTCTCCGGCCAGCGAGAACCCTTCGTCGATGGACGGGTTCGGGCCGTCTGCGAGCTGGTGTTCGTCGGGGATCGTCTGACGAACGTACGGTACTGCACATCGTCAGCTGAAGGTACGGACTTCCACTGAATCGGGCGTGACAACCGGCGGCCGGCCCGGCGGCCGGCCCTTGCCCCCCTTGCGTGCCGCACCCCCCCCCCAGCGATATTCGAACTGTGGTACCCGTGCAACAACTCGCGGGCGTCCGTATACTGGTGGCGGGACGCGCTCCGTCCCGCCGTTGGCGGGGATCTTGGCCACAGGTGACCCGACCGATGGCGTGACGCCGACTGCCCACGTGGCGAGGCAGGGACAAAGCGTGACACTATTTCAGCATCTTCTCGACTCCGAAGTTGGGTCGGGGGCCGGTAGCTCGGATTCCCTTGAGCAGTGCACATTGCAAGCGCTGGCAACAGATGGACGGTGCCAGGGAGTTTCTGCACACGGCGTCTCCGCTTTGTCATTTCCATGTTTTACATACAGTTACGAGAATATGGTCTCGCCGGAGGCGTGCCGGTACGAGGATTGCCGAGTACTCAGCGCAGAGTGCTCCGACTGCCCGGCCGAATCGAAATGCTTCGTATTGGCATGATTTGTCCGGTACGAGGTCTTCGCGCTGAGTCCGCGGAACTTGGTCGACGGCGCGTCCCAGTGACCAGGGGGACTGATGAACGATGGAGGAGAGAGACAGGATGAATGGGCTACGCAGGCTCTGGACGGACGAATCCGGACAGGATCTTGCGGAGTACGCGCTCCTACTTGTGCTCCTGACCATCGTCGTCATTGCGGCCCTCAGAGTCATGGGACCGACGATCGCCTCGTTCTTCAACGAAGTGTCGACTAACCTTTCGAACGTCGGCTAGCCTGAACTGGGCTGACGAGAGTCTGACCGCGCGCGGCGAGTATCCGCGCATACTATCAAACGGCAGTGCTGCCGGGAGGAAAAGAACATGCTTGCACACTTCAAAGCCCTTTGGGCGGACGAGTCCGGTCAGGACCTCGTCGAGTACGCCCTGCTCGTGGCCCTGATCGCAATCGTCGTGATCGCGGCACTCCAAATTCTGGGTCCGATCATCGCGACGGTGTTCGAGAACATCGCCACGAACCTTCAGAACGCAGGATAACTCACAGGCAGGACCTCGCTTCGGGGGGGCGGGCCCAATAATAGGGATCGCCCTCCCGGGCACCACAACAGACGGATAACTCGGGGGACCACCCGTGGATCTCAGCGCAGTCGGACTGGTCCTGACGGTCGCATTCGCTGCGGCGTTCGATGTCGGGACACGTAGAATACCGAACTTCATCACGGTAGGCGGCGTGGCCGTCGCCCTGGTGTTGCGCCTATCCAGCGGTGGCGTCGACGCTCTCGTCGGCGGACTCCTCGGTGCCCTTCTGGCGTTCCTCCTGACCTTTCCCCTGTTCATGCTCAAGGGAATGGGTGGTGGCGACGTGAAGCTGCTTACCGCTGTGGGCGCCTTTCTTGGACCTTACAGCACTTTCGTCGCTCTGCTCGCGACCGCCCTCGTGGGCGGCGTGCTCGCCGTAGTGGTTTCCTTTCGACGCAAACGCCTCGGCTCGAGTCTGTCGGGGACCGTCACCGTCGTTAAGGGACTTGCTTTGAAGGCGGTCAGCGGAGGTGAGGTGGATGCCGTGCCAACGCTCGAGACCCGGAACGCCGTTACGGTTCCGTATGGCGTCGCGATAGCAGTCGGCGCCGTCATCGGCCTTCTCTGGTAGACGCTCAAACTGTGTGAGCCTGATAATCATGTCGAGAAACAGGATAACTGGCCATGCGTAGTCGACGGCTGTTCATTGTGATGGCACTGGCTCTTCTGTCAGGGCTTGCCGCCGCCTGGCTGGCGTTGAACTACCTGCGTCAGCCCGAGAGTCCGATCCGTACGGTCGAGACCAGCGAGACAGAGGTGGTGGTCGCGGCGCGAGATCTGTCTCTTGGTACTGTACTTACGGCTGAAGACGTGAAGCTCGTCGGGTGGCCGGGAGGCCTCCTTCCCGAAGGCTACAGCTCGTCGGTCGAGGAGGTGCTAGGGCGCGGAGTGATCACCAACGTGGTCCTCAACGAACCCCTGATCTCCAGCAAGATCGCCGTAAAGGAGGCCGGAGGTGGCCTTCCGATCGTGATCCCGGAGGGGATGCGAGGCGTCAGCGTTCGTGTCGACGACGTGATCAGTATCGCCGGGTTCGTTTTGCCGGGCACCCGGGTGGACGTCATGGTGACGCTCGACCAGGGCGACCAGTCGGGCAACCCCGTGACCAAGCTGATTCTGCAGAACATTCCCATACTCACCTCCGGTCAGGTGATCGAGCAAAACGTGAACGGCGAACCGATCCAGGTGACCGTAATCACGATGCTCGTGACGCCGGACGAAGCAGAGGAACTAGTTCTCGCCGCGACCCGTGGTCGGATCCAGCTGGCGCTGCGCAACACGCTCGATGTGGACTCGGTCGCCACAGAGGGCGCGAGACTCAACAGTCTCATCCCGTCGCAGCGGCAGGTCGTTCGGTCCTCGGCTCCGCGCCGTGCTACACGGCCTCCCTCTACGCCAACCCGGCAGATTGAGGTCTGGCGAGGCAACCAGGTCGAAACGGAAACCCTTGACGAGGGCGGCTCACGATGAACGCAGTCAGCATTTGGACCCGAATTCACCGCCGCGCCGTGCAGGCGAGTGGACTGGCCCTGGCCGTTCTGGCGTGCCTCGCCATCGCTCGGTCCGCGCCGGCGCAGGATGCCGTATCCAGCAGCGTGACTCCTACCGGAGTCATCGACCTGGCGTTGGGCAACTCGCACGTCGTCTCGCACCCGGTCGTCATCAGGCGCATTTCCATCGCCGACCCGGCGATTGCGGACGCCGTGCCAGTCTCCTCGCAGGAGATCGTCGTGAACGGCAAGCAGAGCGGTACGACCACTCTGCTGCTGTGGGACAACTCGGGCGGACGGCGCATGTACCAGGTGCACGTGTCGCCGGACGTCGAGAGCCTGCAGAATGATCTCCAGAACCTGTTTCCCGACGACAGTATCGCCGTGCTCTCCTCAGGCGGTTCGGTGATTCTCTCCGGTCGCGTGTCGCAGCAGCTCACGGCCGAGCGGGTCGAGGCGATCACTGGAGGCTTCCTCGGCGTAGCCTCAGACGACGCTTCGATCGTCAACCACATTCGCATTCCAGATCCCGGTCAGGTGCAGTTGCAGGTCCGGTTCGCGGAGGTCAGCCGCACGGCCATCGAGAAGGCCGGGATCAACTTGTTGCGAATCGGAGACGACTATTCGGGCGGTGTGAGCACGGGCCGACCGGCTAATGCGTCTATCCGTGATGGCGGCGAAGGGACCTTATCGGACGCCCTGAACATTTTCCTCATCGATCATGAGAACGGAGTCGGGGCCTTCATCCAGGCGCTCAAGTCGAACGGGCTGTTCCGCAGCCTTGCCGAGCCCAATCTCCTGGCCGTGCACGGGGAGGAAGCATCGTTCCTCGCCGGCGGTGAGTTCCCGTATCCGGTCATCCAGGGGGGTGCCAACGTCGGTGCCGTGACGATCCAGTTCAGGGAGTACGGAGTCAGACTGAATTTCACGCCGACGATTCAATCCAGCGGAAACATCCGCCTCCACGTAGCGCCCGAGGTGTCCACGCTTGACTTTGCGAACGGTCTCACGCTGTCGGGGTTCAACATCCCATCGATCCTATCTCGCAAGATGGAGACCGAGATCGAGCTGGCGGATGGGCAGACCTTCGCGATCGCGGGCCTGATCGACAACGCGATCATCGAGGATATCGACAAGATTCCGGTCCTCGGAGACATCCCGATTCTCGGAAGCCTGTTCCGCTCCAAGGAGCTTCGTCAGAACAAGAGCGAGCTTCTGGTCCTCGTGACCCCGAGGCTCGTGCAGCCCGTCGACCAGTCGCCGCCCGTTCCAACCGGTGAGCCCGACGTGTGGGACTGGGACGACAGCATGCTAGAGCCGCTGCCCGGATTGGAAGGTCAGTGATCGTGGCGGTGCATCCAACTCAGAGCTGCCAGCGCGGCGTCGGAATATGAACGGAATCGATATCAAGAGCGCGGTCATCTCCACGGATGTTGGCCTTCGCTCCCTGCTTCGGCAGGTCATCGATGGCGAGTCGGAAGACTCGGGCCTGCGGATCGGCCTCGAGATACCCGTGCCGTTCACGGAGATCGACGACGCGCGCCTGGAGCAGCTGCGGCAGCTGGACCCAGAGTTGATCTTCCTGGACCTGGACGACGATCCGGTTATGGGGCTCAAGTTCGCCCAGTTCCTGGGTGAAGGGGCCCCGGGAAGGCGTATCATCGGAGTGGGACCCACTCTCACGCCGGACCAGCTCCTCCAGGCCATGCAGGCAGGAATATCCGAATATCTGCAGAAGCCGCTGTCGGAGCAGGATGTCGAGGAGGCCATCGATCGACTCAGCAGGAAGTTTGGGAGAAAGGTGGACGAGCGGAAGCGCGAACCCGCCAAGCTTCTGGCGTTCTTCAGCCCCAAGGGTGGAACGGGTTCAACCTGTGTCGCGACGAACGTCGCTGTCGCATTGCACCTCGGGACACGGAAGAAGGTACTTCTCGTCGATCTCGACCTGGAGCTCGGAGAGACGGCGCTTCTCCTAGGTGTAGAGCCGCGATTCAGCTTCGTGGACCTGGTGCGGAACTTCCACCGGGTGGACGCGGGGCTTCTTGCCTCGTACATCGAGCGGCACGACTCGGGCGTCGAGCTTCTGTCCGCGCCATTCCATCCGGCCAAAGCCGAGACGGTAACCGGCGACCAGATCCGCCAGATTCTGCACTTCCTGAAGCAGCACTACGACTACATCATCGTCGATACGTCGAAATCCTTCTCTCCGCCCACACTCGCGACGTTCGAGCAGGCGGACCAGGTTTACCTGATCACCAACGTGGATCTCCCGTCGTTGCGCAACATCACGCGCTGCCTGCCGCTGCTCGAACGAATGGGAGCGGTCAAGGGAGACGATTGGCTCCGTCTCGTGGTGAATCGATATCAGAGCAGCGACCCGATCTCGTTGAAGGAGATCGAGAAGACGCTCGGACTGACCGTCTATTGGACGCTCGGTAACGATTTCGAAGCCGTCATGAGCTCCATCAACTCGGGCAAGCCCGTCGTCATGGCGGACAAGTCAGCCTTCGCGCGCGACCTCAAGTCGCTCGTGACCTCGATGACCGGCATCGCGCCGGCGCAGGCGGACGGGGACGGCCTCTTCGGGGGCATCCGGCGGATGTTCGGGTCAAAGGGCAGCAAGAGGAGTGAGGCCAGATGAACGAGGACAGTCGTTCGGAGGCGGATGTGAAAGGTCCCGGATCGGTAACCCAGGGAGGGGTGTCGTTGCCCTGGGACAGTAAGGCGGAGGCACACGCCCCCACCGCGCCCCAGCGACCGCCCGGGGAGGAACAGGCCCTGGGCGCCATGCAGGAGATGAAGGTGCGAGTGCACCGCCAGCTCCTCGAGCGACTGAATCTGTCGAACATCGATGCGCTGGACAAAGCAGAGGTGGTGGAGGAGATTCGCAAGGTCGTCCACGATCTCCTCGCCCGTGAAGTGACACCGCTCAACTACGAGGAGCGGGAGGATCTGGTCACGCAGATCCTCGACGAGATCTTCGGCCTCGGTCCGATTGAGCCGCTGCTCCAGGATCCGACGATCTCGGATATTCTTGTCAACACGTATCGCAAGGTGTTCATCGAGCGCAACGGACGTCTCGAGAAGTCAGACGTCCGGTTCAAGGACGACCGGCACCTCCTGCAGATCATCGACCGGATCGTTTCGGCCGTGGGACGTCGTATCGATGATTCCTCGCCTATGGTAGACGCCCGACTGGCCGACGGCTCCCGCGTCAACGCGATCATTCAGCCGCTCGCGCTCGACGGACCGCACCTGTCGATCCGCAAGTTCAAGAAGGACGTTCTGTCGGCACCCGACCTGCTGCGAACGGAAACTCTGACGCCGGCCATGCTGGAGCTCTGCCAGGGCATCGTGAAGGCGCGTCTGAACGTGCTCATCTCCGGCGGTACGGGCGCGGGTAAGACCACGCTCCTGAATATGCTGTCGGAGTCGATCCCCGCCTCGGAGCGCATCGTCACCATCGAGGACTCCGCCGAGCTGCAGCTCCGGCAGCCGCATGTAGTACGGCTCGAAACCCGACCGGCAAACGTCGAGGGAGCTGGCGAGGTATCCCAGAGGAACCTCCTTATCAACGCCCTGCGCATGCGGCCGGACCGGATCATCATGGGTGAGGTCCGTGGCGCCGAGGCCATCGACATGCTCCAGGCCATGAATACCGGGCACGACGGCTCCCTGACGACGCTGCACGCCAACACTCCCAGGGACGCTCTCGCGCGCCTCGAAACGATGATCTCTATGGCGGGCTTGAATCTCCCGGAAAAGGGCATGCGACAGCAGATCGCAAGCGCGATCAACGTCCTCATTCAGGTGGAGCGCCTGTCCGACGGTCAGCGCAAGATGGTCACCGTTTCCGAGATCACGGGGATGGAAGGTGACATCATCACCATGCAGGACGTGTTCATATTCGATCGAGAGGGCGTGGACGAAGCGGGCAACGTGATCGGGAGGTTCAGAGCGACCGGAATCCGACCGAGGTTCACCGATCGCATGCTGGCTTACGGGGTAGAGCTTCCCGTTTCCCTGTTCTCCAATATCGAAGCCTGACGGAGGGATTGCCATGCTGGATTTTCTTCCTCCGAACTGGTTGCCTGCCCTGGTCGTGTTCTTCGCCGTTGGCATGGCCGTGGTCTCCGTCGCCTTTCTCGGGGAGAGTCTCCGGGAAGTGCGAAAGCGCCGCGATTTCCGCAGGCAGCTCAGGCACGTAACCGGCAATGAGGACTCCGGCGATGCACTGGCGACGACATCCATCGTGCGGGACCGCGAGGTAGATTCGGTCCTCGCATCCCTACCGCAGGTCCAGGATCTCAAGGTGCTTCTTGCGCAGGCGGATCTGGCCTGGACGCCCGGCACATTTGTTCTGATTTCATTCGGGCTCGCCGCAGCGCTCTGCGCCAGCGCATACATCCTGTCGCAGAATGTCATCCCTACGGTCCTGGCTGGACTGGCCGGGCTCGCGTTCCCCTACATGTATATCAAGCGTCTGAAGAGGCGGCGCATCCGCAGGTTTGAAGAGCAGTTTCCGGAAGCAATCGACCTCCTGGGCAGGTCGATACGGGCCGGCCACGCATTTCCGACGGGACTCAAGGTCGTGGCCGAAGAATCTCCCGACCCCGTGTCCGTCGAATTCAGACAGATCTTCGAAGAACAGAAGTTCGGGCTCCCGCTCGAGGATTCGCTCCTGGGACTGGCAGACAGGGTGGACCTAGTGGACGTTCGGATCTTCGTGACTGCCATCCTGGTCCAACGCGAGGTGGGAGGCAACCTGGCCGAGATCCTGGACAAGATCGCCTATACGATCCGCGAGCGATTCACGCTCCAGCGGCAGATCAGCGTCTACACTGCGCAGGGCCGTCTCACGGGATATATCCTCGCGGCTCTTCCCATTCTCCTCGGTCTGGTCATTTTTGCAATGAATCCAACGTACATGGGGATCCTGTTCGAGGAGCCAATGGGTAAGGTACTGCTCGCGGCGGCCGCCATGTTGCAGTTCCTGGGATTCCTCCTCATTCGTCGAATCATCGACATCGAGATCTGATGGTTACCATCGTCGCTGTCCTGATTGCCCTCACGGCCATACTCGGAGTGATAGCCATCGCCGAGCTGGTCCCGGCCAGGGAACGGTCGGTCGGACGCCGTCTTCAGGAGCTACAGGAGATCGCCTCCGGTCGCGGCCTGGCGCAGCGCAGGCAACGCCAGGCCAAGCGCGAACAGCTCGAGGTATGGCTCGAAAGCTTCGGCGAACGTGTCTCCAGCGGGCGAAAGGACCTGTTCGAGACTCGGCAGAAGCTGATCCAGGGGGGCTACCGGCGGCAGAATGCCGCCCCCATCTACTACTCCCTTCGAGTGATATCGATGGTGGCTGGAGCCATCATCATTCTGTCCGTGCTTCCCGCCCTTCAGGGCAGGAACCTGATTCTCTGGGTCGTGTTGGGGAGTGTATTCTTCTTTATGCTTCCGTCGGGCTGGTTGAGGCGTAAGATCCGCCTCCGCATGAAGGAGATACAGAAGGCACTGCCGGACTCTCTGGACATGCTGGTGGTCTGCGTGGAAGCCGGGCTCGGTCTGAACCAGGCGCTTGTTCGAGTGTCGGACGAGGTCGAGACGATGAGCCCGGTGCTGGCTGAAGAGCTCCAGATCGTGAACCTCGAGATGCGTGCCGGGACGCCTCGCGAGGAGGCGCTAAGGAACCTGGGAGAGCGCACGGGAGTGCCTGACCTCCGATCGCTGGCCACAATGCTCATCCAGACGGACCGTTTCGGGACTTCGATCGCCCAGGCGCTGCGCGTGCATTCGGACACGCTGCGCACGAAGCGCCGTCAGAGAGCGGAAGAGGCCGCGGCGAAGACGACCATCAAGCTGGTCCCGCCCCTGGTATTTTTCATCTTCCCGGCGATCTTCGTGGTCGTTCTCGGACCTGCCATGCTTCACCTGATCAATGAGCTCGGAGGGATCTAGTGAGGCAGGTGGCCGTGCGAAACCTCTCCCGTGACGGCGTCGATCTCGGAGGCCGGATTGCCGTTGCGAGCACTTTCTGGACGCGGCTCAAGGGCCTGCTCGGAGCTCCCCCGCTGCAGACTGGCGAAGGGCTCCTGCTGGAGCACTGCCAGGCAGTGCACATGTTCGGGATGAAGCAGGCCCTGGACGTGGCGTTCGTGGGTGGAGAAGGTCAGGTCATAGCGGTATACCACGACCTGCGTCCCGGGCAGCGATCGAAGTACCATGGCAAGGCAAGGCGGGCCCTGGAGCTGCCGGTGGGCACCCTGCGGGAAACAGGCACACGCGTCGGGGACCAGCTGGACGTCCAGAACTCACCTGACGCGAGGCAAACGAGCGACGGAGATCATGATGACCGATAGCGTGCTTGAGGGCTCGGCGCCCACGGCGCCCGAACAGCAGACGCAGCCTGTGCCGCCGGTTCCGGTCACAACGGCGGACACGGGTCTGACCCCAGGGCTGATCGCGGACCTGATGCTGAAGGCGCTCTACAACCTGGGCGCTCGCTCGGGAGAGCAGTTGCGGTCGTTCATTCGACTCCCGTTCGCCATCCTGGACGAGGTGCTGGTGGATCTTCAGCAGCGCCGGCTGATCGAAGTGCGTGGGGGCGGACAGAGCCGGGTGACCTATACGTTCGACCTGACGGGCGAAGGCAGAAGTCGGGCCCGCGAGGCGATGGACGCCAATGGGTACGTGGGACCCGCTCCGGTACCGCTCGAACAGTACGGACGTTGGGTGCAGTCGCAATCGGTTCGAGGTGTCCACGTTACCGAAGAGACCATACGCCAGGGTTTCTCACACCTCGTGTTCGAGGACTCGTTCCTGGATCAGCTCGGCCCGGCCATCAATTCGGGTCTCTCGCTGTTTCTGTACGGACACGCCGGGAACGGTAAGACTACGATAGCGGAAGCCATATCCCGCATGCTGGGCGGCCACGTCTACCTTCCGTGGGCGCTCGAGGTCGAGGGACAGATCATCGTCCTGTACGACCCCGTGTATCACGACCTCGCGGACCCGGGTACCGAGATCGAGGATGATCCACTGGCTGACAGCCCGATCTTTCACGAAGGCCAACCACACGACGATCGCTACGCTGTCATCCGCAGGCCCGTTGTGTTCGTCGGCGGTGAACTCACGCTCGAGTTTCTCGAATTGCAGTATGACCCGCACACGCGGGTCTACCAGGCGCCTCCGCACGTGAAGGCGGGTGGCGGAGTGTTCATCATCGACGACTTCGGACGTCAGCTAGTCCGTCCACGCGATCTGCTCAACCGCTGGATGGTCCCGCTGGAGAAGCGAATCGACTACCTGGCGCTTCGAAACGGTTACAAGTTCCCCGTGCCGTTCGACTGCCTGGTGATATTCTCGACGAACCTCAATCCGCTGGAACTGGTAGACGAGGCGTTCTTGAGGCGGATTCGCTACAAGATCATGGTAGAGAGTCCCAATCGGGCGCAGTACGAGGAGATATTCCGGCGGTGCTGCGACGCAAACGGCATCCTGTACGAACCGACGCGTGTGGGCCATATCTACAAGCAGTTCTACGAGCGACTGCGGATGGCTCCGCGGGGCTGCCACCCCAGGGACCTCGTGGATACTGTGTGCAACATCGCCAAGTACGAGAACATCCAGCCGTCGCTGTCCACGGAACTGCTCGACCGCGCCGGTCGCTCGTATTTCCTGGACGTTCCCGGTGCGGGAAGCGTCGTCGGACACTACGCTCTGGGCGACGAAGAGTAGGCGCAAGCAGGCGTGGAGCGGCCAGCGGACCGATTCCTTCGGTGGGTTCTCCCCACGCTCGCCGGGTTGCTCAGCATGGCAGCCTACGCGTTTCCGCTGTTCGTGCGGGGCGGATCCCTGTTCGCGGGCGACGGGGATCCGGGTCGCCACATACGAGTCGGAAGCCACATCCTCGAGACGCGCAGCATCCCGACGGTCGATCTGTTCTCACACACGATGCGAGGCGAGCCGTTCATCCCGTTTGAGTGGCTTTCCGAGGTGATCTTCGCCGGATTCCATATGTTCGCTGGTCTGGCGGGCGTGGCCGTGCTCACGGCTCTCCTGTTCGGCGCGACGGTGGCGGTGGTCTACCTGACCATGGCACGCTCCGGAGTCCCGACATTCATCGCGTTCCTCTTCGCGTTCGCGTCCATGGCCCTCCAGGCCGTGCACCTGCACCCCCGGCCACACATGTTCACGACGTTGCTCGTGGCCGCTTTCGCATTTCTGCTGCTGGAGGCGCGCAGGGATCAGCGAACGAGGCGACTCCTCCTGCTTCCGCCCTTGATGGCCATCTGGGCGAATCTGCACGGGGGGTTCCTCGTCGGCTTCATACTGCTGTTCATGTTCGTCGCCGACGCGTGGCTGGCTCGGTGGGGTACGCAAGGAGAAGGTCCCCGCGGCTACGCCGTGTGGATCACGGGAGTTCTGGCGCTGTGCTTCCTGGCTTCGCTTCTCACGCCCGCGGGATTCGGCCTTTGGCCTCACACCACGGGGTACCTCGGCGAAGACTGGCTGGTCGACTTTACGCAAGAGTATACGTCGCCTGATTTTCACAACCCCGTTATCAAGTTCTTTCTCGCGACCCTGATGCTGGGTATTGCCGTACTCGCGATGGTGCGCTCGCGGGTTGACCGCCTCGGCCTGGCCACGTGGATTTTGTTCACGGCCTTCGCACTTCACTCGGGGAGGAACATCCCGCTCTTCGCCGTTCTGGCGCTCCCGTGGCTCGCCGGGTGGACGATTGACCTGGCCGAGCAGGACACGCTTCCTGGCCGCCGGCTCACACGCTTCATGGGATGGACGCGTCGCCTTTCCCGAACGGAGGCGATGCTAGCCGGTTGGCCGGCTCTCGTCGTGGGTGTGGTCGGGCTCACGGTCGTGGCGCTTGGGCCGAATCGACGAGACGTGTACCGTTTTTCCAGCGAAGTCTTTCCTGTTGCCGCCGTCGAGGTCCTTCTCGATTCGGACTTCGAGGCACCCGGTCCCGTGTACAATGAATTCGGTTGGGGCGGGTACCTGCTCTACCGGGCTTGGCCCGAGATCCCGGTCTTCATCGACGGGCAGACGGATTTCTATGGTGAGGAGCTTACGCAGGAGTACGTGCGCATTCGCGAGCTCAGGCCCGATTGGGAGTCACTCGTGGACAAGCACCGCGTCCGGTGGGCTTTGATTCCGGTGGACGCACCGCTCGCTCAGGGGCTCAAGCTCCACACGGACTGGGAACTCGTCTACTCGGACAGCGTCGCAATGGCCTTCGTACGTGAGTTTCCGGCCATGGCGAGCCCGGAGTAGCCAATGGTGGCCGCAGACGTCTTTTGTTGAAGCGGTCCTTGTGTTGCCCGTGGGGTGGTTTTCAAGCCGTTCCTGGCAACTTTGAGGCGCGCCACCGATGAAGAGTAGACCCCTCCCGGCTCGATCGGTCATCGGCCTGGTCGTCGGTGCGCTGAACCTGGCGGTGCATCTCCTGCCGCAGGACGCCGCGGCCCAGGACGGACTGCCCACTATCGCACGTGTCCACTACGAGGGCGGAGGCGACTGGTACGCCAACCCGTCCAGCCTGCCCAACCTCCTCCGGGAGATCGGCCAGCGCACTGCACTGCGGGTGTCAATCCGACCCGCCGAGGTGCGCCTGACGGACCCGGATCTCGCAGACTACCCCTATCTGTACATCACGGGACACGGGAACATCAGCCTGTCGGACCGGGAGGTCGAAGCCTTGCGGGCGTACCTTCAAGGCGGAGGCTTTCTCCATGCCGACGATAATTACGGAATGGACGCGTCGTTTCGTCGTGAAGTCCGAAGGCTGTACCCCGACGACGAGCTGATCGACGTACCCCTGGATCACTCCGTGTACGGTATTCGATATCCGCTCCCCGAAGGTCTGCCCAAGATTCACGAGCACGACGGCCTTCCTGCGCAGGGTCTGGGCATATTCGTGGAGGGCCGGCTCGTCGTATTCTACAGCTATCAGAGCGACCTAGGAGACGGTTGGGAGAATCCGGAGGTCCACGGAGACCCGGCTGAGCTGCGCGAACGCGCGATCCGCATGGGAGTCAACCTGTTCCTCTATGCCCTGTCCGCCGCTCCAGCGCGTTGATGTCACTCCCGCACTCGGGCCAGCCGAAGAGCGTTCGCCGTGACGACCAGCGAGGCTCCCATATCCCCGACCAGGACCGCCACAATCAGTGAGACCCAACCCAGGGGAACCCCGACGGCCAGCACGAGCTTCACGCCCAGCGCTGCGGCTATGTTCTGGCGGATCACACGGCGGCTGCGACGCGACAGGTGGTATAGATAGGGCAGGCGCGCCAGATCATCTCCCATGACCGCGATGTCCGCCGTTTCGAGCGCCGCGTCGGACGCACCCGCGCCCATTGCGATGCCTACCGAAGCGGCCGCCAGAGCCGGTGCGTCGTTGACCCCGTCGCCCACCATGGCCACGGCCCCGGTCTGTTCCTCGAGGCGCTCGACCGATTCGACCTTGGCCGCGGGCTCCAGACGGGACCACACATCGTCCGCTCCCGCTTCCCTGCCTGCCTCTTCGGCCGGCTGCCGCAAGTCCCCGCTCAGGACGACCACCCGAGCGACACCCAGTTCTCGAAGTCTCGCGATGACACCGGGAACCGCGGGACGGAGAGGATCGGTGAGACCCAGCAACGCGATCACGGTTCTCGGCCCCTCGTCAGGAGCCCGCAGCACGACAACGGGCGTCTTGCCCGCGGCCGCAAGGCCCGCCAGCTCCGGCACCGACTCGGCGCCTTGAAGACTGGGCCTACCGACCAGGTGAACCACGCCGCCGACCGTGGCTTTGGCGCCCTGCCCGGGGAACGATTCGAAATCCGTGACTTCAAAGGCCTCACCGGAACCGTTCGCCGCTCGCACGATGGCTCTCGCTATCGGATGTTCCGACCGCGCCTCCACTGCCGCGGCCACGGCGAGGACGTACTCCCGGTCGAAATCCGCCACCGGTATTACATCCGTGACCTCCGCCCGCCCGTGCGTGAGTGTGCCGGTCTTGTCGAACGCTACGACCCTCACCTCTGCCATTCGCTCGAGGCTCGCCCCTCCTTTGATCAACACACCGTTTCGGGCTGCGCTTGTGATCGCGCTCACCACGGAAACCGGGGTCGAGATTACCAGGGCGCAGGGACACGCGATGACCAGCAGAGTGAGTCCACGCAGCAACCACGTCGCGAAGGGTTGACCGAGGAGGAAGACCGGAATGACGACGACGAGCAGTGCACCGACCGTTACGGCCGGCGTGTAGTAGCGCGCAAAACGCTCCACGAATCGCTCGCTCGGAGAACGCCGGCGCTCGGCTTCCTCGATGAGCCGGATCATGCGCGCGAGAGTAGTGTCTCCCGCGTCCCGCCCGCTGCGCACGACAAGGAAACCTTCGTGGACGATCGATCCCGCATACACGTGATCTCCATCCGCCTTCTCCGCCGGCATCGCCTCGCCCGTGATCGGCGCCTCGTTCACCGCTGAGCGGCCCTCCACGACCTCCCCGTCGACAGGGACTCTCTCCCCGGGACGCACGATCACCAGGTCGCCCGCGGCTACCTCCGCGGCCCGCACCGTGACTTCCCGCCCCTCTCTTCGAATCCGCGCGACATCGGGAGACAGCTCCATCAGCGATCGTACCGAAGCTTCCGCACGCTCGGCGGCGAACCCTTCCAGTAGTTCGGCCACTGAGAACAGGAAAGCGATTGCCGCCGCTTCCATGTACTCGCCGATGGCCACCGCACCTATCACGGCCAGCAGCATCAGGACGTGCATGTCCAGCACGCGCCCTCTGAGGGCTCCCAGGGCTCGAGGAAGGAAGTTGGATGCACCGACGATGGCTGCCGCAACGAACAGGAGATCCTCGCCGCCGGGCCAGGAAGGAGTCCCATGGGAATCCACTACGGTTCCGTGCAGAACCAGGCGGAGGGCGAGCCCGGAGAAAAACAGGGCTCCAGCAACGTACGTCCGATACGCCCGCGCACTGGACCACACGCGAATCGTTGTATCGTCGCTGTCGGACGCGACTAGCACCCGGTATCCGAGGTCGCTTATCTCTCTCCGAATCGTCTCGGCGTCAAGCGTCCGAGGATCGTAGTCGACCTCGAGCCTGCGTGAGACGGGGCTGCCCTCCACCAGGGCTATTCCGGCCCGCCTTTCGAGGCCCCTGCGAATCGTATCGAGGCAGCTGGCGCAATCCATGTCCTCGACCCGGAACTCGACGCGCGCCAATGGTTCGCCAGCGCTCCCGCTCGACTCCCGAGAGTCGAGCATCGCGGTATTGGAGACGCCGGTGCTATCGCAGGCGCACGGACTTGACGGATCAGTCATGAATCGAGGTTAGTGCCTGCGGGCGGCCTAGTCTAGCGTGGTGGAGCGTGACCGCGTCGCGGGTCTCCGCGTCCTCAGACCTCAGACTCGGAACACGCCATAAAGGAGAAACATCGCCATCATGACGGCAATCGCGACGATCAGGGGACCGACGAGCAATGCCCGATACAGCCGTGAGTCGAACTTCAGGTGCATGAAGAAGCCTGCGACCATCGTGAACTTGGCCGCCGACAGCGTGAGGAGAATCGGAACGAGCACCGGACGCAGGGCGTCCAGGTAGAACACCGCTACCTCGACGGCAGTGATCACGCCCAGCACCACGGCGACCAGAATATACGTGCGGTTGCTCGGGTGCGAGTGCTCCGCGTGCTCGTGAGTCTGCGTCATTCCGCGCCTGCTCCTTCTCAGACCAGCAGATAGATGAGGGTGAACAAGACGATCCACACTACGTCCACGAAGTGCCAATAGAGACCGGCGATCTCGACCGTCTCTGCATTGTCCTGAGTCAGGCGACCACTTTGCGCCATGAAGAACAGGCTGAGGAGCCAGATGACCCCCACCGTCACGTGCGCACCGTGCGTACCCGTCAGAAGGAAGAAACTTCCGCCAAACAGGTTCGTCTTCAGGGTCAATCCCTCGTGCACAAAGTGAGTGAACTCGTAGACCTGGCCACCGAGGAATGTCATTCCGAAGAGGGCGGTCATGAACAGCCACACCCTGGCCCACTTCATATCGCCTCTCTGGACCGCGGCGAGAGCCAGCACCATCATGAGGCTGCTCATCAGGAGTACGAAAGTCGTCACCGTAATAAACGGGATGTTCAGGAGATCCGCGGGGTAAGGCCCGACCAGGCTCTTACCCCTGTAGACCATATAGACAATGATCAGGGAGCCGAACAGCATGCACTCCGATCCGATGAAGGTCCACATCAGGATCTTCCGACTCGGGAGCCCCGTCGCCGAGTGCATTCCCACCGCCGCCGCCTCCGTCTGACTCACGCCCGCTCCTCGCTGCCTAGTGCTCGAGCGGCTGGAACGCCCAGCCGTAAATACCGAACAGAATCACGGCCACACCTGCTAACACCACGGGCAGGGTCGTCGTCAGACCGCCCACAGCCATTACCACGATCCCGATCGCCGTGGCGAACGGGTAGTACGAGGGTCCGGGCATGTGCGGCTCCGGTACGTCGGGATCGTCGCCGGGCACGGACTCCATGGTGTCCTCAGCCCATAGCGGATCCCGACTGTGCACCTTCGGCAGTACCCGGAAGTTGTAATGCTGCGGCGGCGAAGCGATCGACCACTCCAGCGTGCTGCCCTCCCACGGATTCGGCCCCGCTGGCTCACCCGTCCTCAGCATCCGCAGCACGTTCCAGATGAAGATCAGCATAGACGCGCCGAGAAGCAGAGAACCGATCGTTGACATCAAGTTCATCGTCTCGAAACCGAGACCGGACTCGTACGTAAACGTCCGTCGCGGCATCCCGTGGAGACCTAGGAAGTGCTGTGGGAAGAAGGTGAGGTTGAACGAGATCACCATGACCCAGAAGTGAAGCTTGCCGAGCCGGTCGTTCAGCATGCGACCGGTGATCTTCGGGATCCAGTAATACATGCCCGCAAACAGGGCAAAAATCACTCCGCCGAACAGCACGTAGTGAATGTGGGCCACGATGAAATAGGTGTCCGTTTGCTGCAGATCGGCGGCGGCCGACGCGTGCATCACGCCACTCAGGCCCCCGATGATAAACATTGCGATGAACCCGAGCGAGAAGTAAAGCGGCGTCCGCATGCGCAGGGAGCCTCCCCACAGCGTCGCGATCCAGTTGAAGATCTTCACTCCGGTGGGAATCGCGATGAGCATCGTGGCCGCCGAGAACACCGTGTTCGCAACCGGGCCGAGACCGACAGAGAACATGTGGTGCGCCCACACGCCGAAGCCCAGAAAGGCGATGAGAATGCCCGAGTAGACGACGAACGCATATCCGAACAGCGGCTTTCTCGAGAACACCGGGACGATCTCCGACACCATTCCGAGCCCCGGGAGGAGGAGGATATAGACCTCCGGATGGCCGAAGATCCAGAATAGGTGCTGCCATAGGAGGACGTCGCCGCCGGCCATCGGATTGAAAAACAGCGTGCCGAACATGCGGTCGAACATGAGGAGCACGAGCCCGACCGTGATCGCCGGAAACGCCATCACGAGCAGGAACGACGTGATCAGAGTCATCCAGGTGAACAAAGGCATGCGCATGAGGGTCATGCCTTCGCAACGCAGGTTGATGATCGTGACGATGAAGTTCAGCGCCGCCGCGATCGACGACACACCCAGCACCAGCAGTCCGATCACCCAGAAGTCCACGCGCATTCCCGGTGAGTACTGGGTCGAGGTCAGATTGGCGTACCCGAACCAGCCGGCGTCGGGCGCCCCGCCGAACAGGAAGCTGGCGTTCATGAACAGGGCGCCGAGGAAGAACACCCAGAAGCTGAAAGCGTTGAGCCGTGGGAACGCCACGTCCCGAGCGCCGATCTGCAGAGGCACGATGAAGTTGAAGAAGGCCGCGCTGAGCGGCATGATGGCGAGGAACACCATCGTCGTGCCGTGCATCGTGAACAGCTGGTTGTACAGGTCCGGATCGATCAGCGTGCTCTCCGGAGACCCGAGCTGCAAGCGGATGAGAAGAGCTTCGAGGCCTCCGACCAGGAAGAAGAAGAAGGCGCTGACGCCGTACATCACGCCGATTCGCTTGTGATCGACCGTGGTGACCCAGCTCAGGAGACCACCTGAATAGGTGCCCTCGTGCGCGTGCCTCGCGCCCCCAGCTGGATTGGTTGAACTGACTGTCATTTATTCCCCTGTGCTTCTCGTAATCTCGATAGGACCCTACTTCAGGCCATGCAGGTACTCTACGATGCGCCGCATGGTGTCATCGTCGAGCTCCGGCACCACCATCAACGATCCCGGCTTCACTTCCCGCGAGTTCCTGATCCAGCGTTCCATGTTCTCCGGAGTGTTGTCCAGAATCCCCGCAGCGATCCGGCGACGGCTTCCAACGTGGGTCAAATCCGGACCAATCACTCCCTGGGCTATCGTCCCACGGACGGCATGGCAGGCGATGCAGCCACCCTGCATGAAGGCCTGGCTGCCTTCGGCAAAGGCGATGGAATCGGCCACCACGGCATCGGCCAGCTGTCCCTCGGCCCACGCCTGGAAGTCCTCGGGAGACTCGGCCATGAGTTCCATCTTCATGAGGGCGTGGGAAAGCCCGCAGAACTCCGCGCACTGGCCGAGGTACAGGCCGGCGGAATCAGCCGTAAACCAGATCTGGGTCTCGTGGCCGGGGATCACATCACGCTTCCCACCCAGTCTCGGGAACCAGAAACTATGGATCACGTCGGCTGACGTGAGCCGAACGTCGATCTGCTCGCCCACCGGAATGTGGAGCTCATTGGCCGTCACGATGCCGAGCTCCGGATATCTGAACTCCCACCACCACTGGTGGCCGATCGCCTCCACGACCAGCGACTCGCCACGCGCCGGGCGATCGACGTCCCATATCGTCTTGACGGTCGGGATAGCGATCAGCACGAGAACGAGAGCCGGCGCCAGCGTCCAGGCAATCTCAAGAACGGTGTTGCCGTGAGTGGCCTTCGGGGCCGGTCCTTCAGCGCGCTCCCGGAAGCGCAGGATGGCGACGATCAGGGCGCCTTCGACGAGCACGAACACGACGACCGCCCACAGGAAGATCCCCCTCGAACAGGTCCTGGAGCTTCCACGCGAAATCGGACGCCGGATCGAGAGCGGACTGGGGAAACGGTCCCCCGCAGGCTCCCAGCACGAGTGTCGCCAGGGCCAGGAGCGCTATTGTCCCTCGCGGCGCCCCTGACGCAGTCCGTCCTCTACCGCGTCTCACGTGTTCGCATGTACCTCATGAGTTGGCCTCGAAACTCGCGTGCTCCGGCCGAAGCACGCGACCTTTTATAGGTATGTGGTAAGGCGGAGTCAAGGCATGTAGGAGCGGACTTCGTGGCGGACGCCCCTCGCTGGGGCCACCTCGTTTGCCTCCAGCGAAGCACAACGACCAGGTATTTGTTCGTAAAACCATGACGCGGGAGTCCCAGAACGCAGCGCACCAGATCAACTCGCACGACGGCGGCAGGCGAGAGTCGGCGGACCTGGAGAAGCGTGGCGATCTGGTACTGGCCACCGTCGGTCAGCATCCGCAGGAAGCCCGCGCGAGTGAAGTCATGCCGATGATGAATGCTGAAGTCGGTTGAGAACGTCACGGTCACGCCTGGCACTCCCGAGTACTTGGGCCGCTCTTGCGTGTGACTTCTCAGTGCCGGAACGTCCGCCTCCCCGTGAACACCATGGCGATCCCGTGCTCGTCCGCCGCGGCAATCGCCTCGGAATCGCGCTTTGATCCGCCTGGCTGAATGATGGACGTCACCCCTGCATCCGCAGCAGCATCTACCCCGTCGCGGAACGGGAAGAACGCGTCGGAAGCCAGGACAAGCCCTTCCAGCGCGAACCCGGCCGCTCTAGCCTTGTGAGCGGCGAGATGGGCCGCGTCCACCCGGCTCATCTGGCCGGCGCCGATCCCGACCGCTGCGCCGTCACGCGCCAGCAGGATCGCATTGGACTTCACGGACTGCACCGCCGCCCAAGCGAAGGCCAGATCCTCCCACTCCTCTGCCGATGGTTGGCGAACGGTGGCAACGGACGCGCCATCCTTCTGGAGTTCCGAAGGGCGGGCCGGAGCGGGAGAGCCCTGCACCAGAGCACCTCCGATCACTCCTCGTAGGTCGAGGCCGGGCGTAACATGACCGGTATGGGCGCCGATCCGCCCATCCACACCGGGCTCGAGGATCCTGATATTCTGCTTCTGCTGCAGGATTCGGAGCGCGCGGGGGGCGTAGCCCGGCGCGACCAGACACTCGACGAACACCTTCGACAGCTCCTCCGCCACGACCTCCGTCACGGGCTCGCTGAACACTACGGTGGAACCGAACGCAGAAACCGGATCGCAAGCCAACGCCTTTCGATACGCCTCAGCGGGAGACCGACCGACCGCTATCCCGCACGGAGTCGTATGCTTCAGAATCGCGCACGCTGACAGCTCGCCCCCGAGGAACGGCCCGATGGCCAGCAGCGCGCCGTCGAGGTCGAGGATGTTGTTGTACGAAAGCTCCTTGCCGTGCAGTTGTTTGAGCCCCGGTATTCCTGCCGCCGGGCTCGACGACGCCCGGTAGAACGCCGCTGGCTGATCCGGGTTCTCACCGTATCGAAGCGACTGCACGCGGCTGAGAGAGATCATCAGCTCCTCGGGCAGAGGCTCGGCATCCTCCGACTCATCCCGCGACCCGCGCAGATAACCGGGTCATCGGAGTCGATCGCCTCGATCAGGCGCCCGTAGTCATCCGGATCGCATACGGGCCACACGAACGGGTGGTTCTTGGCCGCCGCCCGCAGCATCGTCGGACCTCCGATGTCGATCTGTTCCAACGCCTCGGCCAAGCTCGTCTCCAAGCGGGCCACCGTATCTCGAAACGGATACAGATTGACCACAACGATCCCCACCGGAACGAGCTTGTGCCGGTCGAGGTCACGCACGTCGTTCTCGACCGAAAGCCTCGCGAGCAGGCCGGCGTGCACGGCCGGGTGGAGCGTCTTCACCCTCCCGCCCAGGATCTCCGGAAAGCCCGTGAACTCTGAGATCCCGGTTACAGGGACCCCTGCTCCACGGATCGCCTGGCCGGTGCCGCCCGTCGAGAGGAGCGTCCATCCTCGCTCGTGCAGGGCACACGCCAATTCCACAATGCCCGTCTTGTCCGAAACACTCAATATGGCATACTGCATTCGTCGCCTCTTTCAGTCGCCTGTAGCCACGGACGGCATCGTGAACGTCTCGGCCGGAAACCACGGGTCGGTCCAGACTACCCGCCCGAACGTGGTCAATTCGAATCTCCCCTCGGCAAACGCCCCCACCACCTTGGGCAGCAGCCGGTGCTCGACCGAGAGGACTCTCGCCGCAAGCGTCTCGGCATCATCTCCCTCGAGCACCGGCACCGGCCACTGCGCGATAATCGCACCGTTATCGTATATCTCGTCTACGAAGTGCACGGTGGCGCCAGAGACCCGCGCCCCGCTCGCTACTACGGCCTCGTGGACGCGCCGGCCGTACATCCCTGCCCCCCCAAATGACGGAAGCAGGGCCGGATGAATGTTGATCATCCGTCCCCGATACGCCCTCACGACATCGGGAGGAATCAGCTTCAGCCACCCCGCGAGGACGACCAGGTGTGCTCCCGAGGCCTCGAGAACCTGCAGGAGCCACTGCTCCCCACGATCCTCTGGAGGATGCACATACGTGGGAATGTCGCACGTCGAAGCGCGCTCCAGCGCGCCTATTCCGGGCCGACTTCCGATGACTCGAGCGATGTGCACGCCCACGTCAGGGCGCAGGTGGAGGCCGTCTATCATGGCCTGCAGGTTGGTCCCCGAACCTGACGCGAGGACCGCTACTCCGAGTGATTCAGACATGACGAGCCTCTGTCCAGCACACCCCTACGGATCCTCCTCGGGGACCGCCAGGAGCCCCCGGACTCCAGTCAAGAGATCGGGGACCCGAATGACCTCCGAGGGCATGTGGCCATCATACGCCCCGCCCTCTCCCACGACCAGCATGCCCTGGCCGTCCAGAACGAGGGCCGGAAGAACGTCACGTGCCCGGTCTCCCGCGTACAGCGCCCCGGCCGTCTTGAAGCCACTCTCCACGGCCGCTCGATACAGGCCCAGACCCGGCTTCCGGCACTCGCAGCCATCCCCTGGAGCGTGCGGACAGAAGTATGTGGCGTCAATCCGCGCCCCTACCTCGGCCAGCAACGACTCGAGTCGCATCTGCACAGCGCGAAACGCCGACTCGTCGAAGTAGCCGCGTCCGATTCCCGACTGGTTGGTGACGATGACGACGGGTACGTCGGCTTCGTTCAGGAGACGCACCGCTTCCGCAGCGCCCGTTAGCAGCTGCACTTCAGCCGGAGCCGCAACGTGGCCCGTATCCCGAATCAGGGTTCCGTCCCTATCGAGAAAGGCGGTCGTCGGTCTACGACCCGGGTCGTTCACGACCCCGAACGCTCGCCTTCGACCAACTGATCGAGCGCTCGGGACACGAGCGGTTCCTGACCCTTGAGAACCGTCCGGAAGTCCAGAAGGAAGCCGGCAGCCTCTATCCGCCCCACAACCGGGGGATCCTGACCTCTCAGTCTCGAGTCGATGTCCCGTCCGGAGCCCGAGACGACCCAACCCGCCGACGCGATCTCGAAGCCCGGCGTCGAGCCACCGCCCAGTACCGAGCGCATCGGCGCGATGGAGACACGTCGGGCGGCCTCGGGACTCAGGCTGCGCAGGGCTACTCGCGCCCTTTCCTCGACGCTCTCCGCGGATTCGGAGAGCATGCGCAGAACCGGGACGCGCCGCGCCGCGATCTCCGGCGCCAGGTACAGGCGCAGGGTGGCTTCCAGCGCCGCCAATGTCATTTTGTCCACGCGGAAGGCCCGGGCGAGTGGATTGGACCTGAGCTGCTCTACGATCGATTCGCGCCCGTGGATAATGCCCGCCTGCGGACCGCCCAGGAGCTTGTCGCCACTCCACGTAACGACATCGGCGCCGGCCGCTACGGAAGCCCGCACGGACGGCTCGGGAAGAGTAGCCACGAGCTCGTCCGTCAGGAGCCCGGATCCGAGATCGTGCATCACGGGCAGTCCTGCCGAGCACCCCAGCCCCACCAGGCTGTCGAGGGACGCCTCCTCGACGAATCCCTGAACCCGGTAGTTCGAGGGATGGATCTTGAGCAGCAGACCGGTGGAAGGCGTGATGGCCCGCCGATAGTCGTCGACCCGTGTCCGATTGGTGGTCCCGACTGCCCTAAGAAACGCTCCAGATCGTTCGATAACCTCCGGGATCCGGAATCTGCCTCCGATCTCGACGAGCTCACCGCGGGAGACGACCACGTCGCGACCTCGTGACAGGGTGTTGATCGCGAGCGCTACGGCCGCGGCATTGTTGTTGACGACCAGTGATGACTCCGAGCCGGTCAGGCGTGAGATCAGTTCCGCGCAGTGTTCGTAGCGACTACCGCGCGCGCCCGCCTCGAGATCGTATTCCAGGCTCGAATACGTCTGCGAGATGGTCGCGGCGGCTCGCGCGGCATCCTCCGCGAGAGGTGCCCGGCCCAGGTTCGTGTGCAGGATCACTCCCGTCGCGTTAATCACCATGCGCAGGGCAGGCCGGTCAGCCTGCAGGTGACGAAGCGTCACGGCCAGCAACGCCTCGACATCCGGCACCGGTTCCCCGGCTTCCAGGAGCGCTCTGGACTCGGTGAGCGTATCGCGCAGGGCCCGGATCACAGGCTGTCTGCCCCACCGCGCGACCCATGCGCCGGCTTCCTCACTCCGCAGCAACGCGTCCACGGAAGGCAGCTCCCGGCGGTGATCACCGCCGACCCCGCCCTTCTTCACGGCTCTTCCTCCTGATCAGCAGCGTCCTCGCCCCCCTCCTCTGCGCCTTCCTCCATCGCCTTAGGATCCGGCAGCGCCGCTGAAGGCTCGTAGACCAGGGTTGTATCCCCCCCGCCGGACAACATTCGGAGGTTGAGCAATCCTCGGGCGCTCACGTCGTACGTCCCCTCGGTCAGAGCTCTCTCCAATCGTACGCTCACAAAGCGCTCCGGTCGGTTTCTTTCCACCCGAGCAGCGCCCCCCATCCGCTCTTCATCGGGAGAGGCGACCTCCGGCTCCTCTTGCTCGAGGATCAACGAATCCGCCCCAACGCCTGCGCCGTCCTGGACCGAGTCGGTGCGGACCGCGATCGAGTCTGAGGCGGCCGTGATCGAATCGCCATCGGTAGCGGCTGAAGTCGAATCGACGACCGGAAGCGCACCCACGACGAACTCCGCGACGGGCCATTCTTCCCCGGTCGAGGAGAGAGTTACCCTGACCGAAGCCGCATCGAGCGATGCTTCCGGCTCCAGGAGGTCATCGAACTCGAGTCGGAAACGCAGACTGTCTGTGGCCGTTGCCGAGGCAAGCTGTGGGGGAGTCGAGTCCGGCGAGGTCAACCACAGGTCGAGCCGAACGAGCGACGTTGGATCCGAGAGAACGACCCGTCCACTGTCGTGTGGTTCGAAGTCCCGGTCCAAAATCCTGTTTTGGTTCTGGTCCCTGAAGGCGTAGGCCCAATAGTCCCCGGTCGGGAGACCCGGAAGCGCGAAATTGCCACCCGTGTCGGCCACCGCAGCGTATGGAACCGAGTCGCCTCCGATCACCCGCACCGCGGCCGCGCGGACAGACCGGACCGTCTCGCGGTCCCACACGGTTCCCGTCGTGCGCGTGCCTGAAATCTCCGCACCCGTTACGAACAGGAGCTCGATCGGCTCCCGGGTCTGGTTTCTTACCAGGTCGCTGAGCCCTGGAGGGATCCGAAACATGTACACGACACCCGGCCGCCAGCCGTCGCGCGGCCGGATCCTCACGTTCCTGCGGCCCGCGCTGATCTCGTAGAGCCAGGCGGGAGATGTCTCGATCAGGCGTGCGACGGAGCGTGGGTCGCCGAGGGGCTCATTGAATCGGACGTACGCGTCCTCCCCGAGATCCGGAACGGCCGAACCGTGGGGTGGGAACATCTCGACGACTGCAGGAGCTTCGAAGTCCGGCCCCGTTCCGGGTGGCATCTCCTCGCGGGCACAGGACGCGAGCACGATCGCCAGTACCGGGAGCAGTCGACCGACGTGGTGGCCCTGGCGCTTCATCTCATCCAGAGCCGAAAACTGCGCGTTTCTCGACCAGAAGCGACAGCCGCTCCTCGCAAGACCTGCTCTTCTCCCTCTCCCTCTTCACGACCTCCGCCGGAGCCTGCTCGACGAAGCGGGGATCCTCGAGGCGGCGGCGGGAGCCCTCCAGCAGGCTTTCCAGGCGTTCGATCTCGGAACGGATGCGATCGCGTTCCTTCTCGATATCCACGATCCCGGCAAGCGGAAGAAACACTTCGGCCCCGGAACGCAGGACGGCGTGCGCGCCCGGCTCTCCAGCCGGAATGCTGCCCACAATCTCCAGCGAGGACATGCGCCCCAGCCGAAGCAGACCTTCCAGCTCGTCGGCAACCGCGGCCGCCACCGACGCAGGAGCCCGAGCCACCATGACACCTACGCGCTTCGAAGGATCGATCCCGTAGTCAGAGCGCAGGTTGCGAACGGCACCGACGATCTCCTGCAGGCCAGTGACGGCCGATTCGGCGTCCGCTGCGGCCAGCTGCTCCAGGTCGGCGGCAGCCCACGGTCCGTGGAGAAGGGAGTCCTCATCATTTCGTCCGGGAAGGTGGCAGTACATCTCCTCCGTAATGAACGGCATGATCGGATGTAGAAGCCTCAACCAGCCGTCCAGCACGAAGGCGAGCGTCGCGCCCGCGGCCGACCGGCTCTCTTCCCCCCGGTCGCCTCTCAGACGAGCCTTCACGAGCTCCAGGTACCAGTCGCAGAACTCGCCCCACACAAACTGATAGGTCGTCTCCGCGGCATCGTGCAGCCGAAAACGCTCCAGCGCGTCAGTGACCGCGGCGGCTGTCGCCGCGAAGCGGGCCAGGATCCAGCGATCCGTGAGTTCCAGCCGAGTGTCCGTCGGGACCGTTTGAAGGTCGTCCTCCGTGAGGTATCCGAGGCCGAACCGCACCGCGTTCCACATCTTGTTGGCGAAGTTGCGGCCCACCCTGAACGAGGAATCGAGGTCCTCGTGGTCCAGCTGCAGGTCCGTGCCGAGGGCCGCCGAGCTGACCAGGGTAAACCGCATGGCGTCGGCCCCGAAGCGTCGGACGACTTCGAGCGGATCGATCCCGTTCCCAAGAGACTTGGACATTCGTCGGCCCTGCACATCCCGAACCGTACCGTGAAGGAGAACGTCCGTGAACGGGAGGTCGCCTGTGAATTCCAGCCCCGCCATCACCATCCGGGCGACCCAGAAGAATAGGATCTCCGGAGCCGTGCTCAGTGTGTGAGTCGGATAGAGCGCCTCCATGTCCGGAGTGTCCGCGGGCCACCCCAGGGTGCTGAACGGCCACAGCCAGGAGCTGAACCACGTGTCCAGCACGTCGGGGTCCTGTTCCACCGCCCCCCCACACGTAGTACACGCCGACGGATCATCGAGCGTTACGATCATCCCGTCGCATTCCTGACAGTACCACACGGGAATGCGATGGCCCCACCACAACTGACGGCTGATGCACCAATCCCGGACGCTGGTCATCCAGTACTCGTAGGTGTTGCCGAAACGCTCCGGATGGAATCGGAGCCGCCCGTCTCTATACGCCTCGAGCGCGGGCTCGGCCAAAGGCTTCATGCGCACGAACCACTGAAGGCTGAGGCGAGGCTCCACGGCCGTCCCACACCGATAGCAGTGGCCGACAGAGTGCTCGTGGTCCTCCACTTCTACAAGGAGTCCGAGAGATTCAAGATCCTCGAGGACTCGCTTCCGAGCCTCGAAGCGATCGAGCCCCCGATAGGCCGAGGGCGCTTCGTCGCCGATCGTGGCATCGCCGTTCATGATGTCGACCCGCTCCAGATCGTGCCGAAGGCCGATCTCGAAGTCGTTCGGGTCGTGGGCCGGCGTCACTTTCACAAAACCCGACCCGAACTCCGGATCCACATGCTCGTCCGCGATCACCTCGATGCGGCGGCCGACGAGCGGCAGTTCGACCTCGCGCCCGACCAGGTTCCGGTTTCTCTCGTCCTCCGGGTGCACAGCGACAGCCGTATCTCCGAGCATGGTCTCCGGCCTCGTCGTCGCCACGACGACATACTCGCCCTCGGCGTCCGCCAGCGGATACCGGATGTGGTAGAGTTTGCCCTGGATCTCCTGATGCTCTGCTTCCTCGTTCGAGAGCGCCGTCAGGCACCGCGGACACCAGTTGATGATGTAGTTGCCCCGGTAGATGAGCCCTTTTGCGTACAATCGAACGAAGACTTCGCGAACGGCTCTGGAAAGACCCTCATCCAGTGTGAAGCGGGTCCTCTCCCAGTCGCACGAGCAACCCATGGTCTTGAGCTGCTCGATGATCGTCGAGCCGTATCGGTCCACCCACTCCCACACCCGGTCGACGAAGCGATCCCGACCGACGTCGTGTCGTGTGAGACCTTCCTTCGCCATATCCCGCTCGACGACGTTCTGGGTGGCTATGCCTGCGTGGTCCGTGCCCGGAATCCACACCGCGTCGCGCCCGCGCATGCGCTGGAATCGGACCAACACGTCTTGTATCGTGTTGTTCAGTCCGTGTCCCATGTGCAGAGCCGCCGTCACGTTCGGCGGAGGGATGGCGATAACGTAGGGGGCGGCCACATTCGCAGCATCCACGTGGAATCCGCCGCGCTCCAGCCACCGGGCGTAGACAGGTGCCTCGATTCCGGTCGAATCGAAGCGTGCGCTCAATTCGTGTCGTGTGGTCTCGTCGGTCATGTCGTCGTGGGATCGTGGGTGCAGCGCTCCCCTGCGGGCCTTCGTAAACAAAATAGTCTAGCGGAACCGTCGCTCAGTCGCGAGGAGGCGAGCGCCCCCCTTCCGTGGTATCGGCTTCGGCCGCGGCGGAATCCTGACGGCGACGCTCGGCTTCCTCCTCGCTGCGTCGCCTCATCTCCTCGAGACGGTCCTGCTGAGCGCGCTCGACATCGGTCCGGAAGTCCTGGCGCTGGATGTCCTCCAGGTCGCGCTGTTGCTGCCGTAGCTCCCTGCCGAGCGGCCCTTCGGCCTCGAAAAGAGCTCCGACGTTCATCGGGATCACCATACCGCCGAGAATCAGTCCGTCCGGGGTGACGCCCCACTGCTGGTCGCCCTCCCCGAACAGCCACTCCACCGCACGCCGGCGCTGTTCCTCCGACAGCTGCAGACTATCGAGCATGGCTCCGAGACGTGCCCGGATCGCTCCCTCAGCAAGCGCCAGGCGGTCTTCGAGATACTCGGGCATGGGGCGGTCGGTGAAGTCCTGCCACAGCCGCGGATCTCCCTCGCGCAGGCGTAAGCGCTCGGCGTTCGTGAGCCCTGGCCCGTCCTCCGTCCCGGACGGCGCCGGCCGAGCCCCGTCCCCGGGAGTCGGAGGCTCGGGTCGCAATATTTCTTCACGATCCTCGGGCGGCATCTCGATAACGTCCTCCACAGCGGACTCGGCAGCGATGTCCCGAATGTCGATCACCTCGAGGCCTACGGCGGGTCGCGGCGGGAGCTCCACCGGCCGGAAGGACCGGGTTCCGATGTAGAACTGCCCTGAAAGGAAGATCGCGACGAGGGCGTGAAGCGCGGCGGAGACGAACAGCCCCGTCCGCACCGCACGCCGGTAGGCCCGGGCACGGTGCGCGGCATGCGTCTCGCGGCGCTTCTCGGCGCCCTCTTGGCGCCCCCCTGGACCGAGCCGATCCCTCAAAGAGCCTCGGCCTCCCGGATCCTCCGGCCAGCATCCTGCCAGCGATCTTCCTCGACCGCAAAGGACGCGCGCACGAACCCTTCACCTCTCTGACCCATTACGGATCCCGGGAGCAGGACGACGGATCGTCTCTTAGCAAGCACGCGGGCCTTGATGTCCGGCACATCGGCCAGCGGATAAGGGAAAAGCCCCTCGAGACACGACGGCGGCACCCAGGCCCTTGCACTTGCAATGGCCGCCCTGCTCGCTTTGTCCATATGCCTAGACTGCCTCGCTCAGGTCTTGAGTGCCTTCTTGCGCGCTGCCGGATACAGAACGTTGTTCAGGATCAAGCGGTAGCCGGCTGAATGCCTGTTCAGATCCAGGTCCGTGGGTAGATCACCCACGAGATGCCGCGGATCTTCCGGGTCGTGGCCACCGAGGAACGTGAAACTCCCTTCCCCCACTTGCCCGTGCAAGTACTTGACCACGCCAAGCTCTTCGTCACTCCCCAGAACCACTACACCGGCCTTCAGACGATCCGGATTGAAGCTCGTGGTCAGACCGTAGAAGTCCGGGAGGACCCTCTCATGCGACTGCGTCAACATCGCCGGTACCGGATCGATCTTGGCGCTAAAATCGAACAGCTCGAAACTGCCGAGGGGCTGCCGCCACGGAGTGTTCACCTGGTGGCCGTCGATGTCGCTGAAGGCGCTCACCGATCCATCGAGCACCAGGCGCGCCCCCGTGAAAGCCAATGAAAGCTCCCAGATCATGCCACCCTCCGCGTCGGAATCGGGCGGTGTACCATCCGCGAACGCGGCGGCCAGGTCAACGTCCGGGCCAGCGAGGGCAAGGTCCAGAGTCTCGGTCGCCGTACACATCGCGAACACCAGTCCCCCGCTCTCCACGTAGTCACGTATCTCTCCCGCAACCGCCTTCTTGAGGTCCGGAACCGTGGCGAAACCGAACCCCACCGCTACCGCCTCGTTCCGTTCCACTTCCTCTTGTAGCCAGTCGGATCCGGCATAGCTCAAGTAGAACTTGGAGTATTGCCCCGTGAAGTCTTCGTGATGCAGGTGCAGCCAGTCGTAGCGGGTGAGTCCGTCCGACAGTACCTCGGGATCCCAGATCCGGGCGTAAGGGATTCGCGCGTATTCCAGCGCCATCGTAACCGCGTCGTCCCACGGAGATGAGTTCGGCGGCGTGTACACGGCCACCTCCGGCGCCTTCTCAAGCGGAACGGCTTCCATGTTCGCATCCTCGATCCGCGCCCGAAGGGCAGCGAGGCCGCGACCGGTCAGGGTTTCGACCGTCACGCCCAGCAGTGCCGCGTTTCGACGCACGTGCTCGACGCCCGGAAGCAGGAACGACCCGCCTCGGTAGTTCAGCAGCCACTCGGCTCGCTCGCCCGCGGCGATCGATTGGTAGACCAGGCCGTATGCCCGCAGGTGATTGGACTGTTGACCATCCATGGGGACGAGTAGTGTCTGTCCTCGAGCCGTGGACGGCGAGAACACGGAGAGCGCCACGCAGACGAGAACGGGTCCCTTCTTCATGCACCCGGGACCCCGTACTGCCACTCGGACAAGAGCCTCCTCGCGACAGGGGCCAGGGCGCTCTCCGGATAGTCCACGATCAGCCGCTCGAGCCACTCGGTCGCCTCGTCTGGATCCTCGATCCGGCCCCCGCGAGCCAATTCGAGCAGCGCCCGGGGAACCGCAGCCGAACCAGGCCAGCCTTCGACGATCGCGATTCGAACCGTCCGCGCCGCCTCGGGGTGACCGGCAGCCTCGAGTTCGCGCGCGGCGAGGGCCGCCATGCGGTCGCCCCCCCGCCTAGTCTCGCTGGACCACCGCGTCACCGACTCGACGAGCGGCCTGGAATCGTCGCTTGCGGTGGCTGCCATCACACCGTTCCCAAGGGTAACCAGGCTCGCGGAATCCGTTCCCTCGACGACGGACAGAAGCTCCAGGGCTTCGATGCGGAATCCCGGCCGACCGGTCGGGACCGCGGCGGCGAGTTCCAGGTGGCCCCGGGCGGCCTCCGGACGACCCGCCAGGATCTCCAGCCGGCCCAGAACACCGGCCTGCAGGGCCGCCTGGTCCGCGTCCGCGGGCGACACGGCCTCCACCACCCCTCGTGCCCGTTCGAGGTTTCCTTCGTTCATCCATCCGCGAGCTGACCGCACCGACATCTCGATGGAAGCGAGATCATCCTCCGGGTACAGGTCTTTGTGCTCGCGGAGAATCGCCTCTGCCCCATCGAGGTCATCGTCCACGGTCAAGGCGTGCAGCCGCCTGAGCGACAGTCCATACAGATCGGATCCCGGCGGTACGTCGGACGCCAGACGGCGGAACGACTCGCGCGCACCCTCGAGGTCTCCTGCTTCGTAGAACAGATCGGCCTTCATGGCCGTCCAGTAGAGGACCTCGTCCCTGGACCGGCTCCGGTCTGCCAGCGAATGCGCGGCCCACGCAGCGCCACCCAGGTCTCCCGACGCCCGCGCCCGCGCTACGAAGTCCCGCAGCACCTCCGAACCCGCGGGTCCGGCAAGATCCGCAACTAGGCCTTGCACGATCTCCTTCGCCCAGGCGGACTCCCCGAGGAGCAGCGCCAGCCCTAGACCGCCCTTTCTCTCCGTGAAGGTGGTCTCCGACACGGCGATCTCCGCACGGAGCGCGTCCAGCGCCTCAGGACGTCTCGTGCCCGCATCGATGATGCGCCGCTCTACGGCGTCTATCCCCGGCTCACCCCAGGCGAGCATCGCGCGCCATTCGGCGGCCGCGGCGGCGTACGCGCCCCGTTCTGCCTGGAGGGCCGCGAGTTCCTGAACAAACAGGTGATCCGAGCCGATAGCCGCACGTCCTGCCTCGAAAGTCCGTATCGCCGCCCCCGCGTCGCCCGATCGAGCCCACAGCCCCGACAGCTCAACATACGCCGACGGCTCGGTCGGCTGCTCTTCGGTCCAGCGCATCGCGGAGGTCAGCGCGCTGTCCCGGAGACCGGCCGCATGCAGCGCCCGGATCCACAACTGTCGAAACGCCGCACGACCCGAGTCATCCAGCCCTGCCGCGGCTTCCGCCGCCGGCAGAACTCTGCCAGGATCACCAGATCGCTCTGCCATCTGCGCCAGAAGCACGAGAGCCGAGACGGACAGGGGCTGCTCATCGAGCAGGTGTTCCAGGGCCCGCATGGCTTCCTCGTCCCGGCCGGCTTGCTCCAGACCCGTAGCGCGCTCCAACACCCGTCTCTCGAGTGAGGCGCCGCCCGATGCGTCCTGTGCGAATGCCGATGCCGAATTCGCGAACCACACCCCGAGGACGAGACTCGCAGCCGTCAGCCGCCACCGGACGGTACTCACGGCAGGTCCTCGGCGTTCCCGGCGTTCAAGCGATCGAAGTACTCGTAGACCAGACGCCGCTGTGACGCCGTGAGCCCACCCATGTCGTCCTCGTCGGGATACGGGTACCGCGGACCGGCCACGATCCCGACATCTTCGTCGGGGAGCAGGGCCACTCGAGGCCTGGCGGTGGTCGCCTCACGTCGTCTCGCGTCTTCCTCGTCCTTCTCCAGCGAACGCCCCGCATCGAGCAGCCGCTGGAACAGCCTCTCCTGTCGAGAAAGCGTTTCGCGATCCAGCGTCTCCGTCATCAGGCGCCGCGCGATTTCATCCGCCTCCTGGGCCAGTTCTTCGGGCCGGCTTCCCAGCTCCCGCGCCGCTGGATCCGCCGCCAGATCGAGGAGGTCGAGTGATACACCCTGCTGCTGGGCCGCGAGATCTCGCAGCTGATGATCGCCGGACCGACCTTCCCGCAGAAGCAGGAACAACTCACCGGATTCCGAGTTGAGGCCGGCCTGCCGCCTGCCCATTCCTGCCAATCGCTCCAGGGCCTCCTCCATCCCCGTGGCCGAGCTGGCCTCCGCCATGGCTCTCCCACTGGCCAGCAGGGAACCCGCCAGGTCGCCGAGAGCCTGTATCGCCGACTCTCCCTGATGCAAGGCCTCGGGCCTGCGCGCTGCCCCACCAGGAATGCTCTGCGCAAGGGCGTCCATTTCCCTGCCCGCCCGGGCCGCGGCCGGGCCAGTTCGGCGATCCATCAGGGCGGTCTGCCGGCCCGCCTCCGCCAGGGACTGCGACAGATTGTCGAGGCCCTCCCGGACGGCAGACTGACTGCCGGACAAGTTCTCCGGGCGGTCGCCGGATCGGAGTCGCTCGACAATCCGTTCCTGCTCTCGCGCAAGCTCCAGGGCCTCCTCCGCGGCTCGTCCGACGACCTTCATGGCTTCGGATCGCCAATCCTCCGCGAGCGATTCGCCTGCTGCCGCGAGATTCCGCTCAGCTCGCCCCAGCTCGGTGGCTGCCGACCTCGCCTCCTGCGCGGACCTCGAGTCGGTCGCTTCCCGGTCTCCCCTCGACTGCCGCCTTGCCGACCGCATCCGCGACGATGCCGATCGGGCGTCCTCCGCGGCCTCCCGTGTCCGTGCCGTGGCTTCCGGAGCCTGCTGCTCTTCGAGCCGGTCGGAAAGCTCGTCCACCTGGCGAGCCAGCGCTTCCGATTCCGCTGCCCGCTGCTCCTGCCGGTCCGCCCATGCATGGTCCATCCGGTCACTCGCCGACGCTCGCTCCTGTTGATCAGCCAGGTTTTCCGCCGTCTGCCTGGCTCCCTCCAGGGACTGCTCGAGGGCCACCCTCTCCAACAACCCGAGGGCTCTGTCGAGTCGCTCCTCCAACTCTGCGGTGTGGCGCGTAAAATCGAGAAGGGCATCTCGCAGGTCGTCACGGTGGAGACCGCGAAGTGCTTCCTCCAGAGACTCGATCTTCTCGTGCAGGCCCGAATCGAGGATCTCTCGATACAGTGCCTCCAGTTCTCCAAGACGCCGCTTCAGGGCCGGATCGGTGAACGTAGCGGCGTCGAGGCCGGTGCTGACATTTCGCAGATTCTCATGCATGCGCGCTAAGTGCGCCTCGACCTGGCGAGCCTCTCCCAGAAGATCTCGGGCCTCTCGCGTCGCCCCGAAGTCGGCCCGATCGGCCGTCGCCTCCGCCTGCCGGGCACCCGGATCTCGTCCGGTGCTCCGGCGCTCTGCGTCCCGAGCCTCATCGGAGAGTTCCCCGGCCCGCTCCCGGAGCGAGCGAGCCTCCTCGGCCAGACTGCCGGTGCGACGAGCAACCTCGCTCCGGAGTTCATCAAAACTCGAAAGACGGGCCCTGAACGTGTCCGACGCCGACGCCGGCGATCCGGGGTTCGAATCCGTGGCGGTGGCGAAGTACACGATTTCGTCGCCGGGGAGGAAGCCCGAGGCTTCGAGATCGATGATCGGCCGCAGGGACAGCCGACGCGCCGCACTGCCCTCCGCCAGCCGCTCGTGGACGGCAGGATCCTTCCTGCCACCCGTCGACTCGCGCCACCAGACGAGTCCGACCTCCGCGAGCCCATAGTCGTCTTTCGCTTCGATGACCAGAGAGAGAGCCCGATCGATGCCCAGCAGCCGGTCTTCGCCGGGATAGACGAGGACCACCGTCGGGGGGGCATCCGCCTTCACCGAGAGAGCTATCGGCGGGGGGTTCCGGACACCGGGAACGCTCCCCGAAGCCAACATCCACCACGAGAGAATCTCGCTGTTTTCCGCGGTGAGCTCCCCCCGAGCGACATCGGCTGCAACTTCGAGGTCCAACGTGTCAACCAGCGCTTCCCCTTCGCGGGCCCGGGCGAGACCCATGCGATCGACCGGGTGATTCGTGCGAGCCGTGAGGCCCAGCCGCGTGCCGGAGGGGACCTGCAGCAAGCTGACGGGACCGCTCAGCACCTCTCTCGGCCGACCTAGATAGCCCGGGTAGTCCAGTTCGATCCGCAGATCCGTGATCGTGAGCGGATCCAGGGGGACCACGGCGAAAGTATCCGTGGCGCCCCCTCGATCGTCCTCGGCCCAGAAGCGAATCGTCTCATCCACAGGCTCGATTCGGGCCACCGCGGCGCCGTCCACCACCTCGAGGGCATTCCTCCAGGCCGGAGTTCCAGGTCGTACCTGTCCGAGACTCACCCGAGAACGGCCCACGGCGGTGACGACGACCTCGAAGCCGTCCCCGCGCAAGACTTCCCCGCCGGGAGGGTCAAGGCTAAGAAAAGGGGGGGGAGGCGGGAACGTCGCGGCCCATGGCCGCGACAGGATACCGAGCGCTCTCGACACCGATACCGGCTTCTCGATGAGGCCGACGCCCAGAACGGCAATCACGACCCCGATGCCGGGCAGGGCTAACCGGCGCGCAGTTCGCAGGCGCCCGTGCGAAACGGGCAGCATCTCCCGGGCGGATCGTCCCCTGAGGACCGTGGCGACCTGCAGCCGGTGCAGGTCGGCGAGGCCAACAGAATCCACACGCCCCTCGCCGAGCTCGATCGCGCCCAGCAGGTCTCCGCGGGCAAGTCCCCGGCTCCTCTCGATCTCAGCGGCTCTTCGTCGCAGCTGATAGGCCCGTGTGGACGCACCCACCGCCAGACCGCTCGCGCCGATCGCGACCAGCCCGGTACCGGCCACCAAAATCGGCAGAACAGAACCGGGGCGGCTCAGCCACGCGTCCGGCACCCAGCCGGCCGCCGAGACCATGGCCAGCGCTGGGACGCCGATGACGGCAGCTCTCCACAGCGCGATCCTCCGTCCCGTGGACCGGACGGTCGCGACTGCACGGGCTAGCTCTCGGGCCGCCTCGCCCGGAGTCACTTTCTTTCTGCCGCCCTGAGAGCCAGCCCGTACGCCCGATTTCGTGTCATCCCGAACTCTCCCCGCAAACGACGTGCGATCTCTTGCGTCGTTCGCCCCGCATGCGCCATCTGATGCGCGACGGCCGACGCCTGCTCCTCGTCGACCGGATCTTCGGACGCTCCAGCGGCCCGACCTTCCAGAACGACGGTGACCTCTCCTCGAACCTCTTCCTCGGTGTAGTAGTCCCGGAGAGTCGCCACCGTTCCGTAACGCACTTCCTCGTGCAGCTTCGTGAGCTCGCGGCATACCACGCACTGCCGGTCCCCCGCCGCACCGCCGATCCAGTCCTCGAGGAGACCGCTCAGCCTTCCGGGGGCTTCGAACACGATCACCGTGTCGGGTGATTCCAGTGCCTGCTCCATCCAGTACTTCCGATCGCGCCCCTTCCTCGGCGCGAATCCAAGAAACAGAAAGCGTTCGGCGGGAAGCCCCGACGCGGAGAGAGCCGCGGTGACCGCCGAAGGGCCTGGAATCGGCTCGACCCGGAAGCCTGCACGCGCCACGGCCGATACCAGGCGTGTGCCGGGATCCGATACGGTCGGAGTCCCGGCATCTGAGATAAGGGCGCACGCCTCACCCCTACCCAACCGCTCCAGCACTTCCTCGATACGACGTGCCTCGTTGTGCTCGTGCAAAGAGCGAAGCGGAGTTCGGAACCCGAAATGCCTGAGCAGAGTCGCGCTGTGGCGAGTGTCCTCGGCGTACAACACGGGTACGCTCTCCAGGGTCTGAAGTGCGCGGGCCGAGAGATCGGCCAAGTTACCTATCGGCGTGCTGACAACGAAAAGTGTGGCTCGCGTCATCCTAGACGAGCGCCCTCCTCCCGACTGACGGGGGAGGGCGCGGCTCCTCCAATTGGCTCGAACAAGTCCCGATTCAGACGTACTGCTGGATCTTCTGCTCCAGGTGCGACTTGGGAACGGCTCCTACCACGACGTCCACCAGTTCGCCGTCCTTGAAGTACAGAATGCTCGGGATCGAGCGGATTCCGTACCGCTGGGATGTCTCTCGGTTCGAGTCCACGTCCAACTTGCCGACTTTGATCTTGCCGGCATACTCGCTCGCGAGCTCCGCGACCATGGGACCCACGAGACGACACGGCCCGCACCATTCGGCCCAGAAGTCGACGATCGCGAGCCCTTCGCTCGACTCAATTTCCTGCTCGAAATTACCGTCTGTCAAAGTGACGAGTTCTGCAGTTGACACGATATTACCTCGTTCCAGTGGAAAAGCACTCGCTGCGCATCTAGTTTTCCGCTCCACCGGCCCCAGGCGGGTGATCCCGCCGGTTCACCAACGGCCTACCGGAGTGTGGAATGTTCAAGATCGATCACGTCGGTATCGCGGTCAATTCTCTACCGGCTGCCGTCCCCGTTTTCGAGGCCATGCTGGGAGAGAACCCGGCAGGCCGCGAAACAGTTCCGTCCGAAGCCGTAGAAGTAGTCTTCTTCGGGCGTGGATCCGGGCGAGTCGAGCTGCTCGAGCCCAGTGGCCCCGAGTCGCCGGTCGCGCGGTTTCTCGGCCGGAGGGGTTCGGGCCTGCACCATGTGTGCTTCCGCGTCCCCGATCTTCGGGAGGCGCTCGGACGACTGGCCCAATCAGACATCCTTCCCATACCGCCTGGAATCCGTCCCGGGGCCGGAGATCGGCCAGTGGCATTCCTTCATCCGCGGGACTGCTGCGGTGTGCTGATAGAGCTGGTCGAGAACGCTGAGTGATTTCCGGTCGCGTCCATCCACGGGCCTACGGAACCGGCGACGCGGTCAGAGCATCCAGGTTCAACCACTCCACGTACCACCGGCCGGTCCCGTCTGGGACCGTGACGATCGGCACCACCACGCCGCCCTTGCGGGTGCCCGTCAGGCTCACGTCCCAGCGAATTCGGTCAGGGCCGAGCTGTGCCAGGTTCGCCTGCCGCAGCGTGTAGCTCTGGTGCTTCAGGATACTGGCGAGGAAGATCATGCGCTGCTCAACATCGGTGACGCCGAATCGTTCGACCGCCGGCCCTTTTTCGGTTCCAAACACGTCCGACATCCGTGTGTAATCGTCGGCATTCGCTCCATACAGGAACTCCTGGACGGCCATTTCCGAATTCGATGCTCCGGCGGACGAACCGTCCTGGCTCGACTTCCGCGTTGAGCATCCCGACACCGTCGTGGCCACGAGGGCCGCCACGGCCAGCCCGGTCCACGGTCCGCACGACGTCCGCGAGCGAATCAAATCAGCCTCTCCCGTTCCAGGTCATCCACACTTCTCGCGCGTAATGTGCGCCCCGAGGAGGGGGCGTCAAGACATCCCCCTCCCCGACGCGTGTCGTCAGGATTCGAGACGACCCGATCGCCGAAACTCGAGGGCCTCGCCGTCCGCCACGTCTACCTCTATCACGTCTCCGTCGTGGAATCGGCCCTCGAGAAAAGCCATGGCCAGCGGATCCGAGACCAGACGCTGGATCGCCCTTTTGATCGGGCGCGCCCCAAAAGCGGGATCGTAGCCGGCCTCGGCGATCCTCTTGCGAGCGGCGAGCGTCACTTCCAGCTCCACCTGCCGGTCCCTCGCCAGGGCTGCGAGGCGTTCCAGCTGCATTCCGACTACCTGCTCCAGTTCTTCCTTTCCGAGCGGCTGAAAGACCAGAATCTCGTCGATCCGGTTTAGAAACTCGGGCCGGAAGTTATGCGTAAGGGCATCCTTCACCTTCCCCTCGACCACCTCCCAGTCGTCGCCCTGGTGCTCCAGGATGTACGGACTGCCCAGATTGCTGGTCATGATGAGCACCGCATTGCGGAAGTCCACGGTCCGTCCCTGGCCGTCGGTAAGTCGTCCGTCGTCCAGAATCTGCAGCAGGACGTTGAACACCTCCGGATGCGCCTTCTCGATCTCGTCGAACAGAACTACGCTGTAAGGCCGGCGGCGGACGGCCTCCGTCAACTGTCCGCCCTCCTCGTATCCGACGTACCCCGGTGGGGCTCCGATCAGGCGAGAGACGGCGTGCCGCTCCATGTACTCCGACATGTCGATGCGGACCGTCGCCTCATCATCGTCGAACAGGAACTCGGCCAGGGCACGTGCGGTCTCCGTCTTTCCGACACCGGTCGGACCGAGGAAGATGAAACTCCCCACCGGACGGTCGGGATCCTGCAAGCCTGCACGACTCCTCCGCACCGCGTTCGCGACGGCGGTGATGGCCTCACTCTGATTGACGACCCGTTCATGCAAGTGGTCTTCGAGATGCGTCAGGCGATCCTGCTCGGTCTCCAGCATTCGCGTGACGGGTATGCCGGTCCACGACGCCACCACTTCCGCGATGTCCTCCGGGTCCACCTCCTCCTTCAGGAGACTCCCCTCCGCCTGCATGCGCGTGAGATCCGCTTCCGCCTCGGCCAGGCTGTCCCTGAGCCGCGGAATCTCGCCATACGTGATCTCCGCAGCTCTCTGTAGATCGCCGGCCCGCGTGGCCTGCTCTGCCGTCACGGACGTCTCCTCCAGCTGCCTCTTCAGTTCCCGGACCCGCTCGATCGCCTCCTTCTCCAGGCCCCAGCGTGCCTTCAGACCCGCGAGGTGCTCGCGAATCTCCGCCAGCTCTGTCTCAAGAGCAGAAAGGCGTTCGGTGCTGCGCGCGTCCCGTTCCTCCCGAAGGGCTTCCCGCTCGATCTCGAGCTGTGTCGCCCTTCTGTCCAGCACATCGATCTCCTCCGGCATCGAGTCGATCTCGATCCGGAGCCGAGAGGCAGCTTCGTCCACTAGGTCGATGGCCTTGTCCGGGAGGAAGCGGTCTCCGATATATCGGTTCGACAGTCGGGCCGCAGCCACCAGGGCAGGATCGGTGATGCGCACTCCGTGGTGAACCTCGTACTTCTCCTTCAAACCGCGCAGGATGCCGACCGTCTCCGTCAGCCCCGGTTCCCCCACGAAGACCGGCTGGAAACGCCGCTCGAGCGCCGGATCCTTCTCGATATGCTTCCGGTACTCGTCGAGCGTGGTCGCCCCAACCATCCGCAGCTCGCCGCGGGCCAGCGGCGGCTTCAGCATGTTGCCGGCATCCACAGCGCCTTCTGCCGCCCCGGCACCCACGATCGTGTGTAACTCGTCCAGGAAGACGATGTATTTGCCCTTCGCCTCGGTGATCTCCTTGAGGGCCGACTTCAGTCGTTCCTCGAACTCTCCCCGGTACTTCGCTCCCGCCAGCATGGCGCCAATATCCAGCTGGATGAACCGCTTGTCGCGCAGGCTCTCCGGAACGTCACCCGCGATAATGCGCTGCGCCAAACCTTCCGCGATGGCGGTCTTGCCTACGCCGGGCTCCCCGATCAGTACCGGGTTGTTCTTCGTGCGACGTGACAGGACCTGCATCACGCGGCGGACCTCTGCGTCGCGACCGATCACCGGATCGAGCTCTCCCTTTCGGGCTCTCTCCGTAAGGTCCACACCGAATCGCTCGAGGGCCCGGTACTTGCCCTCCGCTTCCTGGTCGGTGACCTGATGCGGCCCGCGAACCGTGGCAAGAGCCTCGCGCAGTGTTCCCGGCTCCGCTCCCGCATCCGCCAGGATCTCCCGCGTGCTGCTCGCGCGCTTGCCGGCTAGCGAGATCAACAGGTGCTCGGTGGACACGTAGAGATCGCCCATCCGGCGCGCCTCGGCGTCCGCATCGTCGAGGACCCGGCCGAGTTCACGACTTGCCGATGGCGCTGCTCCCGTCTGACGAGGCAGGCGGCCCATGGCCTCCCCCACAGCAGACCGGATACGCGATGGCTCGGCACCTACCTTGCGCAACACCGGCTCGACGACGCCGTCCTCCTCGTCGAGCAGAGCCGCGAGTAAGTGAAGGTCCTCGACCGCCGGGTTCCCTTCAACTCTGGCCAGCTCCGCTGCGCCCTGCAGAGCTCGACCGGCCCGAACCGTCAGTTTGTCTGCCGGTATCATCTAACGGTTACCTCCTGTACCGGTTCCGCCTGCCTTCTCTTTCTCTTGGAGCCGCCTTGATCTGGCCCCCCGGAATGGAGGCAAGAGACATGCCCGGCCAGGCTTCCTGATCGGGCAAAAAAGCCGCCACACCGGCGGGACTAGACAGCCCCGCGGGCGCACTCCCTGCCTATCCGGCAGACGTCATCGCAGGCGCGGTCCGTAGATCAGGGCGTTCGTAAACAGGACAAAGCTCGAGGGCCACATTAGACGAAACAGTGGATCGTCTGCAAAGAGAACGACTTTACCCACTCCGAGTCTGGCCACTGACAGCCAGGAGGACGCGGCAATTTCATCCAGCTTGCCCTCGCTCACGACGCCACTGACGGCGTCTACAGATTCACCGAACGCTGCGACCGTCTGGTGCTCGGGGGAAGGCTCGAACCCGAGATCGTTCAGGTGCAACGCGAAGGACGACGAATCTTCGTTTCCGAGACCCGCCCCCCAGGCCAGGGGATGATCGGGATCTAGTGAGAGGGGAAGAACGATCCCTGTGACGGAATCGTCCCAAGCGTCGGAGCGCCGCTCTCGGGTCGTCCGAAGACCCAGACGCCGCAGCTCTTCCGCCGCGAGATCCGCATCATCCGGGGCGCGGAGGCCGATCTGCACGAGCGAGTTTGAGGCCCACCGGGCCGACGATCCGAGGGCAATGAGGGTTCCCCCCTGCTCCACCCACTCCTTGAGCACTGTTTCGAGGCTCGGCCCCGTTCGCGCCGGATCGCTGGAGGGAACGACGACCACGTCATACGGGGCCAGATCGGCCCGGTCGATCCGCGCCGCCTCGAGAGCATCGAACGGAATGCCCGCCATCACCTCGAGCAGATACCAGACGGAACCAGAGCTCACCGCCGAAAATCCCGATCCCATCAGAACGGCTATTCGGCTGGACTGGAGGGTGATCGACGAGCCCGTGCCCAGGTCGTGCCCATGTGACGCCGTTCCGCTCTCCACCGGGTGCGCCATGGCTGCCAGTCCTGTGGCCTCCAGCACGCGCGTGGCCCCTTCGTCACCGGGAAGGAAGATCGTGCCCGCCGGCCACGAAACGCCATCCTGCTCGAAAGCTTTTCGCAAGGCAAATGCCCGGCATCCCCCCTCGAGGTAGCGAACCAAGGGCCCCGCGGCTCTGAACGACGGAAGGACCAGCCAACCGTAGGCGAGCGTCGGCGGTTCGGCCTCCGTCGCCATGCGTACGACTGGCACTTCCTCGAAATCGCCGCCACTCAGCGGACCCGTCGAGTGAGCCTCTACACCGTACGCGTACGGCAGGGACCACGCCGTGATGTCGTACGTCGCCGTCACTTCCCCTCCCAGGAGGGTCTCGGGCTGCAGCAAAGTGACGGCCAGCCGGCCCCGAGGTTGACGGGCCGGAACCCGGAATGTTCCTATCGGGAAGTCTCCGCGCTCCGCGAATCCGGGATGCGGGCGGGCCGAGGCCCGGAACGGGCGAGCGGCCCGCTCTACTAGCACGCCCTGCGTCTGCAATGATTCCACCAGGTCGCGGACCGCTGACGGATCCGGACCCGGAACGAGCAGGACATCCGACTGATCGACTCCCTGGGTGCGATGGAAGCCCGCGTACTCCGTAAGCAGTGGCGTCTTGCGCGCGGAAGCCGCCCTCAGTGTGGCGAGGCCCGCCACCCGGTGACGGGTCGCCCGATCTTCGAGAGTCAGCTCCGTCCCGTCCGGGCGGCGCACGACGAGACCGGCCCGGCGGCTCCCTGCCTGCTCGTAGGTCATGCCGATCGCGCCGACCAGACTCGGCCAGCTGTCGCCGAATCCCGGATAGAACATGTCGAAGGTCTCACCCGTGTAATACAGCCACCGGCGTCGATCGAACTCGGCTGCGTTGGCTCGCCCGAAGTACTCGGCCCACCGCACCGTATAGTCCGGATAGATCGGGTTTAGAGGCTCCGCGGCCGGGAAGAAGAAGTAGCTGCTCGAGTAGCCCATCTCGTGGAAGTCGACGTGTACCTGCGGATTCCAGCGCTGCCACTGCCGGAGCCGAGCCCGGGTCTCGGCCTGGGTCGCCCATGTCCAATCCCGATTCAGGTCGAACAGGTAGTGGTTGTAGCGTCCTCCAGGCCAGGGCGGGTGATGCTCACGGCTCGCCGCCTCCGGATTGGGGCGCGCGCCGCGGGCTCCCCTATACCACTGCACGTACCGGTCGCGTCCGTCCGGATTCGCCATCGGGTCGATAACCACGATCAGCGAGTCCAGGATTCCCTCTGTCCCTTCTCCATCCACCGCAAGGTCCCAGGCAGTCCACAGCGCCGCTTCTGTCGAGGCGCTCTCATCTCCGTGCATTCCGTACGTGAACCACGCGACCGCCGGGTTCATCCGGGCGATCTCCGAGGCATCAGACGCAGCCAGTTCCGGATCCGTGAGTCTCATGTTCTGCTGGAGTATGCCTTCGATTCCAGCCGTGTTGCGATCGGACGCGATCACGAGAAGGAGTAAGGGGCGCCCCTCGGCCGTGATTCCCGAACGCACCAGACTGATCCGATCCGAGGCCGCGGCCAGGGACTCCGCGTACCGTGCCACGTCGGAGGCATCCGAAAACCGCTCTCCGAGGGCATGGCCGAGGGTCTCAGCGGGCGATGGGACGGGCTGCGCCGGGGCCCGAACGACCGTCGTCATCAGGAGAATGAGGGCCATGCCGCCACCTGAGCGCATCAAGGTCGATCCTCGGTTCGGGGCTAACTCGGCCCGTCGGGAAGCGGTCGGGAGCAAGAAATCCGGCCGGCACGCCGGACCCTGTTTGAAGCTATCGGCCTGAACGACCTGCATCAAATAGGCCCAGGCACGTCCTCGGCCTCAACTGGCCCCGACGCGCATCGGATGGGAGATTAGAAACATGGAGATACGAGAGGCCCCCCGCCGACGGGTCGTGACCGTGCTGTGCGCTGTCGCCGTCGCCGGCTGCGCGCAGGCCCAGGAGGAGGAAGATCCGGGCCCGGTCAGCGACGAAGCCTACGTACAGGTCATGACCGATCTCATGCTGCTGGACGCCGATCCGTTCGCGGGCTCCACCGAGGAGGAGCGGGAAGCGCAGGCGGACTCGGCGAGGAGGGATATTCTCGCCGGGCAGGGTGTGACTGCACGAGAGATCCTCGACTTCGCCGAGAGTCGCGGTGGGGAGGCCGGCCGAATGGAGGGTCTGTGGCAACAGATCACCCAGCGATACGATTCGGCACGCATCGCGAATCTCGACAGGGAGACGGAGGCCCGATCCGAGCCCGAGGGGAAATTGGGCGAGGAGGCCCGGACAGCGGTTACCCGATCGTCCCCGGGCCTCGCGGCCGACTCGGTCGCGGGCGCCGATCGGCTCAAGCGCCCCGCGCCACGGGACAGCGACTTCCGGTCGCGCTTCCAGAGACCGGTGAAAGGCCAGCGTCCGGCTCGCGACACGACGGTTCAACAGGACTGAAAGAGCGCTTCCTACGGTCTTGGTTGGCGTGCCACACCGTGGTAGCTTGCCGGACGGTACACCGATTGCTCGTCGGTTCGGAAGCACACCCGATACCCATCGTCGAGCCCACCCGTTCGGCGATCGCTTGAAAGGCGGCGCCGCTCTTGGCCCCGGAGTCCAGCCTCACAGCAGGTGAAGGGCCGCCAGGCGGAGATCTCCTCCCGGTCTTGTGGCTCCGCGGGATCGGTCGCGCGGGCCTCTTGGTGACACGCCACATCGGTCGCGCCGGGGTGCTGTGGGGCGCCACCATGCTGGCCCTGTTTCATCCACGCGATCACATCCGGGAGACCTTTCGCCAGGCCAAGGCTATCGGAGTGGACAGCCTGCCACTGGTCCTCCTGGTGGCCACGCTGAGCGGATCGATCCTCGCGCAACAGAGTGGATACCAATTCACGGAACTGCCGATGTGGATCGTGGGGAACGCAGTGGCTGCGGGCATGCTCACGGAGCTCGCGCCGCTCCTCTCGGCGATCATCATGGCCGGCCGCGTGGGCGCGGGGATCGGTGCCGAGCTTGGGACGATGAAGGTCACGGATCAGCTCGACGCCCTTCGCACCCTGGGACGCGACCCGGTCGAAGAGCTAATCGCCCCGCGTGTCATCGCGGGCGCCGTCATGATGGTGCCGATCGTGATCCTCGCTAATGTCGCGGGCATCTGGAGTGGATGGCTCACGGCGATCGCCATGCTGGACATGACGACCCATGAATACGTCTACGGAGTCAGGAGCTACTACCACTCGGCTGCTCTGATCTTCTCGATCGTCAAGGGGGTGTTCTTCGGCGTAACGATCACCTTCATAGGCTGCTACACTGGGCTGCAGGCTGAGGGCGGTGCGGCGGGAGTCGGCCGGACGGCCCGCAACACGGTGGTCGCGATCATAGTGGCACTGATGGTCCTCGACGTGGTCCTCGCGCCTCTCTACAAGGCAGTGGGATGATCGAGATCAGCGGGTTGAGGAAGAACCTCAACGGCAAGTGGGTGCTGGACGGAGTGGACCTGGACATCCACGAGGGAATGAGCCTCGTGATCATGGGCCCCTCCGGTACCGGGAAGAGCGTGCTTCTCAAGCATATCGTGGGCCTGTTCGATCCGGATGAAGGGGAGGTGCTCGTCGAGGGTATGTCCGTCCCGAAGGCCAACGGCAGGCAGATTCGTGAGATCCGGTCCCGCATCAGTTACGTGTTTCAGAACGCGGCTCTGTTCGACTCGCTGACGGCGGGACAGAACATCCAGCTGGGGCTGTCGCCGGCGAAGGTCCGTGAGTACGAGGCTCACCGCGACCCACGCGTGCGAGAGGCGATCGAGCACGTGAACCTCGGACCGGAGGTCCTGCGGTTGCTGCCTTCGGAGCTGTCCGGCGGGATGCAAAAACGGGTCGCTATCGCGCGGGCCATCGTTGGCCGCCAGAGGTACATCTTGTACGACGAGCCGACCACAGGGCTCGATCCCGTCAACGCGAACGTCATCAATCGCCTGATCGCGCGTCTGCAGGGGGAGATAGGGGCCACGAGCGTCATCGTGACTCACGACGTGGAATCTGCGTTCTATCTGGGCGATAGGATCGCCTTGCTGGCGGATGGGGGGATCCGTGCGTCTGGTACCCCGACCGAGCTTCGTGAATCGGCCGATCCCATAGTACAGGACTTCCTCCACCCGAAACTCACTTAATAGGTGCCCCATGCGTGACCCGGGATTGAGAGACCAGTACAGGACGGAGCTCCAGGTCGGGATACTCCTCGTCGTGAGCTTCTTTGCGCTGATCCTGGGAGTCGCCTGGGTCAGCGGGCGCCAGCCGGGCGGCGACCGATTGGTCGTCTATGCGGTCGCGCCGGAAGCGGCGGCTATCACGCAGGGCACACCGGTCACGCTGCTGGGTGTCGAGGTGGGATCAGTCCGGCGAGTCGAGCTGCGCCAGGACCACGTGGCGATGGAAGTCGTCGTGTCTTTCCAGGGCCAGCTTCCCAGGGATACACGGGGAGAAATCAAGACGTCGGGATTCCTCGGGGCCAACGTGATGGCCCTCATCCCCGGTGTGTCGACCGAGATCCTGTCGACGGGTGATACGATCACGGCTACCCCCTCACCGGGCCTGAACGATCTGGCAGGGACGCTGGGGGACCGCGCGGGTCGTGTGCTCGAGCAGACCCAACGCCTCCTGTCGGACAGTCTGATCGCCGATGTGCATTCGACGGCGGGATCGCTCGCCGCAGGCATGGAGGAAGTCCAGATCCTGCTCGAGAGCGAGTCTACGGCCCTCAAGGAGCTCATCGGGGCATTGAACCAGGCCGCCCAACAGTTGGCCGAAGCGACTTCGGGGCCCGAGATCGACCGGACGCTGGCCAACATAGACACCCTCACCGCCAGACTCGCCGCCGCCGGCGACGACCTCGACGCCGGAAGTCAGTCGCTCGCATCCATCCTTCGGAAGGTAGACGAGGGCGACGGCACCCTGGGGAAGATGGTCAACGACGTCGAGCTTTACGATCGCCTTACGGCGGCGACCGAGAACATTCAGGTTGCCTCAGAGGAGATCGCGCTGCTGACTCGCGACGTGAGGGCAGATCCAGACAGGTATCTGCAGGGCCTGAAGTTCTCTGTGTTCTGAGGCGAGTCAGGACGGCGAGAAGAACAGCCGTCGGACGATTTCGAATACCGCGTACGCCGCTCCGATGATCAGGACCGCGATCAGCGCCTGCCGACTGACGATAGGCCAGCGACGCTCTCGCTCCGCCGCGATCTCGTAGGTTCCGGTGCGCCGGACACCCTCCCGACTGACCTCGAACGTCCACGCCAGGAACAGAGAAACGGGGAGTCCGACAAGCAGGAGAATCGGCAACAAGCTATACCACGCCGCCTGCCCGTAGATTTCCTTCATGTTTGCCAGGAAGCTCACGATTCCGATACTCGCCGCCATGTAGATGACGCCCACGTTGTACACCTTGCGCCGCTTCAGCTCCTCCCAGAACGACAGCCGCCCGCCCGCCTGACTCGGAGACGCGCCGACGGTCGCTGCCTGATGTGCGCTGGGCGGAAGCGTCACGACGCTCGGCGTGCTCACACTGGCATGTGCCCCGGAAGCCGCCCCCACCGCCATCTGCACCGCATCCATGTACTGTCCGGCTGTCGGATAGCGGTCCGCGGGCAGCCGACTCAGTGCCTTGAGCACTACGGCATCCAGGGCTTCCGGAACGGTCTCACGGAGAAGAACCAGAGATGCCGGCGATTCGGCTTGCCGCCGCGCCATGGTGATCTGGGGCGATCGACCCGCCAATGGCGGCTCGCCCGCCATCATCTCGTAGGTCACACACGCCAGCGAGTAAATATCGCTTCTCCCGTCGAGCACGGCTTCACCGCGCGCCTGTTCGGGGCTCATGTATGCGGGCGTGCCCACGGCCATTCCTGTCTCGGTGAGGCGTTCCCCTCCCCCCAGCGTGATCGCGCGAGCGATTCCGAAGTCGGTGATCAGCGCATGACGGCGCGTAAGGAGTATGTTTTCGGGTTTAATGTCACGGTGTATGACACCCTGCGCATGGGCGAAGTCGAGCGCATCCGAGACCTCCGCCGTGATCCGGGAGGCCTCCTCGATCGACAGGTACCGCTCCCTCTTCAGGCGATCGCGGAGTGTCTCTCCATCGATGCTCGGAGTCACGTGGTACAACAGTCCTTCCGCCTCCCCCGAGTCGTACAGCGGGAGAATGTGCGGGTGTACGAGTCCGGCCGCGATCTCGATCTCACGGAGGAACCGCTGCGCTCCCACCGACGCCGCCAGCTCCGGAAGCAGCACTTTGACGGCGACGATACGATCGTGCCTGACGTCCCGGGCTTGAAAGACCATGGACATGCCCCCACGACCCAGCTCGTCCATGATCTCGTAGCGGCCTTCGACCGCGCGGGACAGGCGCTCGCTCAGCTTGGGCACGCTACATTCCCGTGGGATGATCGAGGAATCGGCAATCGACGCCGTACCGGTCCGCCAGGATATCGCCGAGCGCCCGGACGCCCGCGGTCTCCGTCGCGTAGTGTCCGGCGTAGATCAGATTGAGCCCGAGTTCGGTGGCCTCATGGAACGTGTGATGGCTCCCCTCGCCCGTCACGAAGGTGTCGAGCCCCTCCTGGTGCGCCTGCTCGATCAGCGACCCCGCCGATCCGGTCGCGATACCGACCCGTCTCACATGTTCCGGACCACCCTGAATCACTTTCGGAGCGTCACCACACGCATCCGTCACCTTCGCGACGAACTCCCGCAGCGACAGGTCCGTCACTGCCCACAGCCCCAGGCCCTCCAGATCCGACCAACTGCCGAACGTTCCCTCTGTGATGAGGCCGAGATCCCGAGCGAGAAGCGCGTTGTTGCCGACTTCCGGGTGGATATCGAGAGGCAGATGCGCGCTGTACAATGCCATGTCGGCTTCGAGGAGCGCCTTCAGTCGGCGGTACGATCGGCCGGTCACGGGCAGGGGCTCGCCCCAGAACAGGCCGTGATGGACGACCAGAAGCTGAGCGCCTTCCCGGGCCGATTCGTCGATGGTTGCCTGGCAGGCATCGGTCGCCACGCGCACCGACTCGATAGGCGAGCGACAGTCGACTTGGAGACCGTTCCACGCACCCGGATAGTCGGGAACCCTCCGCACGTCAAGGTATTCATCGAGAAACTCGACCAGCTCCCGTAGATCCGCCACTCCGCGCTCCTTACGGCGACCGACGCCTGTTCGTCAGTACGCCCGTGCTCGCACCACCTCGCACATCGAGGGTGCACCGCACAGGCAGTGCACCGGCACATCCTCGGACCGGAACTCCTCGTCCGGGATGACGCGAATCGTCGACTTCGTATCGTCCTTGACCTTCTGCTCGCAGCCGGAATCGCCACACCAGCCGGTATAAGCGAATCCGCCTTGTTCCTCCATCAGACTCCGGAATTCCGAATAGTCCTCGAGCCCCCTCACGGTGGCGGACTCGCGCCGGTCTCGCGCCGCGGCCAACAGCTCATCCTGAATCGTGACTAGCATCGCCCTCAGCCGTTCGGCGGCGCCGGACATTGGTAACTGAGTCTTCCTGTCGGTGGCCTGAGGGACGAAGCGCCGCACGGCCATCACGCTCTCGGCCTCCACGTCTCTTGGTCCTACCTCGAGCCGGACCGGTACCCCGCGTCGCTCCCAGTCGTAGTACTTGGCACCCGGGTTCATCCCCTCGCGCACATCGACGTGAACTCGCACCCCGGCCGCCTCCAGGTCTGCTCGAACCCAGCTCGCAGCCTCGAGCACCACTCCACGCTGCTCGTCGTTCCGCCAGATCGGAATGATAACTGCCTCGTACGGCGCCAGTTTCGGCGGAAGGATGAGCCCTTCGTCGTCACCGTGCGTCATGATGAGTCCCCCGACCAGCCGTGTCGAAACGCCCCAGGACGTGCTCCATACGTAGACGTGCTCACCCTCTTCCGTCTGATAGCGCACATCAAACGCCCGGGCGAAATTCTGGCCCAGGTTATGGCTCGTTCCTGCCTGGAGGCCCTTGTTGTCTTTCATCAAGGCCTCGCAGGCATAGGTGCGCAGTGCACCGGCGAAGCGCTCAGAATCCGTCTTCAGCCCGGTGATCACCGGCATGGCCATCCATTCTTCCATGAAAGTGCGGTAGACGCCAAGCATCCGACGCGTCTCTTCTTCGGCCTCCGTTTCGCTCGCGTGCGCCGTGTGACCTTCCTGCCACAGGAACTCCGTCGTGCGCAGGAATGGCCGTGTCCGCATCTCCCAGCGGACCACGTTCGCCCACTGGTTGAGCAGCACGGGCAGGTCGCGATACGAGTGGATCCAGTCACCGAGGATGGGCCAGATGATAGCCTCGGACGTCGGCCGGACCACGAGCGGTTCTTCGAGTTGAGCCCCCCCCGCGTGCGTGACGACGGCCGTCTCCGGTGCAAATCCTTCGACGTGCTCGGCCTCCCGATCGAGAGATGACTTGGGAAGGAAGAGCGGGAAGTACGCGTTCTGGTGACCGGTGGCTTTGAACATGCCGTCCAGCGCACCCTGCATCAGCTCCCAGATGCGGTAGCCGTACGGACGGATCACCATGCACCCACGCACCGGCGACTGGCTCGCCAGTTCCGCCTGCTGCACGATCTCGTTGTACCAGGCCGAAAAGTCCTGGCTCTGGGAAGTCAGCCCTCTTCCGTTCGTCATGCTCTATCAACCCCTGGGCCCGGCCCCACGCCCGGCCGTTTTCCGTTCGGTTTTCCTTGGTCAGGTCGAATCCGTGAGCAGCTCGTCCAAACCCATCCTCGACTCCTCCCCGGTGTCCATCGAGCGAACGACACACTTACCCGACTCGACCTCCTCAGGACCGACGACGATGACTCGCGCCGCACCCGCCTGGTTCGCCACCTTGAACTGCCGAGACACGCTCCGGCTCCGGTAGTCGAAGCCCACCCGCCGACCACGCGACCTGAGCGAGTGCACGATGCGCAGCGCGGCCGGCAATTGCTCCTCCGACACGTGGATCACGAAATCATCCAGCGCGTCTCCAGACTCCGGAACCAGGTTACGGTCCCGGAGCAGCTCCGCGAGGACCACATCGCCCATGCCGAACCCGAGCGCTGGCAGCTCCGGCCCGCCGACAGCCTCCAGAAGATCGTCGTATCTCCCGCCTCCACAGATCGCCCGGAACTTGCCGCGGCGATCCCACACCTCGAACACCAGGCCCGTGTAGTAGGCGAGACCACGCACGAGTCGCAGGTCAGGCTGGACGAAGCTCGCAAGCCCCGCAGCTTCGATCTGGGCCCGAAACTGATCGAGTCTCCTCACCATGTCCGCGATAGCCGGAACAGTCCCGAACTGCTCCGAAACATCCTCGAGGCTCATGCCAGCCAGGCCCAGAACGCGCGTGGCCGCCCTGGTGTCGACTCCCGCCTCCACAAGGCGATCGCACAGCCACTCTTCGGATTCGCGGTCTGACTTGTCGAGCGCGGCAAACGTGGCCAGCAGTGCGCTCTCGGGGATTCCGAGCTCCATCAGTACCGCCGAGATCAGCTCCCGGTCCGAGTAGCGAACGACGAAGTCCTCCGGTCCGAGTCCGAATTCCCGGAGCACATCGATGGCAGCGGCCACGACTTCCACATCCGAGGCCACCGACGTCTCACCGACGATATCGACGTTCAGCTGAAAGTGCTCTCGGAGACGGCCTTTCTGCGGTCTCTCATACCGGAAGAGCTGTGGAATCGAGAACCATTTTATCGGCTTCGAAATACCGCCGGCACGAGCGGCGACCATGCGGGCAAACGTCGGAGTCATCTCAGGGCGCAGGGCTATCTCTCGGCCGCCCTGGTCCGTGAAGCGGTACAGCTGTCCGACGAGCTCCTCACCCGACTTGTGCGTGTAAAGCTCGAGGCTCTCGAGCGGAGGACCGTCATACTCCACGAAGCCGTACCGGCGCGCCACTTTCCGCCACGTGCGGAAGATGTGCGAGCGCAGTGCCAGATCGGCCGGATAGAAATCCCGGAAGCCGGGCAAGCTGGACGTGATCATGAGGTCGCCAATGTATGCGGCGCCTCAGGCGACCGGCAACAGAAAGCGCCGGCCTTCATGGTCGGCGCTCTGCGTCGCACTGGACGATACTCGGGGAGTTTCAGCCGACCTGACAGAACCTGTCGTAGGCTTCTCTGAGTTCTCCTGCGATGTCGCTCGCGTCTCGACCCTCGATCTGATGGCGCTCAAGCATGAACACGTGCTTCCCGTTCTGGAACAGGGCGAGCGAAGGACTCGAAGAGCGGAATCCATCGATGTACTTCCTGGCGCGCTCCGTCGCGTCCACGTCCTGGCCGGCGAACACGGTTACGATCCGGTCAGGCTGCACGTCATGCCCGGTGGCAATGGCCACGGCGGGTCTGGCGTTGGCTGCCGCGCAGCCGCAGATCGAGTTGATGACGAGCAGAGTCGTGCCATCACCCGCACCGAGCACCCGGTCTACTTCATCGGGCGTGCTGAGCTCTTCGGCGCCCAGGCGGATCAGCTCGTCCCGCATCGGCCGTACGGCCTCCGGATCGTATCTCATGGACTCACTCCAGTTCAGTATTCGTCAGTGTCTGTCAGGAAGAGGCTCCGGGCATCTCCGACGGTATGCGCGGACCCGGTCACGATTACCGTCCCTTCACCCGCGAGTTCCCTGGCGCGGGTCATCGCGCGCCCGAAATCGGGCTCGTCTGCGGCCCTTCCCGAAGTCACCGTGAGGACCTCATCCAACTTCCAGCGTCGTTCCACCGGCGATGATGGCGAGGTGGTTAGAACGACGGCGGACCCCGCAGCCAGCAGGGGGTCGAGCATCTCGCCCCATGGCTTGTCTCCGAGTATCGCCACCAGAAAGACCACGGGGCGAGGTATCGGCAGGCTGCGCACAAGATCGGCGAGAACACGAACCGCGGCCGGGTTGTGCGCGATGTCGAGCACCCACGACCGACCCCGCCGGGTCAGGACCTCGAAACGACCCGGCAAGACCGCGTCGCTCATACCCGATGCGACGTCTTCACGCGATACACCGAACTCGTACCGCTCCAGCGAGCGGATCGCGAGAGCGGCGTTCCGAGCCTGGTGGTGACCGACCAGGCGGGTGCGTACCTGCAACCCGTTGGCCCACCCACCAGAGAGATATCGAAAGCGGGTCCCGTCAACGCCGACCGAGACGTGGTCAACGGCAAGGTCTCGCCCGAATATGTCCAGCGGTGCCCCCAGCTCCATGGCCCGCGCGGCCACGACTTCGGTCGGCCCTCGTGCCAGCGGTCCGAGCACGGCGGGCACTCCTGCCTTCAGTATGCCGGCCTTCTCGAACGCGATCCGCTCGAGCGTGTCGCCCAGGAAGTCCGAGTGGTCCATGTCTACCGACGCGATGACGGCCACCTGCGGCTGGACCACGTTCGTGGCGTCTAGCCGGCCGCCAAGACCCACCTCCGCGACCACGGTCTCGCACCCGGCCCTGCGAAACGCCTCGAAGGCGAGGACCGTGGCCGATTCAAAGAACGACGCGTCCTCCCGCTCGGCGACCCCGAGCACTTGCTTCGCGCAGTCCTCCAGGAGGTTGGCATCGGCCGGCACCCCACGAATGCAAATGCGCTCGGAGAACTCGGACAGATGCGGCGACGCGTACAGGCCGGTGATCCGACCACTACGGCGCAGGGCCGCCTCGGCAAGCATCGCCGTGGAGCCCTTCCCGTTCGTACCACCGATGTGAACGTATTCGAGCTCGAGATGGGGATCGCCGAGCGTACGGAGCATCGCCCTCGTCCTTTCCAGGCCCCAGCGGATCCGGTGGGCCGGGCGACGTTCGAGCAAGCGATTCAGAGCCGCCAATGGTGGTCCCGGGACGCGCGTGCGGTGAAGTAAGGGCCGGCTCAGCTCATGTGGTGAAGAAGCAGCGCGACGGTGTCGCGCATCTCACCGCGCGGTACGATCCGATCCACCATTCCATGGTCGCGCAGGAACTCGGACCTTTGGAATCCATCCGGAAGATCCTGTCGGATCGTCTCCTTGATCACGCGAGGGCCCGCGAAACCGATCAAGGCGCCCGGCTCCGCCAGGTTCACGTCACCGAGCATGGCGAAGCTCGCTGTGACTCCACCGGTCGTCGGGTGCGTGAGAATACTGATATATGGCAGGCCAGCCCCAGCGAGACGCTGCAGAGCCGTGGAGGTCTTGGCGAGCTGCATGAGCGAGAAGATCCCTTCCTGCATCCGGGCTCCGCCCGAGGCCGACACGATGAGCACTGGACACGATCGCTCGACCCCCTGCTCGACCATGCGAGCGATCTTCTCTCCGACCACCGAGCCCATCGAACCGCCGATGAATCCGAAGTCCATGATCCCGGCACACACGTCTCGACCCTCGATGCGGGCGGCTCCAGTCAGGACCGCGTCATAGCTCCCCACCTTCTGCTCGGCTTGAGCGATCCGCGTCAGGTAGGGCTTGGAATCCACGAAACCCAGAGGGTCCGCCGACCGGAGATCCGGGTCGAACTCCTCCACAAGTCCGTCGTCCAACAGGACGTCAGCGTATTGAGGTGCCGAGATGCTGAAGTGGTGGCCACATTCCGGACACACGCGGTGGTTTTCCTCGAGCCGGCGGGTGTACAGGATCTCACCACAGCCGTCGCACTTCTCCCATACGTCCGCTGCCAGCTCTCGCTTCTGGGCGACGAGCTTCTGCTTCTCTTTCCGGAACCAGGCCATGCTTCCTCGCTCGAACCGTGACGAAAGGCGAGCAGGAATATAACCGGAGCCGGAGCCACGGCGAACCCTCGCCCGCAACGGGCCCAGAGCCTTCAGGTTTCGTACGCGACCCGGCACGCGAGACCGAGGCCCATGAAGGTAGTCAGGAGGAACGATCCTCCATAGCTGATGAACGGAAGCGGCAGGCCCGTCACGGGCATCAGCCCTACGGTCATCCCCACGTTGATGACGAGATGACAGAACCAGACGGCGAAGAAGCAAAAGACGACCAGGCTTCCAAACCCCTGGGTCGACTCGGCGGCCACTCTTAGCACGCGCCGAAGGAACCAGGCGAGAAGGCCAAGGAAGGCGAGCACCCCTATCAGGCCCAGCTCTTCTCCGACCACGGAAAAGATGAAGTCGGTGTGCTGCTCCGGTAGAAAGGCCAGGCGCTTTTGTGGCCCCTGCCCGAATCCCTGTCCCGTCACACCTCCCGATCCGATCGCGACCTTCGACTGGATGAGGTGCCAGCCCGCGCCTCTCGGATCGACCTCCGGATCGAGGAAGACCACCAATCGGCGCTGCTGATACGGGGCGAGACGATTCCACAGCGGAGTGGCAAGCGCCCCGGCGACGAGGTTGGCCAGCGCCACGGCGACAGCTTCAGCCAGAAACGGCCCTTTCAGGTAGAGGCCCACCATCACGATCATGAACCAGACGCCCCACACGGCCGCTGAAAAGCCCAGGATCAGGCTTACTCCCGGGCTGACCAGCATGAAGATCGTGAACAGGGGGATACCGGCCCAGAACAGTGCTGCTACCAGAATCACCACGAAGATCAGCGCGCTGCCGAGGTCCGGCTGGGCCATGACGAGGAGAAACGGCACGACGACCGCGAGAACCGCCTTCCAGAGATCGAATAGTCTGGTCTGCGGCTCTTTGCGCGATCCGAGCAACCTCGCGAGCAGCAGAATCGTCGCCAACTTCGCCAGCTCCGCTGGCTGGAAAGAGAAACCCGCGACCCGGAGCCAGCTGCGAGTGTTCGGCCCGCCGCCGACGACCAGGACGGCCGCCAGGAGGATGATCGAAAACGCATAGATCCAGGGCGTGGCCCACTCGAGCCAGCGCATCGGCACTCTGATGACAATGGCAAAAGCCAGGATCGAGATGCACAGCCACACCAGCTGGCGGGCCCACGCCCCTGTCACCAGTGACGGAAGGTCCACCTGGCCCGCCGACCAGATCATCCCGATACCAAGCGCAGCGAGAACGAGAGCCGAGCCGAGCAACACCGGATCTCCCAGTCCGCTGAGAGCGGATGCCCGATCCCGCCTCAACGCGAGACCCCAGCGACGCCGGAGACACCGGCGGGCGGCGGTTGGGCCGGCCCTTCTATTGGACGGTTCGGTGCAACGCCTGCGCTCCTCAGATACCGGGACACGATCTGCGAAGCCAGCGGCACGGCAAGGGACGTCCGATTGTCGGGATGCCCGTTTTCTACAATGGCCGCGATCACGATGCGCGGATCGTCCGCGGGAGCGAATCCCACGAACCACGAGTGTGGCTCACCGTGAGGGTTCTGGGCCGTACCCGTCTTGCCTGCCAGGGTCCACTCGCGGGGTCTGTGCCAGTACGCGGTCCCCCCGGGCTCGTTGACCACACGCCTGAGCGCGGACAGGAGCTCCTGTCTCCGCGCTTCGGGCAGGTCCAGCGTCCAGCCCTCGCGTACTCGCTCGAGAACCTCGGATTGCAGGAGGTGTGGGACGATGGGGGATCGACCGGTGGCAAGTGCCGAGTAAAACTGGGCCATCCGCAGCAGTGACTGCTCGGTTTCACCCTGCCCGATCGACAGATTCAGAACCACCGACTCCGTCCATCCCCTTCTTCCGAACCTCTGGTCGTACCAGTCTCGGGACGGAGGGAAGCGGCCGGATATCTCCCCCGGAATATCCAGGCCCGTGGCCTGGTTGAAGCCAAGTCCGTTCACTCCGTCTAGAAGAGGATCGAGGCCCAGACGCAGGCCCACCTGGTAGAAGAAGACGTTGCAGCTCTCCTTGATCGCTTCGGACAGGTCGAGGGGCCCGTGACCCTCGGGCCTCCAGCATCGGAAAGCCCTGTTGCCGTACTGAAGGGCACCCCGGCACGAAGTCGGCATGTAGGTATCGATTGCCACCGACCCCCCCCGCATCGCGAGTGTCGCGAGCACCAACTTCCAAGTCGAACCCGGAGGATACAGAGCGGCCGCGGCTCGATTCAGTATCGGTTGTCCCGGATCGTCCCGAATCGCCGCCCAATCCGCCTCGGTGATCCCGCCCACGAACAGGTTGGGATCGAAGCTCGGCTGGCTCGAGAGAACAAGCACATCGCCGGTTCGCGGGTCGAGCGCCACGACCCCGCCACGATCACCCTCCGGGAATATCGAATCGGCGAACTGCTGGAGGGCCAGATCCAGCGTGAGAGTCAAGTCCGTCCCGGGCTGGGCGGAACGCGCGAGCTCCGAGGGAAAGTCGCGCACGATGGACCCGCGCGCGTTGACCTCCACGTATCGGGACCCTGCAGCTCCGGCCAGCGCGGACTCGTACGATCGCTCGATTCCCTCTTTGCCGACGATGCGGCCGGCCTCGTATTCCACGAACTGATCGCTGTCTAGCTCCGACTCGCTTATCTCGCCCACGTAGCCGATCACGTGGGCCACGACGGATCCCGCGGGGTAACGACGCCGTGGGTGCGTCTCGATCACCACGAGCCGGAACTCCGGTCGCCGCTCCTCCACGGCCGCCACCTGCTCGAAGCTCAAGTCGTCCCGCACGAGCACCGGAAGCTGCGGGTTGCGACGACGGCGCTCGAGGATCCCCTCGATACCCGTCGAGTCGAGGCTGAGATACGGAGCCAGTCGCTCCAGGGTGGCCCGGGCGGAGTCGGGCGGCGCAGACAACAGGGACAGCGAGTAGCCTGGAATGCTCTCCGCCAGGAGCTCCCCGTGCCGGTCGTAGATTGCTCCCCGCGCCGCCGGAATGGGGATCGGGCGCAGTCGGTTGCTACGAGACCGCAGCTCGTAGGAGCCTCCTCCGAGCACCTGCAGACGAAAGAAGGCGGCGACCAGGATCAGAATCACGACGATCAGAAGCGCTCCTGCGGCGCGTGCTCGTCGCAGTCGACTGAGCCGAACGGCTTCCCCTCCCGTCATCTGTCGATCATGGTCGGCGGAAGGCCGCGGCCAAACGTTCAGCCGCGCCGCACACGACGGCCGTACCGAGTGCGCTCACCGGTGCCAACACGAGCCCGCCCAGGATCCCCGGGCCACCGGGCATGGCCAGCATCAGTAGCATCTCAGAGGCCCAGGTGCCGGCGAACAGGTAGATGAACACGTAGTACCGCGCATCGGCAAACAACAGGTCGCGGGACCGCGCGGCGAGGTAGCCGACGACTGTAAGGACGATCGATATCGTGCCCAACCCCACCAGCGCCATCGCCGCCTCGAGCACGCCGAGACTGAAGCCGAGGAAAGCTGCGTATCCGGCCCGCAGGCGAAGAGCCGCGAGGAGAAGGCCTCCGATCAGGAAACTCGGCATCACCGGCCACCGGACGAGAAACCGATACAGGGTGAAATGCAGAATCACCAGAGCCACCACGACGACAGCGTCCGGGCTCCAGCCACGCCTAGAACCCTCCAACTCCGGCCTCCTCACCCTGTTCTGACCCGTTCAAGTTCGGCGCTGACGTATCGGGCGGCGCAGGGACCGGCTCCGTCCCTGACCGATCCCAGGCGGTGGCGGCCCGCACTGTCCCGGGTTGCACCGCAGGCTCGACCAGGTAGCTGTGAGACCAGCCGGATCGAGAGTCAGCCTCGGCGATCACGGTTCCGACCTCTATGCCCGGTGGGAACACCCCTCCCAGGCCCGCCGTCTCCAGCATGGCTCCCTCGGCCATTCTCGCCTGGTAAGGCACACCTTCTACGAGCATCAGCGTCCCTCCCCCCTCCCCCGCGATGGATCTTACGATGCCGGTCGCGCCTCCGGTGGCGGACCGGACGCTGACCCTGAAGTCCGGGTGGGTCCAAAACTCCCCCAGCCCGGTGCCTCCGGAGGTCGAACGCAGAACACCTACGATGCCCCCGGGAACGCTGACTCCGGTCGGCACCTCGATGCCCATGAGGGATTCGTTGCGCAGGAGGAAGGTATGCGAGTCTCCGATCGATGGCCGGCCGGGTACGAGCTCCGCGACGATGAAAGATCCGGGGCGCCGGTCCGGAAGCGACAGCTGAGCCCGGAGCTCGCGATTCTCCCTCTCGAGATCCGTCGCAATCTGCAATCTGAGGTAGAGAGCGTCGCGGTCAGCCTCCAGTTGGGCCGTCCGAATCGCGAGCGCGGCGCGCCGTTCGTACGCAGCGTCCGCCGCGAGGAAGGGCGCCAGAACCGTGCTTCGAAGCAACCGGGTGAGACCGAGGGCCTGTGAGGAATCCAGGCCCGCGAGGGGCCAGGAAAAAATCAGGAGAACCGCTACGATGACGAGGTCACGTCGCTGATTCTCGGGCCGGCCGATGTTGATATGCCGCAACGCCTCCTCAGGTGGTAAGCACGCTGCGATAGCGCGGGATGTCGTCCAGGATACGGCCCGTTCCCCTGACCACACAGGTCAGAGGCTCTTCGTCAACGTGAATCGGGAGGCCGGTCTCCTCGCGGAGGAGCTTGTCGAGGCCACGTATGAGAGATCCACCGCCCGTCATCACGATGCCGCGATCGACGATGTCGGCCGCCAGCTCCGGTGGAGTGATCTCCAGGGCGCGGCGCACCGCCCCCACGATCTGCTGGATCGGCTCCAGCATGCACTCGCGGACCTCGGCGGAGTTGACGCGCACAGTCTTAGGAATGCCCGAGACCAGGTCTCTTCCCTTCACGCTCATGTCCCGCTCCTCCTCAGTCGGATAAGCCGAGCCGATCTGGATCTTGATCGCCTCCGCCGTCGGTTCGCCGATGAGCAGGTTGTAGTTCTTGCGGAGGAAAGACACGATCGCCTCGTCCAACTCGTCGCCGCCGACCCGGATCGAGGTCTCCGCTACGAGACCTGAGAGAGCGATGACCGCGATCTCCGTGGTTCCGCCGCCCACGTCGATCACCATGTTCCCGGTGGGAGTCTCCACGGGGAGTCCGACTCCGATCGCGGCTGCCATCGGCTCGGAGACCATGTAGACTTCCTTGGCGCCCGCCGCATGTGCGCTCGACCGAACGGCCCGGCGCTCCAGCTCTGTAATCCCGGACGGGACCCCGACCACGACCCGGGGCCTCACCTTGAACACCCGATCGGCAGCGACGGTCTTCAGGAAGTAGCGAAGCATGATCTCGGTGATGTCCACGTCGGCGATCACACCGTCCTTCAGCGGGCGAACTGCCTCTACGCCGTGCGGAGTGCGACCCAGCATGCGCTTCGCCTCGAGCCCGATTCCCATGATGCGATCGGAACTCTTCTCGACGGCCACGACCGAGGGCTCATTCAGAACGATTCCCTCGCCCGCCACGTAAACCAGCGTATTGGCGGTGCCGAGATCGACGCCCACGTCGTTGATCGGTAGGAAGCTACCCTTGAGAAGACGTTTCCACATCGCCTGTTCCGTTCAGGATCGTCGAGACACTGGAGCGCGCACGGCCTCACTTCGGTGGGTAGACGTGCAAGGGTCGGGCCACCGGTCCGGGAATGTAGACTCCGCCTTTCATGGACGAAAGGCGGAGTCCCCTGGGACCCCATTCCGGGGCTACAGCACCTGCGAAACGTCGACGCTCGCGATACCGAATGCCTCACCGACCGCAGCATAAGTGAGCTTCCCATCCACCGCGTTCACGCCGAGCGCCAGGGCGGGATCGTCCTGACAAGCCCGGACCCAGCCCTTGTTCGCCAGCGCGATCATGTAAGGCGAAGTCGCGTTCGTCAGAGCCAGGGTGGAGGTTCGTGGTACGGCCCCCGGCATGTTGGCCACGCAGTAGTGGATTACTCCCTCGACCACGTAGATCGGATCGTCGTGCGTCGTCGGCCTAACGGTTTCCACGCACCCACCCTGGTCGACGGCCACATCTACGATGACCGATCCATCCTTCATCAGCTTGAGGTCATCTCTCAAGACCAGGCTTGGCGCCTTTGCTCCGGGCAGGAGGACGGCTCCGACCAGGAGGTCCGCCCGGGATATCTGCTCGATGATGTTGCGCCGATTAGAAAACAGCGTGTCCACGTTCGCCGGCATGACGTCGGCGAGGTAGCGCAAGCGGTCGAGGTCCAGATCGAGGATCGTGACATGTGCCCCGAAGCCGGCAGCGATCCACGCGGCGTTCGTGCCGACGACGCCTCCGCCGAGGATGACGACCTCGGCCGGCAGGACTCCCGGTACGCCTCCCAGGAGTACGCCACAGCCACCCTGGTTCTTCTCTAGGTACTTGGCGCCTTCCTGGACCGCCATGCGGCCTGCGACCTCCGACATGGGCGTCAGGAGTGGTAATTCGCCCGTCTCGAGCTGAACGGTTTCGTACGCGATGGCTACGCATTTCCTGTCGAGGATCGTGCGAGTGAGAGTCTCATCCGCCGCAAAATGGAAGTAGGTGAACAGGACCTGTCCCTCGCGGATCCTCTCGTACTCTGGCGCGATCGGTTCCTTGACCTTTACGATCATGTCCGCACGCGCCCACAGGTCATCCGCGTCTTCCACGATCTCGGCACCGACCACCTCGTACGCGGCGTCGTCAAAACCGCTCCCGAGCCCGCCACCCCTCTCGACCGCCACCTGATGCCCCTGAGCCACCAATGCCTCTACTCCCCCGGGAACCACTGAGATGCGGTTCTCGTGCGATTTGATCTCCTTCGGAACCCCCACGATCATGGTGCAGCTCCTTTGTCAGTTTTCTCGAAGGCGATTCGGAACGGGAGGGCCGCCTCACTGAAACGGCGCCCGGGAAGGCGCCGTAATGAACGGTTGGACCCGCCACACGGGAGATTATGCGGGCCACAGTTCCAACACCGCCACCCCTTTCGGATCATACAGCTTCGAGGCCTCCGCCGCTTCGTCCAGGCCGATCCCGTCGATCAGCTCTGCAAGTGCGTCCAGGTTCCTGTACGGCTCATCGTACAAATCCATCGCCGCCAGTCGGTGCATGCGAGCCGCAGGTGATTCGAGCGACAGCAGTATCTGCCCTTTGATCTGCTCCTTCACCTCGGCGAGTTCGGTCGCCGACAGCCCCGCCTCACTGAGCTCTTGCAGCTCCTCGAGCAGTGCTTCGCGAGCCTCGCTGGCAGTTTCAGGCCGGGTGCCGAGGTAGGCGCCGACGTGGCCTCCCCGGGCGTAGAACGACTGGAACGAGAACACTGAGTAGGCCAACCCAAGTTGCTCGCGAACCCGCTGGAACAGCCGCGACGTCATGCCGCCTCCAAGCGCCTGTCCGACCACGATGGCCGCGTGCCGGAGCGCACTCGTGTGGTCGAGGCCGCGGCCTCCTGCGATCAGGTGCACCTGTCGCCCACCGGATCGCCGCACCACCTTCGATCCGGAGACCGTGGAGGTAAGAAGCGGAACGTCTTCGATCCGCTCTTCGCGGGAGTTCACAGGCCACAGGTCGTGCACGCGTTCGAGCAGGACTTCGTGATCGACCTGTCCCGCTGCGGCGACTACCACGTTCGCCGGGCGATACGCTTCCTGGTGCAGTCGTCGCAGACCGCCGAGATCCACGGCCTCGACCGTCTCACATGTACCTAGAATCGGGGCGCCGTACGGGTGGCCGTCGTACATGAACTCGGAATGGAGCTCAAAAACCAAGTCGTCCGGTGTTTCCTCCGTTCGGGCGATCTCCTCGAGAACCACCTCCCTCTCGAGCCGGAGGTCCTCCTCCCGAAGCGATGGCGAGAACACCAGGTCGGACAGAACATCCAAGCCCGTCCCAAGGTGGCCGGAGGGGACGCGCACCTGGAAGGAGGTGTGCTCGTGAGTGGTGTAGGCGTCCAGCGACCCGCCGGTACCCTCGACCGCAGCGGCGATCTGCTGTGCCGATCGCTGCTGTGTGCCCTTGAAGACCATGTGCTCGAGGAGGTGAGCGATGCCCCGGCATTCTGGCTGCTCGTGGGCCGTCCCGCGCCGCACCCAGACTCCGGCGGCCACCGAACGTACTGACTCCATGCGCTCGGACAGTACGACGGTCCCGGAAGAAAGAACGGAGCGCCGGACCTCACGGTCCAGACGCTCCGTCGTCTCCATGGTACCCGATCCCGGCCGACCAAGCGGCCGATCCGTCAGCGCTCTGCAGTCCCCCGTCGGCTTCACGGCGCCGTCCAGCGGCGGGATCGGCGGTGGACGCAGACGGGCATCGGACTCAGCTCGCGGACATCGCCGCCCGGCGCGACAGCTTCAGTCGGCCCCGCTCGTCGACCGCCAGCAGCTTCACCTGCACCACGTCGCCCGGCTGCACCACGTCCTCCGTCTTCTCGGTGCGTCCGTCCTCGAGCTCCGAGATATGGCACAGACCTTCGGTCCCCGGGATGATCTCCACGAAGGCTCCGAACGTGGTCGTGTTCTTGACCACTCCCTCGTAGATCCGGCCAACCTCTGGCTCCTCGACGATCGCTTCGATCATCGCCCGGGCATTCTCTGCGGCTTCACCGGACACGGAGGAAACGGTGACAACGCCCGTATCCTCGATGTTGATCTGGGCTCCGGTCTGCTCCTGGATGCTCCGAATGGTCTTACCCTTAGGACCGATCACCTCTCCGATTTTCTCAGGGTTGATCTGAATCGTCATGATCCGCGGAGCGTACTGAGACATCTCCGAGCGCGGCTCACCGAGCGTCTGTTGCATGACCTCGAGGATGTGGAGTCGCCCCTGTCGGGCCCGCCCCAGAGCCTCACGCATCGTTTCCAGGCTCAGCCCGTCGATCTTGATGTCCATCTGGATCGCGGTGATGCCATCCGACGTGCCCGCGACCTTGAAGTCCATGTCGCCGAGCGCGTCTTCAATGCCCAGGATATCCGTGAGGATGGCAACCGACTCTCCTTCCTTGACCAGACCCATGGCCACGCCAGCGCAAGGACCGCGAAGCGGCACACCGGCGTCCATGAGCGACAGCGAGCCGCCACATACCGTGGCCATCGAGCTGGAGCCGTTCGACTCCAGGATGTCGGAGACGATGCGGATCGTGTACGGAAACTCGTCGTAGGCTGGCAGAAGCGACTGCAGAGCCCGCTCAGCCAGCATCCCGTGCCCGATTTCCCTCCGGCCAGGACCCCTGAACGGGCGCACCTCTCCGACGGAGAACGACGGGAAGTTGTAGTGGAGCATGAATGACTTCGACGTCTCCTCACGGACGTCGATGGAGTCGATGCGCTGCTCGTCCCTGATGGTGCCGAGCGTAGCCACGCAGAGCGCCTGCGTCTGACCTCTCGTAAACAGGGCGGAGCCGTGCGTGCGCGGCAGGATCCCCACGTCTGACGAGATCGGTCGAATGTCGTCCAGGCCGCGGCCGTCGACGCGCTCACCGCGTTCCAGGATCTGGCGCCGCATCGTCTCCTTTTCGAGGCTCTTCATCACGCTCGACAGGTCGTCGAGGTGCTCCGCGAAGGTCTCCTCGTCCTGCAGGTCGGCGGTCACCGATTCCCTGAGCGCGGACAGCGCCTGGTTCCGCTCTTCCTTGTTCGGAAGGGCGAGCGCCTCTTCGACCTTGCTCGCCGCTCTCTCTCGAACCGCTGTCTCGAAATCGGGTGACACGCTCTTGGGCGGGTACTCGAACTTCTGCGGCGGCCCACCGATCATCTCCACGAGCTCGTGCTGAATCGCAATCAGCTCGCGAATCGCCTTGTGCGACACTTCGAGAGCAGAGACCAGTTCGTCCTCGCTGATCTCGACCGCGGCTCCTTCGACCATGACGATCGACTCGTCAGTTCCCGCGACCACGATGTCCATGTCGGAGTACTCGAGCTGCTCGAACGTCGGGTTGATCACCCACTCACCGGAAACGCGACCCACGCGGACGCCAGCAATCGGTCCGCCCCACGGAATCGGCGATATCGTCAATGCCGCCGAGGCGCCGAGCATGCCGAGCACGTCAGCGTCGTTCTCCTGGTCGGCCGAAATGATGAAGCAGGCAACCTGTGTCTCGTTCTGGTAATCCGCCGGGAACAGGGGACGCAGCGGCCGATCGATCTGGCGGGCCGACACGGTCTCCTTGTCGCTTGGCCGTCCTTCCCGCTTGATGAACCCGCCCGGAAACTTTCCGGCCGCATACGTCTTTGCCCGGTATTCGACGGTAAGGGGGAAGAACGGCATGCGGGATTGCTTTCGCTCCGCCATCGCCGTCACCAGCACTACCGTATCACCATACTGGGCTAGAATCGCCCCATCCGCCTGCCGCGCCATGCGACCCGTCTCGAGTACCAGCTTCCGGCCCGCGAATTCCTTCTCAATCCTGTGTGCCATCTCTTTCTTCTTCTCTTTCCGCTCTTCTCAAGCTTACAACGTCTTAGTCTTACGCATCCCGGCCGCGAATCTCCCACGTTCTCGTAGCGGGCACGGGCGGGACGACAAAAGCGGCAGTCCGAAGGCGCCCTGCGCCACCGAACCGCCGCGTTCCGAGGCCTGCAACTCCTCTACCGGCGCAGGCCCAATTCCTTGATGACCGTCCTGTACCTATCGAACTCGTTCTTCTTCAGGTACTCCAACAGCCGGCGCCTGCGCCCCACCATCTTGAGGAGGCCCCTGCGACTGTGGTGATCTTTCGGGTGCGTTCGGAAATGTTCCGTCAGATGCTCGATCCGTGCCGTCAACTGTGCGACTTGAACCGAGGGCGACCCTACGTCGCCCTCGTGCGAGCCGAACTTCCCGGCTATGGCCTTCTTTTCTTCCGTGCCCAGCGTCATCTGTGTGAGTCCTTCAGATTCGTGTATTCAAGGGATATCAAGCATATAAAAATAGCTTGCGATCACCGAAATGTAAAGCAGACCTGCCTACTCTGAGAGACACACCCGGGGATCACTTTCCGCTCAGCCACCGAAGTAGTCCCGCGCCATATCCCGGTCTTTCTTCATCTGCTCGACGAGCTCCGCCGCCGTGGCGAACGGCTGAACGTCGCGCAGGCGTTTCAGGAAGTCCACCCGGACCCGTTCGCCGTAGATGTCTTCATCGAAGTCCAGGATGTAAAGCTCGATCGACGGCGGCGAGCCCGCGAAAGTGGGTCGAGGCCCGAGATGCAGGAGGCCTGAGCGGATCTCGGTCCGAAGCGAAGCCCGAACCGCGTAAATGCCCTGCCGGGGAAGTAGCTTGCCACCTTCCGGCGCCTTGATGTTTGCGGTCGGGAACCCGAGGTCCCGACCACGCCCGAGCCCGGTGACGACGGGGCCACGGAACGAATACGGACGTCCGAGCTCGAGTTCCGCCCGCTCCACCGCCCCTTCCGTGAGGCTGGCCCGGATGCGGGTCGAAGATACCGGGGATCCACCGGAAACGACGGCAGGCACGACGTCCACAGCGAAGCCGAGACCCCGGCCCAGGCGCCGCAGAAGATCGATGTCACCCTTCCTGCCGCGTCCGAAACCGTGATCGTAGCCGATGACCAGCTCGGAGACCCGGAATCGTCTGCGCAGCACCTGGGCCACGAATTCCTCCGGCCCGTATTCTGACAGTGCACGGGTGAAAGGAAGAAACGCGACGTAGTCCAGCCCCGACTGCGACAGGATTTCCTTCTTCTCGTCCGGCGTCGTGAGGAGTCCCGGTGCGGCTTCCGGCCGCACGACGGTCAACGGATGCCGATCGAACGTCACCAGGACGCTGTGCAAGCAGCGCTCCGCGGCACGTTGAGTGATTTCCTCGAGAACCGCCATGTGCCCGCGGTGTACGCCGTCGAAACTCCCGACCGTAACCACCGTGCCTTCTACATCCGGTGAAAGCCCGCTCTCCCACTCCAGACGAACCTCAGGCATGAAACACTTTCTCGGGCTGTAGCAGATCCGAAACGCGACGGGCCACGGCGACGAGTCGGTCACCGGCCACCATGGCCACGGGAAGCTCCGTATCGCCGGCGACCGCGCGCTCCGGAATGCGTCGCCCATTCTCGACCTCCGTCACCTCCGACGGAGACAACCTCCGGGTCGGAAGCCAGGACAAAGACCGGGCCGCCGACAGCGAGGCATTGGGCGGAATATTCCGATCCTGCAGGTCGGGCAAACATACCGCATCAGTGACCCTGTAGGGACCGATCGATAGCCTGCGAAGAGACTTAAGGTGCGCCCCGCACCCGAGGTCCCTCCCGAGATCCCGGGCGAGGGATCGGACGTACGTGCCAGTGGACACTTCCGCGACGAAATCCACTTCGGGGAGCTTCACGGCCACGACCTCGAACTCGTGAATCTGGACGGCCTTCGCCGTCATCTCAACCTCATCACCCGCCCGTGCGGCCTCGTAGGCCCGGCGCCCCGCCACCTTCTTGGCCGAGAAAGCGGGCGGGATCTGGGCCTGCTCTCCCCGAAGTCGTTGCGCGGCTCGGTCGATATCGTCGCGCGTTACGGACCGCCACTCGTCCGTTCGCGCCGCGATCTCACCGGTGTGGTCCTCGGTGTCAGTCTCGATGCCGAGGACAGCGGTGGCCGCATACGTCTTCGGAAGTACGTGAAAGTAGTCCGCGAGGCGGGTGGCCTGGCCGACGCACAAAAGGAGCAGGCCACTCGCGAACGGGTCAAGGGTGCCGGTGTGTCCGACCCGCCTCACGCCGAGGGACCGACGCGCAACCTGGATCACGTCGTGAGATGTCGGCCCCGCCGGCTTATCCACGAGGAGCACCGCCGGGAGATCAGTCTCCCGCATCGTCCTCTTGCTGGCCCAGGGCCTCGTCCAACAGCGACTCGATGCGTTGCACGTGCTCGAGCGCCCGGTCGGCGTGGAAGCGGAAATCGGGAATCCGCCGGAGATGAAGCTCCCTTCCCAGGCGTCTGCGAACGAACCCCTCGGCGCTCTCGAGGCCAGCGATCGCCTCTTCCACCGGGACCTCGTCCGTGAGCGTCCTCACGTACACATCGGCGTAGGAGAGATCCTGCGTCGCATCGACCCGAGTGATCGTGACGGACCGGACCCTCGGGTCCTTGATCTCGACCTGCAGCAGCGTCGCCAGCTCCTCCCGGAGAAGCTGATTCAGACGTATCGTTCGTCGGTTCGGCGGCATGCTCCTCCCGTCCGCGCCGGGCGGCGCTCGGTTCAGAAGATCTCCGACTCGGTCTCGAGAACGTACACCCGGGGGTCGGAAGCGATCAGTGCGTCCGCCCGATCGAGAATCGAGCGCGCCAGGGTTGCGTCGGAAGACACGAAAGCGATGCTGACCTCCGCCCGCTGCACATCGTCCTGGTAGGCAGTCTCGGCGGCCGAGACCTTCAGCCGTGACCGGGTTCGATCCCTGAGTCCGTGTACCACACGCCGCTTGTCCTTCAGCGACTGGCAGTCCGGGATTCGGAGATCCCACCGGGCCCGTCCGTAGACCGCCGACAACGACGTCTAATCCCGCCGTCAGGACGCCTGGCCGCTCTCGGCCAGTGTGCGTGCAACCTCCTCGACCCGATAGCACTCGATCACGTCGCCGACCTTGATGTCGTTGAACCCTTCGATCGCTATACCACACTCGTAGCCGTCACGTACCTCACGGACGTCGTCCTTGAAGCGTCGGAGACTCCCGACGTTCCCCTCGTAGATCTGCACGTACTCCCTGAGCAATCGAACCGGAAGGTTGCGCTGGATCGTGCCGGATACGACGTAGCATCCTGCCACAGTTCCGGTCTTCGGGACCTTGAACGTCTCGCGAACTTCCGCGCTGCCGACGATGATCTCCCGCTCCTCCGGTCGCAGCAGTCCCTCGAGCGCCAACCGGACATCCTCCACCGCCTCGTAGATCACACTGTACAGACGGATCTCGACGCTCTCCCTCTCGGCGACGTCCCGCGCCTTAACGTCAGGACGCACGTGGAAGCCGATGACGGTTGCTTGGGTGGTGGTGGCAAGCAGGATGTCCGACTCGTTGATCGCGCCGACCCCCCTGTGCACGACGTCCACGGCCACCTCGGGCGTTCCGAGACGCTCCAGCGAGTCCGACAGAGCCTGCAGCGAGCCGTCCGTGTCTCCCTTGATGACCAGGTTGAGCGTTGCCTGTCCCTGCTCCTGCACCGCGGCGAAAATGTCCTCCAGCCGGGTTCCTTTCTGCCGCCGCCGGATGTCCTTCTCCCTCTCCAGCTGCTGGCGACGCGACACGATCTCTCGCACACGAGACGCCTCCATCTCGACGAGGCGATCACCCGCCTGGGGCACTCCCTCCAGACCCAGGACGCGCACCGGAACGGCAGGGCCGGCCTGGTCCACTGGGTTGCCTCGCTCGTCCAACAGGGCACGAACGCGTCCTCCCTGAAGACCGCAGATGAAGTCGTCCCCCACGTTGAGCTCGCCGCTCTGCACCAGCACGGTCGCCACCGGTCCCATCCCTCGATCCAGCTCCGCCTCCACGACGGTCCCTCGGGCCATGCCCGTCGGGACTGCCTTGAGATCGAGCATCTCGGCCTGGAGGAGCACCTTCTCGAGCAGGTCATCCACACCCTGGCCTGTCTTGGCAGACACTTCCGCGGAGAGCGTGTCACCGCCGAACTCCTCCAGAATGACCTCCTGGGACAGCAGATCTTGCTTGACCTTCTGCACGTTCGCCGTGGGGAGATCGACCTTGTTGATCGCCACGACGATGGGCACGCCGGCGTTCCGCGCGTGGCTGACCGCCTCTTCGGTCTGAGGCATCACGGCGTCGTCAGCCGCGACCACGAGAATCACGAGGTCCGTGACCTCGGCGCCCCTCGCGCGCATAGCGGTGAAAGCCTCGTGCCCCGGGGTATCCAGGAAGGTCAGCGCCTTGTCTCCCTGCACCACGACGTGGTACGCCCCTATGTGCTGCGTGATTCCACCTGCCTCGCCCGCGATTACGTTCGTCTCGCGCACATAGTCGAGGAGAGAGGTCTTTCCGTGGTCCACGTGTCCCATCACGGTGACGACGGGCGCCCGGGGCGCCAGCTCCCCTTCCTCCTCGGCCTCCTGCTGCAGCTCCACCAGATCCGCCTCGTACGCCTCCTCCCGAGTCGCCTCGAAACCGAATTCCTCGCAGATGAGCTCGATCTGGTCGAAGTCGAGTCGCTGGTTGATCGTCACCATCAGGCCGAGGTTCTTGAACGCCGAGGTGATGATCTCCTGGGGCGTCGCGTCAATCAGATCGGACAGCTCTGCGATCGTCAGGAATTCGTTGACTCGCACGAGCGTCTTCTCGGCCTCCTCCTTGGCCTCACGAGCCTCTCGCTCGACCTCCTGCTGTGTCGGACCGCTATCACGGCGGCGGCGGCGCTGCGCTCCTCCTCCCATGGCGGCGAGCGTCTTCTTCACGCTCTCCTGCACGGCGTCCTGATCGACTCGACGACGGCGCTTGCGGTCCCGCTTGCCCCTCTTCCGCCCGTCCGCGGTGTATCCTTCGGCCTTGATTCGGACCGTACCACCAGGCGCTGCCGAGGCCGCCGGAGCTGCGGAAGCCGCCGGAGCTGCGGAGGCCGCCGGAGCGTCCGACGCAGCGGAAGTTGACTCCAGACCACGGCGAACCGGCTTCGGTTTGACGGTACGCTTGGGCGCCGCCGGAGCCACTTCTACCCCGAGATCCTCGTCGCCCGCATCCTCTTCCGCTTCCGTGCCATCGACAGCCGCCGGAAGATCCTCGACCTCCACGTCGGCCTCTTCCTGCACCTCCTCCACGACAGCCACGGGCGCAAGATCTTCGTCTTCCTCGTCCGCCACCTCCTCGACTCGTTCGATCTCGACCTCGGCTTCTCCCGACTCGTCGAAGATCCCCTCCGACTCCAGCGCTGCCGACACGACGTCTACGTCCGCCGGAGCATCCGCCGCCTCAGCAGGGCGCACCTCAACGACCTCCTCCGAGATCTCGGCAGTCTCGACCGGAGGCTTGCGACGCCGGCGCCGACGTGTCCCGGCCGCCGTGTCCGGAGCCTCGTGCGCACCTGTCCGGCGCTCCCGCTCCAGCCGGGCGTGCAGCCGTGCGATCTGGTCCTCCGTCACGCTGGACATATGACTACGCACGCGCACGTCCATCTCATGCAGCATGTGAATCAGCTGCTTGCTATCTACGCCCAGATCTTCGGCAACTTCATAGACGCGGATTGTCGCCAACGCCTGTCCTCCTTAGTGTCCCGTCCGTTACTCCCTGGTCCCCTGCACTTCGCCAACGATCCTGAGACCGAGTCCACGGTCGCGAATCCCCACGACCACAGCCTCCTGTCTTCCGAGTGCACGCCCCAGGTCGGAACGTGTACCGTACGTCACCACCTCGATGCCCGGCTCGAGGAACAGTCCGTGCATCCTCTTGCGTGCGTTCACGGTGGCGTCCTCCGCCACGATCACCACACTCAGTTCCCTCCGCCGTGCTGCGTCCCGGACGGCCCGGGTGCCGACCACGGCATACCCCGCCCTGCGGGCCAGACCAATGAGCTGCAGAACGTTCGGTCCGCGGTCAATTCCGACGCTAGCCGATTCTTCCCGTTCCATCGGATCAGTCCGGAGCGTCGCCCGGCTCCTCTTCGGTGTTCGAGGCCGATTCGGCGTCGGAAATACCGGCCCCCACCGGCTCGCCCTTCGGCTCGTCGGATTCAACAGAATCCTCAGCCGACTCGGCCTTCTCTACCTCATCGGTTTCCTCCGACGTCTCTGGAGCCGCTGACGCGGCCCGGGCCTCCCCGGCCGGCGGGGCACCTTCGGGCACCTCATCCTCCACCGTCAACTCATCGATCAGCGCGAGGAGAACCGCAGCATCCTCTTCTCCGATGCCTGGCACCTTCAGAAAATCGTCCCTGTCCATGTCCAACACGTCGAAGAACGCGTTGATACCGGCTGCCTGGAGGGCGGCGAGCGTCGTCGGCTGAATGTCTTCGAGCTCAGAAAGCGGGAAGTCCGAGACCTCGTACTCGTCGCCTCCACCGAACAGGCTGGATTCCGCCCCGCGGGACAGCCAGTCCCGGCTCGAGTAGAGGTCGATCTGCCATCCGATGAGCTGCGATGCGAGACGAACGTTCTGCCCATTCCTACCGATCGCGAGGGACAGCTGGTCCTCGTCTACGATGGCCGTGATGACGTGCCTCTCCGAGTCCGAGATCACCTTGGAGACTTTGGCCGGGGCCAACGCCCGTCGCGCGAAGATCTCGGGGTCCGGGTGCCACGGCACGATATCGATGCGCTCGCCCGACAGCTCTGAGACGACGGCCTGCACGCGGGAACCCTTGAGACCGACGCACGCACCGACCGGATCGACCGAGTCGTCTCGCGACGACACCGCGACCTTCGTCCGACCGCCCGCCTCGCGCACGATCTCCTTGATCTCGACGATTCCCTGGTAGATCTCCGGCACTTCGATCGCGAAGAGCGCCTTGACGAACAGAGGGTCGGCCCGCGAGAGGATTAGCCTGGGTCCTCGAGGCGTCTCCTCGAGCTTGGCGAGAACCGCTCGAATCGTCTCGCCCTGACGGAATCGCTCGCGTGGATTCTGCTCACGCCACGGGATCACGGCTTCTGCCTCACGCACCCGGTTGAGCATCACGACGAACTTGCCACGCTCGATCGCCTGCACCTCGCCCGAGACGAGGTCGCCGACCATGCCGCTGAATTCCTCGCGAATTCGGTCTCTCTCGCCCTCTCGGACCCTCTGGATGATACGCTGCTTGGCCGCCATCACCGCGTTCCGGCCGAAGTCGGAGAACGCGACCGGGATCTCGAGCAGGTCACCAACCTGGAAGTCCGGGTCGTCCCACCGGGCCTCCTGAAGGGAGATCTCGCGCGCCGGATCCTCGACGGTCTCCACCACCTCTTTCAGAACCACGATCTTGATGTGCCCCTCGGGCAGAATCTCGATCTCGGCCTCCACCGGTCCGCCGAAACGCCGCGCCAACGCAGCGTGAATCCCGTCCCGGATCAGGTCGTGCAATTCCGTGTCTGACAGAGACTTATTCGCTGCCATCACACGAAACGCTTCAACGACCGGAATCTGATCGCTCATTTGAGTCCTTATCCTCCGTGCGTCCCCAAGACTCTCCCGCCAACTCGTAGACCAGCGTCGCCTTCGCGATGTCGGTCAGCGCCACAACCATCCGCTCACCGCCGACTTCCAGCACCACCGCCTCCCCTCCGGCCTCCTCCTCCAGACCGACGAGTCGACCCACCACCTGCCGGCTTCCCCCCAACAACGGGCTGAACCCTCTGAGGCGGATCTTCTCTCCAGCAAACCGCCTGTAGTCGCGCGCCTTCGTCAGCGGCCGCTCCACGCCCGGTGACGAGACTTCGAGGGTCCAGTCCTGTTCGCCCGAGCCCCTTTCCTCCAGAAACGGTCGCAACGCCCTGCTTACCTCGGCGCAATCGTCTACCGTGACCATCGAGTGGCCCGGCTGGCCGTCCAGTCGGTCCACCCGCAGACGAAGCAGGGGGCGCCGTCGCCCCCCACCCTGCTCCATCGAGACCAGCTCGAAGCCAACGCCAGAGAGAAATTCCTCCAGATCTCGCTCCAGACTCCGCGCCATACCGCCAAGCACCTCGTTGCGCCCGCGATTCGCAGGCGACCCGCAACAAAAAAGTGGGGCCGATAAGGGTTCCCCACTTCAACAACCTTCCAAGGCCTCCCGGCTGGCCAGCACCGGACGGCGATCTAACGGCGTCAAGATAGTGGCGAGACGCCGCTATCGCAATTCCTGCCGCACCGAATCAGCCCCAGGTCGCGCGCCTTCAGCGGGCAGTCGGCCGAGGAACGCCGCCATCCGGCCGGCCTTCGATCCCTGCCCCCGGTGGGAGTGGAGGCGAACCGGTCCGCACTTCGTGCACCAATCGGAACGAGAGACTCGATTCGCGAGGACCCCGGCCTCGACCGCTCGATTCTCCAACTCAGAGCGAAGGTCGAGACTCGAAGGGCAACTTCCTTCTCTCCCGAAGGCGCTGAGGACCTCCGGTCCCACCTCATAGCAGACCCCGCAGATCGCCGGACCCAGGTACACGGAGAGATCACCGGGACCGACACCGTAGCGGCGTCCCGCTTGTTCGACGGCCAGTTCGAGGATCCCTGCGGCGGTGCCTTTCCAACCGGCATGGAGGAGGGCGACACAACGCCCCTCGACGTCGGCGACGAACGCCGGAACGCAGTCGGCAGCCGTGACCGCGAGCAGGACACCCGACGCCGAGGTCATGAGACCGTCCGCCGCGCCGACGACGAGCACGCCTCCACCGGGCGGCGAGTTCACCTCGACAATTCGGGTTCCGTGTACCTGGCGCCCGACGACCGAGGAGTGCATGCCGGTGGCGCCGGCGAGTCGCTCGTAGCGTCGGGTGACCTCCCAGGCGCTTCCGCCCGTATCGAGGCCATAGTCCCCCCCGGAGCCGGCTCCCTCGGCTTCGGCTACGACGGTCATGCCGGCCACGATTCCGGTGGCGACAGCTTCCCAGTCCGCGAACCGGTGGCATGGCGTGCCATCGAGCAGAGACGCGACACCGGGCCGGCTGGTCAGGAGCTCTCCTCCACTCGCTCTATGCTCGCCCCGAGAGAACGGAGACGTTCGTCGATCCGCTCGTATCCGCGCTCGATCTGACCGATGTTGTGGATCCGGCTCACCCCATCTGCCGCGAGCGCGGCGATCAGCAATGCCATTCCGGCTCTGATGTCCGGACTCTCCACGGTAGAACCTCGCAGGTGCGACGGGCCCACGACCACCGCCCGATGCGGATCGCAGAGGATCACCCTGCCGCCCATGGAGATGACCTTGTCAGCGAAGTACATCCGTGACTCGAACATCTTCTCGTGAATCAGGATCGTTCCCCTGCAGCGGGTCGCCACGACCAGAGCGATCGACATCAGGTCGGCGGGAAAGGCCGGCCACGGGCCATCTCCAAGGCTTGGCACTTGATCGCCGATATCGGCCTCGATCTCGAGCGACTGCTCGGCGGGCACATGAAGATTGGTGCCTCTCAATTCGCAGTGTATCCCAAGCCGCTCGAACCCGATGCGAAGAGGGTCCAAATGTGCTGCCTCGACATCTTCGATTAACAGTTCCGAGCCGGTGATCGCCGCGAGGCCGACGACACTGCCAATCTCGATATGGTCCGCGCCGATCCGGTGGGTCGTTCCTCCCAGCCGCTCGACGCCGTGAATCGTCAGGTCGTGAGTGCCGATGCCCTGAATCTTCGCGCCCATGGCCGCGAGGAAGGTGCACAGGTCCTGCACGTGAGGCTCGGCGGCCGCGTTCCGGAGGCGTGTCGTGCCTGCCGCGGTGACCGCAGCGAGGATCGCGTTCTCCGTGCCCGTGACAGAGGGCTCGTCCAGAAAGATATCCGCCCCATGGAGACGGCGGGCCCTCAGCTCATAGCGGTCTCCTACCTCGACCTCGGCCCCGAGCTTCCGAAGCGCCAGAAAATGCGTGTCCAGGCGGCGACGGCCGATGACGTCACCACCCGGTGGGGGGAGAAACACCGAACCTGACCGGGCGAGCAGCGGGCCGGCGAGCAGTATCGACGCCCTGATCCGGCGGGACAAGTCCGGATCGATCTCTCCTCCGCTGACGCCCCGCGGGTCCACGACTACCTGTCCGCCAGCCTCCCGGTCCACCTCCGCCCCGATGCTTTCCAGAAGCGCGATCATCGTGCGAACGTCACGGATGTCGGGAACGTTCTCCAGGATGACCGGCTCGTCGGCCAGGACGGACCCGGCGAGAATCGGCAACGCGGCGTTCTTGTTGCCGGCCGGCTTGAACCGGCCGCTGAGTGTGGAGGGCCCTTCGATCCGGTAGTGCATCGTCACTCCTGCCTCGCGTCGTACTCGTCTCGTGCGCAGGCGCATTTGCCCGGCCAAGTTAGGTCGCCTCCGGTGGCTGCGGCAACGCGGTTTGCGTTCATCTTGACAGGTTTTCCGCGAGTCCTCTATGCTTTGTCGATCGTCCGCGGCGGCGCGCACCGTGTAACCGGCCCCATCCCCGGGATGACTGCGCCATGACGCTTACCGAATACCTGACAGAGGATCGGATCGTCATCGACGTTCGAAACGACGACGTCCGGGGAATTCTCGAGCAGCTGCTCGCACCGGTCGTCCGTAGCGGCTCGCTGGCGAGCACGGAGGTGGCGCTGGCCGCGCTCCTGGCGCGGGAGAAGGTCCTCAGCACCGGAATCGGGCACGGGATCGCGATTCCGCACGCGATCAGCTCCTCCATCCCTGAACCGCAGGTTCTCGTCGGAATCTGTCCCAACGGAGCGGACTACCGGTCGATGGACGGGGAGCCCGTGCATGTGTTCTTCGTTCTCCTGTCTCCGCCCGACCGGGCTAGTCACCATACGCGATTGCTGGCGCGAATCGCCCGACTCGGCAGGGACCCGGCGTTCGTGGAGAGCCTGCGAGCCTGCGACGATCCCGCATCCGCGCTCGAGCAGATCTCCCGGTACGAGCGCACGCATGCCTGAACGTACACCCGCTGGTCACGGCAGGCTTGTGTCCATACCTCCCATGGCCCGCATCCTGCTGCTATAGACCTCATGTAGTTGTCCGACGAGGGCATTCGCGTCATTTTAAGCCCGACAAACCCCTCATCGAACCGGGAGGATCGGTGACCTTCTACGAGATATTGGTCATCCTGTCATTGATGCTGTGGATCGTGCTGAGTCTGGTCGCGATCGTCGGCGGTCTTGCCCTGCTACCCAGGGTCCTGAAAGGCCTGCGCGATATCGAGGAAATGTCGGACGCGTTCCTCAAGAGGGCCGTCCCCGTGCTGGACCAGTCGCAGCAGCTTCTGGACCAGGTCGGGGTGGTGGCCACGTCTCTGGTAGACGACGTGGAGCGCATTGACCGGACGGTGATTCGGGCCACCACGTCGGTGGAGAGCATGGTCGAGCTGGCCGAGGACCGGGTCTCCGAGATCAACGCTCTGCTCGAGGTGGCTGTCGAGGAGACGGAGGAGACGTTCTTCTCGACCGCAGCCATCATGCGGGCATTGCGTCTGGGCGGACGGGGAAAGAGAAGGCGCAGGGCCACACGCGGGGAGCGCAGGCGCCTGGGTTGAGCAGACGAGCGTTCATCGGAAGCGTCATCGTGGCGGCAGGGCTCCTGCTCCTCGCCCCCGATGCCGCCTATGCCTGGGGCCCGGCCACACACACTCAGATCGGGCTCGAGATCCTCCGGTCGCTCGACCTGTTCCCTTCGTCGATCGCGGCGGTCCTGGCTCGCTACCCGATCGACTTCCTTTACGGCAGCCTGGCCGCTGACATCTCGTTGGCGAAGAAGTACGCTCCCGTGGGCAGGCACTGCCATCACTGGCACGTCGCCCGCGAGATCTATCGGGCCGCGGAAGATGACGAACGGCTTCGCTCCGCCATGACCGGCTATCTGTGTCACCTCGCCGCCGACGTGCTTGCCCACAATACGTTCGTGCCCCGGATGCTCGCGCTCACGCCGTCGACGCGGGCGCTCGGCCACTCGTACTGGGAACACCGGATGGACGTGGACGTGGGGCCGGAGTATGCGCAGCTGGCCCGCTGGATCGTCACTCGATTCGACCACTCGGGGACCGATGCGCTGTTCCATCGCGTCCTGTCCAGCACCCTGTTCACGTTCTCGACCAATCGCAGGATCTTCCGGGGCATCATCCGGATATCGGGCAACGAGAGCTGGCATTCGATCTTCGACACGGTAGTGGACAACTCACGCTGGGATCTCGACCCGACGGAAGTGGTGCACTATCAGAGGTACGGATTCGAGATGGTAGCCGACTTCCTGCTCAGGGACACACTGTCCCGAGCCGCGGCCGAGGACCCGATCGGGGACCAGAGCCTGAACGATGCCAAGAAGATCCGCCGACGGGTGCTCCTTGCCGGGGGATGGCAGAGCCCGGAAGCCATCCAGTCCACGGCCGACCGGCACTTTCCCCTTCCGTCGGGCGCCACCCACCTGTGGGAAGAGCGTGGCGCAACGAGCGGCGAGGCCATCGACTCGGTTGAGCGAGCGATCCGGGAGAGCGGCGCGACCGCTTCCCCCGAGATGGATGCGATCTTCGGCTGACGACGGGACCGGCCGCACTCCTCGCGAGGTGACCGTCAGGCGGGTCTCAAGCCCGCATGCGCGACCATGACTTTGCGGCAAACGCCGTCCTCGAACTCGATTTCGGCCCGAGTAAGGCGGCCTTCGCCCGACACGGACAGGATCCGGCCGCCGCCGAACCGGGGGTGGACGACTCCCGCGCCCGCTTCGAGCCGCAGGTCTTCCTGAGAATCCGCATAGTCGTAGCGAAGCCCCTGCCCTCCAGAGTGAGACTGACGTTTGCCGCCCCGGTGCCACCCGAACGATGATCCCCCACCTTCCGTCCAGCCGCCTCCCCGAGAAACCGAGCGGCTCGGGTCACCGAAGCCGCCGGCCTCGCCCCCGGTCGGCCCTGACCGAGCACGTCCTCGCGCCCGCCCACCCCGTGAAGCAGGACCTCCCGATCGCGCCGTGATCGACCGATACTGAACGGGACCTTCCGGGAGCTCCGACAGGAACGACGAGGGATCGGCTCGCATCTCGCTCCCGTGTCGCCACCGCCGATCGGTATGCGTCACGAACAGGCGGTCTTGGGCACGCGTCACGCCGACGTAGAACAGCCGGCGCTCCTCCTCCAGCTCCTCCCGGCTCTCCATCGCGCGTGCCAGCGGAAACAGGCCTTCCTCCATGCCGACCAGGAACACCACGGGAAACTCGAGGCCCTTGGCGTTGTGCAGGGTCATGAGCGTGACGCCCGGCTCCGTGTCGTCGTAGTCGTCGATGTCCGCATGCAGCGCGGCCGATTGCAGGTACAGCTCGAGCTCTGTCGAACCCGCCGTCGCGTCTTCTACGTTCGCCGGATCGAACGACGCGGCGGCCGCCAGCAGCTCGGTTACATTCGCGATCCGGTCCGCGCCGTCCTCCTCCGTCTCGAGCGCCGGGATCATCCCGAAGCTCCGAATGCACTCGCGGATCACCTCCTCTGCGGTACCCTCTCGAGCGAGCTCGGCGAGGGCGCTGATGCCGGCCGCGAAGTCCTCCAGCGCACGCGCGCCGGCGGGGGGCAGCCCATCCAGGCTTCTGGCCGTCTCGGCACCGGCCAGAAGACTGATCGACCGTGCGCCCACCGCCTCACGGAGCTTCTCCAGCGTCACCCCGCCCACACCGCGCCGGGGCCACGACACGGCGCGAGCGAACGAGGCTTCGTCCGCCGGATTCACGGCCAGCTGCAGATAGGACAGGACATCCTTGATTTCACGGCGCTCGTAGAATCGAACGCCGCCAACGATCCGGTAGGGGATTCGGGCCCTTCTGAGGACTGCGCGTTCGTTCGGTATAGGACCACGTGGTCGGCGGGCCTGAGGTCCCCGCCCGCCGACTGGATCTCACCCACGACCCAGGAGGCTTCCGCGCGCTCGTCGGCCAGGCGCACGACCTGGACAGGTTCCCCGGCCGGCCGCCTGGTCCGCAGGCGCTTCTCCTTGCGGTCGTGGTTGTTGGAGATCACCTCGTTGGCCACTTCGAGGATCGAAGGCGTGGAGCGATAGTTCTCTTCGAGCCGCACTACCTCGGCTCCGGGGAAGTCGCGCTCGAAGTCGAGGATGTTCTTGATGTCCGCCCCCCTCCACCCGTAAATCGACTGATCGTCATCCCCCACGACGCAGATGTTGCCGTGTCCCTCGGCCATCCGCTTTACGATGCGATACTGCGCATGATTGGTGTCCTGGTACTCGTCCACGAGAACGTGACGGAACCGCAAGGCATACCGATCCCCGACGTCGGCGAAGTCCTCCAGTAGTCGAGCGGCGTTCGCCAGCAGGTCGTCGAAGTCGTAGGCGTTGGACCGCGCCAGTATCCGCTCGTAGGCCGGATAGACCTGGGATGTCGCCTTGGCCGCGAGATCGAACGCCGAGGTCGCGTACTCGTCGGCCGAAACGAGAGCGTTCTTGGCGTCTGAGATTCGTGCTCGAATCAGGTTGGGCGACCAGCGTTGCGTGTCGAGGTCGACCTCTTCCATGGCGCGCCTGATGGCCCGTATCGAGTCATCTTCGGCGTAGATCGTGAAGTTCGCTCCCCGCCGTAGCTTGTCCCCCTCACGTCGCAGAAGGCGGGCGGATATCGAGTGGAACGTTCCGATCCACAGCCCCTTCGGCTCATCGCTGAGAAGATCAGTGATCCGCTCACGCATCACGCCCGCGGCCTTGTTCGTAAACGTGACCGCCAGGATCCTCTCCGGCCTCTCACCCTCTTCCTGAATGAGGCGGGCCACCCGGGCTGTCAGCACACGTGTCTTCCCGGAGCCGGCGCCGGCCAGAACCAGTAGCGGACCGTCCCCGTACTCCACCGCGTGCCGCTGCTCGGCATTGAGTGGCAGCCTGATCACGTATCCGGTTCCGCGAGTGGTAGGGAGATCAGAAAGCTCGCTCCGACTTCCGTAGGCTCGAGAGCCACGGATCCCTTGTGTGCATGCACGAATATGCGTCGGGCCAGGGAGAGCCCGACGCCCCACCCTCCCTGCTTGGTCGTGACGCCGACGTCGAACACCCGACTCCGGACGGCCGGATCGACGCCCGGACCGTCATCGGCGAACCGGAGCTGGGCCATCCCCTTGTCTGCCCCAAGCCAGGTCACTGCGATGAGCCCCTCGCGACCCGCCAGCGAGTCGAGCGAGTTCTTGAACAGGTTCTCGAACGCCCATTCGAGGAGTGTCTCGTTGCCGAGAACCGGTGGCGCGTCCTCGGGAATCCGAATCTCGAAGCTCACGTGCTCGCGCATCGAGGGTGTCCGGGCCTTGAAGTACCGGCCAAGCCGCTCCACGACCTCATTGAGCGATACGGGCCGAAGCGCTGGACGACGGCCAACGAGCTCGAACCTGCGCGACACTTTCTCGAGGCGCCTTACGTCATCTTCCATCTCGTCAAGGACGCCGATTCCGTCCGGCCGCACAGCCTCGGGCGGCGCCTCCGCCGCCAGCAACTCGAGCCAGCCGACCAGCGAGCTGAGCGGCGTCCCCATCTGGTGTGCGGACTCCCTCGCCATCGCTGTCCAGATGCGCTCTCTCTCGCTCCGGGAAGACGTGCGGATCATCCACACACCGGTCCCCACAACGCCCAGAAGGAGCATCGCCTGGAGCCACGGAATCCAGCGCAGCCTCTGCAGATACAGAGGATCTCCGTAGTGGACCTCAAAATTGCGATCGGTGTCTACGAGAGGCGGATTTCCCTCGTCTAGACGGGCCACGTAGCGGCGCACGCGCTGCACGTGGGCGGGGTTCTCCAGGTCCGCCTCGAAAGGCAGGTTCCGGATCAGCGTCGGATCGCCCTCGAGGTCTGTCTGCACGACCGGTATCCCCAGGTCATACAACTGGAGCAGGAGCTGAAATTCGGTCTCCGCCGTCATGCCTTCCGGAGAGGCCACGGCCTGTACGAGCTGGAAGTAGATGCGGCTGAACACCGCCGCATTCGCGCGCATTTCGCCGGATAGCTGCCAGGTATAGGCGAGATAGGAGACCAGGACCGCTGAGAACGCAGCGACGATGCCGATCGATACCAGTCGCCGCGTCACGAGATCGTCAGCCGCTCCTGTCGCACGTAGTCACGCAGGACCTCGGGCACGAGAACGCTCCCGTCCTTCTGCTGATTGTTTTCCAGCAGCGCCACCATCGTGCGAGCCAGCGCCACCGCGGACCCGTTCAACGTATGGAGGGGCGCCGGCTTGCCCTTTCCGTCCGGCCGATATCGAATGTCCGCCCGCCGGGCCTGGTAATCGGTGTAGGATGAGCAACTCGACACCTCGAGCCACTGGCCCACTCCAGCGGACCACACTTCCAGGTCAAACGTGATCGCGTTGGAGAAACCGAGGTCCCCCGCCGCGAGCAGGATTCGGCGATACGGAAGCTCCAGCTTCTCCAGCACGCTCTCGGCGTGACGCGTCAGCACCTCGAGTTCGGAGGACGAATCCTCGGGTCGCGTGAAGCGCACCAGTTCGACTTTGTCGAACTGGTGAACCCGGAGCAGTCCGCGCGTATCGCTGCCCGCCGCGCCCGCCTCCCTCCGGAAGCAGGGTGTATACGCGACGTATGCCTTCGGCAGATCCCGGCCGTCGAGAATCTCCCCCCGGTGCAGGTTCGTAACCGGAACCTCGGCTGTCGGGATCAGGAAGAGGTCGTCCGGGTCCGTCCGGTACTGGTCCTCCTCGAACTTCGGAAGCTGCCCGGTGCCGATGAGGCAGTCGCGATTGGTCAGCAGAGGAGGCGCGACCTCGGTGTACCCGTGCTCGCGGGTGTGCAGGTCCAGCATGAAGTCGATGAGGCCCCGGCTGAGGCGGGCTCCAGCTCCCATGAGCAGCGGGAAGCCCGACCCGGCGATCCTGGCACCGCGCTCCAGATCCAGGATGCCAAGCTCAGAGCCCAGATCCCAGTGGGGCCGGGGTTCACAATCCAGCTCCGGGAAATCGCCCCACTCACGGATGACCTCGAACTCACCTTCACCGCCCGCGGGAACGCTGGGGCCGGGTACGTTCGGAATTGCCAGAAGCTCGGAGCGAAGTTCCAGCTCCACTGATTGGAGATCGCCGTCCAATTGTCGGATCTGATCCGCGACACTCTGCATGTCGGCGATCAGTCCGCCGGCATCTGCTCCTTCCTTCTTCCGACTGCCGATCTCGCGGGACACCTCGTTCCGGCGAGCCTTCAGGACCTCGACCTCGGAAATGACCTCCCTCCGGCGCGCGTCCAGATCAAGGGCGCGATCCAGAGCGGTCAGGACGCCCGGATCACCACGGCGCTCCAGGCGCTCCCGGACATCGTCCTCCCCCGCGCGATACGCCCGGAGGTCTAGCACCTACTCCTCTGCCCCCAAAACCAGCTTCCGCTTCTCGCAGTTTGGATTCACCAGGTGGCGAAACAAGACCGTGCCGCCGCCGGCATCGATATCCAGGATCTCCACCTTGGCGAAATGGCGGCAACGGACACTGCCGAACGCAGGGTCCCGGCGGCTGCGCGCGGCGAACACGTCGCCGACGGTCACTGGCACGGACTCGAGTTGCGTGTAGCCCTCCTCCGGAGCTTCTGTGAGATCATCGAACGCCCGGGAGCTGAGCAGAAGACCCGAGTCCTCGTCTTCCTCTATGATCGCGCTGCGGGGCCACAGCAGCGTGCTGCCATCCTCGGCGATCTGGAACAGGAAGTCCCAGCCCGAGAACAGATCCGTCCGAACTGATTCGGCGGTGATCAAGTCGAACGCGGAGGGGTCGGTAACCGCGCCGGTGGACACATCCACCAGCATCGCCTCTCCCGTCTCGTCGGGAATGGGAATCAGGTTCGGCTCGGTAGTACTTCCGCACGCGGCCAGCCCTACTATCGCTGCCAGGGCCGGGACCCGTATATATCGCTTCACCGACATCGAAATGCTCCTCTCAGTTGCTCCTCGACGGAAAGATAGCAGAGTTTCTCCCCGGCGCGAGGTCCAGTACCTTGCACTGCATGGCGAGTTACTCGCGGCAGTACGCCCTGTTCCCGTTTCCAGTGCCGGTATGTCACGTCTCGAAGTGAATCGGTCTTCGGATTGCTTCGCCGTGGTCCTGGCCGGAGGAGAAGGAAGTCGATTCTGGCCTGCTTCCCGGCCCTATCGACCGAAGCAGTTGTTGCCACTCGGCAGCGCCCGGCCGCTGATACAGGACAGTGTCGATCGGGCCGAAGCCCTCGTCGGGCCTGACCGCGTCCGGGTCATCGCGAGCGAGCCACTTATCGCGCCCCTGTGCGACGCCTCGCCTGGTCTCACGGTCGACCACTTTCTCGTAGAGCCCGCGGCCCGTAGCACGGGTCCGGCCCTCGCCTGGGCGGCCTTCGAGATCGAAAAGTCCAGTCCCGGGGCCCTCATGATTTCGCTGCATGCCGACCACGTGATACACCCGCTGTCGGAGCTCGTAGAGACGATCGAGCGGGCTGTATTGGCGGCGGAGCGAGGGGCCCTGGTCTGTATCGGGATCGAGCCCGACCGCCCGGAGACGGGCTACGGCTACGTGGAAACAGGGGACGCCACGGGCGACAGGACGTGGCGGGCGCGGCGCTTCGTGGAGAAGCCTGACCGGGCGACCGCCGAGGGCTACCTCGCCGCCGGCGGGTTCCTGTGGAATTCGGGGATCTTCGTGTGGCGGGCCGCCGACGTCCTCTCGGCCATGCGCGATCTGGCACCCGAGATCTCGGCTGCCCTGCCTCTCCTCGAGAGTGACGGGCCGGAGGCTTTCTTCGGCGCCGTCGCGCCGGTGAGTGTAGATGTCGCCGTGATGGAGCGCTCACCTGCCGTCGAGGTCGTGCTTGCCTCCTTCGCCTGGGATGACGTGGGCTCATGGAACGCCCTCGCCCGCACCCGCGAGGCGGATGAGCGCGGCAACGTGCTCCTCGGATCCGCCGAGGCCGTCGATGCGGCGCGAAATGTGGTGTGGGCCGAGGACGGAAGAATCATCCTCTTCGACGTGGAAGACCTGGTCGTCGTCAGATCCGGCGACGTGACAATGGTCACGCGGCGATCCTCGGCGCCGGATCTCAAGAAGCTCGTGAGCCATCTGCGCACGGGAGGCGAGTGAGATGAGGCTCTATCTGGTCGACGATCGGGTCACGGACGACTGGTCTCCTTTCTCACTCACCCGGCCGTGTTCCGAGCTTCTATTCGGCACCCTGCTGCTCCGTGAGCGCCTCGAGAGGTTCGCCGGGCGTCCGACCACCGCGGTCCTGTCCCGCCCTTGGCTCCAGTCGTTTCAGGAGGAGGAGGCTCCCGACTCGGCTCCACGCGCTGCCCCGTCAGCCGATGAGGAACGTCTGCTCCTATCCTCGCGCTTCGTCCCAGCCGCCAGAGCTCGCTTCGAGGGCCGTGGCGGAAAGCCGATCCTGCTCGTAACCGACGATCAGGTGGTCGGGTGTTACCTGCCGGCGGGGACCGCGGGACCGGAGCCCGGGTGGCTCGAGTCTCCCGACGATCGCCCTCGACCGGGTGCGTGGGACACGCGCCCGGTCGAGGGTGGCCAGGTGGACACGGCATGGCGACTGGTCGAGGAGAATCCGTGCCGCCTCGGCGCGGACCTTGCTCAAGACGCTGCGACCCGAGGCGGGGTGGAGAGACTTCCCGAGGGCACATGGAAGCTGGGGAAGGAACCTCTGATTCTCGGAGCCGACTCGCGCGTCGAGCCCGGCGTCGTGTTCGACACGCGGCATGGCCCCGTTCGACTGGCCAACGGCGTGGAAGTGCGAGCCGGGTGTCGGCTGGAGGGACCGCTGTACGTAGGTCGATCCACGATGCTGCTCGGTGGCTCCGTAGGGTCATCGAGCATCGGTCCGATGTGCCGGGTGAGGGGCGAGGTCGAAGAATCCGTTATCCTCGGCTACACGAACAAGGTGCACGATGGCTTCCTGGGACACTCGTATCTTGGACGGTGGGTGAACCTCGGTGCCCTCACCACGAACAGCGACCTCAAGAACAACTACGGCCCCGTTAGGCTCGGTGGACCCGACGGTCCAATTGAAACCGGTCTGACCAAGCTGGGTTGTCTGCTCGGAGACCACGTGAAGACGGCCATCGGGACGCGCATCAACACCGGCACGGTGGTCGGGGCGGGTTCGAATCTGTTCGGCGATTCCGTGCCCCCGACCTGGGTGCATCCTTTTTCATGGGGCGGGGGGCCGGATAGCCCATCCTACGATCGGGACCGCTTCCTAGCTCTCGCAGGGCGGGTCTTCGAGCGCCGGAACGTGGAATTCAGCGACCGAACGGCCGCGTGGCTGGCGGCGTGCTGGAACGCTGCCGATCGGGAGGGTGCTGTTTGAAGGTCGCCACTCTGGGGAGCGGCAGCCGGGGCAACTCCGTGTTCGTCGAATGTGGAGATACTCGATTTCTCGTGGACGCCGGCTTCAGCGGTTCCGAGATCTCCCGACGTCTCGGCCTGCTGGGCGTTCCTCCCGAATCGATTCAGGCCATCGTCGTCACGCACGAGCACCGCGATCACACGGCTGGAATCGGCATCGCGGCACGCCGTTGGGATTGGCCCCTCTATTTCACGCCGGCTACGGAGCGCGCGTGTGCCACCCTCCTCCGCGGCTCGGAGACCGTTCGACACTACTACGGAGAGAAGCCCTTCGACCTCGGCAACGTACGGATTCATCCGTCGTCCACGTGCCACGATGCCGCGGACCCGGTGGCGTTGACCATCCTTGACCCGTGCAGCGGGCTGAAAGTGGGTGTGGCTACCGACCTCGGCCGCGCCACCACGCCCGTCCGGAGCGCACTGACCGGTTGTCACTTCGTCGTGCTGGAGTCGAATCACGACGAGATCATGCTGCGAGAGAGTCCGTATCCGTGGTCCGTGAAGCAGCGGATCGGAGGCAGTCGAGGGCATCTGTCGAATCGGCTGGCGGCGGACCTGGCGGTGGATCTCCTCCATCCGGCCCTCGGCGGGTTCCTTCTCGCCCACGTGAGCCACGAGTGCAACGAACCGGACGCCGCGATGGACATGGCCAGAAGGAGGCTAGCACGGAAGGGGTACCGCGGGGTGGTGGACGTCGCCCGTCAGGACAGGCCGTCTGTTCTCTACGACGTGGCGGCTCTAGTGGACACGGCTCGCAGCGGCGGCCCGCAGCTCCAGCTGTTTCGTTAGCCCACGCCGACTTCTCGACCGTTCCGAATCAGATTCCCACCAGCCGCATTATGTCGTTGGCAAACGCCAGGAGCATCAATCCCATCACGAAGATCAGGCCGACCTGGGTCAGCCGTAGCCGACTCTGAACACTCACCGGGCGCCCGCCGCGCAACGCCTCGGCGAACAGGAAGACGAGGTGGCCACCGTCGAGCACGGGGATCGGAAGAAGATTCAGGATGGCCAGATTCACGCTGATGATGGCCATGAAGTTGAGAAACGCCGTCGGGCCCCGTCTCGCGGCCGCCCCCGACATCTGCCCGATTACGATCGGACCTCCAAGTTCTTTGGTCGATCCGCGGCCAGTGACGACGCGTTTGAGGAAGCCGAAGATCTCCATGCCCCAGGCGCCCGTGCGGTACGAGCCGGCCATGACTGACTCCGACAGGGTCAGGTCGCGAGCCGCCCGGTCCATCCATACCTGGAGGCCCACGTAGCCAACCTCGACCGAATCGCGAATCAACTCGTGGTACGCGGTGACCTTCCTCGGAGTGGCCACGAGATTCACGATCTCCGCTTCCCGCTTCACGGTGAACCGGATCGGAGTCTCGGGATTCATGATCACGTACTGCTTCACTTCGTCCCAGTTGCGAATGAGGCGGCCGTCCAGCCCGACGATCATGTCACCTGCCTGGAATCCGGCCTGTTCCGCCGGCGTATCCGGCTCCACTCCTCCGATGAGGGGATCGACGATTCCCTCCGACCGGGCCACGATCGTGAAGGCTACGAAGGCGAAGAACAGGTTCATCGCGACCCCGGCCACGATGACCAGGAACCGAGCCCACCATGACTTGGCTTCGAAATCACGAGGTGACGGAGCCCGATCGGGCTCCGTCTTTCCCTCGAGTGGAGCAACGGCCTCCTCCCCGATCATCCCTTCCATCTTCACGTATCCACCCAACGGGATTGCCGCGATCACGTACTCCGTCTCACCACGCTTGAAGCCCGCGATCTTGGGCCCGAACCCGATCGAAAAACGAGTCACCTCGATATCCAAGGCCTTGGCCGCCCAGAAATGGCCCAACTCATGGACCAGGATCAGGACGCCGAGCACTACGATCGTCGCAAGAATGGTGATCAGCATTCGCTCAGGCCGTCGGGTACGGGAAAAGGCTGCGCGCGGTCACGAAAACCTATCACCCCTCGTCGCCGTTGGTGTTCCGATCCCTTCCATGGCCCGGGATCGAGCTTCCGCGTCGACGCTGACCAGGTGCTCGACACTCTCCACAGCCGACGCATGCATGGCGGACAGCACGGCCTCGACGAGAGAGGGAATTCCGGTAAACTCCAGCCGACCCTCGAGAAACGCCAGAACCGCAATCTCATTCGCCGCGTTGTAGACGGCCGGCGCGGTCCCGCCCGACTGCCCGGCAGCCACTCCGAGATCGAACATCGGGAAGTCCTCGCGACGCAGCGGCTCGAACTCGAGCGGACCCGACTCTACCGGGTCGAAGGGGCGGAACTCGTTCTCCAGGCGCTCCGGCGCGGAGAGGGCGTAAAGGATCGGGACTTCCATCGTGGGGTGGCCTAGCTGCGACACCATCGAGCCGTCCCTGAACTCGACCATCGAGTGGACGATCGACGCAGGGTGGACGACTACTTCGATTCTGTCGAAGTCGAGACCGAACAGCAGGTGCGCCTCGATCACCTCGAGCGCCTTGTTGGCCAGAGTCGCCGAGTCAATCGTGATCTTGTCGCCCATGCTCCATGTCGGGTGCGCCAGGGCGTCCTCCGGGCAAATGCTCGCGAACCGCTCGACGGGCCATTCCCTGAACGGACCACCAGAAGCGGTCAGAATCACGCGGTTCACCTCGGCCGTGGTGCGGTCACCGAGGCACTGCAGGATCGCGCTGTGCTCGCTGTCCACCGGGAGCAGCTCCCCTCCCCCGGCGAGCACTGCATCGAGGACGAGGTCGCCGCCGGCGACCAGCGACTCCTTGTTCGCCAGGGCCAGCCGCTTCCCCGCTCCCAAGGCGACCAGCGTGGATTCGAGACCCGCGAATCCGACCAGTGCGTTGACGACGATGGGCGCGGCCGGGTCCGCTGCCGCCTCCTTCATCGCCTCGCTTCCGTACCTCCAGTCTCCCCCCCATCCTTGCCCGGTCGATCCTTCCGAGGGCTCCGCCAGGACCACATAATCGGGATTCCAGCGCGTCGCGAGCCGACCCAGATCGGCGGCCCGCTGCCCCGCGGTAAGGGACGTGACCCGGAACCGATCCAAGTGCTGCCCAACGACCTTCAGGGTCGAGTTCCCGATGCTGCCGGTCGCGCCGAGTATGGCGACCCCCCGGGCCTCGCTCACAAGAACGCGAGCAGGAAGGCGCAGGTGGCCGGAATGGACCACAGCAGGGAGTCCATGCGGTCCAACAGCCCGCCGTGGCCGGGGAGGAGCCCGGAGGCGTCCTTGACTCCGCACTCCCGCTTGAGAGCGGATTCAGCCAGGTCCCCGATTGTGGCAGCCACCGCCACGATGAGGCCGAGCGCCAGGAGGCCGGAGACTCCCAGTGACACCCCGAGTCGGGGGAGCAGCACGAAGCCGTAGAAGACTGCGCCTGCAGGACCGGCGAGAAGGGCCGCCACGGCCCCCTCGACCGTCTTGTTCGGGCTGATCACCGGTGAAAGGGGGCGTCTACCCAGAGCGCGCCCGCCGAAATAGGCCGCAGTGTCCGCCAGCCAGGTCAGCGCCACCGGAAGGAAGAAGAACAACGTGCCCTCCACGGCACTCGCGGAAAATCCTTCCCTCAGGGGTACGCCGAAGCTGATCAGCCCCCCCACGTAGACGGCCGCGGTCAGCGTGAGAGCGCTCGTCTGAAACGGCCTGTCTGACGGCGAGATGCGCAGCGTCGCCGCGGCCGCGACCAGCGCGACGGCCGTGATCGTGATGGCCCAGGAAGCCTCCGGGCCAAGGTAAAACGCCGTCAGCGGATAAGACGCCGCGAGAGCCATGCCCGGCACGTAGAGGAAACGGTCACCGCGTGCATTGAGCATGCGGCCTGCCTCCCAAACGGCCACGGCAGACAGAAGGGCGAGACCCGCCGCGAACAGCACTCCCCCCGCGTACGTCACCGCGACCGTCAGGGGAATGCCGAGCGCCGCGACCGTCAGTCGTTTGCCGAGATCAGAGGCCATGCTGGTTCACCGGATCACGCGGCCGAATCTTCGCTCGCGCCGCTGGTACTCGAGTACGGCCTCGCACAGGTCGCTCTCTTCAAAGTCGGGCCACAGAACGGGTGTCACATGAATCTCCGAGTACGCGATCTGCCACAACAAGAAGTTCGAGACCCTCATCTCGCCGGAGGTGCGGATGAGCAGGTCGGGGTCCGGTGATCCTGCCGTATACAGCGCCGACGCGAAACCGGCCTCGGTGATGCCATCCGGAGTCATCTCTCCGTCGACGCACCGCCTCGCGAGGCTGCGCGCCGCACCGAGGATCTCGTCACGCGACCCGTAGCTGATCGCAAGGTTGAGAACGAGTGCGCTGCCACCGGCCGTAGCGCGCTCGATAGAGTCGATCGCATCCAGACTCGCCGGCGACAGCCGCGACCGATCTCCGATCACCCGGACCCGAACGCTCTTTTCGGCCAACTCTTCCCTGTCGCGCTCGACGTACTCGGACAGGAGCTGCATGAGCGCCGCGATCTCCTTCGGCGGACGGGACCAGTTCTCCTTGGAAAACGCGTACAGGGTCAGGTGTGCAACACCCATGTCCAGGCAGCCCGTGACGGTCCTCCGAACCGCTTTCATACCCTCGCGGTGGCCCATGAAGCGAGGAAGTCCGCGCTCACCGGCCCAACGACCGTTTCCGTCCATTATGATGGCGATGTGCCGGGGCACGTCGCCGCCCACGCTCAACTGATCGAGAAGCTGCGCGAGACCATCCCTCTGCTCAGTCATGGTCGGCCCCGCCAGGCTGTCGCGACGTGGCCGGTGCCACGAGCTCTCCACGAGAGGCGAGGCGCCAGACGCCTTTCACCCCGCCGAGAACACTGTACGCCTCGTAGCCGGATCGCTGCATCAGTTCTGCCACTCGGGCGCTCTTAAGGCCGAACTCACAGTACAGCACGTAGGTTACATCACGGCTCAGGTGCTCGAAGTCCGCCAACAACTCCGCGTAGTCCCTATGGTCGGCGCCCTGCCAGTGCCAGTCCCGATACGATTCCGACGCCCGTGTATCGATCACAACCGCTCCCTCGGGAACCACGTCCACGAACACGCTCTCACCCGCCACCTGGACCATGTCCATGCCCCGGAGGTCGAACAGCTTCGACGTCGTCAGGCTAGATTCGAGAACGGCGGGATCGAGTCCCCTCTCCTCCCGGAGAACCGACTCCGGCGAGGCCGCAGTGGCGGGTCGGCCCGTGCTGATCGAGCAGTATTCCCGGACCCGCGCCGAGAGTTCGTACGTTCCGATCCGGCGGGAGCGTGCGATAATTTCTTCCTTATCCATTCCAACCAGCGGACGCAGCACCGGGAGCGAGCTCGCGTCGTCAATCGCCCGGAGGTTGGCAAGTGTCTGGGACGAGACCTGGCCCACCGCCTCACCGGTCACGATCGCGTCAGCACCGAGTCGAAACGCCACGCGCTCTGCCGCCCGGTACATTTCCCTCTTTAGGGCGATCTGCTGGAAGGCCGGCCGAAAGGCCCTGCGAAGCTCTGTCACGACGGGGGCGAAATCGAGCGACAGCAGCGTCGGACGGGTCCCGTAGCTCCAGCTGTCGGCGAGGACCGACGCTACCTCGAGCACCATCCGCTGATAGGCATCGCCTCCGAGGTTGCAGAACACGTAGTCCAGAGCGACGCCTCTGCGCAGCATCATCCAGGCGGCGACCGCAGAGTCGAAGCCGCCCGACAGGAGGCAGACCGCCTTGCCTTCCACTCCGAGCGGCAGTCCACCCGCACCCTCCTCCCGGGTCGAGTAGAAGAGCGCCCGGTCGTCCCGTACCTCCACGAAGACCTCTACGTCTGGATGGCTAAGGTCTACGCGCGCCTCTTCACCCAGGGCGGCTCCCAACTCGCACCGAACGTCCTGTGAGCTGAACGAGTGCGTGCCCGCGCGGCGGGCTCGCACGGCGAAGCTCCTTCCCGTGACACGATCCCCGAACGTCTCCAGGCCCACTCGTACGATCTCCGATAGGTCGGCCGCGCATCCTGCTTCCAGCGCAGAGAACGTGCTGATTCCAAACACCCGGGCCAGCGGCTCCGCCACGGGACGATCTGACCGGAGGTACAGGCGGCTCCATTCCGCGCGCACCCGGCAGGAAGCCCCCTCCGCCTCCAGTGCGTCGCGCACGTTCTCGACGAGTCTCTTCTGGAATCGGGACCGCGCGCGCCTGCCCTTGGTGGTAATCTCCCCCGTAAGTCGGAGCATGAGGTCGCCGGCGGCGGGAAGCCGCCCGGACGCCTGCGCGTCAGCCGCAGTACCGGTCATGGCCAAAGGACGGGACAGAAGCGTGCACCGCGTGGTATCCTCAGGAGTCCGAACGACGACTCGGGATTCGCGAGGCCACGAGCGCTGCGACGAGCCCCACCACGGGGATGGCGAGGACGATCGCTATCAGAACGACGCTGTCCGATATCAATTCCAACTCCAACCTGTTCGGTGTTCGACAGGCCCGGCTCCCGAGCGAAACGCGCGGAGGCACAAGGCTGGACGCGGCATTCTACCGGGCAGCCACGGACCGGGGCAAGAACACATGGCGGCACCACGGGGTGTCCGGTTTCGGCACACCCCCTTCCATAGCCGGACATGCCTGAGATTACTATTTACTTTAGTATAGTAACCCTTAGTTGTTGTGCCGAAATATCTTTCATTGCGCGCTGAAGTTGGCACAGGCATTGCTCTACGGAGGTGCAGTTACAGGCGGGCGCCGACCGGGCGCGCCGATTCAGGGGGATAGGGAGACCGTGAGGACAGCCATGTATTACGACGCGAAGAGGAAGAACGAGGGGCTGAAGGCTCTGTTGTCCGTTGCCGCGATCGCGGTAGGGCTCCTTCTGTCCAACATGGCAGCCTCCCCCGGCCTGTACCTGGAAGCGGAAGCGATAGACGTCGTGGGTGTGTGGCGTTGGGTAGAGCCTGCAGCCGACGGAATCGACCCGTCGACGCCCCTGTTTGAGATCCGGCGGGCAGCTGACGGAGAACTCGAGGCGATGGTCCTGATACGCTCGGGCGATCACGCCAGCGAAGCCGATGTCTCGTATGATGCAGGGCACCTGTGCATGGTCACCGAGCAGGGGGCCTCGTTCAAGGGTGAGCTCAGCGACGACGGGTTAGTGATCGAGGGCGTGATCCAGTTCGGAGGCGCTCGCTCAACGGCTCTCCTGCAGCGGGTCGAGCGCCGAAAATTGCGCAGGGCGGCGGGGCGTAGAGCTTACGCCACGTGACCCGCCGCCCGGATCACGACGCGCACTGCGAAAGGCGCCCCGGATCGGGGGTGCCTTTCTTCTTGGCGGTCAGTCGGCGGGGCGTTCCGCGGCTGTCCCTCCGGGTTCTGCCTGACGACTCCTGCCCCAGCGCGCCCACACGCGGATCAGCAACAACACCGCTATGACCGAGAGGAACACCAGCGGCTCCCGGGTATCCGCCTTCACCTTCCACAGAAAGTGTACCCCCGCGGCGAGCGCAGCCACGTAGACGAGGCGGTGCAGTAGCTGCCAGCTGCGCTTGAGCCGACGTATCCAGCCCCGCGTGGAGGTCACGGCCAACGCTAGAAGCATCAGCCACGCAGCGAATCCGACCGTGATGAAAGGCCGCTCCACGATGTCCTCCACGATATACGTCCACCCGAAGAACTGGTCGAGAACGAGATACGTCAGGAAGTGGAGCGTGGCATAGAAGAACGCGAACAACCCGACGAGGCGGCGGTAGCGCACCCAGTTCAACCGGCCCGTCAGGCGGCGCAACGGAGTGATCGCCAGCGTCGCGGTGAGCAGGAACAGGGCCCACCAGCCGGTGCGGTGGGTGATCGTCTCGATCGGGTTCGCCCCGAGGCCGTCCGTGAACGCCTGGAGACCGAGCCACACGGTTGGAGAGAGGCACACGATCCAGATCACGGCCTTGACGGTTATCCTGCGGCGACCGGCTGTGGCGGCACTCACGTTCAGCGGACTCGCGAAAGGTGTGGGTCGCTCAGAACCACCGTGTGAGATCCAGCCCCGCGTACATGTCCGCCACTTGGTCGGCATAGCCGTTGAACATCAGCGTCGGCCGGCGCCGGAATTCACCCAGACGACGTTCGCGGCCCTGGCTCCACCGGGGGTGATCGACCTGAGGGTTCACGTTCGCATAGAAGCCGTATTCCCGCGGAGCCGACACCGCCCAGCTGGTGCCCGGCATCTCCTCGACGAACCGGACCCGCACGATCGACTTGATACTCTTGAACCCGTACTTCCAGGGTACGACCAGGCGGAGTGGCGCCCCGTTCTGATTAGGCAGATCCCGCCCGTACACGCCGGTCGCGAGCAACGTGAGTGGATTGAGGGCCTCGTCCATGCGCAGGCCCTCGACGTAGGGCCAGTCCAGCACCGGTCGCCGCTGGCCGGGCATCTGCTCCTTGTCCAGCAGGGTCGTGAACTCCACGTACCTGGCCTTGCTCGTGGGCTCGAGCCGTCGGATCACGTCCGCCAGGGGGATCCCCGTCCATGGGATGACCATCGACCACGCCTCGACGCAGCGAAGCCGATAAATGCGATCCTCCGCCTTGTGTGGAGCGAGGAGATCGTCGAGGTCGTACTCGGCCGGACGGGCGACCTCGCCCTCGACCGCAACGGTCCAGGGCCGGGCCGCAAGCGTGTGGGCGTTGCGGGCCGGATCCTCCTTGCCCGTGCCGAACTCATAGAAGTTGTTGTAACCGGTAACATCGGCATACGGCGTGAGCGACTCGTCGAGCTCGGATCGGACGCCGGTCCAGTCCTTCTCCTGCGGAATCGAGCCCGATCCAGCCGGAGGCCCGTCACGTCTCGCGGACACCGGCCGAGCTTCCATTCGTTCCGGCTCCTCGCATCCAGTCAGCAGTCCGGGCACGAGCGCCGCAGCCGCGGCGGCCTTCGCCGAACGACCGATGAAATGGCGACGGTTCATATACACCCGGTACGGCGTAATCTCGGATGGCCGTATGTCGTCCGGTCTACGAATCAGCATTGCGTCTCCAGGTCCGTGCTTCTCTGCGTCCGGTACGTGAAACAAAGTTCAGCGAGGAAAGATCCCGAGCCGGGTGGGATCAGGTGAGTGACCGAAATGTTGGTCGAATCTGAGGCTCAAGCGTATGTTCAGCCGATCACGGCCAACGCCCACGGAGAAGGACGCATGGATGCCCACTGGAAGATCGAGCGCTACGCCGTCTACCTTCGATCGCCGTCGCTCGGTAGCGGTGGAAACGCGGTGCCGCACATCATACTGCTTCTGGGACCGGAGCAAGATCAGCGGGCCTACCTGTACTTCCTCAACAACATGCAGCAGAAACCGGCCAACCGGTACACGGGCGCCTACTGGGCCAGTTACTTCAATCGCAGCCAGTACTCAGACATCCTGGACCTGCTGCGGAACGAGATGCCGGTGTACTTCCACTACAGCGACGCGATCGGACACGCGCAGCTTCAGACTGCCCTCGAGACAGCCGGCGTGGGGGACGAGGACTACACTTCCCCGCACGAGTGAAACGAAGTGGCAGGGGCGGGATTTGCCGTCGAGCGCAGCGAGACATTGAGCCCGCGAAGCGGGTGAACTACCCGCGAACTAGTACCGAGAACGAGATGAGCCCGTGAGGACAGAAGATGGCAGGGGCGGGATTTGAACCCGCGACCTAGGGCTTATGAGTCCCCCGCTCTGACCAGGCTGAGCTACCCTGCCAAAAACACTGCGGCCGGAGAAGATCTCCGGCCTGTCGTGCATCGCCTCGCGGCAGTAGCGGGGGCAGGATTCGAACCTGCGACCTTCGGGTTATGAGCCCGACGAGCTACCGGACTGCTCCACCCCGCGACGGGTCGCCAAAGTAGAATTACACGTCGGGGTCGTCAAGGTTCGGCGCGCCGGCAATCCCCGACTTCCCTTCCTATTCCTGCGATTCCTGAGCGTCGGCGTCTTCGTCGACCGGATGGAACTGGAACACGACCTCGCCCTCACGGATCAGGCCGTGCTCTTCACGCGCGGCCCGCTCGATCGCCAGCGGGTCCGATTCCAGGCTATCGCCACGCTGCGCGAGCGAATCCGTGCGGGCGATCAGCGAGTCGAGCTCGTCCACCAGATCCTCCCGCTCGGCCCGCATCCCGCGCATATCGAACACGCTGTAGACGCCGCCGAAAAGGACGTAGTAGCCGGCGAGCAGCAGCAACCCGGCTACCAGACCACGGAAGCCCCACCGGCGGACGCGCTCACTCATACAGAGATGACCCGGGATACACGGCTGAGACCCCGAGCTCCTCCTCGATGCGCAGGAGCCTATTGTACTTGGCGACCCGCTCCGACCGGCAGGCGGATCCCGTCTTGATCTGACCGGCGGACGTGGCGACGGCAAGATCCGAGATGAACGTGTCCTCCGTCTCGCCCGAGCGGTGCGAGATCACCGAAGTGTACCCGGCCTGACGTCCCATCTCGATCGCATCGAGGGTCTCGGTCACGGTGCCGATCTGGTTGAGCTTGATGAGGATCGAGTTGGCCACCCCTGTCTCGATTCCGCGCCGCAGACGATCGACGTTGGTGACGAACAGGTCGTCTCCGACGATCTGGACGCGACCTCCGAGCTGTTCCGTCAGCCGGCGCCAGCCCTCCCAGTCATCTTCGGCCAGGCCATCCTCGATCGAGACGATCGGGTAGAGGTCGAGCCAGCCCGAGTACATATCCACCAACGCATCGGACGAGAGCGCGACTCTCTCACCCGATCCCTCGAACACGTAGGAGCCGCTGGCCGGATCGAACAACTCCGTCGCCGCCGAGTCCAGGGACACCGCGACGTCGGCGCCCGGCTCATAGCCCGCGTCCCGAATCGCCTCGATCACGACTTCGAGCGCCTCCCGGTCCGATCCGAGGTTGGGGGCCACGCCACCCTCGTCCCCGACGGCCGTGTTGTGACCCTCCGCACTCAGCCGCCTCTTGAGCGCGTGGAACACTTCCGCGCCGGCGCGCAGTGCCTCGGCAAACGTGGGCGCACCGACCGGAACGACCATGAACTCCTGGATGTCCACGCTGTTATCCGCGTGCGCCCCGCCGTTCAGAATGTTCATCATCGGGACGGGTAGAGTACCGACTTCTTCTCCCCCCAGGTGACGGTACAGGGGGATGTCCAGGCGCGCGGCCGCGGCCCGGGCGGCGGCCATGGAGACCGACAGGATCGCGTTCGCCCCGAGCCGGCTCTTGTTGGGCGTGCCATCGAGATCGATCAGCATTTGGTCGATGCCCGCCTGATCCGTGGCGTCCTGCCCGTCCAGTGCGTTCCTGATCTCGCCGTTCACGTGGCTCACGGCGTGCAGGACCCCCTTGCCTCCGTAGCGGGAGGAATCGCCGTCCCTGAGCTCGACGGCCTCGTGCTGGCCGGTGGATGCCCCGCTGGGGACGGCCGCACGTCCGACGGCTCCGCTCTCGAGTGTGACATCCGCTTCTATCGTCGGGTTACCTCGCGAATCGAGGATCTCCCGGGCCGAAATATCGCTGATTCTGGGCATGGTCTCGTTTCCGATGTGGTCCCGGGGTGTCGAATCGCCCGCGCAGGTCTCAAATTGGCTGCGCTGGCAATCGCAGACAATACCGTCGTCGACCGCATCCAATGGAAGGTGACCATGATAAAGAAACTCCTTCAGCAAGCCGGGACGATCGGAGCCGGCATCGCGATCGTGATTGTCGTCCTCGCTTTCCTGTTCGGCTTCAATCGCGTGGACGAGTACGAGGTCGGTGTGCGGCGCAACCCGGTGACCGGGGCCGTCAGCTCGACTCCGTACCGGCAGGGCCTGTACCACGCGATCCTCCGTTCGTGGACCAACTACTCGACCCGGGAGATCCAGTACCCGAGAGAGGGGGCAGCCGAGCGCCTGACCGCGCTCTCATCGGACCAGTTGCAGATAGGCGTCGACGCCGCCTACCGGTATCGGATCAACCCGGACTCCGTGGTCAATCTGTATCTGACTGTCGGCAGCCCGGGCGACATTCACTCCTACGTCTACAACACGTACCGGTCGGCAGTCCGCGACGCGATCGCCGAGGTGGAGGCCTCGAACATCCTGTCGAGCGATCGGGCAACCATCGGAGACCGCATCGAGACTCTGATGGACGTGGGTCTGACCCCCAAGGGGATCGTCGTTACGGACTTCTTCGTGCGCGAGATCGAGCCGCCTGAGACGATTCGGCAGGCGATCGAGAACAAGCTGGCCCGCGAGCAGCAGGTCCAGGCCGAGGCGTACGAAACGCAGGTCGTCGAGGAGCAGGCCAATCAGAAACGTGCGGAGGCCGCCGGTATCCGAGACGCTCAGGAGATCATCGCCACGAGCCTGACCGGAGTGCAGGGTCAGCGCTACCTGTACTGGAGATACCTCGAGGTGCTCGGAGAGGTCGGAGGCGGGTCCAACAACCTGGTCATCGCCCCCACCGAAGGCGGCGTACCGATCTTCTTCACTCCCGACAGCCAGTAGGTCAATCGGAGGAGGCGGGGACTTTCCCCGCCTCCAGCAGTGCTGAGATCTCACGCCGGACGGCTGACAGGACCGCGTCCCGGTCCTCGGCCGTCTTGCCCTCGGTGGGCAGCGGTTCCCCCAGCGACACCTCAATCCACCCGGACCGGATCTGCCCCCGTGTCGATACTCGGTATCCGCCGCCCACGGCGAGCGGAACGATCGGGACCTGAGTTTCGATTGCGAGGGCGAACGGCCCCCTCTTGAACTCTCGTAGCCCTCCGGTGGGCGAGCGCGTTCCCTCCGGAAACAGGCCGAGGGACAGCCGATCGCGCTGCATGCGCTCTCCGGCCAGGCGCATGGCCTCAGTGGCCCCACGACGATCCTTCCGATCGATGAACACATGCCCTGCAGCCCGCATGGCGAGGGCGAAGATCGGAATCCGCCCCAGCTCCTTCTTGGCAACGAAGCGGACCGAAACCGGCACGTGGGCGAGAATGGCGAAGATGTCGAAGATCGACTGATGGTTCGCGATGAAGATCTGCGGCGTTGTGTGGCTTACGTTTTCCAGTCCTCTTACACGGGTGTGCACACCCGCCGCCCAGAGCTCTGTGCGACCCCAGTTGCGGTGCACCCAGTCGTGCAGACTCGCGGGAGCTCGCATCAGCCCGCCGACGATGGACACCGTCGAGAAAAAAGCGGTCGCCGGCACGGTGACGATCCAGAACCATGCCGTCCTGATCAATCCTTCATTCCTCTCCCGAGAAGTGATCGAAGCCGGGAGCGGGCGGGTCGAGAACTTCGCCCACTCCCCCAACCCACTCGACTCCGGCTCCTGCCGTTACCGTTCCCACACGTGTCAGCTCCACGCCGAGCTGACCTGCCAGCTTCCGAGCCGCGGCATCGGCCATCCCTGGGGCCACGGCGGCGAGGAGCTCATAGTCCTCTCCTCCGCCCACCGCGATGGACAGCGCCACGTCCGGTTGCGCCCAGTTCTCCAGGGCCGAGTGCAGAGGCACTCGTTCCGTCTCCAGGATCAGGCGGACGCCGGAAGCGGCCGCCATCTGCGCTCCGTCCGCGGCCAGCCCATCCGACAGATCGATCATCGCGTGGACGTCGGCCATCTCGCACAGGGCGCGGGCTTCGCGAGTGCGAGGACGCGGACGCTCGAACGCCCGGCGGGTGGCCGCCTCGGGCTCGAGGCCGCCGGACCACGCCGTCGCGGCCAGCGCCGCCCCTCCCAGCCGGCCCGTGACCCAGAGATCGTCTCCCGGCAGAGCGCCCGCCCTCTCGACGGGATTCTCGGCGGCCCCGACGACGGTGACATCGATCATGGCCGGCCCGGGCGACCGCGAAAGGTCGCCCCCGAGAAGTGACGCCTCCTGCTCGCGGAGACATGCGCCCATGCCCCGGGCCATCTCGTCTAGAGTCCGGGAGTCCAGCTCCGGTGGAACCGCAACCGAAACGAGCACACCGATCGGCCGGGCGGCCATCGCCGCGAGGTCGCTGAGCGCAGCAGCGACCGCACGGAAACCGATCGCTTCCCAGGTCAACCACTCGCGGCGGAAATGAACGCCCTCCACGGAAAGGTCGGTGCTCACCACCATGAACTCCGACCCGCTCGGTCGGAGGAGCGCCGCGTCGTCGCCGGGGCCGAGCGTCACCTCTCGAGCGCGCGGCGCATTCACAGCGTCCACGAGGGAGCGGATTCGCTGAAACTCGGGGCTGTCCCGCATCTCCCCTGACCGCAACCGGGCACCGGAGGAAGGATTCAATGTCTTACTTCGAGGCGAATGGCTCCGGACGGCAGGGCCAACCACGCCTCACTCGCGGACACGATCGAGATGTCCGAGATCCCCGTCTCTCCTCGAGGCCCGCGCGGAAGGTCCGGTCCGAACGAGTATCGCCCCACCACACCGCCGGCCACCTCCAGCACAGTGAGCTCGGCCGCCGAGCCGACCCACAGCACTCCGTCCTGTATCGCCAGCGCCGACACTACCGCACGCGCTCGGCCTCCGGACTCCAATCGGGTCCACGGGGCTCTGCTTCCCCGCTTCCACCACACCTCCCGATCGAGGCCGGCGTACACCGTGTCGCCGGAGGCGGTAAGAGCCCCAACGGGCGAGCGGAGTGCGGCCGGTCCGTTCGCTCGACCCGGCGTTACCGTCTGACCGATCGAGTCGGGCACGAGCAGGGAGTAGACTCCGTACGGGGTGCCGATCCACACCCGTCCGCCCGCCTCGACCACCGACCCGACAGCCACCGACGACAGGACGGACAGATCGATCCCGCCTCCCGCCGATCCTACGCGCAGGAGCCCGCGGGCCGTGCCGACCCACACGGCCTCTGCGGCCGGACCGGACGCCGAAGCCAGGCCGAGCACCGGAAGAAACGAGAGGTTCACGTCCAGCTCCTCGCGCCATTCCGACCGCCCGTCTCCCATCCAGTGCAATCCTGACTCACCGCCCGCCCACGTCCCGCCGGGGACCCGCAGCAGATCGTTGACCATGTCGGGAACGGCGCGGGACGAGTCGGCCCGCCACACTTGCCACTGCTGAAGGTCGGGTGTCACCGTGGCGACCCCGTAGCGCCCTTCCAGCGCTCGATCGGGAGCGAACCAGACGGCGTCTTCGGTCGCGACGACCGACGCCATCCCGACGCCGGCAGGACCTAGGGGCCTGGGAGCCACCGTGCGTCCGATGGCATCGTACCCCAGGAGGAACGCTCCGGCCGTGCCCAGCCACCAGCCGTACGCGTCCCGCGCGGGGGTGATGTCCAGAATCCGCACGGGCTGGCCGCTCCAGGGCCGGGCCGCCTGTTCCGCTCCATCCAGGAAGAAAGGGTCTCGCAGCGCCTCGTCGCGATCCCTCAGATCGGACCGGGAATCAATCGCCCCGCGAACCGCCGCCGGGTCAGCCCTCCGGAGGTCGCGGCTGAACGTGTCGATTCTCCACCACTCGGCGCCGATCCGAACGAACAGATCTGAGCCCGAGGATTCCGCCGGCACCAGGCCGGTCATGGTCCGACCCACTCGTATGCGGTCACGGAACCGCCGGCTGAATGGATCGAACTGGACGAGGTCCCCCGCGGCGGCGAGCCACAGCGACCGGTCCCGGTGATCGTACGCCATCGCCGTCGGCGGCACGGGCGGGTAACCGTCTTCGACCGTGATCGGAGACTCGGACCACTGGCGCGCCTCGTCGAGGATGATCAGGCCTCCGGTGGTGGCGGCGAATACCGTAGTGGGCGACCTGGCAAGGGATGTAACGAAGCCGAAGTCCGTGATGAGGACCCGTTCGTCCGTCCTCCATGCGCCTGTCTGCGCGTCGAGCGCGGGCGCGGCGACCAGAAACCCGCCGAGTAGTATCAGGCGCGCAGGGATCCAGCGAGACGCACACCTCACGCTCAGGCCTCGGACGCGAAGATCACGGCTCCCCGGAGAGGGCCCAACTCCGAGACACAAGCCCGGGCGCCCGGCAGACGGTCCGGGATGTCGGACGCCAGGTGTCCGGCGGGTTCGACCGACCGGTGCGCGGCAATCCCCGTCAGCAACAGGGCAGCCGATCCCGCGTCGGCGGCGGCCATGCCAGCAGCGAGATACGCTCCGATCAACCCGGTAAGCACGTCTCCGGTGCCGCCGGACGCCACTTCCGGGCCCCCGGTCGTGCTGACTCGCAGTGGCTGGCCATTCTCGGCCACGTAGGAGGGCGACCCCTTGAGCAGTACGGCACAGCCGAGGTCCCGCGCCGCGGCCACGGCTGCCCCGGGCGGATCCGCGAGAATGTCTTCGAGAGACACGGCTCCGAGCCTGGCCAGCTCGCCGGGGTGCGGAGTCACGATGTCTGCCGGCCCCAAGAAACCGGCCAGCTCTGTCATCCGCCCCTCGAAGACGCTCAATCCGTCGGCATCGACTACGACGGGCCTCGGGCCGCGCGAGCCGAGCGCTTCCTCCACGATCTCTCGCCGCTCGTCCGTTCGTCCCAGGCCGGGTCCGATGGCCAGCGCCCCGGCCCACTGCACGGCCCCGACCCGATCAGCTTCGTCGTCCCATGGAACGAAGATCGCCCCCGGACAGGCTCGCTGCACGATCTCCCGATTGGCCGGATCTCCGACGACCTTCAGTATCCCGACTCCCCCCCGGAGGGCGGCACGCGCCCCGAGGACTGCGGCCCCGGCCATCCCGGACTGGCCCGCGATGAGGGTCAGGTACCCGGCCCTGCCCTTGTGGGCGTCCGGGGACCTGGCGATCAACGTGCGAGCCACCCACCGACCGGTAATCGCCCGCGCTCTCATTGGCGATGACGGCGGCGGGAACCCGATCTCCACGCACTCGATCCTGCCGCAGTAGTCGCGGGCCGGATGGCGGAGCAGACCGAGATTTGGCCACCCCAGGCCAATCGTTAGAGAGGCCCGGACGCAGGCGCCGGCGACGGCTCCGGTCGAGAAGTCAGCGCCGCTCGGCCCATCTACCGCCGCCACCGGTATCCCGAGGCGATTGAGATGCTCGATGAGGGAAGCCTGCGGTTCTCGAGGCGCTCCGGTCACCCCGGTGCCGAGAATGCCGTCCAGCACGACCGAGGCCCCCGCGGATACATCGGACAGCTCGGCGGATGATCGAAGGGGGATGTCCCACCCGACTAGCACGTTCGGATCGGGGGCGGTGCCGGAAGCCAGAATCGCCTCGACATCCCGGCCCCATGCACGCAGGGTGCGCAGGGCGACGAGAGCGTCCGCCCCGTTGTGCCCACTGCCGGCGATCGCCACGACCCTTCCCTCGGGCCAATGCGACTGGATTCTTCCGGCGATCTCCCGTCCCGCTACCTCGATGAGCGTGCGCTCCGTGGTGGCGCCGCTGGCCACCGCTTCCCGGTCCAGGTCGCCCATCTCTCCGGCGGTCGGCAGCCAGACAGTCTCGGCCCCGGACGCCCAGGCTTCGTGTTCGGTGCGCACAGCTGTATCTCGCTCGTCAGGCATCGGTCCCCGTCCTCACCGCCTCGACACCCCCTCTACGGAGTCCCAAAGCGCTACACCATCACTTCGAGGACTGGCCGATGCTCCGCCCGAAGCTGATCTCGCCGTTGTCGATCCGGATGTTGTAGCCGCATTCCGGGTTCGAGCATACCCAGGCCTTGAACCGGATCGGCGCTCCGTCCCGACCGTAGTCGGATAGTGGCAGGAGCTGCCCGCCGTCACACCTCAGGCACTTCGGAAACCGCGTTGCGTTCTCCACGTCTCACCCCTCTCCCCAGTCAGCCGGGCAGGCGGCACTGCAACAGGAATGGATAATCGGACACGCCCGTTTCCGAGTACGTGCCGCGACAGGGGACACGCTACCGCCCGGGCGCTCCCCAGGGATACTCCGACTCGAATACCTCTTCGAACGAAAAGACGTCGGCAAAATCCTCGCGCCGGTCCGTCTCCTGCTTGGCCAGTACTCCGTGATCCACCAGGAGAAACACGATCTCGCCGATGTCCTCCGTCGAGTGAACTCCCCAGTACTCCAACACCACACGCGCCAACACCCCGAACCGATCGATGGCGAGATCACGAACCGCCCCGGCTAGCTCGCCGCCCGAAATGTGCCGCGGTCGGGCGAGCTCACCGAGCCTGCGGTGCAACCCCCCGAGCACAAACAGGTAGGCCTCCACGGCGAAGCGTGGGTTGCGCCTCTGCAGTTGACCGAGCGTCTCATGAAGCGTCGGTGCTTCCATCGACCAGCCTTGTCCTGTCTCGTGCGGTAATCAGATCAAACTGAATCTTCGCGTCCGTATGGAACGTGAATCTAGAAATCGCTCGAAAACGGCGTCAAGTGTCGACGGAAAGCAACATCTCGCCCGGAAGCTCGACGAGCTCGGCTCGACCCGCCGTCGCCTCGGCGACCTCGACGCGTAGACGAGCCACTCGCGACTCCGGGACCGCCACCTCGAGCTCCGCCTGATCTCCGTACCGCTCATCGAGACGCACGGCCCCGACGGCCTCGGCCGAGCGTGCCACCGCTCCGGTGTCGCCGTAGGAGTACACAAGGACGATCCGCCGCCCGGGAACGACCGTGCGGTCCGGGACTCGTTCGAGGGCGAGATCCGCTGCGGCAGCGTAGGCCCGTGCGAGACCGCCTGTACCCAGTCTAATTCCGCCGAAGTACCGTGTAACGATCACGACCACGTCGGCGAGCCCTGCCCGCTCGATGGCGGCCAGTGTCGGCCGGCCCGCCGTACCGGCCGGCTCACCGTCGTCGTCGAACCGCCGGTCTCCGTCGCGCAGCACGGCCGCGTAGACATGGTGAGTGGCGTCATGGAAGCGCCGGCGCTCCGTATCGCGAGCTTCTGCGGCACCTGCGAGATCGGAGATCGGGCTCGCCACCGCAACGAAGCGGGAGCCCTTCACACTGTATTCCGCCTCCGACGAACCTACGGCCACCCGGAATCCCTCCAGCGAGCTCACCGCCCCATCCCATTCGCCCGGGCTTCGCGACTGCCGTTCAAACGACTCCCGCGGCTCCGACCTCCGCGTCAGCGACCAACGGGAACTGGAGTGCCCGCTCCTGCACCTCGGCACGAATCGAATCGAGGGTACCCTCGTCCCCGCCCGAGCGGAGGACCCTGTCAATCAAGGCGGCGATGTCTCGCATGTCGGAGAGGCCCATGCCCCTCGTCGTGAGGGCCGGCGTACCGATACGAATCCCCGACGTGACGAAGGGCGAACGCGTCTCGCCGGGAACGGTGTTCTTGTTCACAGTGATGTCCGCCCGCCCCAGGAATTCCTCGGCGTCCTTGCCCGAAAGCTCCGTTTCGCGCAGGTCCACCAGCATGAGGTGAGTGTCCGTGCCGTCGGAAACAAGCTTCCATCCCCGCTCCATCAACCCATCCGCCAGGGCCCTGGCATTCTCGACGACCCGTCCGGAGTAGCGCACGAACGCCTTCGACTGGGCCTCGAACAACGCAACGGCCTTGGCCGCGATGACGTGTTCCAGAGGACCACCCTGCATTCCCGGAAAGACCGATTTGTCGATCGCCTTCGCGTGCTCTGCCTTGCACAGGATCAGGCCTCCCCGCGGTCCGCGAAGCGTCTTGTGGGTGGTCGTCGTCACGATATCCGCCCACGGAACCGGTGACGGGTGCACTCCGGCCGCAACCAATCCCGCGATGTGCGCCATGTCCACCAGCAGCATGGCGCCAACCTCCCGGGCGATGGTGCCGAACTCCTCAAACGGGAGCGCCCTCGGGTAGGCACTGGCGCCCGCCACGATCATGGCGGGCCGCTCGCGGCGAGCCACTTCCCCGACCGCGTCCATGTCCACCCGCCCGTCTTCCTCACGCACGCCGTACGGAACCGCATCGTACAGCCGGCCGCTGAAGTTGACGTGAGAACCGTGCGTCAGGTGACCCCCGTGCGACAGGTCCATCCCGAGCAGTTTGTCTCCCGGCTGCAGGAAGGCGAAGTAGGCCGCCATGTTGGCCTGCGCCCCGCTGTGAGGCTGGACGTTGGCATGATCCGCCCCGAAGAGAGCCTTCGCGCGTTCCCGAGCGAGATCCTCTACGACATCGACGTGCTCGCATCCGCCGTAGTAGCGCTTCCCTGGATAGCCTTCGGCGTACTTGTTCGTCAGGACCGACCCCATAGCCTCCAGCACCGCACCCGAGACGAAGTTCTCACTCGCGATGAGCTCGAGGCCCTCCTGCTGCCTGGCCGCTTCCGCCTTGATGGCGGAGAAGATCTCGGGATCCACCCCCTCGAGGTGGTCACATGAGGGAGAGACGTACTTCTCTCCCGTGCGAGCCGTATCGTCTGTCATATCGCTCACACATACGTCCGGTGCAACTGCGTGACGGCGTGAATCCGGCGCAACGCCACCTCGTCGGCGGCTTCCGCGCTCGTGATGCCGTCGGCCTCAGCCACGTCGAAGATCGCCAGCAGCGTGGAGTAGATTTCTCCCGCTTTGCGCTTCGACCGCTCGAGAGTCCAGCCCGCGAGCTCCGAGTACACGTTGATCAAGCCACCCGCGTTGATCACGTAGTCCGGCGCGTACAGAATGCCCCGCTCTTCGAGCATCGGAGCGTGACGGGCCTTCGCCAGCTGGTTGTTCGCCGCCCCCGCCACGATCTGGACCCGCAACTTCGGGATCGTCTCGTCGTTCAAGATCGCTCCGAGAGCGCACGGGGCGAACACGTCGGCCTCGACGTCGTACACCTCGTCCACGCTGACTGCCTCGCATCCGAGATCGTCCACGCAACGCTGAACCCGGTCGCCGTCGATGTCGGCCACGAACACGGCTGCTCCCTCGCCGCGAAGATCCTCCGCGAGGAAGTACCCGACGTGCCCGGCGCCCTGAATAACGACGGACCGATCGGCCAGGTCGTCGATGCCAAATTTCTTCAACGAGCACGCCTTGATGCCGCGGTACGTTCCGTAGGCCGTGACTGGCGATGGGTCGCCAGACTTGCCGGCCATTCCGACAACGTGCTCGGTCTCCATGTGGATATAGTCCATGTCCGCCACGGATGTGCCCACGTCCTCGGCCGTGTAGTAGCGGCCTCCGAGCGACTCCACCGCCCGCCCGTGCGCCCGCATGATCATTTCACGCTGCTGAGTTCGGTTGTCCCCGATGATGACGGCCTTGCCGCCACCGAGGTTCAGCCCCGCTACAGCCGCCTTGTACGTCATGCCGCGCGACAGGCGCAGCACGTCGATGAGCGCATCGTAATCGGACTCGTAGCTCCAGAACCGGGTGCCGCCGAGTGCCGGTCCCAAAGCCGTGTTGTGTATGGCGATGATGCCCTTGTATCCGCTGGACGGGTCGTACGTGAAGACCACCTGCTCGTGGTCGTGCCGGGACATGAGTTCGAAGATTTCGGCCCTGCCCTCCGCCGCCTCCACGACCTTGTCCGCGTAGCTGATTTCGGTGCTCACTTGTTGTTTCCTCTCTCCAGGTACAGTTCCCGCGCTATGATGATGCGGTGAATCTCACTGGTCCCCTCGTAAATCTCCGTGACCTTGGCGTCACGAAACAGTCTCTCGACCGGGTACTCCCGGCTGTAACCGTAACCGCCGAAAATCTGAACCGCTTGCCGGGTGACCCAGGTCGCCGTCTCGCTGGCATTCAACTTCGCCATGCTGGACAGCTTACGCTTGCGCAGTTCGTCCGCGTCGTAGGCCAGGGCCGCCCGGTACAAGAGCCCGCGAGCCGCTTCGACCCGGGTGGCCATGTCCGCCAGCTTGAACTGGATGCCCTGAAACCTCGAGATCGAGCGTCCGAACTGGACCCTCTGCTCGGCGTAGTCCCGGGAATGGTCGAGCGCGGCCTCGGCGATTCCGATCGCCTGCGCCGCGATTCCAAGCCGACCGCCCTCGAGAGCCTCGAGCGCGTATCGAAATCCCAGGCCCGGCTCTCCGATGAGATGCTCGGATCCCAGATGCAGGTCCTGCAGAGTGACGGAGACCGTCTCCGACCCGCGCAGGCCCATCTTTCGTTCCCTCTTACCCCCAATGTACCCGTCGGCGTCCGTCGGCACGAGGAAAGCGCCGATGCCCTTCGATCCCCGCCGATCCGACGGCTCGTCTGTCCGAACCATCATCAGGACGAGGTCCGCCGACGCGCCGTTCGTGACCCACATCTTCGATCCGTTGAGCCGCCACCCATCACCGTCGCGTGTGGCCTGCGCCGTGATCGCCGCTGCGTCGCTGCCCGCATCCGCCTCGGAAAGCGAGAACGCGCCGAGGAGCTCGCCCCGTGCCATGGGCTTGAGCCACCGATTCTTCTGCTCTTCCGTCCCGTGGTGGAGAATCGTCTGCGTCGGAAGCGAGTTGTGGACGCTCATGGACACGGCGACCGAAGGGTCTCCCCAGGCGATTTCCTCCAGCACGTACAGGTAGGTCAGCATGTCGAGGCCGAGGCCGTCGTGCTCCTCCGGGATGAGCATGCCGAGGAATCCCAGCTCCCCCAGCATCCGCACCGGCCGAATATCGAACGAGTCTTCGTTCACGTCACGCGACTCGGCGCCCGGTCGCAGCTCGTTACGGGCGAACGTCCGCGCCAGAGTCAGGATTTCGCGCTGCTCTTCGGTGAGCCGCGTTCCGGCGAGCGATCTACGCATCGCCGTACTCGTAGAACCCGCAGCCACTCTTTCGGCCCAGGCGACCGGCGGCCACGTACTTGGAGAGGAGAGGGCACGGCCGGTACTTGCTGTCTCCGAGGTCCCTGTGAAGGACCTGCATGATGAACAGGCACGTGTCGAGGCCGATCAGATCGGCGAGAGCCAAAGGCCCCATCGGATGGTTCATGCCGAGCTTCATCACCGTGTCGATCGCCTCGGGCCGAGCTACACCCTCCATCAGGCAGTACACCGCTTCATTGATCATCGGCATGAGGATCCGGTTGGAGACGAAGCCCGGAAAGTCGTTCACCTCGACCGGAGTCTTCCCCACTCGCTGACACAGGGCCAGGGTGAGCTCCGTGGTCTCGTCGTCCGTTTCCAAGCCCCGAATCACCTCCACGAGCTGCATCACAGGGACGGGATTCATGAAGTGCATGCCGATGAAGCGCTGCGGCCGGCTCACCGACCCGGCGATTTCCGTTATCGAGATGGAGCTCGTGTTCGAGGCGAGGACCGCCCGCTCGTCGCACAGTTCGTCGAGCCGTCCGAAGATCTCGAGCTTGAGATCCCGATTCTCGGGGACGGCCTCCACCACAAGCGGCGCGGAAGCGAGAGAATCGATGTCGGTCTCGGTGCGCACGCGCTCGAGCGCCGCTCGCGCCTCCGCGGCGTCAATGCGGTTCTTGGCCAGTTGCCGGCTGAGATTCTTTTCGATGCCGGCGCGGGCTCGATCCAGCGCCTCGGGGACCGCGTCCACCAGGATGACGTCAATCCCGGCAAGCGCGAACACGTGCGCGATGCCGTTCCCCATCGTTCCGGCGCCCACTACTCCCATTACGTCCACTTGACTGGTGTTCATGCTTCCTCCGATTCGATTCGCCGGGCGTCCGAGTCCAATCGGACCGGGTTGCCCGGTTCCACCGTCGTTCCAATCAGCGGTCCGAGAGCCAGAACGGCCGGATCCCGGGACAGGCGGGGCGTGCGTGCTGTCCAGGCGATCCCAGCAAGCGTGGCCAGCGTGAGCAGAAGGCCGCCCTCCGGGCCGTATTCACCGCCCGTCCACAGGGCTGGCCCGTCGGCCGTGACTCCCATCACGGGCGGGCCCACGTTCAGGCCGCTGACCGGCAGGCCGGCGGCCACTCCCATCGTCCAGTTCCAGGCGAAATGGGTCCCCGTGACCAGCCATAGACTCAACGTCTTCCAGTACAACAATCCAAGCAAGATCCCGGCCAGCAGGGTGTTTCCAATCGCCGCCCACCCGACCCCTGGATTCGCCGCGTGAAGGCCCGCGAAAACGAGAGACGTGGCGCCGATCGCGACGGCCGGCCCCCCGGCGCGCGCGAGGAGCTGAAAGGGATATCCCCTGATCGCGAGCTCTTCGAAGAACGCCGCAAGAATGAGTAGAACAGTCACATAGAGCATCGATCCTGAGGCCGCGATTCCCGACAAAGCCCGGTCGGAAACGGACAGCCACCCGGCGAGCGCCATAGCCCCTACGATCGCCGCTACGAGCACAAAGCCGAAGCCGAAGCCCCACGCGAAGTCGCGCGCGCCTCGGGGCGTCGCGGCAATGCCTAGGGAAGCGGGCGTTCTCGACTCCACGCCGGACATCATGACCCACGCGGTGAGCAGCGTCGCCACGCAGGCCGAGCCGACGCCCCAGATCGTAGACTCACCGACCTCACCAAGACGGAACACCACCACGGCGAACAGCATGGTCACCATCAGCAGGAGTAGCAGGACCACATACGCCGCGAGGCGCCAGCCCACGGCCCACCACCGCCCCGCCCACGCCGGACTTCGACCGTCCGGTGCTCCTACCGCCGCACCGTCACCTCCCCGCGCCACCCAGCAGGGCGATCAGTCGGCGCGGCGCGTTCGGCCCCAGCGGACGATCGCCAGCACCAGAAGCACCTTGAGGCCATCTCCGAGAAGGAAGGGTCGCACGCCCGTCGTTGCGATCAGGGCTTCTCCGCCCAGGATGCCCAGCCAGGCGAGGCCACCGAGGTGGATAGCGCCGAGCGCCAAGGCGAGCCACAGCGCCGAGCTGTACCACTTCCGAGCCGGGGTGTGGGCCATTCCGGCGATCGCGGCGGCGACCGGAAACGCCAGGAGATACCCGCCTGTGGGCCCCAGCAGGTACGCCGCGCCGCCACCCGCCGCGAACACCGGCAGGCCGACGGCGCCCGCAGCCAGGTAGGCGACCTGGCTCGCCGCACCTGCCCGCGACCCGAGCAGGGCACCCGCGAGCAACACGGCCACCGGCTGCATCGTCATCGGCACCGCCGTGCCGGGCAGCGGCACGCTCAGCCGAGCCGCGAGGGCCGTGAGCGCCGCGAAGCCTAAGATTCCCACGATGACCCCCGGCGCGCGCGTCGCGGTGCCGGTGACCGTCGGATGGACGGAACGTGCTGCCTCTGGACTCATACTCTCTCCACGCTGAGGGCTACCGCGTTCCCGCCTCCCAGACACAGGGTGGCGAGGCCCTTGTCCACTTCCCTGTCGCGCATCGCGTACAGGAGAGTCGTCAGTATCTTGGCTCCGGAGGCGCCGATCGGGTGTCCGAGGGCTATGGCGCCACCCCGGACGTTGACCCGATCCGTATCCATCCCGAGCGCCCTCGCGTCCGCGATCGCCTGCACAGCGAACGCTTCGTTGGCTTCGATCAGACCGTAGTCATCGATCGAGGTGCCTTCGAGGGCCATCAGCCGCTGGACCGCGTCCACCGGCGCGAAGAACAGGTCTCGCGGGGCAGTCGCACCGACCGAATATGCCGAGACTCGACCGAGGATGTCCAGACCGTTGGCCCGCGCGTAAGCCTCTGACGTGACGACAGTAGCAGCCGCTCCGTCGTTCAGTCCCGGAGCGTTCCCGGCCGTCACCGAGTGTTCTTCCACCTCTGGCGGAGCGTCGCCTCCGAACGCCGGACGCAGCTTGCCCAGAGCCTCTACCGTCGTGTCCCGCCGCGGGGGCTCATCCGTGTCCACTACCGTCGTGCCCTTACGGCCCGCGATCTCTACCGGGATGACCTCCGCCGTGAACTCCCCGCTGTCGATCGCCGCGACGGCCTTCATGTGGCTCTCGTAAGCGAACTGGTCCTGGTCTGCCCGGCTCACGTCCGCCTTCATCGCCGTGTATTCGGCATGTCCGCCCATGTGGCAGTGGCCGAACGAACACCACAGTCCGTCGTGAATCAGGGCGTCGACCAGTGATCGATCGCCGAACTTCACGCCGCCGCGATACCCCTGCACCAGGTACGGCGCGTTGGACATGGACTCCATTCCCCCCGCGACGGCCACCTGCTGGTCGCCGGCTCGGATGGCCTGGGAGGCCAGCATCACCGCCTTGAGGCCCGAACCGCACACCTTGTTGATCGTCATGGCGGGAATCTCATCGGGGAGTCCCGCCCCAATGGCCGCCTGTCGCGCCGGGGCCTGTCCTACACCGGCCTGCACGACGTTGCCCATGATCACTTCCTGGACATCCGTCGGCTCCACACCCGATCGCTCGACCACGCCGGCGATCGCCCGCGCGCCCAGCTCGCCCGCAGTGAGCCGCGAGAGTCCGCCGAGAAACCTCCCCGTGGGTAGCCTGGCTGCACCGACGATCACGGCCGTCCGCTCCATATCGCTCATTTCAGCCACTCCTCGCACCCCTGCCCGCGCCGCGTGTCCGCCAGTCCTACGATCCGCCAGTCTTCTCCCACCCTGGCGATGAGGAACACGTTCACGCCGCAGTGCGACAGGTTGCCGTTGTAATGGAAAGCGTAGGGGGTAAACACTGTAGCGAGATTGTCGTCGATCCGGATCTCGGCCGGACCGATCTTCTCGTCAAACGAACCCGGCTCCGCGCCTCCGACTGCCTGCACGAACCCGTCGATCGTTCCGAAGCCGACCCCAGGCACGCCGTCCCGGGCGCCCGAGCTGGCCATCTCTCCCAGCTCCGGGTGAAACAGCTCTCTCACAGCGGCCGAGTCCGCTGCCCGCATCGCGTCGAACAGAGCGTCCACCACTTCCTCGACCTCCTCTCCCGCGCTCTGTGCCCCGGCCGGTGCGGCGATACCTGCGAACAGCACGCTCGCCACCAGCGTTGCGATCGCAATTCGCCTCATACAGTCTCCTCCCCGTTCCACCCGCCCGAAGCAGGCGTTCATGTCCTCGTCAATTGCCGCCGGCACCCATCGGCGAACCTCGCACGGCTCGCGGCACCAGCGGCTGTTCCTGGATGTCGGTCAGCAGGCAGCCAGCGCCGCCAGCCGCAGGAGCCGCCCGCCCCCAGGCCACGAACGGATCGTGCTCGAAGGCGAGCAGCAACCCTTCCTCCGCGGCTCGGGTGAGCAGGGCCCGCTTGCTCTCCAGCGTCACCATCGGCTCCACGTCATAGCCCATGATCCACGGCAGGTGCAGGTGCGCCGTCGTCGGCACCAAATCCGCCAGGAACAGAAGCGCGTCGCCTCCGAGGTCGATTCGGATCGACTGGTGGTGGGGAGTGTGCCCGGGCGCGTGCACCAAGCGAATACCGGGCACGACCTCCGTATCCCCCGCGACCAGTTCCAGGCGGCCCGATGCGGCAAGGGGCTCGAAGTTCTCGGGCACGTAGCTGGCCCGGATTCTCTCGTTGTCGAGGCGCGCAAACGCGTACTCGCCTCGGTTGACCACGTAACGGGCGTTTGGGAAAGATGGCCGAATGGTGCCGTCCGGGTCGCGAACAGTCCCACCGCCCGCGTGATCGAAGTGCAGGTGGGTCGCGACCACGAGGTCGACATCCGACGGCTCCAACCCGAGCGCGTCGAGCGAGGACTCGAGGCGTGTGGGATCGCCCTCGTTGGACACACCGTATATCGACTTGAACTTATCGCTCTCCTTGTTGCCCAGCCCCGTGTCGATCAACACCGTCGCCTCGTCGGTCTCCACGAGCAGGCAACGCATCGCGAGCGGAATTCGGTTCCGATCGTCGGCGGGGGCCCGGCGAGACCACAGGGGCTTGGGTACGATCCCGAACATCGCCCCGCCGTCAAGCCACAGGGAGCCTCCGTCGATGGGCCTCACCCGTGCCCGATGCCCCTCGAGCTGCGGAGACTCAGCCACACCACCCCTCCTTCGAATCGGCTGGTGGACGAGGCGGGACCAGTCTGCCGCCGACCCAATCTTCGAGCTGTTCCCAGTACACGATGCCCTGCCGGTCCGCGCCCTCGAGCATGCGGAGGAGAATCAGCGCGGTGGCCCGGGCGTCATCTCCCGCGCGGTGCCGGTTGAGGATGCTGACGTCATAGTAGCGCGACAGTGAATCGAGCCCGCGGCGGCGCAGTCCGGGGAGGACCCGTCGGGCCAGTCTCACGGTACACAACCGCGGTCCCTCGGGCATCACCGAGTCCGCCATCCGAAGCTCCTCCGCCACGAACCGCCAGTCGAAGCCCACGTTGTGGGCCACGAAGATTCGACCCTCGAGAGACTCGCGGACGCGCGGCACGATGTCCTGGAACCGTGGCGCCTGTTCCACCATCTCAGGCTCGATCCCCGTCAGACGGGTCACCCAGCGCGGGATCCACGCTTCCGGATTCACGAGCGTCGTGTACTCACCACGGATCTCTCCATTCTCTACGAATACGGCCGAGAATTCCACGATCCGGGCCCCCCTGGCGGGGGAACTGCCGGTGGTCTCGACGTCGACGACCGAGAACTTCGTGTCGGATAACGCGGTGCGCGCGTCGTACACCGGCTGCTCGACGAGTCTCCACACACCGTCCGCGTCCACGGTGAAACGCCCGTCCTTCCCCAAGAGATCGAACACCAGGCGTGAGGCGAGGCCCGGAGGAGCCTGCATCAGGCCGAACACCTCCCGTGCAAGCGCCGGAGTCTCCATGGGCTCACGGCTCACGGTCTCCAGCGCCCGCTGGACGAGGGGAGTGTGAGAGGTGAAGCGGAGACCCTCGGTACTCACAGTTCGTCTCGCAGGATCGGCATCGTCATGCACCGGGGCCCGCCGCCCCCGCGTACCAGCTCGGACCCTTCGAAGCCGATGACGAATCGCTCGTCGGCTTTCACCTCCACGTCACCGGAAAGGAAATCCATGCTGTGCAATAAATTAAATCCGCCTTCCTCACATAGTGCTTGAAGTGTGTGCTCGTTGCGATCGTACGCGAGCACCTGGCCCGGTCCCACCGCAAAGAAGTTGCAGCCGCTGGCCCACTGCTCGCGCTCCTGCATCGTGCGCCGGTCACCACCGCACGGGATCGGCGCGAGCGGCAAATCCAAATCCTCGAGTGCCCCAAACAGGCTGGAGGCCTCGCTAACTCCGGCGGCCCCCTTTCGAATCCGCAGCACCGGCAAGCGGGTCGGTCCCCTGAAGTAAGGTGGGAACACGCAGCACAGGCCCTGGTCCAGCATGGTGAAGATCATATCGAGGTGGATCGCGGCCCGGTGCGCCGGCATGAGGACCACGACGATGTCGGTGATTTCGGTCTTCCGGAACACTTCCTCGGCCAGGGCGTCAATGCCTGCGGCCGTCGTACGTTCAGACATGCCCACGGCCAGCAGATCCCGACGGAGGACGTGCACATCGCCTCCCTCGACTCGCACGTTGAGCCTCCTCTCGTGCGCTCCGTCGAACAGGATCCCCGAGTTGGCCAACGCCGGGTGCTTCCGAAACAGGGTCCACGCGAGGATCTCTTCGCTCCACCGCACCTCGTGCTTCATCGAGGCCACCATCACGTGGCCCCCTATCGCGGCGGCGGCATCCCGCGTGAAGAACAGGTTGGGGAGAGGCGGAAGTGTGTACCCGGCCTCGTTGACCAGTCCCGCGAGGACGCCGCCCGAGGTCTCCTCCCCCTCGATGAACAGACGGGCGATCTCCTCCGGCTGTGCCCCGCCGGCTCGAGACCCCAGGGCACCATCAGACTGGTCGAACAGGTAGTCTCTGGCCTCGGGGACACGAAGCACATCGGCCAGGAGATCCGCGACCTCGAGCACCTCGGCGAACCTGGAGAGAATCGCCGCGAACCGACTATGCTCGCGACGCGCGAACTGGAGATCCAGGATGTCGTCGAACAGGTAGTCGGCGCGATTTCCGGGAGTCACCACCGCAAGCTCGGGTCCCGGCGTGTGACAGATGACCGTCCTGAGCCGACCGATCTCGCTGTGGACGCCGATCATTCGATGCCGTCCGCCGGCGGGGCTGCTGCCAACCGGTCGTCCGCCAGCCCGTCCGCCGCCTGTCCCACCGCTGTCACCATGTAGCACAGTCCCTCGAGCTCCAGGGTCACATCCATCTCTCGCATCGCCACGCCAGGAGGCAGATCGAGTTTGACCGGAGCAAAGTTGAGTATTGCGCGCGCGCCAGCCCGCACGGCTCGACTCGCCAGTTCCTGAGCCGCCTCGCCGGGCGTGGCGATAATGGCGATGGAGATCCCGCGGTCGGAGAACGTCTGCTCGAGCTCGCTCAGAGGTTGAACGCGGACCCCTCCGAGCTCGAGCCCGATCTTCGCCGGGTCTGCGTCGAAGGCAGCCGCGACGTCGAATCCTCGCTGGGTGAAGAAACCGTATCCCAGGAGAGCTGAGCCGATCTTGCCAGAGCCCAGCACGGCGACGCTCCAGCGATGGGTCAACCCAAGGATCTCCTCGAGCTGCACCCGGAGGTCCCGTACCTCGTATCCCTGCCCTCGCTTGCCGAACGACCCGAAGTGACTGAGATCCTTCCGCACCTGCGCTGCCGTCGTCCCCGTGGACCCTGCCAGCTCACGGCTCGATACGACCTGTGTCTTCCGGCGGTCGAGCGCCCTGAGACAACGCAGGTATCGCGACAGGCGCCGCACAGTGGAATCGGAGATTTTGCGTGCCATAGTCTCGCTTGTGAAAGAGATCACAAGAACATAGGGCACTCGACGAGTGTTCTCAACTCGGTTCGGCCAGGCGCGAGGCGAGGTCGACGAACTGGTCCGGCGTGAGCGTTTCGGGACGCGCCCGCGGGTCCACTCCCTGCGCTTCCAGAATTCGCTCGATGGTGTCCGCCGCGAGGTCGTACTCCGGGGCCGATCTGAGAATCCGCCCCAGCTGCTTGCGGCGGCGCGAGAATGCCACCCGGGTGAGAACACGGAGGTCCTCCTGTCGTTCCCTCCCCACCGCGTCGGGTCTCGGTTCGATCAGGATCACGGCCGAATCGACCTCCGGAACGGGACGGAACGCGCGCCTGCCGACTCGAAAAGCGATCCGCACTGCGGCGCGGGCCTGCACTCCGACGGACAATGCGCCGTAAACCTTGTTCCCCTCACTCGCGGCTATGCGTTCCGCCACTTCCCGCTGGACCAGCAGGACCATGCGGCGCGGCATCGGCTCCATCTCGAGAAAGCGGAAGATGAGCGGCGATGTGATCCCGTAGGGCACGTTGGAGATCAGCAGACCCCCAGCCGATCCGAGAAGCCCCTCGAGATCGACCTCGAGCGCGTCCCCGTGAACCACGCGAACGTCGTCCCGGTCCACGAATCGATGCGCCAGGTCCGAGGCCAGCCGATCGTCCTTTTCGACGAGCACGAGTCGCGCGACCCTGCCCGACAGCAGGTCGGTGAGCTCACCATGCCCGGAACCGACCTCCAGGACCGCATCGTCGGGCCCGGCTTCGAGCTCCGCGACGATCTTGCGCCGGATGTTATGGTCGACGAGAAAATTCTGACTCAGTGATCGCTTGGCCCAGACCATCGGCTACTTGACCACCAGCGCCGTGCGATCGTCGGCGGCCATTCCACCGGGCGGCTCTGCCAGCTCGAACACCCGGTCCAGAACTTCCTGAGCGCTGGCCCCGGAGCGCTCCATGGCCATCATGGTGAGACGCTCATCGGACCACATCCGGTCGCTCTCGAGGCACTCGCTGATGCCATCGGTGAACATCAGAAGCATGTCCTGCCCCTTCGTCCACTCCACTTCCCGTTGGGCATAGGCATCGAATTCGGCTATACCGAGAGGCGGGTTCAGTGCCTCCAGACGTTGCACCCCGGTCGAGTTCACGCGAAAAGCATGCGGATGCCCGGCGTTCGCGTACTGGAGCCGCCCCGCCGCGGGATCCACCACGGCGTAGCACACGGTCATGTACATCTCGGTGGATTCGAGCTTGCGCACCAGCTCATGGTGGATGCCGCGCAGAACCTCCGATGGATCCTCCCGTTCGCGAACCGTAATCGACGCCGCGCTCATGGTGAGGGCCATGATCAGGCCGGCGGAATAGCCGTGCGAGCTCACGTCTCCGAGCATCACCCCGAGTCGATCTCCGGGGAGTCGAAACAGGTGGTAGAAGTCTCCACCCACAGACTCTGCGGGCTCGCACCTGCCCGCCACATCGGCCACACCGACGAAGTCACCCAGGTCGGGCAGCAGTTTCATCTGCAAATGATGCGCGAGCTCCAGCTCGACCAACATCCGCTCCTGCACCAGGCTCTCTCGTACCAGCCGGTCGTTCTCGATCGCCGCGGCAAGGTGGGCCGCCACCGTCGCCGCCAGATTCGCGTCCGCCAGGGAAAAGGTCCTCCTCGCCTTCGCGCCCCGCGCTGAGAGGACCCCGACCGGAAGCGTACTGCCATGCAGCGCCGAGTGTCTGAGCGGTACGGCGAGGAACGTGCGGTCTCCCTCCTCCCTGGCGTGCCCTCGGCTCGGGCGGACCTGGGCCACCTGCAAACGCCGGGCCCTGTCCACCCACTCGCGGACGTCGGTCGAGGGCGGCGCCGCCAACTTCGGGGCTGCGCTGCCCCCGACGGCGAGTCGGCGCAGCTCCGAGTCATTCTCCGGGACCCAGACCGCCGCGCTGTCCGCCGTGAGGACATGGGCCAATCGGTCCAGCACGCGGCCTGCCGCCCGCTCCAGGTGAATGACCGACCCGAGCGTCTCTCCGACGGATGTCAGTAGATCGATCTCCTCGTACCGGTCGGTGAGCTCGGCCGAGAAGAACCGGGCTTCCGTCTCGGACGCCAGGAGCCGACTGGCGGATTCGCGGAGCACGGCCACATGCCGCCGATCCTCGTCACTCGAGGCCGGGGCCGTCACAAGCCTGATGCGCACGGAAGGCATGATCAGCCACGTGGATTCAGTGAACGCAGCGCCGGGCGAATCGCCGAGGGAGTCGTGTGCCGTCACCCTGCCCGTGTCAGACTCGATTACGAGGCGGAACCTGATCCCGGTGAGACGTTGGCAGGCCGCGAGAAACTCCTCCAGGCGGTCGCTGCTCAGAGGCCCGTGGACGCCCGGCAACCCACCGCCCGCCGGGTCGACGTTGAACTCCGTCACTTCCGCGGGCTCGGGCCTCGCCTCGAATTCGGCGTTCACCGCCTCAATCCCTCAGGGTTAGAGTGATGGAGTTGCCGCGCTCGTTGAACCGGACATCGTCAGCCAGGGACCTCAACAGGAATAGACCCCTTCCGTGAGTTCGCTCCCGGTTTTCCGGGCGCGTCGGATCGAGCACCGACTGTGGATCGAATCCGGGGCCCTCGTCGGTGACCGTGACTTCGGCGGAGCCGGGTCTGAGCGTTGCCGACACCCTGACCAGCTTCTCCGGATTCTCCTGATTCCCATAAAGGATGGCGTTGGAAAGGGCCTCGCCTACCGCGATCCTCAGGTTGAGGGTCGCTCGCGATCCGGAAAACGCCAGTCGCTCGCACGCCTCGACGACCTCGGCCACGACTTCACGCACGAACCGCACGCTGGAGGGAAACTCGAACTGTAGATTGCCGGACAGGCCACCCGGGCGCCGCGCCCGGGTCCCGCCCTCCCCGGCAACGTGTCTGGCCCACTTCAGGCGCAGTTCGTCCGCGTTGATGGGATAGAAGAGATAGTCACCGCAGCCGGCGGCGAGAGCCGGGATCAGACCTTCCACGGACTCGTTGTCCACTATGGCCACGAGTTCGGTGTCCTTGCCGAACGCGAGCCGGGCGTCGCGCACCGACTGGCCGATATCGGCCAGATCGATGAAAGCGATCCCGGGGGCTTTCTCGGGCCACTCCGTGCGGTCTGAGGCCACCGAGCACGACGCACCCAGTGGACGGAGCTCGCCCAGCAGGCTCCCGGCCACCTCAGGGCGTCCGGAGCATATGAGGGCCGTGTCAGGTGACCGGGGCACGGCTCAGAACTCGCCGATGGCCCGGGCGCGCGTATCCGCAATCTGGAATAGTGTGTCCAGCTTCGTGAGCTCGAACAGGGTCCGAAGATCTTCGTTCAGGCCTGAGAGACGCAGCGCGCCGCCCGATTCCCGTATCTTCTTGGACAGGCTCACGAGCACTCCGAGGCCACTCGAGTCGATGTAGCTGGAGCTCGTGAAGTCGATCAGAAACCGGCGATCGCCCGCGTCCAGTCGCCCGAGCACCGTGTCCTTGAGCTCCTGGCGGTTGCCCACGATCAGCTCGCCGCCGACCTCTACTATCGTTACACCATTCATTTCAGTGATCGAAAACATTGCAGCCCTCTGCCTTCAGGGTGATCCGTAGTCCGGCGATCGCGGCGCAGCCGACAACAGTGCTGTGATGTACGCCACGTGTACGATGTCATCCGTTGACGCTCCACGCGATAGGTCGTTCAGCGGTCCGTCGAGTCCCTGCAGGATGGGCCCGAGGGCATGCGCCCCGGCCATACGCTGCACCAGCTTGTAACCTATGTTACCGGCGTCCAGGCACGGAAACACCAACACGTTCGCGCGCCCTGCGACCTTCGACCCGGGGGCTTTTTTCTGAGCCACTTCAGGCACCAACGCCGCGTCCACCTGCAGCTCTCCGTCACAGATTACATCGGGTTCCCGCTCACGAAACTGCCGCAGGGCCTCCCTGACCGTCCGGACCGAGTCGCCATCAGCGGAGCCGAGGGTCGAGTACGAAAGAAACGCCACTCTGGGCTCGTCCCCCACCACGAGGCGTCGTGCCCGGCACGCGGACTCGGCGATCTCCGCGAGCTGCTCTGCAGTCGGGCTCGGGACGACGGCCGGATCCGTAAACGTGAGCACGTCCTCCCGAGCTCCATCGCGGGGCACCATGTAGAACGCACTCGATACCGTGCGGATTCCGGGCGCCGTCCCCAGGATTCGCAGGCCGGCTCGCAGAACGTCTGCGGTCGAACTCTTCGCTCCCGCGACGACTCCGTCCAGGTGCCCCTTCCGCAGCTGGGCGACCGAGAACCGGAGGGTATCGACATGCCCTCCCGAGCTGATCTCGGGAAGCAGATCGACCACCTCGCCTCGCCGGCCCGGTGCATACGGATCCAGTACCTCCGCCCCGGACGCGAGCAACCCGCCGTCGAGGCCCGCCGCCGATTCGACGACGACGGGTCGAATCGCCCCCTCCTCCTCCAGCCGCCGGATCGCGTCCGCCGTCCTCGACTCGCCCGCTTCGGGGAATCCGATCCGGGCACCGGTCTCCGCCGCCCGGTCCCGGAGACCGGTGAGAAAGCTCACTCGCCCGCTACCGCCGGGCCGTAGATTCTGGCAAGCTCTCCGAGCACCCGGGATGGCACGAAGTCCGAGACGTCTCCTCCGAGTCGGGCGACCTCGCGGACCAGCGAGGAGCTGAGGAAGGTGTAGTTGCTCGCGGGAGCCATGAAGATCACCTCGATCTCCGGCCACAGCGACCGGTTCATGAGTGCCATCTGGAACTCGTACTCGAAGTCGCTCACGGCCCTGAGGCCGCGCACGATCAGGCGCGCGCCGCTTCGCCGCGCGAAGTCCACGAGGAGCCCCTCGAAACAGACGACCTCCACTCTCGGTTCATCCGAGTAGACCTCCCGCATGAGCTCGACGCGCTCGTCCACTGAAAACGCCGGGTCCTTCACGTGCGTGGCGCTGCCTGCGATCGCGACCAGAACCCGGTCAACGAGCCCCAGGCTGCGTCGGATGATGTCGTCGTGCCCGAGCGTCAGTGGATCGAATGACCCCGGGTAGATGGCGATCCGTTCGTCATCCATGGATGGCTCCTTCGGTCGGATCCAGGAAGATCGACAGGGCGGTCTCTCCGTAGCGCCGCTGCCAGTTCGGCGCGCTCGGGAAATGTACGCCGTATGCGTGCTCCACACATAGGATACTCGCGAACGCCGAGCGACTGAAGGTCGAGACGACCCGCACGGCGCCGTCGCCCGCGTACGGCGGGTCTGCGAGAGCTATGTCCCAGCTGCCCTCACTCCTCCGGGCCAGGCCCGCGACCACACGGTGCGCATCCTCAGCTCGCACCTCCGCGCGCTGACCGACCCCGAGCGTATCGATGTTGCTCTTCAGCACCGCGAGAACACCCCGGTTCGACTCGACGAAACACACCCACTTGGCGCCCCGGGACAGCGCCTCGAGGCCCAGGGCCCCCGATCCGGCAAACAGGTCCAGCACCCGGCTGTCCACTATTCGATCGCCAAGGACGCTGAACCAGGCTTCCCGGACGGCTTCGCCCGTCGGCCGGGTCGAGCGGCCAGCCGGCGCCCGGATCCGGCGACCTCTCAGCTCGCCCGCGATGATCCTCAGGCTCACGGTACGGTCGCCCGAAAGTCCAGCACGCGTGCCTGCACTTCACGCCTTCCGTTCCAACTGTTTTCCGCGATCTCGATCGCGACGTCCGCCTGCTCGGCCGACCGAGCTTCCTTGAGGCGGCGGCCCATGCCGAAGCCGATCGCCGGCACTCTCTGGTCTTTCCCCACGAGCTGGAACCTGAGGTGGCCGCCATCGCTGCCGACCCGCTCCACCCGATCCAGTCCCACGCCGCGCACCATCAGGATCGGACTCGGGTTCCCAGATCCGAACGGGGCCAGGTGGCCGAGCCAACGGAGGAGATCCGACCCCACCCGGTTCAGCGGAATCTCCAGGTCCAACCGCAGCTCCTGAACCGGCTCTCGATCGGATAGATCGCGATGAGCCAGGTGGCGGATCCGCGCGGCCAGTTCTTCCACCCGTTCCCTCCGGACGGTGAGCCCTGCGGCCATTCGATGCCCGCCGAATCGCTCCAGCATGGGCTCGCATTCCCGAAGCGCGTTGAACAGGTGGAATCCCTCGATCGACCGTCCGGAGCCCCGCCCGACGTCTCCATCAAAAGAGATGACTATCGAAGGCCGGTGCCAGCGCTCCACGAGCCGGGACGCCACAATCCCGATTACCCCCGGGTGCCAGTCGTCGCCCCACAGAACCACGGCGCGATCCTCGTCCCGGAGACGCGTCCGGAGCTGCCTCTTCGCGTCCTCGTAGACTCGCGTATCCGTCAGCCGGCGTTCGGCGTTCTGGCGCTCCAGGTGATCCGCCAGGCGACTCGCCTCGTGTGGATCCGCCGTGAGAAGGAGCTGGAGCCCTGTGTCCGCCTCGGCCATCCGTCCCACGGAGTTAAGCCGCGGGGCGATGCGGAACGAAATATCCTCGGCTTCAATCCCCCGGTTGGCCGCGATTCCGGCGTGTTCCAGAAGTGAGCGAACCCCTGGCTTCCGGGTCCGCTCGAGCACGCGCAGACCAGCCCGCACGAGGATCCGATTCTCACCGGTCAGTGGCATCTGGTCGGCCACCGTGCCGAGCGCCACCAGGTCCAGGTGCTCATTCAAACGCGGAGAATCAACGCCCGCCCGTTCGTACAAGGCCGACAGGAGCTTGAACGCGACTCCGACTCCTGCGAGGTCGCGGAACGCGTATCGGCTGTTCGGCAGCATCGGGTTCACGATGGCCACGGCCGCGGGCATGCGGCTCCCCGGCCTGTGGTGGTCCGTGACGACCACGTCGATCCCCATCGACGCTGCCTTGACCACCGCGTCCGTCGCCGTCACTCCGCAGTCTGCGGTCACGATCAGCGATGCCCCGAGCTCCGCCGCCTTCTCGAGCCCAGCGTCCGACAGATCGTAGCCGTCGCGGGTCCGGTGGGGCACGAAGGCCTCCGCGGTCCCACCGATCTCCCGCAGACCGAGGGTCAGCAGAGCGGCGGCAGACATTCCGTCGGCGTCGTAGTCTCCGTGGACCAGGATGGTCTCACCACCCGACAGAGCCTGTTCGATGCGCTCCACCGCCCGCTGCATGTCCGGCAGATCCAGGGGGGAATGAACGGAGGAGAGATGAGGCCGCAGGAACGCACGCGCCTCGTCGGTCGATTCCACGCCGCGCCGCAGGAGGACCCGGCATACGTCTCCCGGCAGCCCTAGCGACCCTGCCAAGGCAGTGACTCGATCTTCCGGAAGCGGAAGCGGCATGATCCATCGGCGCGGGCCCGCGCCGCGAAGGCTCATGGACCGGCCTTCCCGGCCAGGGCCCGGGGCCGACCCGTCCGGAGATTCCGGCCGCGGAAGGTCAATCCGCGATATGGAGAATGACGCCGCAGGTCTCGCATACGACGAGCACTCGACCCGCTCGGATCACTTGCTGCGTCTGGAGCGGAATCGCCGTGTAGCAGTGGCCGCACACACCGTCAACCAGTGGAGCCAGCGGGCTGTCCGCCCTCCCTCTTCGCACGGTATCGTACAGGCTTCGGGCCCGTTCATCGATCCTCAGCGCGCGGTTGCTCCGTTTGTCCAGGTCGATGGCAATCTCCTCTTCCAGTCGCTGGCGCTCCGCTTCCAGTTCCCCGAGGCGGTCTCCGTACTCCTGCTGACGGCTCGCGATGTCCCCTTCAAGCTGGCTGAGCGCGGAACGGGCCGTCTCCTGATCCTGCATCGCGTCCAGGAGATCATCCTCGGCCGCCTCGAGATTCTGCCTCGCGGCGTCCACTTCCGCTCGCGCCGCCGCGTGCTGCCGCATGTTATGGACTTCCTGTGAACGGGCCTGCAGCCTTTTGAGCGTCGCCCGGCCGGCCTGGACGGTCCGCTCTGCGTGCCGGAGATCCGACTCGGCTGCCTCGAGACGCCCCTTGAGCGCCACCGTGTCCTTCTCCAACGCCTCCAGCTCACTGACCAGCTGATCGGACTCGGCCCGCAGAGCCAGGACCCTCTTCTGCCTGTCTCCGATCAGGGTATCAATCTCTTGCAGCTGGAGAAGACTCTCCACCGTGTTGCCTTCCATGTCCCCCCTTGTCTCCCGCAAATCGCGTGGTTCAGCCCTCAAGTGCGAGCCGTTTCCGAATAGCGCCTCATGAAACTCAAAGGAACGCCGGCTCCCCTGAGCTCTCGCGCCACTTCTTCCTTCTCCACGAGCAGGCGTCTCGCCTGATCGTCCTCCGCCAGGTCCAGCTCCCGGTCGATCTGCGCCAGGCGGTCCAGCTTGCCCCTGTGGGCGATCCGGCGGACCGTCTCTTCAAACGCCTCGCGGGGGTGCACGACCTCCGTATCGTCCTCCTGCAACGCGCGCCACAGCGGAGCCACCTCCTCGGCCAGCGCGAGCTCCTCATCCCCTGACACCCTGAGCGACTGATAGATGCTCCTGAGAGCGTCGTCTCGGAAGTGCCGATCCTCTAGTCCGCCCTCTACCGCGACCTCCAAGAGGTCCCGGTCCCTCGCCAGCAGTAGCAGGAGAGAGCGCTCCACGGGATCCACCCGCGTCGGCGCCTTGTCCACTTGCGAGCCGGATTCCGGACTGCCCCGTCCGATGGTCTCCGATCGCGCTCGCGGCACCAGTCGCTCACGGGCGACCTCACTGACGAGCGTGTCGCGGCGCACGCCCGTGCGCTCCGCTGCCCTTCCGAGGTAGATGTCCAGCAGAGCCGGATCCCTCACCGAACGGAGCGTGCTGAGCAGGCCGTCTACGGCTCGACGTTTCCCCTCGATACTGTCCAGGTACCCTTGACGCTCGAGGATTTGAAGCTTGCGCTCCAGCACGTCGACGGCGTCCCCGAGATAGCGGTGCAATCCGTCCGCCCCCTCGCTCCGAATCACGGAGTCCGGATCCTCGCCGTCCGGGAAGGTCACCACCATCGGGTGGCATCCGGCTGCGAGCAACACATCTCCGGCCCGGAACGTCGCGCGCAGCCCCGCCGAATCACTGTCGTACAGAAGGTAAACGCGGTTGGCGTATCGCTTCAGGAGGTCCGCCTGCTCGGACGTAAGGGCGGTTCCCAGGGGTGCCACGGCGGTCGGGAAACCACCGATGTGAAGGGACAGGGCATCCATGAAGCCCTCGGTCACCAGCGAGCGCTCTTCGCGTCGGATGGCGTGCCTCGCCCGGTTCAACCCGTACAGCGTGCGGCTCTTGTGGAAGATCGGAGTCTCGGGGGAGTTGATGTACTTCGGCGTGTGTTCATCGATCGTGCCGAGCACCCTGCCGCCGAAGGCGATCGGGCGATCCCGCAGATCGCGGATTGAGAACATCACGCGTTTACGGAAGCGATCGTACGGCTCGTCCGTCTTCTCACTCGTAGCGAGAAGCCCGGCCTCCAGCAGGTCCTCGTCACCGATTCCCCGCCCGTGGCCCGCCTCGCGCAGCTGGCGCCAGCCGTCCGGCGCGAAACCGAGTCCGTATTCCTCGGCGGTCTGCGGCTCGACTCCCCTTCGCGACAGGTATTCCCGGGCGGTCCGGCCGATCCCGGGATCCAGCAGCATCGAGCGGAACCACTCCTCCGCGAAGGCCGTCGCCTCTCTGACATGCGCGAACGGGTCTTCCCGACGTTCGGAGTCCTCCGGGACTTCGATACCCATGCGGGCCGCGACCTGCCGAACAGCTGAGGGAAAATCGAGGCCCAGGTGCTTCATGAGAAAGGAGAAGACGTCGCCGCCCTCGCCGCACACGAAGCACTTGAAGATCCCGCGGGCAGGATCCACCGAGAAATTCGGCCCCTCTCCGCCGTGCCAGGGGCCTCGGTACGTCTTGCCGGATCGTTTGAGTTGGACGAACTCGCCGCACACCTCCAGGATTTCGGCGCGCTCCCGGATCTCCTGAACCAGCGCGTCGCTAACCATCAGCGTTCGCTGCCCCTTTCGCCGGGGTAGCCGCGGCACACTTCAATCTCTCGCTCGTGCTCCTCTCAGTCGATCAGGCTTCCGAACTCGACTACGGTAACGCCGGAGCCCCCTTCCTGGAAACCTCCAAGCCGGCAGGAACGCACCCGTCCGTCCAGCTCCACTATCCTCGACACCTCGTCCCGCAAGGCGCCGGTGCCCTTCCCATGGATGATCCGCAGGTTGGGCACATCGTTGACGAACGCCGCATCGAGCCCCTGGCACAGTACGGCCTCCACCTCCTCGACGCGCAGCCCTCGCAGGTCGACCTCCGTCGCGGGTGCGATCTCCGGAAGAGACGCGGGCCCAGCCGGCGCCCTGCTTCTCGAATCCCGGCTCGTCTGCACGAGGTCCGCCAGCGGCAACGTGAAGCGTATCCCTCCCGACTCGAGGACCGCCTCTTCGTCGCGGATCTCGAGCACTTCCCCTTCGATGGACAGTGACCGCGACCGGGCTCTTTCTCCAACCACGAGCGCGGTCTCACCGGTCGCCAGGGGCAGCGACACCGTCGCGTCTTCCCTCCGGCTGTCTCGAAGCAGTTTCTCTACGCGCGAGCGCGCGCCCCGTACTGCGACGTTGAAAGGTTCGGCGTCCGGCGCCTGCCGGTCCGACGATCCTTCGGCCGTGTTCCGGAGGCGCTCGACCTCCGCTTCGACCGCCCGACGCGCGTCGAGCAGATAACGCTCCGCTCGTTTCCGCGCCTCTCCCTCGATCTCCTTCTCCCGCCGCCCGAGGCGCTCCACGGATTCCTCCAGGCGCTGCTCTGTCTCTCGCGTCCGTCGGGTGGACAGCCGAGCTTCGACAGCCAGCCGATCCACTTCCGCTTCCCGTTCCTCCAGGTCCCGTAGCACCGCCTCGATCCGCCGCTCGCCGCTCGTCAGCCTCGAGCGGGCTGTCGACAGCACATCCTCAGGGAGTCCGAGACGTCGGGCGATCTCCAGCGCGTAGCTGCGGCCCGGCCGGTCACGAAGCAGCCGGAAGGTGGGTCGCATCGCTTCGGAGTCGAATTGGAGAGACGCGTTGACGATCGATGTCTCGTCGATCGCCAGGTCTTTGAGCTCCCCCAGGTGCGTAGTGGCAACCGAGAGTCCGCCCTGCCCCGCCAGACGGAGAAGGACGGCCGCCGCGAGCGCTCCTCCCTCCGCAGGATCCGTATTGCCGCCCAGTTCGTCCACCAGAATGAGGGAGTCCCGGTCGGCTTCCTCGAGAATGTGGCGCAGTCCCTTTACCTGTGCACTGAACGTCGACAGAGAGGCCTGTATCGACTGTTCATCCCCGATGATGGCAAAGAAAGACCGGAAGAGCGGAAAGTGCGTCCCCTCCCCCACGGGCGGCACGATTCCGGACTGCGCCATGGCGGAAAGAAGGCCGATGGCTTTGAGCAGTACGGTCTTTCCGCCGGCGTTGGGTCCGCTGATCAGCAGGACCCGCTCGTCCGACTGGAGGTCCAGGTGAAACGGTACCACCGGTTCGCCGCCGGTCTCAAGCAGCGGATGCCTGGCCTCTACCGCTCGATACGCCACGTGTCCGGACCGCCAGTCGACAGCCGTCACGACCGGCCGGGTGCCCCCGTGCGCCAGTGCATAACGGGCCCGGGCATACAGGCTGTCCGCCTGGGCAAGCGCATGGAGGCTCTCCGAGAGAGCTGCCGCCTCGGGCCGCAAGAGCTCCGTCAGCTCCCTGAGAACGCGGTGGATCTCGCGTGCCTCCCCGCGCTCCAGCTCCGCGATGCGGTTCATGGCCTCGATCGCCTCGGGCGGCTCGACGAAGATCGTCCGGTGGGTCGTCGATTCGTCGTGAACGATCCCGCCGACTCGCGACATACCCTCCCGTCGGACCGGCACGCAGTATCGGCCAGCCCGCAGAGTCACGGATCCGTCCGGGACCTGGAGGCCCTCCGGCAGTTGCCTCACATATCGCTCCAGGCGGCGCACCAGAGCAGCCCGACTCCCGCGCAGAGACTTGCGCAGTCGGCCGAGCTCCGGCGAAGCCGCGTCGGCCAGCCCGCCGTTCGGGTCGAGGGACCGGTCGAGCCGCGACTCGAGGTCGGGCAGACGAACCATGCGATCGGCGAGACCGGCCAGCCGGGGCAGATCTTCGGGGAACATGCGCAGGCCCGCGCGGACGATCCGTGAGGCTCGGAGAAGCTGGAGGATGCTCGACAGCTGATCGACATCCAGGACTGCCCCCTCCAACCCCACCTTCTTGACAAGCCGCCCGGCATCCGGGATCGGAGGCGGCGACCATTGTTCCAACCGGAGCAGCAGGCCGACCATTTCGTCCGCGGCGGTAAGCGCCTCCTGCACGGCCATGAGCTCCCGCCATGGACGGAGCGCCAACACATCCGCACGCCCCGGCTCGGACGTCGCGTAACCCGCGATCCGCTCCAGAACGCGGGGAAACTCCAGAACCGCCAGCGCGTGCTCCTCGGCCTGAACCTCGGACTCCGCTCGGTTCAACGGGTCCTCCGGATCACCCGGGAGGCCACCGCATTCGCCTCCCGCCGAGGACGTGTATGTGTAGGTGGAAGACGCTCTGCCCCGCTCTTTCCCCCACGTTGGTCACGGCTCGGAAACCGGACTCGTCGATCCCCTCGATCCGAGCGACCTCGGCCGCGGCCAACATGAGCTCGCCGGCCAGATCGCCGTCCTCGGCATCGAGCGAGTCCACGCTCTCAACGTGTCGGCGAGGAATCACGAGCACGTGTACCGGCGCCTGGGGCTGGATGTCCCGAAAGGCCAACCACGACTCGCCTTCGGCCACTACGTCCGCCGGGATCTCACCACGGATGATCCGGCAGAACAGACAATCATCGCTGACCATCGACTACCTCCTGCTCTTCTCGTCGGCGGCTCACCCGCCTACTGCCAGGCCGCAGGATCTTCCGGGCAGCCAAGCCGGTTTGGGTCATGCGAGCAATCTGATTCCGCGCCGAGGCCGTCGCCAGCCCGCCTGGAGCCCGCCTGGAGCCCTTTGCGCGCCGGACATTCGCCGGATGTATGGCGCGGAGGCGCATTCTGCGGTATGGTTCGCTGGTAGCCCGACCTCGTCCTCACGGGATCCGGAGCCTACCTTTTTGCGACCACGGCAAGGAGTTTCGTTGGCCACACAGGACGCACCGGGCCACGCACACGAGATCCGGTCTCCTGAGAAGAGGGTTCGGTTTGTCGAGGCACGCGCCGAGCGACAGCCGGGCTCCCGGGTACGGGTCAGCGTCGAGATGCGTTTCGAAGATCGTTTCCACGTCGCGGAAGCCGAGGGAATCGGCACAGAAACGATCGAAATCCGGCTGGCGGCGCTCGCCACACTCGAAGCGATCGCCGAGGTATCCGCCACCCCACCGTTCCGATTGGTCGGAGTGAAACAGATTCACGCGTTTGACGCCGATGTGGTCCTGGTGGCGCTGCGCGATCCTGACACGGATAGTCCGCGTTACATAGGAGCGGTGCCCGTTCGCACGACCCACGTGGCTGCCGCCGCCGCGGCTGTAATGAACGCCACGAACAGGGTCCTATTCGGCGGGGCTCTCGCCGAAGCCGAGGAACGGGCCTGACTCAGTCCGGCCCACGGCCTGGAAAGCCCAGACGTCGAGCCACGGTCTCCTCGAGCTCACTGGGTGCGGACGCCCCGGGACGGCTTGCCCACCTCCACCAGCAGTTCTGTAGGTCCCACAGGGGAAGCTGGATCGCTTCAGCCTCCGCTCTCCCCATGAGCGCGTCCAGTTCCGCGAGGATGCGTTCCCGATCAGCCGGCGGACCCGAACTCCCCAGTCCCTCGAGTGCCGACCAAATCTTCCGGATCGTCTCGTCCCACAGGGGATTCGTCTGGTCTGCTGAATCGCGCTCAGCCCCGATGGCCGCCCGGGTCCCGGGACGCAGATCGGTCAGTTCGAGCTCCACGGATCCAGCCGGTGAATCGGGCCCTTCCCGCTGCACCCGGACCCGGACATCGTTTGGGCCACGCGTCAGGGCCCGGCAACGAAAAGCTCGTCGCTCCCCGGTCCGTACGTCTTTGATCTGCGCCACGCCCGCCACCGCCCTGGCGTCGGGGGCCGCGGCCATCGCCCACTTCCCCGACACTCGCCACGCCGCGTAGTCCGCCAGCGGAACGTCCGCCGCCAGCCGGGCGATCCATCCTGCCGCGAAATCCAGGGCTCCGAACCGGGCCGATTTGATGTCGGCATCCAGCACCTCGCGTCCGTCCGGTGCGTGCGGACCGTTTGCCCTGGCCTCCGAAAGGGAGGTCAGAAACGGCTCCCTGAGCCCTCCCTCACCGACAGACTCCGCCAGGTCCAGGGCCCGCGCGGCATAGCGCAGGATCTGCCGGGTCTCGATCCCCGCGAGGTCGTTGAAGAACCAGCCGCAGCTCGTGAACATGAGCATCGCGCAGCGCTGCATCTCCAACAGACGAAGCGCCAGCGTCCTCTCGTCGTGGCCGCGGCTCGTGCACCACGTGTCGAGGTATCGCACCCTCTCGGCCTCGGTCCCGAGTATCGCTTCGATGTAGGCATCGCGCGCCCTCCACGGATCCATCAGGACCGGTGCCCCCTGGTCCTCGAACACCCGGGCAAGGTCATCCGAAAGCGCGTCGAGCGCCTCCCGCAACGGGGCCCGCCACGTCTGGTTCCAATCTGCCTCGCCGCCCGTGGAGCAACCGCAGTCCGAGCGCCAGCGCTCTACGCCGTGCGCGCAGCTCCACGACGTGTTCTGTCGGATCTCGACCTCGCCGACCGGAGGGTGCTCCGCCAGGAATTGAGCGTAGTTGGTGAGGCGAATTCCGGGTTCCGACTCGATACGTTCGAGGGCCGCCGCGAGCGCCATGTCCCCGTGCCCGTGGTGGTGCCCGTAGGTCTCGCCGTCGGTGGCGATGTGCGCCAGACCGGGACCGCCGTCTCCCCCCTCGTGTGCCAGCGCAGTAAGCCAGGCCGCCAGCGCTTCCCCGTTTTCCAGGAGCTTGTCAAACGCCACCGCTCGGGAGGCCGCACCGTCGTAGAAGAACAGCGCGATCTCGCGCCCGGAGGGCAGGGACTGGCGATACGCCACCGTCGTGTCGAGCCCTGCGTCCTCGACCTCCTGCCATTCGCCCCCGGTTGCCCGCACGCGGGCTGCCTGGTGGGGAGCGAGGATCGTGAACCGGATTCCCTGCTCGGCCAGCGCTTCGAGCGTGTCGAGGTCGACGGCCGTCTCTGGCAGCCACATCCCCTCGGGCATGCGCCCGAACCTGCGCCTGAAATCGGATACGCCCCACACCACTTGAGTGCGCCGGTCGCGCGGCGTGGCGAGCGGCATGATCATGTGATGGTACGGCTGAGCGAGAGCCGACCCATGACCTCCGAAGCGCTCGAGACTCTCGATGTCGGCCTCGAGAACCGTGGAGTACGCCGCCGGCGCTCTCGATTCCATCCACCCCAGGAGCGTCGGCCCGAAATTGAAGCTGATGGACCCGTAGTTATTCCGGATTGACCGGATACGTCCGTCGCCATCCACTATCCGGGAGCCGCCATTGGGCACGTAGGACTCGACCGTGATCCGCTCGTTCCAGTCGTGAAACGGGCTGGCCGAAGGCTCGGGCTCCACCTCGTCGAGCCACGGGTTCTCGCGTGGCGGCTGGTAGAAGTGCGCGTGGATGCACACGTGCGCTTCGCTCACGAGACCGCTCCCTCCGCTCGCAGAAAGACCACCGCGAGGGCCGGAAGCGTCAGGTCGAGCGACCATGCGCGGCCGTGGAACGGGTGGCTCTCCGCCACCGCCTCGCCGAGGTTCCCCAACCCGGAGCCGCCGTACACTTCCGCGTCGCTGTTCAGGCGCTCCTTCCATGTCCCTCCCACGGGCACGCCGACCCGATAGCTCTCCCGAGGCAGGAGCGAGAAGTTGCACACGACCAGCATTGGCGAGGTCCCGTCGCGGCGGCGGCGCAGGAAACTGATGACGTTCTGCTCGTGGTCATCCGGCGCCACCCACTCGAACCCGGCGCTCTCGCAGTCGAGCTCGTACAGCGCAGGGTCTTCCCGGTAGAGTCGGTTGAGATCCGCTACCCAGCGCAGGACGCCCGCGTGGCGCGGATCCTTCAGTCGACCCCACTCGAGCTCCGACTCGTGGTCCCACTCCGCCCGCTGGCCCAACTCCGCCCCCATGAACAGGAGCTTCTTCCCGGGCTGGGCGTACATGCACCCGTACAGCACCCTCAAGTTCGCGAATTTCTGCCGTTCGTCACCTGCCATCCGACCCCACAGCGATCCCTTGCCGTATACCACCTCGTCGTGCGACAACGGGAGGACGAAGCTCTCGGAGAACGCGTACACCTGGCGGAACGTCAGGTCGTGGTGATGCCACTGCCGGTGGATCGGATCCAGGCCCATGTAGTGCAGGGTGTCGTTCATCCACCCCATGTCCCACTTCAGACCAAAACCGAGGCCTCCGACGGCCACCGGACTGGTCACCCGCGGCCAGGCGGTTGACTCTTCCGCGTACGTTTGTGTTCCGGGGTGGCTCCCATACGTTTCACGATTCAGGTCGCGAAGGAAATCGATCGCCTCGAGGTTCTCGCGGCCTCCGAACACGTTCGGTATCCACTCCCCCTCCTCCCTCGAGTAGTCCCGGTACAGCATCGACGCCACCGCGTCGACACGGAGCCCGTCCGCGTGGAATACCTCGATCCAGTAGAGGGCACTGCTGACGAGGAAGCTCACGACCTCGAGGCGACCGTAGTTGAAGATCCAGCTTTTCCAGTCCGGGTGGAAGCCGAGTTTCGGGTCCTGGTGCTCGTACAGGTGCGTGCCGTCGAACACCGCGAGTCCATGATCGTCGCCCGGGAAATGGCTCGGCACCCAATCGAAAAGGACTCCGATGCCCCGACCGTGCAGGTGGTCCACGAGGTACTTCAGATCCGCCGGCGAGCCGTAGCGGGCGGTCGGAGCGAAGTACCCCGTCACCTGGTAACCCCACGAGCCGAAGAACGGGTGCTCCGTTACCGGAAGAAGCTCGACGTGGGTAAACCCGGTCTTTTCCACGTGGTCCGCGAGGCGGTGTGCCGTCTCCCGGTACGAGTAGAATCCGCCGCCCCGGGGACGCATCCATGACCCGAGGTGCACTTCGTAGATCGAGATCGGCCGGTCGAGCGCGTTGTGCGCAGCCATCGACGCGAGCCACTCGTCGTCCTTCCACGCGTAGTCGTCTTCCCACACCACCGAGGCGGTCGCTGGCGGAAGCTCGGCCGCCCGGCCGAGAGGATCTGCCTTGCCACACCAGCTGCCGTCCGCGGCCTGGATCCTGTACTGGTAGCACTCGCCGACCCCGAGGCCCTGGACAAAACCTTCCCAGACTCCGGAAGTGCCGCGTACGGCCAGGGGGTGGGCGGCGCCTTGCCAGCCGTTGAAATTCCCGATCACCTGCACCGCCTTGGCGGACGGGGCCCACACCGCGAAGAAGACGCCGGGGCCGTCCCCCGGATCGGCTCGATGACTGCCCAGTTTCTCCCAAAGCCGGTAGTGTCGCCCTTCGCTAAACCTGTGCAGATCCCCGGAAGTGAGTAACGAGAAGTCGTGCCGGATCGAGTGCGGCGAGGCAGGCGAGCTCACGAGACCGCCGTCGGCCGGCGGGACGCGTCCGGGATCCGCGTGTTGAGCTCGACTTCCGGCTTTTTCATCAGCGTCTCCAGCCGCACGGCGGCCCGGCGGTGCCAGGCTCGGTCACCCGATCGCGGATCTCAATGTCTGACCCCGGCACCATCGAGGCAAAGGGGTGTGCGTCGCCGGCGGCGGAAACCTACCCCCGAGGCGGGCCCACCGGGAGTCCCGCTCGCTCCGCCGGATGGACGTGCGCACTGCTCTCGCCCGTGGTATCGTGGGGGCGTCGAGCGCCCGGACCGCCCGGGCACCCCCGCATCCAGACCGACACACGAGAAGTGAACACACGCATGAAGACCCCCGCACCCGACACCCGGGCCGAGGAGGTTCGTGACGCAGTCTCCCTCGAGGGAATGGCCGTCGAAGAACTCTCCATCCAGACGATCCGCACCCTTGCGATCGACGCCGTCCAGAAGGCCGATTCGGGCCACCCGGGAGCGCCGATGGCTCTGGCCCCCGTGGCGTACGTGCTCAGCCGGGAGATGCGGTTCAACCCGCACAATCCGACCTGGTTCGACCGTGACCGCTTCGTGCTGTCGGCCGGACACGCTTCGATGCTCCTGTACGCCATGCTGTACCTGACCGGCTACAACCTATCGCTGGAAGAGATTCGCGACTTCCGCCAGTGGGACAGTCGCACTCCGGGACATCCGGAGCACGGTCTGACGGCGGGCGTCGAGACAACCACCGGTCCTCTCGGGCAGGGCGTCATGACGGCAGTCGGGATGGCGATGGCCGAAGCCCATCTGGGCGCCGTGTACAATCGGCCGGGACACCCTGTCGTGGATCACTTCACCTACGCGCTGTGCAGCGACGGCGACTTCATGGAGGGGGCTTCGCACGAAGCGGGCTCGTTCGCCGGACACGCGGGCCTCGGAAAGCTGATCGCGATCTACGATGACAACCGCATCACGATCGATGGATCCACGGATATCACGTACTCCGACGACGCGGCGGCCCGGTTCGGGGCGTACGGCTGGGACGTGCACGACATAGGGGACGCGGCCAATGACCTCGTCGCGATCCGCGGCGCCTTGGCCGCGGCCCGTGCGGAGACGGAACGGCCCTCGCTGATCATCATCCGGTCGCACATCGGCTTCGGCTCCCCCAACAAGCAGGACACGGCGGGCGCGCACGGCTCGCCGCTCGGCGAAGAAGAAGTCGCCCTCACGAAGAAGGCGTACGGTTGGCCCGAGGACTCGCGGTTCCTCGTGCCGGAGAGAGCGCTGGAGCACATGCGGGAGGCGGTGGCGCGCGGGGCTGCCGTGGAAAGCGAATGGCGGGCCCGGTTCGATGCCTACGGCGCCGCGTACCCGGAGCTGGCCGAGCAGTTGGAGAACGCCATCGAGGCCCGGCTCCCCGTGGACTGGAGCTCCGACCTGCCCTCGTTCGACGCCGCGGACGGGCCGTTGGCTACACGCAAGGCGTCGGGAGTCGCGCTCAACGCGATCGCCGACCGTCTGCCGTGGCTCATCGGGGGCAGCGCAGACCTGGCGCCGTCCAACAACAGCCTGATCCGAACGTCCGGCGACTTTGGCCCAACGGACTACGCCGGCCGCAACATCCGGTGGGGCATCCGTGAGCACCTCATGTGCGCCGCCTCGACCGGCATGGCGCTGCACGGAGGTCTTCGGCCCTACGCCGCCACGTTCTTCGTGTTCACGGACTACGCCCGGCCGGCGATCCGGCTCGCTGCGCTGATGCGACAGCCGGTCATCTACGTGATGACACACGACTCGATCGGCCTCGGCGAGGACGGCCCCACGCACCAGCCCGTCGAACACCTCGCGGCGCTGCGGGCGATGCCGGGGCTCAGGATCATCCGCCCGGCGGACGCCAACGAGACAGTCGAGGCGTGGCGCGAGGCCATCGTTCGCCGGGACGGCCCGACGATGCTCGTCCTGACGAGGCAGAGTGTGCCCGTACTCCGCGTGGACGGGCCGGGCCGTGCGATCGGACTGAGATCGGGAGCCTACATCGTCGAGGACGCGGTCGACGCGGACCCGGACCTGATCCTCATCGCGTCGGGATCCGAAGTGGCGCTGGCCCTCGAGGCCCGCCAGACCCTAGTCGAGTCCGGTGTGGCGACACGCGTGGTCAGCATGCCGAGCTGGGAGATCTTCCGGGAGCAGGATATCGCATACCGGCACGAAATTCTCCCGCCCGCCGTCAAGAGAAGGCTGGCCATCGAAGCCGGAGTATCGCTGGGATGGAGGGAATGGGTCGGCGACGAGGGAGACGTGATCAGCATCGACACGTTCGGGGCCAGCGCCCCTGCCGGAGTGCTGTTCGAGCAGTACGGGTACAGCGTCGAGAACGTCGTGGCGACAGCCCGGCGACTGCTGGAGGGCGAATGAGCCGGGTAGCGATCGGAGCCGACCACGCCGGGTACCGGTACAAGCAGGTCCTGGCGGACCACTTGCGGGACGCGGGTCACGAGGTCATCGACCTGGGCACCGACGGTCCGCAATCCGTGGACTACCCCGACTACGCGCGCGCCGTGGCCGAGGCCGTCGCTCGGGGCGAAGCCGAGCGCGGACTCCTCGTGTGCGGCAGTGCCGTCGGCGTCTGCATCGTGGCGAACAAGGTGCGGGGAATCCGCGCCGGGGTGTGCCACGACACCTACTCCGCACGCCAGGCCGTGGACCACGACGATATGAACGTGCTGTGCCTGGGCGAGCGCGTGATCGGCATCGAGGTGGCCCGCGTCGTGACCGACGCCTTCATGGCAGCGAGCTTCTCGGACCAGGAAAGGCACCGGCGTCGGCTGGACAAGCTGCTGGCCGTGGAAAGCGATTACATGTTCAGGGGGACGGAGGACTGACCATGGACATCCTCCTGGACCTCCTCGAGCACGGGCAGAGCTACTGGCTGGACAACCTGACCCGGGGGATGATCCGCGACGGCACGCTGGAGCGGAGGGTGACGGTGGAGGGGCTGCGAGGAGTGACCTCGAACCCCGCCATCTTCCACAAGGCGATCTCGTCGAGCAACGAGTACGACGACCAGATTCGGGCCCTGGCGGACGAGGGGGCCTCGGTAGAGCGGATCTACGAGAGCCTGGTGGTCGCGGACATCCAGGAAGCGTGTGACGTCCTCCGCCCGGTGTACGAATCCTCGCACGCCGTGGACGGATACGTCAGTCTTGAGGTGTCCCCCTATCTGGTTCACGACACGGCAGGTTCCCTCGAGGAAGGCCGCCGCCTGTGGACAGCTGTCGACCGGCCTAACCTGATGATCAAGATCCCGGGAACTGCCGCCGGGGTGCCCGCGATCGAGGAGCTCCTGTACGAGGGGATCAACGTCAACGTCACGTTGCTGTTTGCGGTGGATGGCTACGAGGAGGTGGCCAGGGCGTACGTGCGGGCACTGCAGCGACGGGCCGCGGAGGGCCAGGCCCTCGACTCGATCGCGTCCGTGGCCAGCTTCTTCCTGAGCCGGATCGACGTACTGGTGGACGCTCTTCTGTCGCACCACGTCGCACCCTCCGGGGAGTCGCCGGCCGCCCAGGACCTGTACGGCCTGGCCGCCGTGGCGAGCGCGAAGCTGGCCTACCGAAGTTATCGGGCCATGGCCCAGGAGACGGACTGGCAGACTCTGGCGGGCTCCGGGGCGAGACCGCAGCGCTTGCTGTGGGCGAGCACCAGTGCCAAAAATCCGCTCTACGATCCGGTCCGATACGTCGAACCGCTGATTGGGCGTGACACCGTGAACACGATGCCCGAGGTCACGATCGAAGCGTTTTCGAAGTCGGGGCAGATCGTCGCCGATTCGATCGAGCAGGGAGTTGAAGAGTCCGAGCGCGTGTTCGCGGACCTCGCGCGGGTCGGCATAGACATGGCCGCGGTCAACGAGCAGCTGCTGGCCGAGGGCGCGCAGAAGTTCCTGGACCCGTTGGACGCTCTGCTCACCGGCCTGGCAGCGCGACGAGCCGAGGCGCGAGAAGGCCGCAGGGCCGATCTTCGCGAGCCGGCCGACCCGGCGCCGGGACTCGCGGCGTCCCTGTCCGCTATGCACGGACAGCGCTTCGCTATCCGTCTGGCGGGACGTGACCCTTCCCTGTGGCCGGGGAAACCCTCCGTCCACAGCGCCATCGCCAACCGACTCGGGTGGACGCGTGGCTCGGCGGACGCAGCCGGGCTTCTTCCAGAGCTGAAGGCGCTTGCCGACGAAGTACGCGCCGATGGCATGCGGGACGTCGTGTTGCTCGGGATGGGCGGAAGCAGTCTGTGCCCACTCGTGGCTGCCCGTTCGTTCTCCGGCCGTGAAGACCACCCTCGTCTCACTGTGCTCGATTCGGTCGATCCGGCGTTCGTGGCGCGGGTGGAAGCGGCGATCGATCCCGGACACACCCTCTTCGTGGTCGCCAGCAAGTCTGGCGGCACGATCGAGACCCTGAGCCTGTATCGATACTTCCGCGACTGCGTGGAGCGAGAGGTAGGACCCGCTGCCGGTAGCCACTTCGTCGCCGTGACCGACCCCGGCTCCTCGCTTCTCGCGGAGGCCGAACAGGCCGGCTTCCGGCATGCGTTCGAGGCCCCGGCCGACGTGGGAGGGAGGTACTCCGCCCTCACCGTATTCGGCCTCCTGCCGATGGCCCTGATGGGGGCTGACGTGGAGCGCATCGTCGAATGGGCCCGCCAGATGGAGTACGAGTGCTCCCCGAGCCTGCCCGAGTCCGCCAATGCGGCCGTGCGGCTCGGGACGGCCCTCGCCCTGTACGCGAAAGGCGGCCGGGATAAGCTCGTTCTAACCGCATCGCGAAGTGTGGCCTCATTCCCTCTGTGGATCGAGCAGCTGGTGGCGGAGAGCACCGGAAAGGAGGGACACGGCATCGTCCCGATCACGGACGAGCCGCTTACGGCTGGGGACTCTCGCCCTTCGGATCGTGTGTTCGTGCACTACTCGGTGCAGGGCGATGACGATCGCTCCGCCCGGACCGAGCTGGACGCGCTCCGCGAGGCCGGGCACCCGGTATTCCGAATCGGCATCCCGGAGTCGGAAGCGCTCGGCGGCGAGTTCCTGCGGTGGGAAATCGCGACGGCCGCGGTGGGCGCCATGCTCGGGGTGAACCCGTTCGACGAGCCCGACGTATCGGCCGCCAAGCAGGCCACATCGGCTCTGCTCGAGCAGCGGGCAGCCGAGGGAGAGTTCCCCGCGGCCACCGCACGGGCCGCCCTGGACGGCGTGGAAGTGTTCTCGGCCGGGAACGGGCCGACGGCGGGCGATGCCTCCGTGGCCGCAGCGCTCTCCGAGTGGCTCGACATGCGCTCCGACGGCGGATACGTGGCGATCCTCGGCTATTTCGACCCGAGTACCGAACGAGACGCAGCCGTGGCTCGGCTCCGCGAGACGGTGCGGGAGCGCACGGGCCTGGCGACCACGTTCGGGTACGGCCCCCGCTACCTGCACTCGACAGGACAGCTGCACAAGGGAGGCCCGGCACGGGGCCTGTTCCTAGTGCTCACGGCCGATCCGATCGAGGACGTGGCCGTGCCGGGAAGCGACTTCACGCTCGGCACTCTGGAGCGCGCGCAGGCGCTGGGAGATGTCCGGACCCTGCGGGAGCGAGGGCGAAGTGTTCTGCACGCTCACCTGGGGTGGTACGTGGACCAGGGGCTACAGACCCTGGCGGACGCGCTGGCTACAGCGACACGATAGCCGGCGGATCCGCCCTCCGGCGCCACCGGCCGGATCGGATCACTCGACGGGCGGATCCCCATAAGGGACGGCCGGCGAGATGCGCACGGCCCTCGCCGCGAGGAACGTGACGAGGGTTACGGCGCCGAGGATGACGGCCAGCCGTATCCATTCCTCCCCCAGACTTCGTCTGTCAGACACGAGGCGGACCAGCGTCCGCAGCCACTCGAGGCCCCCGAGCACCAGCGCGATGCGCAGGGTCAACCCGGCCCACCGCTTTCGTACCAGGAGCAGGAGCGGGAGGATCAGGGTCGCGCCGACGAGGATGTTGCCCCCTGCTCGGCTGAAGTGGGCCGCCAGTAGCAGGCAGGCCACGATGATCAGGATGACGCGCAGGCTCTTCATGGCCGGATCCTCTGCTTTCGGGACGTCGCGGTCAACGGGTGGGCGCAGCGGCGCCGTCTAAATCGGCGGCGAAGCAGTCCGCGTCCAGGTAGATGTATCCGTCTTCGACGATTTCGCCGTCCACGAGGCTGGCCGGTCGACCGCCCGAGACCTCGCACCGCACGTCGGACTTCCGATAGGCGAACGCCGTCGTACCGGCTCCGTCGGCCGCCGCATCGAGGTCTTTGGTCCAGCCCGCCCTGACGAACGCCAATCGGATCTCCTCTGACGGCTCCGCTCCGGCGGGCGCGGACTCGAGGTCCATCCGCAGGTCAACCGTGCAGCGCGGCTCGGAGACTCCGGGACCTCCCGGATCCGTCGTCCGTGGCTCGGCGGCCGTCTCCGCTCGCGTGGCGGCCGTGATCAGGTCACACCCGCTTCGGACCCGCCCCAGGCGACCGGCCGTCGCGGGACGTTCGGACTGCCGACCGGTATCACACGCCGTGACCGTGAGTACCAGTCCGAGGGGCGCCAGCACCAGCATTACGTGGGCGCGCCACGTACCTGCCATCTGCTTTTTATTAAGCGCTTTATCCGTTCCCATATCAAGTCTGTTGTTAAATATGTGCGAGGTCAGTCACCAGACGGTCCAGCAGAGGCGCCGGGAACACGCCGTCCGCCTCGAACGTGCCCCGATGCTCCGCCACCGCCATGGCGACCTCGCGGAAACTCCAGGGCACGGACGCTGCCCTTCCCCCTCCCTCCTTCACGGTCGCAGCCGACGTGGCTTCCAGGAGGTCGTCGAGCCCGTCCGTTCTCGCCCCCCTGATCGTCGCGAGCGCGGCACCGGCAAGGAGCAAGTGGGGGAACGCCGAACCGTCCGGCAGCCGGAACTCGACTGTCTCGGGGCTGACCGACGCTCCAGATTTGTCCCTGGCCTGTGCGGGAAGGCGGATCAGGGCCGAGCGGTCGTACTCGCCCCACGTGATGCGGTTTGGCGCTTCCTTGGCCTGCGTGAGCCTCGTAAGCGATCCCTGTGCCCGGTTCCCGAACGCCATGAGGGCCGCTCCCAATTGCACGAGCCCGCCGATCATCCAGCGGGCTGGATCCGACAGCGATCCCGCAGGCTCGCGCACCGGAATCAGTTCTCCGTCCCGCGCCGGGGCCAGGTGGAAGTGAAGCCCGTTCCCGGCATGTCCTTCGGCCATGATCGGGTCGGTGCTGCAACGCATGCCGTTCTGGTGGGCCAGGTTCCGGAGGACCCATTGGGTGAGCAGAATCGCCTCCGCCGCCCTCGGCAGCGTATCGAGACCGAGCTCGATCTCGTGCTGCTCCCAGATCACACCGTCGGGCTCGCGGGCCTCTATGTATCCGACCTCGCTGTGCCCATACTTCACGTTCAATCCCAGGTCCACCAACAGCTGGAGGGCGCGACGTCGAAGCGGCTCCCCAAACACGAAGGGCGACACGGAATGGTATCCCCGATCATCGGCTCCGTAGATGTCGCTCTCGTCCCGGCGCTTGCCGAGGAAGTACTCCACCTCGCCGAGGGCGAGAAGATCCACACCGGTCTGCTCCTGCAGGCGTATCATCGCCCGCCGGACGATCGTGTCCGGGGACTGCGGAAGAGGGTCGCCATCCGGCCCCGCGTGACTGCACATGAGGATCAGGGTCGGTACAACGGAGAACGGGTCCAGGAATCCCGACTCGATCCTCGGCCGCAGGACGATATCCGAAGCGCCGGTGGGGATCCCGGAGCCAGGGAACAGGCTGGATCCGTCTGCACGCTCACCGGCCTCGCAGATCCGCCTCAGAAGGCCCTCGTCACGCGGCATGAAATCGAGGCGCTTGAGCCAGCCATCGCCGCCGACGTGCATCAAGCTCAGCCCCCTCGCCTGTCCGCGGCGAAACAGCTGCGCCAGGTCTTCCACCTTCCACTCCGAGCGAGGACGCTCCAAGGATCGCTCCAGGCCGCCCTCCCCGAATGTCGTGTCTCCGGCCAGCTCGTTCTCCACGGATCCTCCATCGGTGGACGCGTCTCCCGCCGACAACAAGGCCACGGGAGCCCGAGAGCCCCCGCGGCCGGCTGTGCTCCCTGCTTCGCTTAATCTACTCTAGCACTACGATGTTGCGCTCCTCGCAGATATCCTTCAACTGGTCGGGCCACACCGTGACGCTCACCTCCCCGAGATGCGCCTTGCGGAGAAGTAGCATGTACGTGCGCGACTGCCCGATACCGCCGCCTATGCTGAGGGGGATCTCGTCATTCATGATGGCCTGGTGATACGGCTGCCCCAGGTAGTCCATCTGCCCGCTCGCCTCGAGCTGCTTGACCAGCGTGTCCTTCGTGACCCTGATCCCCATCGAAGTGAGCTCGTGCCGGCGCCGCGTCACCGGGTTCCAAACCAGGATGTCGCCGTTCAACCCGTGCGTGTCCCGGCCGGTCTCGGCGGAGGTGTCCGTGATCCAGTCGTCGTAGTCCGCCGCGCGCATCTCGTGCGGGTAACCGTCTGCCAGTGTCCAACCGATCCCGTAGATGAACACCGCCGGATATTCCTGGATGATCTTGGTCTCCCGCTGCTTGCGCGGCAGATCGGGGTACATCTCGAGAATCTCCTCGGCGTGGATGAACACCAGTTCATCCGGCAGGCGCGGATAGCGCGGGTCGTCGAGTTGCGGGTAACGATCGAAGGCGTACTCCTCGGCGCCCTTCAGCACCTTCCAGATGCGCTGCACCGTTTCCGTGAGGAAGGCCAGGTTGCGCTGGTCGGCCGTGATGACCTTCTCCCAGTCCCACTGGTCCACGTACGAGCTGTGATCGTGATCGAGGAAGTAGTCCTTGCGAACGGCCTTCATGTCGGTGTTGATGCCCTCACCCGGGGCGCAGTCGAACTGCTTCAGCGCCATCCGTTTCCACTTGGTGGCCGCCTGAACCACGCTGGCCCGAATAGGCTTCGGAAGGCCGAGACCGCAATCGAACTCCACGGGTGTCCTTGAGCCATCCCGGTCCAGCATATCGTTGACGCCGCTGTCCACCCGGACGATGAGCGGGACCTGGATCATCATCAGATTCAGCTCGCGCGCCAGACCGTCCTCGATGTAACGCTTCACGTCGAAGAGCGCCCGCATCGTGTCCTTGGGTGTGAGAAGCGGCTTGTAGTCGGTCGGCAAGATCTTCGCCACTTCCTCGTAGGTGCTGACGCCGGGTCCGGCGAGGTCGGCTTTCTTGTCCATCGTGGTCATCGTCATCACTCCATGGGATTGGGCGCCGGGTGGTCCCGGAGCGCCCGAGTAGTCCGATCACACGTTGCGTCACCTTACAGCACGAACCGAGCCAACATTGGGGAGCGGGCGACGGCTTCGTAACACTTTATTACTCATATATTTAACTGCCAGCCCGTTGCTTCTCTGGTGACTGCACGCCCGGGGTACTGGGACGTTTTGTCCTGCGCTCACGCTCGCTTGATGAGAAAGCCGCTGCGGAGCCGGTGAGGGCCGAGTACGTTGCCGGCGCGGACCGACGCACGAGTCGGCGATACACCTCAACGTCCAGGGCCAACCGGATGACTGACACGCGCGACCACACGATTCCAGCCATTGCCTCCCTCGAGACCATTCGGGCTTCGTTCCCCGCCCTGCGACGCATGTTCGACGATCGTCCGGTCGGGTACTTCGATGCACCCGGCGGGACGCAAGTGCCTGCTGTCGTCGCCGAGGCCGTGGTCGAGCAGATGCTGCGTCACAACGCCAACGCCCACTGGGCCTACCAGACGTCGCGCGAGCTGGACGAGGTCCTGGCCGCCAGCCGGGCTGCGTTTGCCGATATGGTAGGCGGACGGCCGGATGAGATCGTGTTTGGACCGAACATGACCACCCTGACGTTTCACCTGGCTCGAGGGCTCGGCCGTACTTTCGAGCCCGGTGAGGAGATCGTGGTGACCGAACTCGATCACATGGCCAACGTGTCGCCGTGGATCGACCTCGAGCTTGAGAGGGGCGTCAGAATCCGGACGGTCCCGCTGGACCCCGAGACCGGAGACCTGGACTGGCGTGTGTTTGAAGCCAGCGTATCCGATCGGACACGCCTGGTGGCAGTCACCGCTGCGTCCAACGCCCTGGGCACGATCGTAGATCTTCCGCGCGCTCGAACGCTCGCCCGATCGGCGGACGCCCTCCTGTTCGTGGATGCGGTTCACCTGGCCCCGCACGAGAGAATCAACGTGGCATCGCTGGGCTGTGACTTCCTCGCCTGCTCCCCCTACAAGTTCTACGGACCGCACGTCGGAGTGCTGTGGGGCCGAAGCGGGTTTCTCGCAGACGTGCTGCCGTCGAAGCTGGCGCCCTCCCCGGACACGGCACCGGAGAAGTGGGAAACCGGGACGCTGAACCATGAGGGCATCGCCGGCGCAGCCGCGGCCGTGGAATTCCTGGCGGCCCTGGCAGATCACGGTACCCGCAGCGAGCGACTCGACGCCACCTTCGCGGAGTTGTCTCGACGGGGAGACGACCTGATCGCCCGGCTGTGGGAGGGTCTCGAGAACGTGAGCAGCGTGCGACTGTACGGCCCGCGGCCCGGAACGCCACGCACTCCCACCCTGTCGTTCACCATGGAGGGGCACACTCCGGAAGAAGCAGCGGCTCGTCTCTCGGCGGACTGGGGCCTGTTCCTGTCTCACGGGAACTTCTATGCCTCGTCGGTGACAGCCCGCCTGGATGTCGAGCCGGAGGGCCTGCTGCGCGCCGGTTGCGCCTGCTACACGAACCAGGAGGAAGTCGACCGGCTGATCGAGGCGGTCGGACGACTGGCGGCATCGTAGGCTCCGGTCAGATTGCCTTCGCCATCCGCAACAGTCTGACCCGAGGCATATAGAAGATCTTCGACTCCGAGACCACCTCCATGCCGAGGCGTTCGTACAGCCTGCGAGCCCCGCGGTTCGAGCCAGAAACATCGAGGCATAGCCGCCGGGATCCGCCGGCTCGACCCTGGTCTTCGACCCAGCCGATCAGGAGCGACCCGACGCCCGCTCCGCGCAGGTCCTCGTCAACGGCGATCGCCTGGAGATAGAAGTCGCCATCCTCGAGCGTATCTAGGACTCGCATGATCGGAGACATCACGGCTCCGATGATCGCAGCGCGGAAGGCTCGATAGCCTTCGGCCTCGCGTAGCGGCTCGAGCGAGGAGGCGCGGTGCTGTTCGGCCGTGTAGCACAGGGCCATCCCGATGATTCTTCCACCGCGTACGGCGAACGCTGCGTACTCGTGGGACAGGTCATGGCCCGGCTTCAAAAAGGCCTCCGCTACGACGCCGGCAAAATCCCTCCCAAGCCAGAACTCAAAGAAGCCTTCGGCGGCCGCATTGAGGTACCTCGCGAACACCAAACCCTCGTCGAGGTCGGGCCGGGCGGCCCGCAGAGCGATCTGTTCTTCAACCATTGTGTGTCAGGTCCGTCTTCGCCTGGTCACCCTCGGTAAGCCATGCCTCCGGCCCGTCCGCACTGGAGTCGAGGTACTCCCGGTCCTCCGCCATTCTGGCCAGGGCAAGCGAACCAGCAGCGGAGGCCGCACTCGACAGTGCGAACACGGGAGCCAACACCAGAATCACGTCGCCTCCGAGGCAGGCAGCCAGTACAAAAACCACGGACAGCAGAAGCCCCCCGAGCCTCCCCAAGAGACCCAGCTCCATCCCCGCGGCCCTGGCCCGCCATTGACATGAAGCAGTCCCAAAGTACTGTCGTTGGGCCGTGCCAACACCGCAAGGAGCTTCCCGACAGGGACTTCTTGATCAGTCGACAACGCAAGCGACGGTATCTGATCAATGGTACGTAAGACACTTCTGATTGCGCTGGCCATGGGCTTGGCCGCGTCAACTGCACAGGCACAGAGCTCTAAATTCGAGATCTCCGCTACTGCCGGCTGGACGTTCAGCGACGGAGTGAGCGGACCGACGGTGACGGTCCCGGAAGGGTCGTTCAACCGCGTCGAGCCGAAGGACTCCTTTTCGTGGGGACTGCGTTTCGGATACCTTCTGAACGAGAACTCCGAGGTCGGGTTCCTGTTCAACATGCAGCCGACCCAGCTCGAAGTCAGCGGATCAGAAACCGTCACTCTGGGTGACCAGAGCGTCTACAACTACCACGGCTACTATTCGTACATCTTCGGCAACCGCGACGCGACGGCCCGCCCCTACCTCATCCTGGGCCTCGGAGCGACTCAGTTCGGTGCCGTCGACGCCACCTTCGGCGACGAACAGGAAAGCCTCGACGGTGGCACGCAGTTCTCCGGGATGTTTGGTCTCGGAGCCAAGTTCTTCCCGTTCGGGAGCCCGAAGTTCGGCCTGCGAGTCGAAGCCCGCTATACGCCGACCTACATCAAGTCCGATCCCGGTGGCTGGTGGTGTGGCTTGTGGGGCTGCTACCTGACAGACGACCCGCAGTACGCGAACCAGTTCGAGCTCAACGGAGGGATCATTCTGAAGCTCTAGTCAGCTGTCCTATTCCTGTGGGCCCTGAAAGCTCACAGCTCTGCGAAACAAAGCGCCGGGTCGCTGAAGGGGCGTTCCCGGCGCTTCCAGGTAATCGTCGAACTCGGAACGGACGGCCCGAAGAGCAATCTGTTCCTCAACCATGACGAATCACGCCCCTCAGTCCACCCAGCTCTCCATGAACCGCGTGTCGCCCTCGGCCTCATCGACAAGGGCCTGGAAGATGGCCCGCAGCTGATCGTAGGGAAAAGTGCCGATGACCATGCGATTGTTGATGATCATGGTGGGAGTCGAGCGGATACCATGTTCATACTGGTCCGACGTCTTCTCGTATTCGGCTCCCGTGGCGATCTGCCGCGCCACCTCCGCGATCGTCGCGGAGTCCGTCACCGCCGACTCGAACCCGTATCTGCGCGCCAGTTCCACTCTCCACTCGGGTGTCTTCGCGTCTTCGAAGTTGCCGAACACCTCGTCAATGATCACCGGGAACTTCTCGGGGTCGTGCGCCGCGATGTAGGACAGCTCGCACGCCCCCGGGTGCTTGTCCTTGTCCACCACATCGTTGCACTTCGCTTCGAGGGGGAAGAACTGGAACGCGACGTTCAACTGCCCATCGAATTCCTCCTTGAGCCGCAGCATCTGTTCGTGCAGGTACTTGCAGTCCGAACACAGGGGATCTCCGTACTCAACGATCCGGATCGGCGCCGCGTGGAAGTCATCGGTAGCGCTAGCCGTGCGATAGATCGAGATCTCGCTCGGCCACTCGACTTCGGGCAGGCCGAAGTACTGCTTCACTACCCGGGCGGTCACTCCCCCGCTCTGGGCATCCCGCCTTGCCTCGTGATAGCGCATCGCCGCCCACGCCTGGGTCGCCGTGAACAGAGCAAGGGCCACCAGGACCGCGACCGAGGGCCGCAGCCAACTGGAAACGAAGCCTCCTGCATCGCTATCGATTCCATGGCGCCAGAACAGGAACAGACTGACCAGCGAGGACACGTAGAAGCCCGAGCACAACAGGCACAGGCTGCCGAGGACAAAGACCGAGTACAGCGCCAGGGTGACTACGCCGATCCCGTTCGCCAGCGCCAGGCTCTTGTTCGTTCGCTCCAGGGCCGCCGACGGAATGAGGGCGCCGAGGACCACCAGCCCACCGATGATGGCCCCGAACACGCCGATCGGAACCCCTGCGACTTCCGCGATATTGGAGTACGCCGAGCTGTCGCAGTTGAAGAGCGCCGAGATGTCGCAGAACGAGCCTTCCCAGATCGATTCCGGGTAATTGGCGGCGAAGAAGTGGCGAATGGTCATGTACGAGGCCACGACCATACCGGCACCGGCCACCAGGCTCGCCGCACGCTTCCAGCCCCAGCCTTCCAGCGTGAGAGAGGGATTCATGTCACTTCCCGCAAGGATCCGAGGCTGCGGAGCACCCCAGGGGTTACTGACCTCCGAGATAGCGCTCCCGGATCACCGCCATATGATGTGCCGCGTGACCCGTGACGATGTACGCCACGGCTCGCACCGACATTTGCACTTCGTTGGCCACACCGGCCCGGTCCCATTGCTCTTCGTCAAAACCCGCGAACAGGCTCTCGGTGGACTGCCGCACCGTCTCGAACTCGCGTGACAGGCTGGCGAGGGACCGTCGGTCGAATCCCGCCGACCCGACGTAGTCATCCTGCTCGAACGGCGGCAGCGGTTTCTTCTCGCCACGGGCAAAGCAGAGCGCGCGAGCTCCGAAGATCCTCTCCGTGTCGACGACGTGACCCAGTACTTCCTTCACGCTCCACTTCTCCGGACCGTACCGGTAGTCCGCGGTCGCCTTATCCAGGCTTCCCAGGAAGCCCATGATCTCGTGCCGTTGCTCTTCGAGCGCGGCGAGAATTGGCTGGTCGGTCACGAGCGCTATCATCGGGTCGTAGTACGAGTCGTATTCGCTCTCCGCCGGCCGACCCGGTTCGATACCGTTCATGCCTCACCTCCGCAAAGGAACCTGGAACGTCAGAGCGCCTGCATCGAACGCCATGAGTCTTTCGAGTGCGTGCTCGCGGGGCAAGGGTTGGCCGAATACGGAGCCGGAGCGGACCGACTCGCCCTCAGGCCGTGAAGGCTCGCCTCACGCGCTCCCAGAAGCCGGGCTCGCCCGTATCCGGCTCGGGCGGTTGGCTCTCCACCTCCCGCAATCGCTCCAAGATCTCGCGCTCATCTCGTGACAGATCTGTTGGCGTCCAGACCAAGACGCGCACGACCTGGTCGCCCCGCCCGGCTCCCCGGAGCCGTGGCATGCCCTGCCCTCTCAGCCGCAAGGCCTGACCACTCTGGATCCCGTGGGGCACTTTGAGCTTCGCTGTCCCGTCGATGATCGTCGGCACGTCGACCTCGGCGCCGAGCGCGGCCTGGCTCACGGTTACGGCGAGGTTGTAGACGAGGTCGTCGCCGACACGCTGGAAACGTCGGTCCTCCTCCACGGCGACCAGAACGAGTACATCGCCGCGGGGGCCGCCGCCTGGACCTGCGTTGCCGCGGCCCGAGAGCTTCAAGTAATCGTCGGTTGACACGCCGGCCGGGACCTCCAGCGTCACCGTGCGCTCGGCCCGCGCCCGTCCTTCACCGGAGCACTCCGAGCACGGACGGAGTATCCGTTCGCCTGCCCCGCTGCAGTCGGGACACGGGCGAACGCTCACGAACTGGCCGAGCATGGAGCGCTGCACCTGACGCACTTCCCCAACGCCGTGGCATGTAGCGCAACGCTCCGGAGTCGTGCCGGGCTCCGCACCCGAGCCATCACACACGGAGCAGGGATCGAGGACCTTGATCTTGACGCTACGCTCTACTCCGCTTGCCGCCTCCTCCAGCGACACATTCAGCCTCATCTTCAGGTCCGATCCGCGACGGGGTCCGCTCGACCGGGAGGTGCGACCGCCGAAGATGTCGCCGAATCCCATGCCTCCGAACTCGCGCATGAAGACCTCGAACGCGTCGGCAAAATCGAATCCGCCGAATCCACCAGCCGGCCCGCCACCAGTTCCCCGCTTGACGCCCGCCTCTCCGAACCGGTCGTACAACTGCCGCTGCTCGGGATCCCTGAGCACCTCGTATGCCTCCGTGACCCGCTTGAATTGCTGCTCCGCATCGGGAGAGTTGTTCCGGTCCGGATGGTACTGCATGGCCCTCTTGCGATAGGCCTTCTTGATCGTATCGGCGTCCGCGTTTTTCGAGACGCCCAGTCGCTCGTAGTAGTCCGCCATGTATGCCTTAGTGTCTGCCTTGATCGAAGTCGTGATCCGCCCTGACGTCGCCGCGGATTCGCCGGCTCACCGTGCGGTCAATGAGCGACCAGGTTCGAGACCAGGGACGATGTGCACTCGACCACGGCCAAGATCTTCTCGTACGGCATCCGGGTCGGACCGATGACGCCGACCACGCCCTCGACCTGGTCCAGCTCGTACTTGGCCGTGATGATCGTGAGATCTGAGAGTTCGGGCGCGCTGTGTTCCGCGCCGATGGTGATGTGCGACCCGCCGGCCGTGGCGCGGCCATGCAGGACCGAAGCCAGTAGCTCCCGCTGCTCCGTGAGCTCCATCAGAGCCTTGAGCCGGGCCCCTGAGTTGAACTCCGGCTGGCTGGCCAGGAGAGACACATTCCCCAGGTGAATGTCCTCTTCTCCGAGGACCCATTCGAACATGTCCGGCCCGGATTCCACGAAGATGTTCACGAACGCTTCCGCGGAAGGATCCGCGATCCGGATGTCCCTCAGTCTCTCGGTCAACGTGGCGTGGATCTCTCGCAGGCTCGAGCCGGCCAGCCTCTCGTTCATGATCCGGGCAACGGCGGCTAGGGTCTCAGCCGGAAGCGCCGCGGGAAGATCCACGTACACGGTCCGTACCACACCGGATCCGAGCGTAAGAACCATCAGGGCCTTGCCGGAGTCGATCGGCACGAAGTCCAGCTTGATGAGCACCGCCTCCGCGAGGATCGGTCCGACCGAGAGTCCGAGCTCGCCAGTGAGGAGTCCGAGAACGCGCGCGGCACGCTGCACGATAGATTCGAGCTCCGAGGCGACCGGCACGCCGGTCAGCTCCTTCTCGATCCGTGCCCGCTGCATGCGCGAGAGGTCCCGCCGTCCCATCAGGCTGTCCACGTAGTAGCGATACGCGAGATCGGTTGGCATACGCCCCGCCGACGTATGTGGATGTGTCAGGAAGCCCTTCATCTCGAGGTCAGCCATCGTGTTTCGGACCGTGGCTGCCGAGATGTCCAGGTCGTACTGTCGCACGATGCGTCTCGACCCTGCGGGCTCGGCCGTCTCGATGTACGCCTCGACCACCGCATGGAGGATCGTTCGCTCACGCTCTGTAAGACTGTCGTAAGCCATCACCTTCTCACAGCCCGTTCCTGTTCGCCTTGGCGGGCATCCGCCCGCCCAGCGCCGCAACCAGCTCGTCCAGTCGAAGCCAACCGTCAGCGGTGAGCCGCACTCCAGAGTCGTCGCGGAGCACCCAGCCGGCCTCCCGCCATGTGTCCAGCAGGTCCCCCGCGCGGGCCAGGACTGATTCCGCCAGCGGATCACCCGCCGCGATTCCCCGGTTTGTGCGAAGGGCGAGCCAGAGCCGTTCCAGTTGACTCTCGCTCGCCCCCAGCAACTCGTGCCCCTCGACAGGGCCTTCGCCGCCCCCGAGGACTCTTCGGTACGCCTCCCAGCGGAAGACGTTCCAGACCCGCTTGCCCCCGACGTAACTGTGCGCCGACGGACCGAGGCCAAGGTAAGGCGCACCGTCCCAGTAATGCCAGTTGTGAAGGCACTCCCGGCCGGGGAGCGCGAAGTTCGATACTTCGTAGTGCACGAACCCGCCCTCCTCCAGGGCCTCTACCGCTGACAGATACTCGGCAGCGTAGCTCTCTCCTCCCACCATCTCAACCTCTCCCGATCGTACACGGCGTCCCAGGGGCGTGCGCGGCTCCGCCGTGAGCCCGTACGTGCTCACATGGGTCACCCTCGCCTTCAGGGCCGACTCCACTTCGGCTCGCCAGTCGCGCTCGATCGTGCTCGGTAAGCCGAAGATCAGATCGGCGTTCACGTTCTCGAAGCCTGAGGAGCGCGCCGCGTCGAGAGCCCGGCGCGCCCCGTTGCCATCATGCAGTCGACCGAGCCAGCGCAGCACGTCGTCGTCGAAGGACTGTACGCCCACGCTCAGCCGGTTCACTCCGGCCTCGCGCCAGGATCGGGCGACGTCGGCGTCGAGGGAAGCCGGATTGGACTCCACCGACCACTCCGTAGAATCCGGGTTAACGGCAAAGCTGTGGCGCAGAACCTCGGCCAGGCGCCCCATCCCGTTCCCGATCAGAGAAGGAGTCCCGCCTCCGATGAACAAGCTGTCCAGGGGCAGTGGTCGGCTCCACCCCGCGCGCGTGAACCAGTACTCGAGCTCGCGCGCGACGCATTCGAGCCACGCCTCGAATGGTGGCCTCCGGGTACGATGGACGGAGAAATCGCAATAGTGACAGCGGTGCACGCAGAACGGGAAGTGCACGTACACGCTGGCGGGCGGATCGACCCCCTCGGTGGGCGGCGCGCTCAAGCTCGTGTCACCAGCTCGAAGCGGTGACCGGGCAGCGACCGCACCACGCCGCCAAGCTCCATCCGGCACAGCATGGCGAGCGCGGCGGGGACCGTGATCCCGCTGGCGCGCGCCAGGTCGTCCACGAGTGCGGGTCCCGCGACGAGCTCTTCCCTCAACCGGCTGGCCGGCCCCGTCGCGTGGGCGCCGGGAGGACGAGCATGCGAATCGAACAATGTGCCCTGAATCCCCCAGGGCTCGTGAGGTCCCGACTCGCCGAGCTGTCGAAGCACGTCAGTGGCCGTCTCCGCCACGTGGGCGCCTTCACGCAGCATCTGGTGCACTCCCCTGGAGACCGCCTGGTCGGCCGGTCCCGGGACCGCGAGCACCTCGCGCCCCAGATCGAGGGCCATCTCGACCGTGATCAGGGCGCCGCTCTTCTCGCCCGCCTGCACCACGACCAGCGCGCTGCTCAGGGCCGCGATGATCCGGTTGCGCTTGGGAAAGTGATGCTTCCGCGGATCGGTACCGGGAGCGAACTCGCTGAGAAGGAGGCCACGCTCCGCAATTGACGCATACAGGAATCGATTGCGGACCGGATACACTCGGTCGACTCCGCAGCCCAAGACGCCGATCGTCGTGCCTCCGGCCGCCAGGGCTCCCCGGTGCGCTGCCGCGTCGATGCCGCCCGCGAGCCCGCTGACGATCACCCACCCCTGCGCGGCGAGGTCGAGAGCCAGGTCATGGGCCATCCGTCGTCCGTACTCGGTCGCCCGCCGCGTGCCGACGATACCGATCATCCGGTCAGGCGGGAGCCTCGTCGGACCGCGCGCCCACAAGTGCTCCGGCGGATCGGTCAGGTGCGTAAGGCGTTCGGGGTACTCCCCGGAAACCCGGTCGATGTGTCGTACCGAAGCCGGCGGCGCGCCCGCGTGACGGGGGCCGCCCCTCAGGGTTTCCACTCCTCCAGTTCCGGAAACAGGTCCGGCGCCTCTGTTCTCTCCCGCTTCTTGTGTTCGTCGACGCGGGCCCACAGACCTTCCAGGAAACCGACCAGGCCCTCTCCGCTGACCGAGGAGACCACGAACCGTCCCCACGCCTCCGGCGTATCGAGATCCCACTCCCGATCGTCTACCTGTCTGAGGTCCGCCTTGGTGATCAAGAGGCAGTGCGGGATCTGCTCGAGCGCGGCGTCATGAGACAGGAGTTCGTTCCGGAGCAGCTCGTACGTGGCCTGAAGATCCTCGGCATCGGACGGAATCATGAGCGCCAGAGTCCGAGTCCGCTCGATGTGTCGGAGGAACTGAGTTCCGAGACCCTTGCCCTCGGATGCCCCCTCGATGATGCCGGGGATGTCAGCGATCACCATTGAGCGGCCGTCGGACAGGCCCACCACTCCCAGATTCGGCTCGAGTGTAGTGAACGGATAGTCCGCGATCTTGGGCTTCGCAGCGGAGACGGCAGACAGAAGCGTGCTTTTCCCCGCGTTCGGCTCCCCCACCAGGCCGACGTCCGCGATGAGCTTGAGTTCTAGCTCGATTCGCCTCTCCTCACCCCACTCGCCCGGCTCCCACTCTCTCGGCGTCTGGTGCGTGGACGTAGCGTACGACGCGTTTCCGCGACCGCCCCGACCGCCGCGCGCCACCACGAGCCGGTCACCGACCGCGAGCAGCTCCCCCAGTCGCTCGCCGCTGTCTCCGTCCATCACCACGGTGCCGAGCGGCACTGGCAGCTCCAGGTCCTCGCCGTCCGCCCCCGTCCTGTTGCTTCCCTCCCCGTGGCCCGCCCGTCCCGCCGCGTAGCCCTCCCGGTAGCTGTAGTCCAGGAGCGTCGACAGCTGGGCGTCGGCCACAAGCACGACATCTCCGCCACGCCCCCCGTTGCCTCCCGCCGGGCCGCCGCGCGGCACCCCTCTCTCACGGCGGAACGCCACCGCGCCGGCGCCTCCGGCGCCACCTTTGACACGAAGCCTGGCGAAATCAATGAACATCGGTTCCCTAATCCTATCCCCGGTCGTGTCGCATCGGATACCGCCCGCGGACCCGCTTCCACAGCAACCGCGCGCCATCACACCATGCCGGCTCCCGGTTCAGCCCCAGACCTGCTTCCAGTGCCTCGGCCACGGATGCCGGGTCGCATCCGGCGTGCAGCGCGCCGCGCAGATGCGAGTGCAGTTGAGGCTCCCAGCTGGTCGCCGCGAGGATCGCCACGATACAGAGCTCCCGGGTTCCAAGGTCCAGGCCCTCCCGCGCGAGCACCTTCCCGTAGCCCTCGCGGACCATCCACTCATCCATGGCCGGGTGAACCCGCCGGACGTTGCCGCGCAGCTTTTCGTAGGCCCGGCCGTACACCGTCCGGCAGACAGCCTCTCCGCGGCGTCCCCATTCGGACGGATCCGCCGAGTCGGTCTCCGGAGCCGGACGCGTGCCTGTCAGGTCTCTCCATTCCGACAGCGCCGTCAGGGCCGCCGGAAACCCGAGAAACAGATAGCTTTGGAGAAGGGCCTCCTCCACGGCCACCGAAGACGACGTTTCACGAGCGTCTCGCATCGCCTCGATCCTTGTCTCCGCATCCCCCGCCGCGACCGCCGCGGAAAGCCGAACCACCGATCGCACGGCATCCGTGTCCAGGGAATCCCGGGACATCAGGCGTCACCTCCGCTCTCGTTCGATCGCCTGGCTCTCACCCGGCCGACCTCCTCACCAAGCGTGTTCCTGATCGTCGTCTCCCCCACTTCGGCGAGCGACTCGCGCTCGTCTAACCGCAACACACCGGCGAGCTCCATCAACTCCAGCGTCGCCGGGCCGACGGCGCGAATCGCTCCGTCCTCGACCTTCACCGCGAGTCCCCAATCGTCGTCCACGGCCGCGACGCACAGCACACCTTCCGCACCTTCCTTGGCGAGGAGGCGACCCCTGGACGCCTCCATGATCGTGAGTGGTACGCGCCCCGGCGACGATGTAAGCTCGGGGAACGTAGTCATCGCGCTGACAACGGCCCGCGCGGCCTCGTGGCCCTCCCGCGCATGGCGCACCAGCCGCGAGTACGCGCGCGCCATCTCATGCAGCGGCATGCGGGGCGTCGGGAGTCCGCAGCCGTCGAGCGCCCACTGGTGGTCCTCCGGCTCGAGATCCATCCACGCCGCTAGGGACTCCTGAATCCGTCGCTGGACGGGATGATCCAGGCGCTCGTAGCCCTCGATCGGCCAATCGTTGTGCCTCGCGAGGGCCAGCATGCCGGCGTGCTTGCCCGAGCAGTTGTTGTGCAGACGGCTGGGGAGCCGCCCGGCGCAGCTCAGCACGTGGGCTGTGTCCTGGTCGAAAGGCGGGTGCGGTCCGCAGTGCAGATGTTCCTCGCTGAGGCCCAGCCGGCGGAGGAGAGCGGCGACCCGCTCCGTGTGACACCGCATGCCTCCGTGCGACGCGCAGACCAGGGCGATGTCCTCCGGCCCGAGACCGAACGCCTCCACAGCCCCGTCCTCGAACAGGGGAATGGCCTGAAACGGTTTCATCGCGGAACGCCAGTACGTCAGGATTTCCGGATCGCCGGCGCACTGCTCCTCGTCTCCAGCCGCGCTGCACACCAGGCCCTGTACCCGGTGCGTCGACTCGACCGCCGTGCCGCGGCTGACGTCTACGACCATATCGACGGGTCGCAGGGTGGTCTCCGTTCAGCAGCAGGCGGCGGGAAGGGCGAGCGGAAGCTCGGCCTCCCGCCACGCGACCATGTGACCCTCCAGGTCCCAGATCTGCTCGAATCCCGCTTCCCTGAGCGCTCGCTCCGCGACGCCGGCCCGTCGACCCGTTCGGCAGTAGACGACGAGATCTCCGTCACGGTACTCCTCGAGCGAGCCGATGCGGGCATCGATCTGATCGTACGGAACGTTGATCGCGCCGGGAATGTGTCCGTCCGCATACTCCTCCGGACTGCGCACGTCGAGGATGACGGGGGCGTCCGGACCCTCCATGCGAGTCACGAGCTCAGCCGGAGTGATCGCCCGGGGCGTCGTGACCGGCGACGCCTCAACGACGCCCTCCGCCACCGGCTGGCCTGCCGCGCCGGCTCCCAGGTCTGTCTCTGGCGCACCGTTTTCGCCCGAGCACCCGATGCCGATCAGCGCGGCAGGGAGCGCCAGGATCAGTGGCCACGTCACCCTCGCTCGCAACATTCCTTCATCTCCTCTTGAGTTCCCCTCCCGGTACGCTCGCCTCCCGCCGGCTTCCTGCCGGTTTCCGGTCGGCGCCCAAATCTCCGCGCTCGGTGCGCGCGAGTCAAACCCTCCCCGTGCGAATCGCGTGTCGGTTATTATGGCTGCGCCGCGGTGGCGCGGACCAACGGCTCGGGATTGGGAGGACGATGTGAAACCGTGGATGGAACTGGGGCTCCAGGGGCTGGCGCTCGTAGCTACCGGAGCGTTCATCCTGTGGCTGTTCAGCCTGGCGCGTAGGGATGCTTCGATAGCTGACCGGTTCTGGGGACTCGGCTTCGTGCTCCTCGCCGCCTGGTACGCCTCCCGTGGCGGAGGGTGGACACCTCGGGCTTACCTGCTGCTCGCCCTCACGGCGGTATGGGGTCTCCGCCTGTCCCTCCACATCCACCTGCGCAACCGCGGGAAGCCAGAGGACCGGCGATACGCCCGGTGGCGCGACTCTGGCAGCGCCCGCTACTGGTGGACCAGCCTGTTCCAGGTGTTCCTCTTGCAGGCCGCCATCCTGTGGATCGTCTCAGCCCCGCTGCTCGTCGGTCAGACATCCGCGACCCCCGCTCGGGTCACCGTACTCGATCTCGTGGGCATGACGGTGTGGATGATCGGCTTCCTCGTCGAGGCGGTGGGCGACGCCCAGCTAGCGGCCTTCAAACGCGACCCCGTAAACGCAGGCCGGGTCCTCTCCTCGGGCCTGTGGCGCTACACGCGCCACCCGAACTACTTCGGCGATTCCCTCGTCTGGTGGGGGATTTTCCTGATCGCAGCGGCGGCTCCAGGCGGATGGCGGACCGCCTTCGGGCCTCTCCTCATGACCGTCCTTCTGGTTCGGGGGTCGGGGGTCCGGCTGCTAGAGGCCGGGCTCCGAGAAACCAGGCCCGGTTACTCCGAATACGTGGCCCAAACCAGTCCGTTTTTCCCCTGGCCTCCGAGGCGCTCGGGACCCGACTTCGAGTGATTCTCAGGCCGCCAATCTGCCCTCCCTAGGCCACTCGCAGGGAGCGCCCGACGATCCGTCCCCGAGTTCCGCGGCGATTCGCCTTGCCAACCGTGATTGGATCGTACATAATGGGCCTATCTGAGGTATTCGCTACCCTCGTTCTCACCCAACAGGAGACAGAAGCGTGACGAAACAGGATTTCGCTGACAAGCTCGCCAGCAAGTGTGATCTGTCGAAGGCCAAGGCGATGGAGGTCATCGACTGCGTCTTCTCGACGAAGCCCCGCCAGGGCATCATCGCCATCGAGCTCGATGCTGGCAACGACGTGACGATCACGGGCTTCGGCACGTTCAAGACTCGTCGGACGAAGGCTCGCAAGGGCCGGAACCCGCAGACGGGCCAGGAGATTACCATCGCGGCACGCAATAGCGTCTCCTTCCGCGCTGGCAAGGGCCTGAAGGATCGCGTCCGGGACTAACGACCCCGGTCGGACTCACATGTCGGGCAGGGGGTGACGAGCCTCCGATATGAAGACGCCCCTGCGGCCGGAGCGTTCGGCACAGGGGCGTCTGTCGTTCCACTCGATGGGAGTGGCCCTGCTTCCGCAAGGCGCTTCTCCGGCTCTACTTGTCTCCGTCCGGTGCCGTGGAGCCGGCTCCCACGAGATCTTCTTTCGTTTCGCTAGAGTCCGCATTGCGGAAAGCGCGCGAGGCCGCGGCCGAGCTCAGAAGCTCTTCTGGCGTGGTCACCTCTTCGAGCAGGCGGATCGCTTCCTCATACACCGGGCTGTAGGCCTCGAAGCGCTTGAACATCTCCAGTTCTCCGAAGGCGGAGTTGGCGATCTGGGCCTCCAGGTACCGATCGATTCTCGGCGTCACCCGGTCGAACAGGCCCCGGTCCACCTCCAGGCCCTCCATCTCAGAGATCATCTGGAAGAACTCGTCCCTCATCTCGGACGTCACCATGAAGTCCAGGTCAATATCGGGATGATCGCTCGTCCACCGCACCCCGAATCGGAACGCCAGCTGGTTCAGCGAGAGACCGGCCCGCCCCACGAGAAGCTCGAACTCCCTCTCGTCCAGCGTCGTGGTGTCGGGAACGATCACGTCCGGGGTGATGCCGCCTCCGCCATACACCGTACGCCCACCCGTCGTGTAGAACACTTCGCGGCCCGCGGTGTCGGCGACGATGCCGCGCGTTGCGGATACCTGCGCCGTAACCGCGAGCGCCATGTCATCGCCAGAGCCGTGCGCGGAGCTCCGGGTGATCGAGCGGCCGCTCGGTGTATACCAACCAGCCGTCGTGAGCTTTAGGTGGTTGCCGCCCGGCAGCGAGAACAAGGTCTGGACGGAGCCCTTGCCGAAAGTCGGTGTACCCAGGATCAGCGCTCGGTCGTGGTCCTGCAGTGCCCCCGCCAGGATCTCGGAAGCGCTGGCGCTGGCCGGGTTGACGATTACGACGATAGGAAGCCCCGGAAACTCCTCGTCGTTCGGTGCCCCGAACGTGAAATTCTGGTTCTCGACCCGTGACCGCGTCTCGACGATTCCGACGCCTTGCTCGAGGAAGAGGTCGGAGACCGCCACTCCCTGGTCCAGGAGGCCTCCCGGATTCCATCTCAGGTCCAGGACGAGCGCTTCCGCTCCCTGTGCCTGCAGGTCGGCGATCGCACTGCGCAGCTCGTCCCGGGCGTCACGGCTGAACTGGTCCAGGTCCACGAAGCCGACGCGGTCGTCGACCATGAAGCTCTTGACCGTCTCCACGTGGATCTCGTCCCGAACGATGGTGAACTCAAGGGGCTCGGGTGCCCCCACCCGTCCGATGGTGATCGAGACCGGCGTGCCCTTGGGACCGCGCAGGCGCTCGACGGCTTCCGTGTCGTCCCAGCCCTGGGCGGACTCGTTCTCGACGCCGACGATTCGATCGCCGGTCATCAGCCCCTGGCGCTCCGCGGGCGAATTCGAGATCACCCCCATTACGGTGATCCAGTCACCGACCTTCTGAATCCGGATCCCGAGGCCGCCGTAGTCTCCTTCGATCGACAGCTCGAGGTCATCCGCCGCGTCCGCATCGATGAACACGGAGTACGGGTCTCCCAGCTCCGAGAGCATGCCGTCGATGGCCATTCGATAGAGGTCCGAGGAGTCCATCTCCTCCACGTACCGCTCGGACACGAGGCGCTGGACCTCGTCAAACAGCCGGGCCCGGTACACGGTGCCTTCCTGGGCGCCCGCGCCCTGTTGGAGCAGCCAACCGCCCGTCCCCAGCGCCATCACCGTCACGGCCACGGCCGGCACCCACGTCCTGTTCAGTTTCTTCATCGTTCGATCAGCTCTCCGGTCCAATCTCGTTCCCCGTCTGTTCGTCTCTCGCCTGCTCCCCGAGCGCCAGAAGATCCTCGGGCGTCGCCGCCTCACGCAGCAGTCGGACGCCCTCGGCCACCTGGCGACTGCGCTCCACGGCCCGCCTGAGACCCGCATCCTCTCCGAACACGGCGGCCGCGAGCTGCCGGCCGAGCTGGAAGTCCACCAGGTCACCCGCCGCGTCCACCAGCTCCGCGTCGAGCACGGCGCCGGTCCGCTCCGAGAGGAAGTCCAGAAACTCGCCTCTCATCTCTCGCGTGACCGTGAAGTCTTCGGTCAGGTCGGGATGCTGGCGGTGGTACCGGACCGCGAATCGGAACGCGAGGTCATTGAACGGCACCTCGGAGTCTAGCAGGACCTGACGCAGCTCCTGCTCCGCGACAGTCAGCGTATCGGGCGTCACCACCAGGTCCGGCATGATTCCACCCCCACCGTACACGACACGACCGGAGACCGTCCGGTAGATCTCCAGGTCCTCGGGGTCTTCGAGGTCGGGTCCGGGGTCCGCCACGAAACCGTCCGTGGCACCCATTCCAAGTTGCACGGCCTCGGACACGGCGTCGTTGAAGTCCTCGGATCCGAGAGCGAAGGTGTCATCGCCTTCCCCGCGTAACCGGTGAATCGAGCGACCGGAAGGCGTATACCAGGTTCCGGTCGTGAGTCGCAGGTAGTTGCCGCCCGGAAGCGGAAACACGCTTTGCATCACGCCCTTGCCGAACGAGCGCGTTCCGAGGACCAGGGCACGGTCGTGATCCTGGAGAGCCCCGGCCACGATCTCCGATGCGCTCGCCGACCACGTGTTGACCAGCACCACGACTGGAAGCCCTGGATAGCGGTCGGGACCGGGCGCCGAGAACGTGTAGCTGTCAAGGGGGTTCCTGGCCCGCGTGTCCACGACCATGTCGCCCGGCTCGAGGAACAGATCCGCTATCTCGACCGCCTCTCGCAGGATGCCGCCCACGTTGTACCGGAGATCCAGGACGAGGGAACGGGCGCCACGCGCCAGAAGATCGTTGATCGCGACCTGCAGCTCCCCGGTGGCCTGTCGACTGAACTGCTGCAGATAGATGTAGCCGACATCGTCGGAGAGGATCAGAGACTGCGCGGCCACGATGTGCACGTCGTCGCGTTCGATCGCGAAGCGGAGGAGTTCCGGCTCGCCATCCCGACTCACCGCGACTTCCACCGCTTCACCTTTCGGGCCGCGCAACGCCTCCACGGCCTCCCCCTGCGTCCAGCCCAGCGTGGACTCTCCGTCCACCTCCACGATCCGATCCGCAGGCCGTAAGTCCAGGGCGGACGACGGGCTGTTGGGAATGATGCTGAGCACCAGGATCCCCTCCTCCTCCGCCAGGATCCGCATGCCCACGCCGCCGTAGCTGTTCGACAATAGGGCCGTGGTCTGATCCTCGGCCCGGATGAACGCTGCGTAGGGATCGCCCAGCTCGAACAGCAGTCCATCGATGGCCTTGTCATACAGCTCCGAGGGTGTCACTTCCTCGACGAAGTTGTCGGACACGCGGCGCACCACCGTATCGAGGAGCGCCTCGGACGCCGAGGGGCCCGCGCCCTCCTGCAACAACCAACCCCCGCTCGCGAGCACGGTGAACAATGCCGCGATCGGAATCGTCCAGGAACTTCTAAGCTTCATCACTCCTCCACTCAGCGGTTTATACCCTACTGTCCGCGAGTCCCGACGCGCGTTCCTTATCCTGAAACTCGTCCCGACAGAAAAGGTTTCACGAAGCCGGCGGGAAACGGTCCGGCCATCGCGCGGAGAGCTCGGTCCACAGACGTTCCTGTACATCTTCCACGGAGCCGTCACTCCGGACGGTGATTACGCCCGGCTCCGAGTCGGCCAGGGCCTCGTACGCCCGTGCCACGGCCCTGTGAAAATCAGCGTGCTCCCGCTCCAGTCGGTCGCCCTTTCCACGCAGCCGCCCTCGACCGACATCGGGGTCCAGTGCGAGAATCACGGTGCCATCCGGTTTGAGGCCGCCCGTCGCGAAGGCATTGACCTTCCGCACCCGCTCCAGTCCTAGAGCACGGGCAATGCCCTGGTACGCATACGTGGACATCTCAAAACGATCCGCCAGCACGAGCTCGCCTCGCTCGAGAGCCGGACGGACGACCCGACGCACGAACTCCGCCCGCGACGCCAGGTACAGCAGGAGCTCGGTCTCGGCGAGAACGGGAGTTTCTGGGTCCAGCACGATCTGCCGGATCCGTTCGCCGGCCGGCGTACCTCCAGGCTCCCGGACGAGAAGATAGGCCACGCCCACACGATCGAGACGTTCCGTGAGCCGCCTCAGGTGGGTGGACTTGCCCGCTCCCTCCCCGCCCTCGAACGCGATAAACAGCCCCCCGGTTCCGGTCGCCTCGCTCAACTGATCCTCGACCTCCAGATGCAGGAATCGGCGCTGCCGAGCGGCGCCGATTCACAGTGATGGTCTTCACTTGCCGCACAGAAACGCGCGACGGATCTAGTCCTGATAATACTCGTTACCCAGGTGAGTAATCTGCTCCTCGCCTGCCATCCAGCGGATCGTGTTCTTCAGCTTCATATGCTGAATGAAGATGTCGTGCTCCGGATACAGACCTTCCCCCACCTGCGGCGCCTTGAGGTAGAAGGAGAGCCACTCCTGGATGCCGTGCAGGCCAGCCCGGAACGCGAGGTCCATGAACAACGCGAGATCGAGGACGATGGGAGCGGCGAGGATCGAGTCGCGGCACAGGAAATCGATCTTGATCTGCATGGGATAGCCCATCCAGCCGAAGATATCGATGTTGTCCCAGCCCTCCTTGTTGTCCCCCCGCGGCGGGTAGTAGTTGATCCGCACCTTGTGGTACATGTCGGAATACAGGTCCGGGTACATTTCCGGCTGCAGGATGTGCTCGAGAGCTCCGAGCTTGGACTCTTCCTTCGTCTTGAAGCTCTCCGGATCGTCGAGGACCTCGCCGTCCCGGTTCCCCAGGATGTTCGTGGAGAACCAGCCGTTCAGCCCCAGCATCCGGACCTTGAGCCCTGGAGCGAGAATCGTCTTCATCAGCGTCTGGCCAGTCTTGAAGTCCTTTCCCGCGATCGGCACTCCGTTGCGCGCGGAAAGCTCGACCATGGCCGGGATGTCCACCGTCAGGTTCGGCGCTCCGTTGGCGAACGGTACACCTTCCATGAGGGCGGCGTAGGCGTAGATCATCGAAGGAGCGATCGCCGGGTGATTGTCGCGCATCGCCTGCTCGAGTGACTCGACGGTGTCGTGCACGGGGTCCGGCGTGAGAAAGATCTCCGTGGACGCCGCCCATACGATGCTCAGCCGCGAGCAGCCGTTTTCTTCCTTGAAGCGCCGGATGTCCGCCCGGAGCTGCTCCGCGAGATCCAACTTGTTCTCGCCGGTCTTCACGTTGGTCCCGTCGAGCTTCTTGACGTAGGTCTTGTCGAATACGGCCGGCATCGGCTTGATCGTCTTCAGGAAATCGGCGATCGGCTCGAGGTCCCCCGGCTTCAGAACTCCGCAGTGTCGGGCCGAGTCGTAGGCATCATCGGGAATCGGGTCCCATGCCCCGAACACGATGTCGTCCAGCTCCGCCAGAGGAACCAGCTCCTTGATCAGGGGCGCACGATGGTCGGTCCGTTTTCCCAATCGGACCGTCGCCATCTGCGTGAGCGAGCCGATCGGCTTCGTAAGGCCGCGCCGCAGTGATTCGACGCCGGCGATCGTCGTCGTGGAGACAGCCCCCAGTCCGACCAGCAGTATGCCCAGGCGCCCCTCGGCCGGGGCGATCTCCATTCCGTCAGCGTGTTCGCTCATGCTAATATTCCACTTAATGTAAACACAGTTAACCGTCTTGTTTATCTAACGTTCTACGAAGCCAGTCCGGCATGCGCCAGATCGCCTTCCCGACCGCGATTCCCTTGGGCCGGGTATTACGATACACCCACAGAACGCGCTGCAACACGGTCAGGTTCGTCAGGATGGCCAGGCCCCAGAGCACGACCCGAAGGACAGCCCCGTTGCCCTGCTCTCCAAACAGCAGGGCAGCGGTGCCGATCAGGATCACGCGCTCGGCGCGCTGCATGATCCCGACGGTACAGTCGATGCCCAGCGCCTCGGCTCGGGCGCGCGTGTAGCTGATCATCAGCGATCCGGCCATGGCCAGCATCACGACGTAGATCATCACCACGTCGTTGGCGTCGGCCCGATAGTCGTTGTACAGGGAGAGCAGTCCGATGTAGACGATGATCTCGGACAATCGATCCAGCGTCGAGTCGTAGAACGCCCCGAACGGTGAAGCGAGGCCGGTCCGGCGGGCCACCGTCCCATCGAACAGGTCGAAGATGCCTCCCAGCAGGATGAGGGCTCCGGCTGTCCTGACTTCGTGCTGGTGGAAGAAGTAACCCGACGAGCACGTGATGAGAAACCCGAGCGTGCTCAGCGTGTTGGGGTGGACACGGGCCCGGACCATCCAGTTGATTACCGGATCGACCGCTGCCCGCAGCCCCTTTTCCAGCGCGGCCCGGATCACCGTCATGAGGGGAGGATGATCCTGGACTGCTCGCCCGCCTTGACGCCTGCGGCAATGGCCTCGTTCACCTTCTCCACCAGCTTGTCGAAGTTGGCCTGGGCGGCGATCAGGGACTGATATCGGCTGCTCGCCTGCATCTCTTCGCTCAACCTGGCCAGGTCGTCACGGAGGTCCTCCGGCGGCTCTTCCTCTTTTTCCAGGAACCCGAACAGCTTCTCCTGCAGTTCCCGAATCGCATCCAGGCGCCCCTTCGCCTCCTCGTCCCCGTCGATCTCACGCATCGCGGCGCGCAGGTATGCGTACTCGGGCGTCTGGGAAATAAGCCGGCCCACATCTCCCGCCCGCTCCAGTATTCTGTCCCTGTCGGACATTTCCATCCGGTCTCGCTATCTAGAAGACTCGTCTCTTCGAACCCTGGAGCGGATGCTCCGAAGTTGTACATGATAACCCAGTCAACCGCGGCCCGCGACACACAGACGCTCTCGCTTGCAGGGACCGCGAACTCAACCGAGGGCGATCACAAACCGTCCCCTTCCCGCCAGGTCTTGCAGGACCTGAACGGTTCTCCAGGTACCGGCGTCCTCCAGCAGGCCCCGGGCCCGTTCCCCCTGCTCCACGCCCACTTCCAGAAACAAGCCGCCGCCCGGACGGAGGTGGTGCAACGCTCGGCCTGCGATCTCCCGAACGAGGTCCAGCCCGTCAACGCCTCCGGCGAGCGCCACCCGCGGATCGTGATTCCTGACCTCGGGCGAGAGAGTCTCGACTTCCGCGTCAGCGATGTAGGGGGGATTGGACACGATGACATCGAAGGTTTCCTCGGGACTGACGGCGTCCCACGGTGACACCGCCACTTCCCGGAAGTCGACGCGCTTCTCCAGTCCTGCCCTCACGGCGTTCTGCCTCGCTTGACCGAGGGCACCGCTCGAAATGTCCACGGCGACAGCTCTGTTCACGACCCCCTCATGAAGGAGAGACAGCGCTATGGCCCCGCTGCCCGTGCCGATGTCGAGCGCAGCCTCGAGGGCCGGAACCACCGTCGCCGCTGCTCGACGGACCCGCCGAACGCCGTCGGTCGATTCTGCGCTGAAGGCCCAATCCACCACCCGCTGCACCAGCTGTTCCGTCTCGGGGCGCGGCACCAGGGCGCGCCCATCGCACAAGAGCTCGAGGTCACGAAACGCGACGGTGCCTTCGATGTGCTGCAGGGGCACTCCGGAGAGTCGGCGGCGGGATATCGCGGCGATGCGCCCAGCCTCTTCCGGCCCGACCGGCGAATCGGCTCCCAGAAGCAGGTCGGTCCGCGATACTTCGAGGACGCGACACAAGAGGCGCTCCGCCTCGTGGCGCGCCCCCTGGATACCGCCCGCCTCGAGCTCCGTCGTGAGACCCTCGATCACGTCCCGCCGGCTGGGAGCGGAAAGCCTGCGTGTCGGTTCGCCGCCCACGGACTGGGCCCTCTCGCTCACGCCGAGTCCGCGTGCTGCAGTCGCTCCTCGAGCCCCGCTGCGCGAAGGGCCTCCACGAGCTCGTCCAGGTCCCCGCCGAGCACGGCTTCGAGCCGGTGCAGCGTCAGGTTGATGCGGTGGTCGGTCACCCGATTCTGCGGGTAGTTGTAGGTCCGGATCTTCGCCGACCGATCGCCTGTACCGACGTGTGCCCTGCGCTCCATAGAGCGCTCCGCCTCTTGATCGGCCACTACGCGATCGAGCAGACGGCTGCGCAGCACCTTCATCGCCTTGGCCTTGTTCTTGTGCTGGGACTTCTCGTCCTGGCACGACACGACGAGTCCGGTCGGCAGGTGAGTGATTCGAACGGCCGAATCCGTCGTGTTCACGGATTGGCCTCCCGGGCCGGACGACCGGAACACATCGACCTTGAGGTCCGCCGGGTCAATGTCCACATCCACCTCCTCGGCCTCGGGCAGAATCGCCACGGAGGCGGCGGACGTGTGAATCCGGCCCGAGCTCTCGGTCACCGGGACGCGCTGCACCCGGTGAACGCCCGACTCGTAGCGAAGGGCCCCGTACGCGTCTCTTCCGCGCACCACGAAGATGATCTCCTTCAGGCCTCCAAGCGTACCCTCGCTGGAGGACAGATCTTCGACCACCCAGCCTCGCGCATCCGCGTACCGCGTGTACATCCGGTACAGATCGGCCGCGAACAGACCTGCCTCGTCCCCACCCGTCCCGGCTCGGATTTCGACTACCGCAGGGCGGTCATCCAGCGGGTCCCGGGGAACGAGAAGGATCCGCAGGCGCTCCTCAGCGACCTCCAGCTGCTCGACCAACGACTCCGCCTCTGCTCTGGCGAGTGACGCGAGCTCGGCCTCGGTGGAGTCCTCCAGTTCCCGGGCCTGCGCGAGATCGTCGACGAGCTTGACGTAGTGTCGCCCCGCCTCGGCCAGCGGGATCATGTCGGAGTGCTGCTGCGCCACGCCGCGGAGTCTAGCCGGATCCGCCAGGACATCCGGATCGGCGAGTTGCGCCGCGAGCGCTTCATGCGTCTCGATGAGCGCGGCGACGCGACTGGCGAGTTTCGAAGCGTCGGCCATATCGAAAGGGGCTACGGGATGGACCCGGGGCGCCCTTCTGACGCCCCCAGGCTCACTCCTTCGCGGTGTCCTCGGCGTCTGCCACGGGCTCGGGCTCCACGTCTGCCACGGGCTCGGCCTCCGCCAACGGCTCGGCCTCAGCCTCGGCCTCCGGCTCGGCCTCCGCGACCGTGCCTTCCACTCCGTCTTCGGGCTCGCCGTCTCCCGCGCCGTACTTGCGACGGAAACGCTCGACGCGTCCCGCAGTATCCACGAGCTTCTGGCGACCGGTGAAGAACGGGTGGCAGTGCGAGCAGATTTCCACGTGCAACTCGTCCACCGTCGAGTAGGTCTCAGACACGCGCCCGCAGGCGCACGTGATCTTCGTCGGCGTGTATTCCGGGTGAATCCCTGGCTTCATCTTCCGCTCCAACTGAGTTGCGGCATTCCATTGCGCTGCCCGCGACTTCGCCGCGGGATACAAAACACAATAAAATGGATCCGGCTTCGTGATTCGTCAACCGGGTGTGGCGGGCTCAGCAGATCCTGGGGAGCTGGTCTCCCGGCAACATGTCCACCACGCGGCTCGCCCCGAGACCGGTTCGGAGAAGTACGAGTCCCGGCCGGTCCCCCGTTACGATGCCAATTCGGGCGGCGCATTCACCGGCCGGATGAGACCGAAGGACCTCGAGGGCCGCATCGGCCGTCTCTGGGGCCACAATCGCTAGCAGGATGCCTTCGTTGGCCACGTAAAGCGGGTCCAGCCCGAGCATCTCACAGGCGGCGCGCACCGGTCCGGGAACCGGCAGGTCGGCCTCCTCGAGGCGCATTCCGACCCGGGCCGACACCGCGATCTCGTTCAGGGCGCTGGCTACTCCACCTCGCGTCGGATCACGCAGGCTGTGGATCGCGGAACCGCACGCTGCGCGAAGGTCACGGACGAGCGGCGCCAGGCAGGCCGTGTCACTCCGCACCTCGACTTCGAACCGGAGGTCTTCGCGTGCCGCCATGATCGCCACGCCGTGCCGCCCGATCGGTCCCGACACGAGGACGACGTCGCCCTCCCGGGCCAGGGTCGGGCCGGGCCGGAACTCGGGATCGAGCCGGCCGATGCCGGTGGTGTTGATGAACATTCCATCGGCCTTACCGCGTTCCACGACCTTCGTGTCGCCGGTCACCACGACGACTCCGGCCTCCGCGGCCGCGCTCGACATCGCTTCGATAACCCGGTCGAGCACGTCGAACGGGAGTCCCTCTTCGAGAATGAAACCGGCTGATAGAAAGAGCGGCTCGGCCCCCATCATGGCCAGATCGTTTACTGTGCCGTGTACCGCCAGGTGGCCGATGTTGCCACCGGGGAACTCCAGCGGGCTGACCACGAAGCTGTCGGTAGATATCGCGATCTCATCTCCGGGGACCGGAACCACCGCAGCGTCTCCGAGCTCTGCCAGGACGTCGTTGCCGAAGCGGGGGAGAAACCGTTCCCGAAGCAGCGCCGCGCTCAGTTTGCCCCCGGAACCATGGCCGAGCAGCACCCTATCCACTGCGGCGGCGGGAACGGGACACGTGATCCCGCCCGAAGCGACCCGAGCGATTCCAGCCTTCGGCTTTCGATCGAGCGACTCAGACGCATCTGTCACGCCGGCTCTCCCGCCCGCTCCGGCTGGAAGCGTGCGTAGTTGTAGTACGCCGCGCAGGCGCCCTCCGAAGATACCATCGGCGCTCCGAGCGGCCTTTCCGGAGTGCAGCCCATGCCGAAGGCCGGGCACTCGAATGGCTTAATCCTGCCACGAAGGACGTCTCCCGCCATGCACTCCGCCGGCTCGGAAGTGCGGATGGACCCGAGGTCGAATTTCTTCTCCGCGTCGAGCGCCTGGAATTCCTCCCGCAAGCCGAGGCCGCTGGCCGGGATCTCGCCGATTCCGCGCCACGACCGATCCACCAGCTCGAACACCTTGCTCACCAGCTCCTGGGCAGGTTCGTTCCCTGACCGCCTGACGGAGCGCACATATTGATTCTCGACCTCGGCCCGCCCTTCCTCGAGCTGCCGGACCGCCATGTGGATCCCTTCCAAGATGTCCACGGGTTCGAACCCGGTGACGACGATTGGCGTGCCGTACTCGGCGGCCAGCGGCTCGTATTCCTCCCAGCCCATCACCGTGCATACGTGTCCGGCGGCGAGGAACGCCTCGACCCGGTTGTCCGGAGCGTCCAGGATCGCTCGGATCGCCGGCGGAACCGTCACGTGCGACACCAGCACGCTGAAGTTGGAAATCCCGAGCTCCCGGGCCCGCCATACCGCCATCGCGTTGGCCGGAGCCGTCGTCTCAAAACCGACCGCGAAGAACACGACCTCGCGGTCCGGGTGAGCCCGGGCGATCTCGAGCGCGTCGAGCGGGGAATACACGACCCGCACTTCTCCGCCCCGGGCGCGGATCTGCAACAGGTCGCATTCGCTACCCGGCACGCGAAGCATGTCTCCGAAGGACGTGAAGATCACCTCTGGACGCGCTGCCAGGTAGAGCGCGCGGTCGATCTGTTCGAGCGGCGTGACGCACACGGGGCAACCCGGGCCATGGATCATGTCCACGGCATCTTTCAGAAGCTCCTGCAACCCCTGGCGCACGATCGTGTGTGTCTGGCCGCCACACACCTCCATGATCACTCTCGGACGGGTAGCGGTGGTCAGGATCCTCTCCACCAGCGAACGGGCCAGGACCGGGTCACGGTACTCGCTCAGGTACTTCAAGCCTCGCCTCCTGCCGGAACACCACCTGTGCCTTCCGCCGAAGGCCCGCCACCCGAATCCAGCCCCGCCAGGCTCTGCTCGGCCACTTCCTTCATCCATTGGAGCTCGTCGAGTTCGCTGATCTCCTCGAGAAGCTTGAATGTCCGGCGGGCTTCCTCTTCGTCGACCCTGGAGATCGCGAATCCCACGTGGACGATCACGTAGTCACCGGTCTCGACTTCGTCAGCTACGTACGCGAGGCAGACTTCCCTCCTGACTCCGCCGAAATCCACCATCCCCATCTGCAGACCTTCGCTGCCGTAGATTTCCGTAACCTTGCCGGGAATCCCGAGACACATGCCCTTACCTCTCTTGCTCGTCTGCGAGTCGCGCGGCCGCCACCACCGCCTGGCCGTAGCTGATGCCCCCGTCGTTCGGTCCGAGTCGCTCCGGAACGAGCACGTGGAGGCCCTGATCCTCGATTCCCTCCTTCACGATCGCCACAAGAAGGCTGTTCTGGAAGACTCCACCCCCCAGCGCGACCGTTTCGATGCCGAGCTCTCGGCACGCGGCGACCACGACGTTTACCGTCGTGCGTCCCACGGCCACGTGGAACGCGGCGGCGAGGAGGCCCGTTTCCTCGCCGTCCGCGGAACGAACGCCGAGGCCCGCCAGCAGCGGGACGGGATCCATCTCCAGCGGCCCCTCGTCCTGTGACAGGACGGGAAATTCGAGGTGCGGGAACGCGTCACGCAACGATCCAGATGCGACGATCTCGCCGGCGTTTTCGGCCCCAGGAACGAGACCCAGCACGCACCGGGACGCCAATGCCTCGAGCTCCATGGCCGCCTGGCCTTCATAAGAGGCAACCCGGCGCACACCCAGGATCGCGGCCGCCGCGTCGAACAGGCGGCCCATGGATGAAGCCAGTGGCGCATTCAAACGTCGCTCTATCTGCGCATCCGCGATGTGTCTTTCCTGCTCCGACACGCCGCGGAGCGCTTCTGCAAAAGCCTCGCCTCGCGCCGGATCGAGTGACGCGTACCCGGCGGCGACACGCCACGGCCTGCGCGCAGCCAGATCTCCGCCGGGCAGCGGAGCGTAGCGCAGGTGGGCCAGCCGCCGGTAGCCCCTGAGGTCCGCGAGCAGGATCTCGGCTCCCCATGTGTTGCCGTCGTCTCCGTATCCCGTTCCGTCATAGGAAACTCCGACTACCGGATCCAACACCCCGTGCTCGCCGGCCACAGCCGCTACGTGCGCGTGGTGATGCTGGACCTCGATCACCCGGGGCAGTCCCAGCTCCTCCGCGATGCGGGAGGATAGGTAGCCGGGATGCAGGTCACGTGCGACGACTGAAGGTTCAACTCGGAACAGGGCCTTGAACCGCAGAAGAGCCCCACGGTAGTGGTCGAGCGTCTCTAGATTCTCGAGATCGCCCACGTGTTGGCTGACGAAGGCGCTGTCGCCGGCCACCAGGCTGAACGTGTTCTTGAGATGCGGGCCGACTGCCAGAAGCGGCTCGGGGGATGCGATCGGCATCGGAACCGGAAGAGGTGCGTAGCCGCGCGCCCGGCGCAGAAACACGGGCGCACCGGCGATCACTCGGATGACCGAGTCGTCGTACCGTGCGACGATGTCCCGGTCGTGCATCAGGAACGCGCCGGCGACACCGAGCAGCTTCCGTCCCGCTTCGTCGTTCGAAGTGCAGATGGGCAGCTCGCTCAAGTTGCCGCTCGTCATCACCAGCGGTCGCCCCACATGCTCCAGAAGCAGCAGATGGAGCGGCGTGTACGCGAGCATCACTCCGACCGTGTCCAGACCCGGCGAGATCGAGGGAGCTAGACCCGATTCCTCACGCGCGCGCAGGAGGACGATCGGCCTCTCCGCCCCTCCGAGGACATGCGCCTCCACCGGCCCCACGTGGCCAAGTTCCCGCGCGGCCTCCAGGTTCAGCGCCATGACCGCCAGAGGCTTGCATTCGCGCACCTTCTGGTTCCGTAGCCGGCGGACTGCTGCTTCGCTGGTCGCGTCGCACGCGAGGTGATAGCCCCCCAGTCCGCGGATCGCCACGATGTCGCCCGTCTCGAGCATCCTTGCCGCTGCGTCGATCGCCTCGGACCCGCTCTCGATCGCCACGCCGTCCGGGCCTGCCAGCCAAACGCGGGGGCCGCAGTCCGGGCAGCTGTTCGTCTCGGAATGGAAGCGCCGGTCGGCCGGGTCGGTGTACTCGCGCCGGCACCTTGGGCATTGCGGGAAGGCCCGCATGCTCGTTCGGACGCGGTCGTATGGCATCGACTCGATGACCGTGTACCTGGGCCCGCAGTCCGTACACGTAATGAACGGATACCGGTACCGTCGGTTGGACGGATCGAATAGCTCGCTGCGGCAGGATTCGCACGTCGCGACGTCGGGGGAGACCGGGAGTCGCCCCTCCGTCGCCCGGCTCTCGAGGACGCGGAAACCGTCCACGTCGCGTGGCGCCACCGGTTCGGCCTCCAGGGTGTCGATGCGTGCAAGCACTGGGGCCTCGGCCCGGAGCGCATCGACGAAGCCGGCAATGGCTCTCCCAGCTCCTTCGACCTCGATGAACACCTCGCCCGATTCGTTGCGAGCCGTACCCGCCAGGCCGTAGCGCACCGCCAGCCGGTGCACGAACGGCCGGAAGCCGACTCCCTGCACGACGCCGGTGACGTGAATGCGGCGTGCCTGCCGTGACTCGTCCTTCGAGTCAGAACTCGACTCTGGAGTTTCGGCGTCAGCGGAATCGACGTCAGGCCTCAAGCCGGGTCTCCCCCTCCGCGCGGGCGAGGTCGATCAGGAACTCGTACCAGTCTTCCATTCCCTCTTCTGTGAGAGCAGACGTGAAGAAGAAACGGAGGTTCGGATTCACTTCTCGCGCGAAGCCCACGGCCCGGTCCATGTCGAATGGCAGATAAGGGAGCAGGTCGATCTTGTTGATCACACAGAAGTGCGAGCGCTCGAACATTCGGGGGTACTTGAGCGGCTTGTCCTCGCCCTCGGTCACCGAGAAGATCACGACTTTGGCGTCCTCACCGAGATCCCACGACGCCGGGCACACCAGGTTACCGACGTTCTCCACGAACACGAGATCGGTGTCACCCAGGTCGATCTCATCGAGTGCGGTGAAGATCTGACGGGCGTCCATGTGACACGCACCGCCGGTGACCACCGCCTGGACCAGGCGATCCGTGCGCACCGCGAGCCGGTCCGCGTCGTTCTGCGTCTGCACATCGCCCGTGACGACAGCCATGCGCAGACGCTCTCCCAGCGCATCCAGAGTGCGCTCCAGCAGGCTCGTCTTCCCCGAGCCGGGCGATGACACGAGGTTCAGCGACGGCACCCCATGAGTATGCAGGCGGTCCCTTACCTGCGCGGCGAGCTCGTCGTTCTTCGCCATGACCTTCTCGCGGACATCGATCCTACGAACTGCCATCGTCCTCCACCTCCACGTAAGTCACGCTCAGCTCTTCTCCCTCGAGCCTGCGGATCTCAGGCCTGCCGCTCCCGAACGGAGCACTCCCGAGCAGGGCTTCCAGACAGAACTCGAGGTTGTCGATCTCGATGCCGGCTCGGTCCCCGACGTCCAGACCGACGGCCGTCACCCGTGAGAGCGCATCGGCTCCCACATGCTCTTCAGCGATTCGACAAACGTCGAGCGCTATGCTGAGCTCATGCACCCGTATCTGCCTCGAGCTTGCTCACCACGAATCCCCAGGCTTCGAGTCGCTCGATCACTCGCGCCACCAGCTCATCGAGCCGCGACGCCAGCACGGGGCTCAGTGATACCCTCATCTCCACGCTGGCCGGCTGGAGTCCGATGGCCAGTAGCTCCTCGGGAAGCGTGCCCCTCAGCTCGGCAAGCGCCAGAACCTCCTTCACGTCAATCTGATGCGGAGACAGTTTACGGGCCAGAAAGCGTGGAATGTCCTCGCGCGCCAACTCGACGAGCGTTCCGGGCTCCTGGTCCGCGTCGATCGCGTCGATGAACAGGACTCGTCGCGCTTGCTCGACGTGTGGGAGCAGGTTCAGTCCCCACGTGCCGCCGTCGAGAAGGTCCACATGGGGCTCGATCCGCCACCCGTCCCGAAGACGCTCGAGCGCTGCGATCCCGAGCCCGTCGTCACCCATGAGGGGGTTGCCCACACCGATGACGACGGTCTCAGGGACCGGAGCTTTCATTCATCCTCGAACCGGATGTCGCTGCGGACGAACCGTCCGCCGCTGAAGATGGACGACATTTCGCCTTCCTTGTCCATGACATCGGCCCGGAAGGCGAGGTAGATGTGAAGCGGGATGAAGGTGATGAGCAGCCAGGTCAGGGCATGGTGCACGAAGCGCGCGTTCTGGATTCCTCCGAACAACGGTCCCACCCAGGAAAACGCCGTGTGGAAGAAACCGCCCGGATTCGATAGACCATACATGGCGAACCCAGTGACCACCTGGATGATGACCACCAGGTAAATGGCCGTGTAGCTGAGCTGTTGTAGCGGGTGATGGCCCAGGTAATGCGGCATCGATTCCTGCCGCACCAGGAAGTAGTACTTGAGCATCTTCCACAGGTTCTTCCAGTTCTTCTTTCGAACCGGAAGCAGTGCGTTCCACCGGGCCCACTTGTTTCCCGCGAACAGCCAGTAGACGCGCAGGATCGCCGCCGCCACGACGAGCGCGGCCGCAGCGAAATGGAGGAAGCGCGCCCATCCCATCAGGAAGTGACTGCTCGCCTCGCCCCAGGTCGTAAAATACGGTGCGCCGATGTAGAATCCGGTCACGATCAGAATCGTGACGGTGAGCACCGACACCCAGTGCGTTACTCGGAGCGGCCATCTCCAGAGATAGACCCACCGATACTCCGGGAGCTGCGCCGGGTGGGGGATGGACGTCGCCGAGGCGACGTCCTCCGGGACTACGCCTCCCGCACCCGCGGGATGCGGCGCAGGGTTGTTGGCATCGATCATCGGAGCCTCACCTCCGTCACGGGCTGGCCCTTGGCGTCAAGCACATGCACCCCGCAGGCCATGCACGGATCGAACGAATGGATCGTCCGCAGGATCTCGATCGGCCGTTCCGGATCGACCAGCGGGTGGTTGTCGGTGAGCGACGCTTCGTACGGCCCCATCTGTCCCTGCCCGTCACGCGGGGAGCAGTTCCAGGTGCTCGGCACCACGCACTGATAGCGAGAGATCTTGCCGTCCTGGATCTCGATCCAGTGGCCCAGGTTGCCTCGCGGCGCGTCCTGGTACCCGTATCCTTGCGCCGTGGCCGGCCAGGTGCTCGGGTCCCAACGATCCCCGTTAAATGTAGCCGTGTCGCCTCCCTTGATCCGCCCGACCAGGTCGTTGTACCACTTCTCCATCCGGCGTGCCAAGAGGACCGTCTCAATGCCGCGCGCGGCTGTTCGACCCAGGGTCGAGAACAGAGCCTCAGGACCCACTTCCAGTCGGCCCAGCACTTCACCGACCAGCTCCTGGGCTCCTTCATGTCCGGAGCCGTAGGCTACGAGCATGCGCGCCAGGGGACCGACCTCCATCGGCATCTCGTTGTAGCGCGGGGCCTTCATCCACGTGTACTTGTTCTCCTCCTGAAGGTATTCCCACGGCGTCGGAGGTCCGGAGTACTTGGCCTTCGTCTCACCCTCGTACGGGTGCAGGCCCGCCTGGTCCCCCGCCTCGTACTCGTACCAGGAGTGGGTGATGTATTCCTTGATCAGCTGCTGATCGTAGGGAAGTACCTCGCCGATGTTCTTGTTGAGGATGACACCCTGCGGCAGGTAGTAAGAATCGATGTTCCGGATGTCGTCGTCGGGAAACTCGCCACATGCCATGAAGTTGCCGACTCCGCCTCCTATGGCGCCCCATTCCTTGTAAAAGCCAGCGATCGCCACGAGATCCGGCCAGTACACCTCTTCCACGAATCGGCGCGCCCGCTGGATCATGCCGTAGATATCGGTCAGGCGCTCCGCGTTGATCGTGGCCGTGCTCTCGAGGTTGATCGCCGAAGCCATGCCACCGACCACGAAGTTGGGGTGCGGATTCTTGCCGCCGAAGATCGTGTGGAGGCGTATCACGTCGCGCTGCCAGTCCAGCGCCTCGAGGTAGTGGGCCACACCCAGCAGGTTGACCTCGGGGGGCAGCTTATAGGCCGGATGGCCCCAGTAGCCATTGGAGAAGATCCCCAGCTGGCCAGCCTCGACGAACTGGCGTACCCGGTTTTGCACCTCCGCGAAGTAGGTCGCCGAGTTGTTCGGCCACGGAGAGATCGAGCGGGCGATCTGAGACGTGCCCGCTGGATCGGCCGACAGCGCGCTCACGACGTCCACCCAATCCAGCGCGTGAAGATGATAGAAGTGGATCACGTGGTCCTGGACGAACTGCATCCCCAGGACCATGTTGCGGATCGTGTTTGCGTTGGCGGGTATGCGGATGTCGAGGGCATCTTCTACGGCCCGCAGAGAGGCGATCGCATGCACGACCGTGCACACTCCGCAGATCCGCTGCGTGAAAGCCCACGCATCGCGTGGGTCTCGGCCTTCCATGATGATCTCGATCCCGCGGAACTGTGTCGAGGATGCCCATGCGTCGGCGATCCGTCCGTCCTCGGCCTGGACCTCGATTCGTAGATGTCCCTCGATCCGGCTGATCGGATCGACGACGACCTTAGTCCTGGCCACGGTTCACCTCCGCATCCTGTGGGGGCTGGGAAACCACGGGCAGAGTCTTGCGCTGCCTCGCTCTGTGTACGCCGGTCGCCACGGCGTGCGCGGCGACACCCGCGGTCACGCCCACTGCTAGCGCACCGCCAAACACGTCCACCTTCCCTTCCACGCCAAAGCCCGCGACCTGCGGCAGCCGCTCGTAGAACGGGGTCATGGTATCCCAGAACTGCCTCTCCGTGCACCCTATACACGGGTGGCCCGCGCCGATCGGCCAGCTCGTCCGCACGTTCCACTGGATGATCGGACAGGGCGAGAAGCAGGCCGGTCCCTTGCAGCCCGTACGGTACAGGCACCAGCCTTTGCGCGCCGCCTCATCGTCGAAGGATTCCACGAATTGGCCGGCGTCGAAGTGGGCTCGCCTCTGACACTGATCGTGTATCCTCTTCCCGTACGCGAACAGGGGGCGGCCGTCGATGTCGAGCTGCGGGACGCGCCCGAACGTCAGGAAGTGGACGATGGTCGCGGTCACGACATCGGAGATCGGGGGACAGCCGGCGATATTCACGACCGGCTTATCGCGGACGATCTCGGTCACACCGACCGCGCCGGTCGGATTCGGATTCGATGCCTGGATATTGCCCCAGTGAGCGCACGCGCCCACTGCGATCACCGCCGCGGCTCCGGCCGCCGCTTCCTCCAGGATCTCCTTCGCCGTGCGCCCGCCGATGGTCGTGTAGATCCCGTCGTCCTTGAGGGGCACCGAGCCCGTAACGACCAGGATGTACTGCCCGGCGTTGGCCTCCATCGAGGCCTGCATGGCTGCCTCCGCGGCATGTCCCGCGGCGGCCATCAACGTGTGATTGTAGTCCAGCGAGATGGTGTCTAGGACCAGGTCGCCGATCGAGGGCTCCGACGTGCGAATCACGCTCTCGACGCAACCGGTGCACTCCTGGAGCTGGATCCAGATGACGCTTGGCTTGCGCACCTGGGCCAGGGCTTCTGCCATGCGGGGGGTGACGACCGAGGCCAGGCCGAGCATCGCCGTGAGCTTCCCGCACAGGTCGAGAAACTCCCGCCGGCTCACGCCCCGGGCCTGTAGATGCTCGCCCAGGGTCTGGTCGGTCGTCCATGGGTGGGACGTGGGTGCCAGCATGCATCACCTCCGATGGACCGTTCACACAGCGCGGCGCGCTGCGTCCAACGCGCCACGACACCAGCGACCCGGCGGCTTCTCGTCGCACGAGAATACCGGGTCTATGACGACCACGTCGCGCGGTGCGCGACACCGATGTATCTGTTCTATCGGAAGTCGTCCCGGAGGCGCGAAGGCCTCGGCGGGACCCATGTCATTCGGGGTGAGTCGCTTGGCGGATTTGCAAGGAGTATGCCGAATACAGGTGCTCAAACGAAGCGGCCGGTTGAGAACACGTTGACGCGCGCTTTCGGACGCGGCGGCTGGCGATCGACGCACTCGCGCCCGTACCAGCCGCGCCCGATGTGGGCCATTCTGTCGGGGCGCGCGGGACCGACCCGACCCTACTCGCTGATCCCGGCCAGGTCGAGAAGGAACGCGTACTCGAGCGCCGTCTCCCTGTGACGGCGGAAGCGGCCCGACGCTCCCCCGTGCCCGGCGTCCATGTTCGTGTGGAGGTAGACGCGGTTCACGTCCGTCTTGACGGCGCGAATCCTCGCCACCCACTTCGCCGGCTCCCAGTACTGCACCTGGGAATCATGCAGTCCCGTCGTCACGAGGAGATTCGGGTAGTCGCCCGGACCCGTGTTGTCGTAAGGGGAGTACGACATCATGTAGTCGAAGTACTCGGGATCGTTGGGGTTCCCCCACTCGTCGTACTCGCTCGTCGTGAGGGGAATCGTCTCGTCCAGCATCGTGGTGACCACGTCCACGAAGGGCACGGCCGCTACCACGCCGCGCCACAGGTCGGGGCGCAGGTTGACCACCGCCCCCATCAGCAACCCGCCCGCACTCCCGCCCATCGCGAACACCCGCCGCGGATCCGCGTAGCCGTCCGCGACCAGGAACTCGGCCACATCGATGAAGTCGGTGAACGTGTTCATCTTGTTGAGCAGCTTGCCCTCTTCGTACCACCAGCGACCCAGCTCCTCTCCCCCGCGGACGTGCGCGATCGCGTAGACGAAGCCGCGATCCAGCAAGCTGAGGCGCGCCGAGCCGAACGTCGCATCCATGCTCGCGCCGTAGGAGCCGTAGCCGTACAGCAGCAGCGGGGCGCTGGCGTCCGCTTCGAATCCCTTCCGGTAGACTAGCGAGACAGGCACCCTCCGTCCGTCGCGGGCCGTGGCCCACAGTCGCTCCGACCGGTAGTCGGCCGGGTCGAAGTCGCCCACGACTTCCGTCCGCTTGAGCAGCGCCTTCGAGCGGGTCGGCATGTCGTAGTCGTACGTCGAGAAGGGAGTCGTCATCGACGTGTAGCCGAACCGGAGAATCGGCGTGTCGAACTCCAGGTTCGAGGTCGTAAAGGCCATGTAGGTCGGGTCGTCGAAAGCTATGTAGTGTTCGGAGTCACCATTCCACGGCATCACGCGCAGGCGGATGAGTCCGTTCTCGCGCTCCTCGGCCACCAGGTGCCCCGTGAACAGGTCGAAGCCCTCGAGGAGCACGTCGTCCCGGTGCGGCACGACCTCTTCCCAGGATTCGAATCCCGGATTGGCCACGGGGGCCCGGGTGAGCCTGAAGTTCGGGGCGTCCCGGTTGGTCCTGAAGTAGAAGTGGTCCCCGTAGTGGTCCACGCTGTATTCGTGATCCGCCTGCCGTGGCAGGATCACTTCGAACTCGGCCGCCGGATCGGCGGCCGGTGCGAAGCGATACTCGGTGGAAAGCGTCTGATAGGCCGTGATGAAAATGTAATCCCGGGACTTGGTCCGCCCGACGGACACGCTGAACTCCTCGTCCGTCTCCTCGTACACGAGCTCGTCCTCCGAGGGGTGCGTTCCCAGCGTATGCCGGTAGACCTGGTACCAGCGAAGGGTCTCCGGATCCTGCCGGGTGTAGAACAGGGTCCGGTCGTCGGCGGCCCACGCGACGTTCGGCGTGACGTCCGGAATCTCGTCCGCCAGGAACTCGCCCGTCTCGAGGTCGAGAAACCGAACCGTGTACTTCCGCCGACCGACGTCGTCCGTCCCGAAAGCCAGTATACGCTGGCTCTCTGAGAGGCCCCGCACGCCTACGCTGGCGGCATAGTATTCGTGCCCTTCGGCAAGCTGATTGACGTCCACCATGACCTGCTCGGAACCGTCGGGCGACCCTTCTCGCCGCAGGTAGATCGGGTATTCGCCGTCCTCCTCGTAGCGCGTCTGGTAGTAGTAGTCACGGAAGCGATACGGCACGGACTCGTCATCTTCCTTGATCCGCCCGACGATCTCTTCGAACAGTGTTTCCCGCAGACCGGCTGCGTGGCTCATTCCCGCTTCGAGGTACTCGTTCTCGGCCGCAAGGTAGTCGACGACTTCCGGGTTCTCCCGCTCCCGCAGCCAGTAGTAGTCATCGACCCGAGTCTTACCGTTCGTAACGAGCTCCGTGGGCTCCACGCGCGCGACCGGCGCTTCGGGGCTCTCCCTCACGCCCTCATCACAACCCCCCGTGGACACTGCCAATCCCATCATCAGGGCCATACCTCCCACCAAACCTGGTCTATCCCCACGCATCCCTTGCCTCGCCAGATAGATGTCCCGAAAACCGCCCGACGGCCGAATTCGGGTTGCATGGTAGCGCCTGGCGTCGCACCATGATACCCCCATTTTCGAGGTTCGGGCGGACCGCAAACACTCAGAAGGAAGCGCGACATGGTACATAGAATCGGCGCCGCGGCCGGAGCGCTCGTGGCCCTCTCGATCCTGGCCCTCGCGGAACCCGCGAGCGCACAGGACGTGATGACACCGGAGCTCCTGTGGCAACTGAAGCGAGTCTCTGCCCCGGCTGTCTCAGCTGACGGCCTGAGGCTCGCCTACGGAGTCCTGGCGTACGACGTAACGGCGAACAAGGGAGACACGGACCTGTACCTGCTCGATGTGAAGGGCGGCGATCCGGTCCAGCTCACGGATATGAAGGGATCGGAAGGCTCGGCGAGCTGGCGGCCGGACGGTCAGTGGATCGGTTTCCTTTCCAGCAAGGGCGGATCGACACAGCTGTGGGAGGTGAAGGCCGACGGCAGGAAGATGCGACAGGTGACGGACATCGAGGGAGGGATCGCAAACTACCTCTACTCCCCCGACGGTACGCACATCTCTTTCACCGCCGATGTGAAGCTGGACAAGACCGTGAACGACATGTATCCCGACCTCCCCGAGGCCGACGCCCGCATCATGGATGGGCTGATGTACAGGCACTGGGACAGCTGGCACGACTACTCCTACAGCCATCTGTTCGTGGCCCCGTACAAGGACGGCTGGGTCGGCGAGCCCGTGGATCTGATGAAGGGTGAGAGGGTCGACACCCCTCTCAATCCGTTCGGGGGCGTGGAACAGATCGCCTGGAGCCCGGACGGCCGCGAGATCGCCTACACGGCCAAGAGGTCCGTGGGCACCGAATATACGGTCAGCACGAACTCGGACATCTTCATCGTGAACCTCGAGTCCGGTGAGACCGTGAACCTCACCGAGGGGATGATGGGGTACGATGTGGAGCCAGTGTTCTCGCCGGATGGCGGACGGATTGCGTGGCTCAGCATGGAGCGGGACGGATACGAGGCCGACCGCAACCGGCTCTTCGTGCATGACTTCGCGACAGGTGAGAGCGTCGAACTCACCGCCGAGTACGACAACGATGCCCACTCCCCGGTGTGGTCGAGGGACGGCCGGTCCGTCTTCTTCACTAGCGACTCCTGGGGCACCGGCCAGATCTTCGTGGTTTCCGCCGGCGGCACCGCGGTCCGCCGAGTAACCGACGGTGCATTCGATTACGTGTCGCTGGACGTAGCGCGGTTGGGCGACGAAGAGGTCCTGGTGGCGGCTCGCCAATCGATGTCCTCACCTAACGAGATCTACCGCGTCGACTCCGAGTCGGGTGAGGCCGAGCAGATCACGTTCGCCAATCGGGAGATCCTTGCCGACGTGGAGCTCGGCCGGGTCGAAAAACGGATGGTCGAGGCAACGGACGGAGGAGAGATCCTGACGTGGGTGATCTACCCGCCGGGCTTCGATCCGTCGCGCCGCTACCCCGCCCTCCTGTACGCCCAGGGCGGCCCGCAGGGAACGGTCTCACAGTTCTTCTCCTATCGCTGGAACTTCCAGCTCATGGCGGCGCACGGGTATATCGTGGTGGCCCCCAACCGCCGTGGCGTTCCGAGTTTCGGACAGGAGTGGAAGGAGCAGATCTCCGGGGACTGGGGCGGGCAGGCGATGCAGGACCTGCTGTCCTCGATCGACGCCGTGGCGGCCGAGCCCTACGTGGATGAGAATCGTCTGGGCGCGATCGGCGCCAGCTTCGGCGGCTACACCGTCTACTGGCTGGCCGGCAATCACGAGGGCCGGTTCAGCGCTCTCGTGGCGCAGGCAGGCGTGTTCAACCTGGAGAGCATGTACGGGGCGACCGAGGAGATGTTCTTCGTCAACTTCGATCTCGGGGGCGCGTACTGGGACCGCCCCGATAGCTACGAGAAGTTTTCTCCGCACAAGTTCGTGCAGAACTGGGATGCTCCGCTCCTCGTGATCCACGGCGAGAAGGACTTCCGTGTCCCGATCGGGGAAGGCATGCAGGCGTTCGCCGCCGCCCAGCTCCAGGGAATCGAGAGCCGGTTCATGTACTTCCCCCAGGAGGGACACTGGATCCAGTCCCCGCAGAACGGGATCCTGTATCACCGGGTGTTCTTCGACTGGTTGGGCCGGTACCTGCAGCCGGTCAGCTGAATCGGAGACATGTCTGATTGTCCGAACTGAGGGGCGGGGCCGATCGGTCTCGCCCCTCTTATCGCAGCAGCGTCAGGTGTCGCCGCGTACCTCGGTCATGCGCGCGACGATGCGGGGGGCCAGCGCACGCGGAAAGAAGCGGGGCAATAGCGTGCCCACTCGGTTGAACAGGCCGGGAATCACTACCCGCCGGCCTTTCATCATTCCGGCGTAGCCGACGCGCGCCACGGAGGCCGCGTCCCCCGTCACCATCCGACCGCCGATCGGCGCGCGCTCCATTCCCGCTCTCTTTTGAAAGCCGGTGACGGTCGGGCCCGGACACAGCGCGGTCACCGTGACTCCGCTGTGCCGCAGCTCCTCGGCAAGCGCCTCGGAAAACGACAGCACGTATGCCTTGGTCGCGAAGTACACGGCCATGAAGGGCCCGGGCTGGAAGGCGGCCGTAGAGGCCACGTTCATGATGCGGCCCTGTCTGCGCTCCGCCATCTGCTCTGAGTACAGGCGGGTCAGATGAGTGAGGGCCGAGATGTTCACTTCCACCATATCCACCTGGGCGCCGACGTCGGATCGCACGAAACGCCCGATCGTCCCGAAGCCGGCGTTGTTAACCAGCACGTCCACGCGGAACTCAGCTTCCTGCAGGCGATCGAAAATGCGATCCGGAGTGCCCGGATCCGACAGGTCCGCGGCGACCACGATCGCACGGACGCCGAAATCGTCCATCAAGTCGGTCGCGATCTTTTGTAATTGATCGACCGACCGGGCGACAAGCGCCACGTCGTGCCCTTCCCGCGCCAGGATCTTGGCCAGTTCGTAACCGATGCCGCTCGAGGCACCCGTCACCAGGGCGCCGGGCCGGGATTGCGTCACGGAAGCTTCGCCCGCCCCACGGTGTTGGCGTCGGTGCCGAACCACACCTCACGCCGCTCGGCGTCGTAGTACATGTGCCGTACCGAGCCCGCGCCGCTCGGGATGTCAGCCTGCCCGACGAACTCGGAAGTGTGCGTATCGAAGCCCACGAGGCGGTTCGGCTTGATGCCGGTCTCCACTAGCCAGATCCTGTCGGCTTCGTCCACGGCCATCCCGTAGGGGCGCGAGCTCGCGCCACCAGGAAGGGGGATCTCTGTCACGGCGCCGGTCTGCCGATCCAGGCGGCCGAGCAATCCGCCGGCGTAGTCCACGTACCAGACACCTCCGTCCGACGTCACGACCAGCCGGCGGGGCCGCGTCTCAGGCCGACGCAGGTCGTACTCGCGAAGCTCGAGCGAGACCGGATCCACGGTTGCTACCTTGCCCCCCGCGAACTCGACCACCCAAGGTCGATCATCCGCGTCCACCACGATCCCGTAGGGGCGGGAGTCAGCCGTCGGGACCTCGACCAGGTCGACGGCACCGCTGGCAGGGTCGAACCGACCGATCATCGTTCCGTGCTGGACCGTGAACCAGATCTGGCCCTGGCTGTCGAATACCAGCGTGTGCGGATCGGAGGCTCGGCTGTCCGGCATCGGGTACTGGGCAATCTCCCCCGTTGCCGGATCGAGGCGTCCGATGTGGGCGGCCCGATTCCCGGCGTACCACACGATGCCTTTGCGGTCGACGATCAGGTTGTGCGGCCCGCAACCACTCGGGAGATCGAACCGCTCGAAGCTCCCGTCCGCCGGATCGAGCCGCGCGGCGTAGTCCGCGGTCTGTCCCACGAACCACACCATCCCGTCGGGGGCCACGTAGGGATCGCGAGGCCGGGAGCCCTCCCACGGGACATCCCATTCCTCGATCTCGACAGACTCCTGAGCGGCCAGCCTGCCGCGACTGGTTCCTCCGTGTCCCGAGACGAGCGGCGCGACCACCACGGCCGCGGCAGCCAGCTCGATCGACCGACGGGTCCAGAGTCTCATCCAGTTCCTCCTCTTCTCGGCAGCATCAGTATCCCCGGATGGGTTCGCCGGTTCCACTACGTAACGAGGGCTCCCCGGGACGGTCCACGCCTCGGGGAGCCCATACAAGCCTGCCCCTCGGATCGGGGGCCAGGCGATGCCGGAAACGAGCCTACAACTTGCGCACTTCAGCCACCGCCGTCGTCTGAGCGGTGTTGTAGAAATTCAGCGTCGGATCCGCGAGGACGCCTGCCTGGAGCTCCTTCGCCATGTCGCCCTGCTTCATCGCCTTGTAGCACCGCGCCTTGAGGGCACGCACTATCGTCTCCGTCTCGTCCTGCGTCTCGAGGATGCTCATGGCGCCCTCGGCGTCACCCTCCTGGAGAAGCAGGTGTGCCTTCGCGATATGCGCAGCTTCGAGTTCGGAGTCCGATGTCGCTTCCTCCAGGCTCGCCGCCGTCGCGCGAGCCTCCTCTATCTCCCCGGCAAGGGCATACGTGACGGAAGCCCAGGCGTTGTGCCAGACGCCCTTTCCGCCCAGCTCCGCGGCCTGCGCGAGGTGCGACGACACCGATTTACCGTTCCCGTTGATCGCATCGTTCGCGGCCGCTTGGTAGTGCGCCGTGCGCGCCAGACCGTTGTTGCCGGCCGCCGCCGCGGCTTCCGCGACCTCGGAGAACATGGCGTCGGCCTTCTTCCGCTCGCCTTCCATCATGTACGAAGCAGCGATCGCCCGCCTGGTGTTGATCCGGGAATTCTCTGACGTCTGGTGCGTGGCTGCCTCCTCGAGCGCCGCGCGCGCCTCGTTACGGTTGCCGAGAAGCCACTCCGTCTCGGCGATGCCGGTGTAACCCGCCACGAAGCTCGGTCGAATTTCGACGGCCCTCCGGTAGTGTGCCATCGCGGTTTCGGTCTCGCCTTCCCACTGCATGATCTCGGCATACGAGTCGTGCGCGTTCGGATGATCCGGGGCGAGATCCATATACTTCGTCACGGCCTCGACTGCCTCATCCGTCTTCCCATCGGCATACAGATTATAGGCGAGGATATTCCACGCCGGCGCGAAGTCCGGGAATCGGTGCGTCATCTCCTTCATCTCCTCGATGCCTCCGCCGGACCAGATGGCATGCCGGTAAGCGAGGTATGGAGAGTCCGGGGCGAGTTCGGAGGCAGCCTTCACCAGGAGGGCGGCCGCCGCGTTGTCTCCGCTGATGGATTCCTTGAGCGCGAGCGCAAGCAGCTGCTCCACCGTGGTACCTCGAGCCATGTCGATCATGCCCACCGCGATCTGTTCGACGCGCTCGTCGGACGTCATTCCCTGGGCCGAGCCGGCGTGCATTACGCGCGCTGCGCCGAACGACGGATCGGCCGTGAGTGCCGCCTCGAAGTGTTCGGTGGCGGCTACGAAATCGATGTTGTCCCACTCCCACATGCCGGCCTGGAAGTGTTCAACGGCCTCCGGTGAGGCCGACGTGACGTTCAGTGTGGTGGCGGCCGGAGACTTGTACTCCTGCTCCTGGCCCGTCAGCGTCGCCGGTAGAGCTGCGAGACACAGGAGAGACAGGATGCCCAGCCGTACGGGCATTCGGGTCAGGTTTCGTGCGGGGCCTACATGCATGGGATCCTCCCGATACAAAGGTGACTTCCGCGCACGCGCCCGCCATCGGGAGCCGGCGCATCGCTGCAAACTGACAGGGGGAGAAGGCGGGGCGGCGGGGTCGCCGATAACGACTTTCGTTCCGTGTACGTCAACAAGCGAGGATCCTCTGCCGGGCGGGCACTTCAGAACCCGCTCACACCTTCCTAGTTAGTATACTTGATGGAATGCGCGATTGGAAGATCCCTGGCGCCCCAGGCCTCGGACGTCCTTCAGCGTCCACCAGCACATGGTGGAGGCGTCGACCGAAACGAGCGCGAACGGTAGCCCGGCCATGGCCGCGGTCCGGGCGTCCGTCTCGGACAGGCGGCACAGGCCGGCCGTTCCTCCGACCGTGACGGCTCGGGGGACTCGGAACCCGGACGGCGCGACAGGATGGTTGTGCCAGGTAGCCAGAGCGTCGGGTGGACAGGGACCGAAACGGGCGCTGCGCATGTCGGAGCGATGCGGATGCGGCATGCTGAATCGGGCCAGGCGAACCGTGTCTCCGATCACGTCTCCGTGCAAACAGAGCACGATCTCCTTGTGGAGAGCGTCCGCCAGGACGTGAAGCCGGGTGAGGAGGTCCGGGTGGACCGATAGGATCGGCGGCCGGTTCGCCGCCGCATAAACGGTATCGAATCGCGTCACGGTGCCTAGCCGGACAGAGGTACCCGGCGGTTCTGCCTCGGCTGGCGCCGACGAGGCCACCAGCAGAGCGAGGCACATTGAGCCCGTGCAAAAGGCGGCGGCCGCCCATCGCTCCCCCGGTTCTCGTCTCATCTCGGCTGCCTTCAGGCGCATCCACTCTCTCCCCGCGCGATCCGAGTCTCGGAGTGGCAGGGGGCGTGCCCGCCTGGGGACGCGAGATTCAATTACTTATATGATAGTCCGTTACACGGTTGGACGCGTCCCGCTTCGAGGTGGCGCTATCGGCCGAAATGAGGGAAGATCCGCGCACTGGGGGCGTTTTGCGGGCCGGGGGCGTCAGGCGGTCGCGAGCTCCGCGTACCGGAAGCAGCCGACCAGGTGGTCGTTGACGAGCCCGGCTGCCTGCATGTAGGCGTAGCAGATGGTGGGACCCACGAACCGAAACCCGCGTTTCTTCAAGTCACGGCTCATGGCCCGGGATTCTTCCGTCTCGGCCGGCAGCTCCGACAGCTCGCGCCAGGCGTTCCGAATGGTCGGCCCCCCCGTGAACTGCCAAATGTACGAATCGAAGGAGCCGTACTCGGCCTGAACCTCGAGGAAAGCCAAGGCATTGCCGACGGTCGATCGGATCTTAAGCCGGTTTCGGACGATCCCTGGGTTCTTCAGAAGCGCCTTCTGCTCCGATTCCCCGAACCGGGCCACCACGGCGGGATCGAAGCCGGCGAACGCCTCGCGGTACCCCTCCCGCTTCCGCAGGATGGTCTCCCAGCTCAGGCCGGCCTGCGCCCCCTCCAGAGTCAGGAACTCGAAATGACGACGGTCAGCGTGGATGGGTACGCCCCACTCGACGTCGTGGTAGGCACGCATTTCCTCGCTCACGCCGGACCATGCACACCGCACCCGCTCTCCGGCTCGCGATGGGAGCGACGTCACACCATGCCCACGACGCGGTCCAGCTCCGTCTCGTACTGCTCCATGGACAGCCGGCCCTCGACGTACCGCTGCTGCAGCGCGCGGATCCGGGTCTCCGCCGTCCGGAACCGCGAGGGGCGGTCAGCGATCGGACCTGGCGCCGCGAACCTGCGGCCGGCGGCGAGAGCTGCTACCTGGACCTCGTGCCGTCCGCAGATGCAGGCATGCCCACGGCTGCGACGGCGATGACACGCGATTCGGCAGCCCACGCCGACCGCGCAGAAGGACACCATGCAGAAGAGCCACGCTCCAAATAGAATCCCGATCATTCTTCTTCCGCCCCGCTTCCGGATGTCCCGGGGGATTCGCCCCCGCTACCCACGTTTTCGATTTCCCGCGCCGCCTTCTCCAAGATTTCCCGCAGTCTGTCCATGGAGTCTTCGTCGCCGACACGGCGGATCGATTGCTCGAAGCTGGCGTGCGCCAGCCGCATGAACGACCGCGTCACGTCGGTCATCGGCGCGCCGGAGAAGTGCTTGGCGAAGTCTCCGATCCGGCGAAGGATCTGCTCCACACGGTCCTGGTTGTTGTCCAGGAATTCGCGGCCTTGATCCGTTATCGTGTAGACCTTGCGCCCGTCCGTTTCCGCACTGCTCACATATCCGTCGTCCTCGAGCGACTGCAGCGTCGGATAGACCGAACCGGGACTGGCCGTGTAGGCGCCCCCGGAAGTCTCCTCCAGGGCCCGCATCACCTCGTACCCGTGCATCGGTCGGTCGCGAAGCAACTCGAGGATCATGTACTTGAGGTCGCCGCGGTCGAAGATCCGCCAGCGGAAGTTCGGTCTTCCGAAGCCGGAGGCACCGGGCCCGAACATGGAAGACCAGGGGTTAGATCCCTTGTCGAACCTGGCGCTCATGCGGTCATTCCCCTCGCAACTGAGACATCGTCTTCGAGTATTACGCGATATATCGATAAGTATAACGTAACGATATATCGGAAGTCGTCAAGGGGGGGTGGTCGATCAGTGGTACCGCAGGGCCTCCATGGGGTCAACCCGCACTGCCCTGTGCGCCGGGATGTAGCTCGCCAGCAGGGTCACGACCGTCAGAAGCACTCCGACGGCGAGGAAAGTGGCCGGGTCGGTGGCCGTCACCCCCGTCAGCAGGCTCGCGACGGCCCGCGTCAGGGCGAGTGAGACCACGAGACCGACGACGACGCCGGCGATCGCCAGGGTGACACCGCGTCGCACGACCATCCGCACTATGTGCGGGCTCTCGGCGCCGAACGCCATGTAGACCCCTATCTCATGCGTCCGTTGGCGAACCAGCGACGAGATGACTCCGTACAGGCCGACCGAGGCGAGCACCAGGGCCGCTGCCGCGAAGATGCCGATCAGGATCATCGCGAACCGGGTCGGTCCCTTGGCGATGCGCACGTACTCGTCCATGGTGGTCACTGCCGCAACCGGCATGTCGGAGTCCAGCGACTCGACTTCGGCCCGGATCGCCGGGACGAGCGCCGCCGGGTCCTTCTCCGTCCGCACGGCCATGGTGACGTTGAAGAACGCCCCCTGTAGCCGATACGGGAAGTAGATCGTCTCGCGGCCCAGGGTCCGAGGATCCTGCGACCGAACGTTGTCGACCACACCTACCACCTTGACCCACCGCTGCTCGGGCCCGCTACCGTCGAACGGGCTGATCACGGTCCGCAGATACTGTCCGACGGGCTCCTCGCCGGGCCACGCGCGCGCCGCGAGCGCGCGATCCACCACGACGACTTCAGCCCCGTAGTCATTCTCGGACTGCTTAAAAAAGCGCCCTGCAACCAACCTGAGCCCCAGGGCCTTGAAGTAGCCCGGGGTGGCGAAACGATAGTCAGCCTCGAGCAGGCCCCAGTCCTTCTCGTCCGCATCCTTGAGCGAGTACGGGGATGTCCAGAAACGACCGCTGAGAGGAAGCACCTGCACCGCGCCGGCGCTCTTGACGCCCGGCAGCGCCTCCACCCTTTCCTCGAGCTCGGAGACGAACATCGCTCGCCCGTCAGGCGTCCCATACTCCGGGCGCAGGCCCGGCATGGTCAGCCGGAACGTCACGACGCCCTGTGGCTCGAAGCCGAGGTCCTGCTGCTGCAGGGCGAGAAACGACCGGAACATCAGGCCCGCCCCGACCAGCAGGACCATCGATAGCGCCACTTCCGCTACCACCAGAGCGCTCCGCAACCTGCGCCGCTTCACGTCCGGAGAGACGGTGCCCCTGTCTTTCAGACAATCGTTGAGGTCCGGCTTGGATGCCTGCAGCGCGGGGACGAGTCCGAAGACCACCGCCGCGAACAGGCTAGCTCCGAGGGTAAACAGAAGGACCGGGCCGTCGATCCCGATCGCGTTCACCCGAGGCAGGTTCGCCGGGCGAAGGGCGAGAAGCAGGTCCACCCCCCAACGTGCCAGAAGCAGGCCAGCCAAGCCTCCGACGACGGCCAGCAGAAGACTCTCCGTGAGCAGCTGGCGGGCAATTCGGCCGCGTGATCCCCCGAGAGCCGCGCGAATCGCCATCTCCTTCTCGCGAGACGCGGCCTGGACGAGCAGCAGGTTCGCCACGTTCGCGCACGCGATCAGCAGAACGAACCCGACGGCTCCCAGCAGTGCCAGGAGAACCGTGCGAGCGTGCCCGACGATGTCCGCGTGCATCGGCTTCACGACGATGTAGATCTCACCGTCCCGGTTGTATTCGAAGTGCTCGCGCTGCCATTCGGCGACCTTGTCGGCCTGCGCCTGCGCATCGGCCAGCGTGACGCCCTTCTTCAGGCGCGCGATGACACGCCGGTTCGCGTTCGCGCTTGTCCGCGGCGCCTGCCGGTAGTCGAACCGCGTGGGATTCCACACGTCGGTACCGCTCGGCATCCCTGCGTTGGCCGGCATGAGGAGCTCGAATCCCGCCGGCATCACGCCGACCACCTTGTTCGGGAAGTCGTTGATCAGCAGCGTGGCTCCGATCACTTCCGGCGACGCTCCGAATCGTCGCTTCCACAGGCCGTCGCTGATCACGACGTTGTTGACCGGCGGCGGCGAATCTGGATCGAAGGCACCCGGTGGGAAGGGCTCCTCGTCTTCCGGGCGGAACGTGCGGCCAAGCGCCGCTTTCACACCGAGCACGTCGAAGAAATTCGCTGTGACCCCTGCGACCCGGATCTCGATCGGGTCGCCATCCCCGGTCAGGTTGCCTTCGAACGTCCGGTCGGTAGCCGCCACGCCCTGGAACACGTCCGTGTGGTCCCGGATGTCCATGACGTCCGCTGGCGGCATCGGGCCGTCGATGAAGTCCGTGGCCTGGATGTTATGTCGGAGGAGAACGAGTTGGTCCGGGTCGTCGTACGGCAGAGGCCGCAACATGACCGCATGAATGACGCTGAAGATAGCTGTATTGGCGCCGATACCGAGAGCCAGCGTGAGAATCACGACCGCAGTGTGACCAGGGTGCTTGAGCAGCGAGCGCATCCCGAATCGCATGTCCTGCATCAATGCGCCCATGTCAGCTCTCTGCCGAAGAAATCGGGCGGCGCCTCTCGCCTCCGCATGTTCCGGCCTTGCAACCCGTGTGCCATGCGTTGACGCGCAGCTATCCTGTTATATGACAAACGTATAGCCGGCAATGCGATCGCGCGCGAACCCGAATCGCCTGTCCGATCGTGGGACGACGTGTTCGGCCTGGGCACGGTCAGACGGTCGCATGGTCGGACGGTCCGCCCGCCGAAGCGTCCGCGGTTCTTGTTCCCTCGGGTGTTCAGACTCGCTCGCGAAGCGGCCCCGATAGGTCCGCCGGAACGGGCTCGGCCAGTCTCTCGAAATCTCCGTAGGACATCTCGATCGCCGTCCTGTGGTCACCGGCGTGGAACGCGATCCGTTCCTCCTCGCGCAGCGCTTCGTCGACGAAGGTCCTCTGGCCGTACAGCTCGCCGAACGGTGGCATGGCGCCCAGCTCGCAGTCCGGGTAGAGTCCCTGGAATTCAGCCTCGCGGGCGATCTCCACGTTCTCGGTGCCCACGACGCGGCGAAGCTTGCCCAGATCCAGCCGTCGGGTGGCGGGAACCACCGCGATGGCCGGCTCGCCATCGATCAGCACGGCCACCGTCTTGGCCCAATGACGGCCGGGCACGTGGCTGGCCGCGGCTTCCTCCTGGGCCGTGAACGCCAGTTGATGATCGATCACTTCGAACGGGGCGCCGCTCTCCTCGAGCAGTCTCTCGAGTCGGTTCGCTACGCTCATCGCACTCTCCCGTGTTGGGATTGAGGTCTTCTCTCCCATCAAGTCTTCTACCCACGGAGCCCTTTCCTGCTCCGCGATACGTCTGCGGAATCAGCGCCCGACCTCCGGCGAGGCCAGGTGGGGCCCATCCCGTACCTGCCCGCTAGTCAATCTTGACCAACTCGCTGTAGCTTCGGAGATGCCGAAGAGCGGCCGCCCGGTCCCCCGCTCTTTCGTACAGGCGCGATAGATTGTAGTAGGCGTCAGCGAGCAAATGGTCGCTCTCGATGGCCCGGCGGTACACCTCGGTCGCCTCTTCCGGTTTCCCCATGTCTTCCAGAACGACGCCCAGGTTGTAAGCCGCCGTCGCACTCCCCGGATCCGCGCGAAGGCCCAGCCGGTAGCACATCTCGGCCCCCTCCAGGTCGGACCGCTCGTGCAGAAGCACGCCGAGGTTGATGTGAGCGTCGGCCAGGCTCGCGTCCAGCTCGACAGCTCTGCGGAACGCTTCCACCGCCTGTTCGGGAGACTGGGTCTGCAGGCCACACCCCAACTCGTACCAGTCCTCCGCCTTGAGACGCTTCTCGGCCGCGACGGGCCGGGCACGCCGGCGATCCAGGGACTCGACATCCGCTCCGTCGTCCTCGACCTGCAGACCGAGCTGCACCTGTCCGGACTCGGGATTCCAGGAGAGATCATCGTCCTGCACGACGAGCTCGTCCGCTTCCAGCGTGATGCGAATCGCCGTAAGGGGACGGTCGGCGGGCAACTGCCGCTTCAGATCGCGCAAAGAACGCAGCAGGCGGCGCGGCGACACTCCAGACTTCTCCAATTCCAGGGCCGTCCTGAGGAGAACGAGGTCACGGAAGTCGAACCGGTACCAACCGCGGCTCGACCGCTCGGGATGAAGCGCCGCCGACGCAGCCAGACGCCGCACCCGCTCCTGGGACAGGCCCAGGACTTCCGCCGCTTCGCGTGTGGAATAGCTCGCCACTGGATAGTCCCTAGCGGGCGGCCCGCTTCTTGTCGTCGCCCTTGCCGCGAGAGGAAGCTCGTTTGGCCGGCTTGCGGCCCTTCGCTCCCTTGGATCCCGCACCGGCCGCGCCCAGGCTCGCCTTCAGCGCCTCCATCAGGTCGACGATCTTGTCTTCGGCTTCGATCTCGGGAGCCGCCGTGATCTCCTCGCCCTCGATCTTCTTCTCGATGAGCGCCAGCACCTTCTTCGACACCTCATCCTCGTATTTCTCAGGCTCGAAGATGTCCGACGCCGCCTGCTCGATCAACTTCACGGCCAGGTCGAGCTCCTCGTCTTTCACCTCTCCATCCCCGATCGGGACTTCTTCGAAAGAACGGAGCTCCTGCGAGTAGAACAGCTGCTCGAGGACGAGGCCATCTCCCATCGGACGCACGAGAACCAGGTACTCCTTGCCGCGCGCCGCGTAGCGGGCAAGGGCGGCCCGGCCCGTCTTGTTGAGCGCGGCGCTCAACAGCCGGTACGCCCGCTCACCGCCCCGGTCGGGCCCCAGGAAATAGGCCTTGGCAAGGTACATGCGTTCCACCTGCTCGAACGGGATGAACTCGGCGATGTCGATCGCGTTCGACGACTGCGCCTCCAGCACCTTGAGCTCGTCGGGCGTGAAGAGGACGTACTGCTCGCGCGAAAATTCGTACCCTTTCACGAGCTCCTCACGCTCGACCAGTTCCTCCTCTCTTGCGTCCCAATAGCGCTGCCTCACCCTCGAACCGGTCTTGGGGTTGATCCAGTTGAAGGTCACCTTCTGGGAGTTGTCGGCCGTGGAGTACAGCTTGACGGGAACCGAGACGAGCCCGAAGGAAACTGTGGCCGAGGCGATGGGACGCGCGCTCATACATCACTCCTGTTTCACGGGACAGTCTAGTAAAATAAGCTATACTCATGGCTGAACGCGATCCCCTCTCCCGTTATCGGGACAAGCGAACCGCTGGAGCGACCCCCGAGCCCGGGGTCGCTCCGCAGGCCGATCACCGCGCCGAGAAGACCTCCGGCGGCATCGTCGGAGGTCTGTTCGTCATCCACAAGCACGCCGCCAGCCGGCTGCACTGGGATCTGCGCCTCGAGCTCGGAGGCGCGCTCACGTCATGGGCCGTTCCCAAGGGGCCGTCCCTCGACCCGGCCGAGAAGCGGCTCGCCGTGCACGTCGAGGAACATCCCCTTGAATATGTCGATTTCGAGGATGTGATCCCCGCGGGTAACTACGGGGCCGGGCCCATGATCGTGTGGGACCGGGGGAACTGGGTGGCGCTCGAGGACCCCGAGGAGGGGTTGAGAGACGGCAAGCTCTTGTTCGAGCTCCGGGGCCACAAGCTGCGCGGCGTGTGGACACTGGTGAAGCTTAAGAAGATGGAAAAGGAGTGGCTTCTCATCCGGGAGAAGCGAATGCTCTCCCGGGCCGAGCTGGCCGCGGCGCCTGAAGCGGATGCCAGCCTCCCCCAGGAATCAGTTCTAAGCGGACTGACGGTGGAAGAGCTGGGCGAGGGAGTCGACCGGAGAGAACCCCTGGCGCGCATGGCGGAAGCGCTCGGTGCCCCACGCCGCTCGGTCCGTGGCGAGCGCGTGAAGATCATGCTGGCGCACACCGCCGACGAGCCGTTCTCGGACCCCGGGTGGGTGTTCGAGCTGAAGCTGGACGGCTACCGGATGATCGCCGGGCGCGACGGTCACGTGTGCCGCCTGTACACGAGGAAGGGCAACGATGCGACGAGCTGGTTCCCCGAGATCGTACGGGCCTTGAGAGCCCTTCCGGTCGCCGACTTCGTGATCGACGGAGAAGTCGTCATGCATGACGAAGCCGGGCGCCCGAGCTTCCAGCGCCTTCAGCGCAGAGCTCGGATTCGGCGGCCAATGGATGTAAAGCGCGCATCGCTTCGCCAGCCCGCGACGTTCTACGCGTTCGACCTGCTCGGTGTGATGGGACACGACATGCGGGGAGTCGCCCTGACCGACCGTAAGGAGGTCCTCCGACAGCTCCTGCCGCCGGCCGGCCCCCTACGATTCGTGGATCACTTCCGTGGAATGGGCGAGGCATTGTACGAGCAGGTCACCTCGATGGGCCTCGAGGGCATCGTAGGGAAGAAGGCGGGCAGTCCGTACCGGGCCGGCAGGTCCAGGAACTGGCTGAAACTGAGGGCTTCGCGCTCGGCTGACGTGGTCATCATGGGATTCACCGAGCCGAAGGGTGGCCTCGAGGGCCTCGGCGCCCTGCACATGGCTGGACTCGAAGGAGACCGCCTTGTCTACCTCGGACGGGTTGGAACGGGCCTGTCCGGCAAGGACCGGAAGACTCTTCGGGCTCGCCTGGAGGAGCTCGAGACCGACAGTCCCGCGGCCGAGCAGACGATCCCGGAGGGTGGCGATCACTGGGTGCGGCCAGAGTTGGTGGCGGAAGTCCAGTTCCTGGAGCGCACGGAGGACGGCCTCCTGAGGCAGCCCGTATTCTCGCATCTTCGCGATGACAAGCGGCCCGGCGAGTGCGAAGCGCCGCCCCGGCGGGGACCCTCGTCCGCCAACGGGGAGGAGCGGGACTTCGAGGCGGACGCCTCGAGCAGCGAGGTGTCGGGCGGCCGGGCCAACTCCCGGGGCGATCCGTCGCTCTCGAACCCCGACAAGGTGTTCTGGCCCGAGGAGGGATACACCAAGAAGGACCTGTTCGAGTACTACCGGGCCGTGTCGCCCTGGCTCCTGCCCTATCTGGCGGACCGGCCGCTCGTGCTTACGCGCTACCCGGACGGGATCGACGGCAAGTCCTTCTACCAGAAGAACGTCCCGGTGTCCGCTCCGGAGTGGATTCGCACGGAGCGTGTGGAGAGCGAGAGTACGGACAAGGCCATCGAGTACTTCGTGGCGGACGACAGGGCTGCCCTGCTCTATATGGCGAACCTCGGCTCGATTCCGCTGCACGTGTGGGCCAGCCGCGTCGGATCTCTCGATCGACCCGACTGGTGCGTCCTGGATCTGGACCCGAAGGGCGCCCCGTTCGAGAACGTGGTGCGGATCGCGCGCCTCCTCCGCGAGGTGTGTGAGGATATCGGACTTCCCAGCTACGCGAAGACCAGCGGTTCCACGGGCCTTCACGTCATGGTGCCTCTCGGCCGATCCTGCGACTACGAGCAGTCGCGCACGCTCGGCGAGTTGTTGGCCCGGGTGGCCCTTCAAGAAGCCGGGGACATCGCGACGATCGCCCGCGCGCTGGAGGCTCGCGAAGGGAAGGTCTATATCGACTTTCTTCAGAACCGGCGTGGGCAGCTTCTCGTGGCGCCGTTCAGCGTTCGTCCGGTTCCGGGAGCCTCCGTCTCGACTCCGGTCGGATGGCACGAAGTCAACCGGGGGCTCGACATACACAAGTTCACGATTCGTAGCGTGCCAAAGCGGCTCGCCAGAATGAAGTCCGATCCCCTGCGGCAGGTGCTCGAGGAAGCGCCGGATCTCTCGGCCGTGCTGGCGCGCCTCGCGGCCCGCATGTGAGGCAAACGGCCCCGGCGGCGGCAATCGAAAGGAAAACCGATGGAAATTCTGGCTGGAACCAGCGGCTTCAGCTACAAGGAATGGAAGGGACGCTTCTACCCGGACAGCCTTCCGAACGCCGAGATGCTGTCCTACTACTCGCGCCGGCTTCCGTCCGTGGAGATCAACAATACGTTCTACCGGCTGCCGAGGGAGTCGGTGGTCGAGGGTTGGGCCGAACAGGTTCCGGCCGGGTTCCGTTTCGTCATCAAGGCCTCCCGCCGGATCACGCACTTCAAGCGGCTCAAGGAAGCCGAGGATGAAACCGGCTACCTCTTGAGAACCGTCGGCCTGCTCGGCGACCGACTGGGGGCCGTACTGTTCCAGCTTCCGCCTAACTTGAAACAGGACCTGGAGCGCCTCGAGACTTTCCTGTCGGGGCTCGCAGACCCTGGGGCCGCGTGGGGGTACCTGAGGCTGCGAAAGGCGGACTATTCCGACGCTGCACTCGCCGAGTGGGCGGCGCGGGTAGGAGGCGCTGGCTGGGAGAAGGCCTTCGTGTTCTTCAAACACGAGGACGACGGAGCAGGACCTCGCATGGCAGAGCGGTTTCTGGAGCTTGTGTAGCAGGTTTATGCGGATTCCCGGCAACGGGGTCCAGAAAGCTTACGGACGCGGGTCGGCTTCCTACCCCCACTCTACGGGTCTATACTTGCACAGATACTTGCACACTTCCGACTGACTGCCGGGGCGCTCGGGCGCGTCCCGGTCTCCCCTTCCCCGACCCTGATTCCGGCTCGTGTACGTGCTACCTGAGCACGCCCGGGCGGCCTGTAAGTGCTTATCCCAGTGACGCGTTGTCCTTGGCTGTGCAAGTATGTGTGCGAGGATGGGCCGCTCGATGAGTGCGCCAAAACCGCCTGCCAAGGGCACCCGAGAGTACAACCGGCATGGACTTACGCCTGCGAAACGTGCCCTACGGACGTGGGGTGAGCGTGCGATAGACGGTCGAACTCGACAGGGCAAGGCGCTGGCGGCATGGAAGGGTGCCCTGCTGGAGGACCTTGGCGGGCCAGAGCACGTGTCAGCCCAGCAGCTCACGGTGCTGGAGATGGCGGCCCGGACGAAGATCCTGCTCGACGGCATCGACGCGTGGCTGTTCGAGCAACCCAGTTTGGTGAACAAGTCAAAGCGGGCGCTTTTCGCCGTCGTGCGTGAGCGGCAGGCGCTCGCCGACTCGTTGGCCCGCTACATGGCGCAGCTCGGCATGGAGCGGCGGGCGCGGGTGGTCAGCTTGGCCGACTACGTGATCGAGAAAGAGGAGACGGCCGGTTGAACATCCTCGACGCCATGAACGACCCCAACCTGCTCGGTACGCATTTTCGAGGGCCGAGCTGGAGCGCATGGCGTGCCTTCCTGAGCGCCCTGTTCGGTCTCCCATTGGACCGATCCTCGCTCAGGCTCTATAGGCATCACACGGGCCGCGACACGCCGCCACAGGACCCTTTCTCGGAGGGATATGTGGTGGTGGGTAGACGGGGCGGCAAGAGCCGTATGGCGGCGCTCGTGAGCGTGTATCTGGCTTGCTTCCGCGAGTACCGAGACCTCCTCGCTCCGGGTGAGCAGGGCGTGGTCATGGCACTGGCGCAGGACCGTCGGCAGGCGAGGGTCACGTTCAAGTACATCGAGGGCATCATCGATGCCTCACCCCTGCTCGCGGCCATGGTTGTATCGCGCACCAAGGAGTCCATCGAGCTGAACAACCGCATCGTGCTGGAGGTGCACACGG
>JBDGWG010000008.1:0-74273 GCA_039585235.1 Gemmatimonadota bacterium | reverse complement strand
CATCACCATGCCGCCGCCGTCCTCCGGCGGCGTGACCATGGGGCAGATCCTCAACATCGTCGAGAGTTTCGACCTGGAATCGTTCGGCTGGCTGTCCGCCGACCACGTGCACGTGGCGGTCGAGGCGATGCGACGCGCCTACGCGGACCGGAACTTCTTCCTCGGCGATCCCGACTACGTCGAGATTCCGATGGGGCGCCTCCTGTCGCAGGCGTACGCGGATTCGCTCGCCGCGACGATCAACATGCGCCTGGCCTCGGACTCAAGAGCCTTCAACCGGGTGCCCGAGGAATCCACGCAGACCACGCACTACTCGATCGTGGACCGGGACGGGAACGCGGTGGCGGTCACCACCACGATCAACAGCTGGTTCGGATCCAAGGTGGTCGTGCGGGGAGCGGGCTACCTGCTCAACAACCAGATGGACGACTTCACCTCGAAACCGGGTGTCCCGAACCAGTTCGGCCTGGTGCAGGGGGAGGCGAACGCGATCGCGCCGGGCAAGCGCATGCTATCGGCCATGGCGCCCACGGTCGTGGTGGACCCGGACGGTCGGACCGATCTCATTACGGGCACGCCGGGCGGGGCCACGATCATCACAACCGTCTTCCAGATTGTGTCCAACTACATCGACTTCGGGTTGCCGGTTCGGACGTCGGTCGACGCGCCGCGCTTTCATCATCAACACCTGCCGGACCTGGTGCGCTATGAGCCTTGGGGTCTGCGGCCGGAGGTGATCGCTGATCTCCAGCGGCGCGGGCACGTACTGGAGGAGCGCACCGATATCAGTGGAGACGTCCAGTCCATCCAGATCATGGACGACGGGACGCGGCTCGGAGCATCGGACCGGCGGCGCGGCGGACGGGCCCTCGGGTTCTGACCAACATACGGGCGGCCGCATCGCGCGACCGCCCGTATAGGCCTCCGACAGAACTGCCCGGCTCAGTTGATCAGGCCGGGCGGCGCACCGTGATCCTCTCCTCCACCCGCAGGGTCATCTCCGATCCTTCCTCGAGCACAGCGTCCACGTCTTCCGTGCCCAGGGCGATCGCCGTGCCGGCTGCGGCCCCGGCCACCCCACCTATGATCGTTCCGGTGGCGTTACCACCGATGACGCGGCCCAGGATGCCGCCCACCACGGCGCCCGCGCCGATCGTCACGGCCTTCTCTTCAGTGCTCCTGCGGCCCCGCGTCGTGGCGTTCGCCTCGGACACCGTGAGCGCTACCTGGTAGGACTCTCCGTCCAGAAGGAGCTGGCCAAAATCCACCCGGATCATGGCTTGCTCCCCGGCCGAACCGGACGGCTCCAGTGCCGTTACCTCGCCCTGGATCTTCGTGCCCGTGGGAATCACGACCCCCGTCGCGTCCGTTACCGGGGCGAGAAGAGTGACCGTGAACTTCTCGCCGACGTTGCTCGCTTCCGTGCTCAGCTCCCGGTCCAGACTCACCTGCAGCAGGGTTCCCGCCGAGACCGACATGTCACGGTAGGCCGGCGCGGGCGGCGGCTCCGGATCCGGCGTGGGGGTGGTCTGCCTGGGCGGAGCGGCCGGAGGCGGATCGCGACGCGGAGGTGGCGTCTCTGCCGGCTCCTCGGATTGCGCCTCGCCGTCGCTGTCATTCGCCAGGGCCGTGTCCTCCAGGGCCGCCAGGGAATCCTCCGCCATCGCCAGATCCAATTCTCGATCGAGCGGATCGTCCTCGTCTCCGGAGCCGCCGCATGCTGCGGACGAGAAGGCGGCGAGGAGCAGGAACAACGGAACCATCGGTCTGAACTTCTTGCGCATGTCTTCCTCCGGTACATCCCGTGACAGGGCGTCGATTCCACTGCGACGGCCCATTGCGATAACGCAGCCCTCCAGTCCGTGCAGATCCCGGGCCACACGGTGCCGATCCTCCGGTGGACCTCGCCGGGGCCAGCCCCTTACTCTATATATCCGCCTCCATGCTCGTACCGCGATACCCGGCCGTTGGATCCGGTCGCGGCGGCGAACATGCGGACGCCGAGCCAAGAGATCGGAAACGACAGAGATCGCATGAGACATTTGCGCGCGCTGCTGCCCTATTACCGCCCCTACTGGAGGGGCCTGGTAGCCGGCATGCTCCTGGTCGTCGTATCCAACGTGTTCACGATCATCGGGCCGTACATCGTCAAGCTGGCGATCGATGGACTGACGGCCGACCTGACACGGGAGCGAATCGTCCGGTATGCCCTGCTGCTGGTCGGGGCTGCGCTCGTGGCCGGCGCGGCGCGGTACGGCATGCGGGAGTTCCTGAATGGAATCAGCCGGAAGATCGAAACGGACCTCCGGAATGATCTGTTTTCGCACCTGCTTCGCCTGCCCCCTCAGTTCTATGACCGGTGGCGCACCGGTGATCTGATGAGCCGGGCCACTAACGACGTACAGGCCGTCCGGCAGGTGGCCGGCCCGTCCATCATGTACCTGGTGAATACCGTGACCATCGGGGCTCTGGCCCTCGGCTTGATGATCTGGATCAGCCCGCGGCTCACGGCCATCGCCATGATCCCGATGGTCATGATGCCCGGCCTGGTGATATGGTTCGGCAAGAAGATCAACGTCCGGTTCGAGCGCATCCAGGAGCAGTTCTCGGAGATCTCCAACTTCGCGCAGGAGAACCTGTCCGGCATCCGGATCGTGAAGGCGTACGGGCGCGAGGCGGATCGATCGGAGGCGTTCGGACGTCTGAACGCGGAGTACCGCCGGCGGAACATGGACCTGGCGCGCATCTGGGGCGCGTTCTTTCCGACCCTCATGTTCATGGGCGGTCTCGGATCGGTTCTCGTCCTGTGGTTCGGCGGCCGCGAGGTGATTACCGGGGCGATCACGGTCGGGGACTACGTCGCGTTCGGGTTTTATCTGGTTCTCCTGATGTGGCCGATGATTGCGGTCGGCTGGGTCACGAACCAGATCCAGCGCGGGGCGGCCTCGATGGGACGCATCAACTCGCTCCTGGCGGAGCCGCACCTGATCGAGGATCCAGAGGACCCGGTCTCACCGCCCGCCGTCCGCGGAGGCATCGAGTTCCGCGACGTCTCGTTCCGTTATCCGGGCACCGAGCGCTGGGTCCTCAAGAACGTGTCGTTTCGCATCGAGCCAGGACAGACGGTGGCCGTCGTGGGCGGCACGGCGACCGGCAAGAGCACGCTCGTGCGGCTGATCCCCCGCCTGTACGACGTCGGAGCGGGAAGCGTCGAGGTGGACGGCGTGGACGTCCGGCAGATGAGGCTGGAGGAGCTCCGAAACTCGGTGGGCATGGTGCCGCAGGAGCCCTTCCTGTTCAGCATGCCGCTTCGTCGCAACCTGACCATGAGCGACCCCGAAGCCACGGAGCCCCGCCGGCTGGATCGGGCCCTGGACATCGCCCAGCTCCGAGATACCCTGGGCGTCCTGCCGGACGGACTGGATACGTCTCTCGGCGAGCGCGGCATCAATCTCTCGGGCGGGCAGAAGCAACGAGCCACGATCGCGCGGGCCCTGTACCGGGAGACGCCGATCTTGATCCTTGACGACTCGCTTTCCGCCGTGGATACGGTTACCGAGGAGGCAATTCTCGGCGGCCTCAGGGAGTTCATGTCGGACCGAACGGCGATCGTCGTGTCACACCGAGTCACGGCCGTAGCCGGAGCCGACCTGATCCTGGTGCTTGAAGACGGCAAGCTGGTGGAAACGGGCACGCACGCCCAGCTCCTGGCGCGCCGTGGCGTATATACGCGACTGTTGGAGCGCCAGCTTCTCGAGGAAGAGATCGAGCGCGAGGAAGCGGTCTAGAAGGCTGCTGAAGAGCCCTGCTACTAGATCCGCTCCAGGATGAAGGCCGGCGTGAACTGCGTCGCCCATCCTGCCAGCGCCGTGAACCGTCCACTCGCCAGCAGCAGCCCCACAGCAATCAACAGCATCCCGCTCGCCCGCTCCACCCACGGGATCCAACGCTTGAACCGGTCGAACGTGGAGAGGAACCACGACAGGGCAAGAGCGCTGAGCAGGAACGGCACGGCCAGCCCCAGCGAATAGAAGCCGAGCAGCACGAGCCCATCGGTGAGAGTCTGACGCGTGGCGGCGAACGTCAGGATTCCGCCCAGTATAGGCCCGATGCACGGCGTCCAGCCGGCCCCGAACGTGAGCCCGACGAGCGTCGAGCCCAGGTACCCGAGGGGTTTGTCGCGCAGATGGATCCGGCGCTCCCTCGCCATACCCTTGAACGGCCGGACTCCGATCAGGTACAGGCCGAAGAAGATGATCAAGACACCGCCGATCCTGGCGATCCACACCTGGTATTCCCTCAGGAGTCGGCCCACGAAGGTGGCCGACGCCCCCAGCGCCAGGAAGATCAGACTGAACCCGAGCACGAAAAACAGGGAATGCATGAACGCCACACGCTTGACGTCGCCGCCGCCGCCCTCGAGCTCTTCGATACCGACGCCGCTCACGAACGAGAGATAGGACGGCACCAACGGCAGCACGCACGGCGAAAGGAAGGACAGCACGCCAGCGGCGAACGCCACCGCGACTCCAATCTCGAGCTCGTTCATCCCTGCTCCCGTAAACCCTCGTTCTGCAAGCACAAGGCGCCCGTCGCGGTTCCGCGACGAGCGCCGTTCTCCGGCCGCGGGCCGAAGCTAACTCGCGGGGGGCGGTCGATCAATCGGCTGCGGGCTCCTCCGGGTTCACCAGCCGGCCCCAGTTATCCGCGGACCCACCGATCTCGAAGTGGAGCGGCTCACGGTGATCCCCCAGGCGCGCTCTGAACCCGGCCACCACACGCGAAACGCGGTCCGACGGCACCGCGCCGTACTCGGTGATAGACCGGACGCGTCCGTTCTCCGACACCAGTTCCTCGTTCCCGTCGCCATTCCCGTTGGTTGTGCCGTTCCCGTTGACGGTGTGGGCGCTTCCGTTCCCGTTCCCGTTGACGTCCGCGTACTCCGCGCCGCACAGGTGGCGCATTTCGTCGGGCAGGAACCGGGTGAAGAGCAGAAACTCCTTCGACCCTTCGAGGTGGGACAGCGGGGGGAAAACCCAGACGTCGCTGATCTCCGCTGGCGCGATGTGCTGAGCGAGATCGCGGAGGCGCGTGGCGACCTCCCATGCCGGTACAGTGCGTCCGTTCGTCCTGTCCTGTTCCATCACTCCCTCGCCGAGAGGAGAAACGTGCCCAAGCCGCCGGTAAAGGCGGTGGACGGGCAGGACAGACATAATGTAAGCGCCGGGCGCGGCCCGGTACAGGGGTGGGCCGAACGAAGGGCTGGATTCCGACGCGTCACGAAAGGGCCTCCCGGATCTCCTTCAGCACGCGAGCCTCAGCCGCTTCAAGGCCTTCGGGTACGACGGCGCCGGAAGCCTTGGTGTGGCCCCCGCCGCCCAGGCGCCGCGCGACGGCGGCAACGTCCGCATCCCCCGTCGAGCGGAGGGACACCTTGGTCGTCCCGTCGTGCAGCTCCCGGAACAGCAGGGCCACCCGGACGCCGCGGATTCGGCGAGCAAACTCGACGATTCCTTCGATGTCTTCCTTGGTCGCTCCCGTCTGCGCGAGGTCCGCTTGCCGCAGGGAGATCCAGGCGACCGGAAGGTCGTCCGCCACCCGTAGGCGCTTCAGGGCGCGTCGGACGAGCTCGAGCCCGGCGGGCGTGTACTGGGCATAGATCCGCCCGTACATCTGTTCCGGATCCACGCCGGCTCGAAGAAGATCGGCGGTGATCTCGTGCGTGCGCGCGGAGGTGTTGGCGTAGCGGAAGGAGCCGGTGTCCGTCGCGATCGCCACGTAGAGCCCTTCTGCCTCCGACACGGTGATCTCGTCTCCGGCCTGCCGTATCAAGTCGAACACGAGCTCGCCGGTGGCGCACGCCGCTGGATCGCACACGACCACATCTCCGATCGAGGAGGACGTGGCCGGATGGTGGTCCAGCACAAGGACCCTGCGGCCATCAGTTCGGCCCACTACCGACCCGAGGCGCGACGGCTCCGCGGTGTCGAGAATAAGGAACACGTCGGCCTCGCGCATCGCCTTCTCGCCCTCCGGGTCGGCCGGCGTCCACACGCCCACGCGATCCGGGAGAAGGAAACGGAACATGTCGGGAAACGGTGTGGGATTAACGATCGAGGGCTGCAGGCCTCGCCGTGTCAGCCAGTGCGCCGTAGCCGCCTGGCTCCCGGCTCCATCCCCGTCCGAGTTCAGGTGCGTGGTAAGCACGACCTTGCGCCCGGGCTCGAGCTCCTGAAGGACCCGCTTGAGGCCCGACTGGCGAGATATCTCGATAGATCTAATCGTCCGCCTCCGCATCGAGTTGGCGTCCCCCCCGCAGAATACGCGAATAGCAGTAGACCACCAGGAGGGTCACGCTGGCCATGCTCACGATCATGAATCCGAGGGCGAACGAGGTTATCTCGCCTGTGATCACGCGCGGTTTCCTTCCTCGCGGCGCCAGGCCGCCCGAACGAGCACGAGACCCGCGACCAGAAGAATCATCATTACGGCCCGGCTGAGCCACAGGTAGCCGACATCCGCCGGGTCCTTCCCTTCCATCAAGAGCTGCGGAACGGCCTCCGTGAGGCCCCACCAGACCAGCAGCGTGTACAGGAAGACCGGCGTGACCCACTTCATGATCGGCTTGTAGATCGCCGGAATTCGCAGGTCAGCCCCCCTGTGCAGCTCGTCCCACCCACGGTCGATCCCGAACACGAATGAGAACAGCGTGATCTCGATCGCCGCGAAGATCACGAGGCCGAATGTGCCGGCCCAGTAGTCCCATTCGTCCAGGAAACCGGTCGGGTAGAAGACGACATGCAACATCCCGACCGCCAGAGCCAGGAGCATCAGGGCCCGAACGGCCTGCCGGCGGCGCCATCGGAAGCCCTCCTGCAGAAACGAGATCGCGGGGCTCGCCTGGGCCACGGCCGACGTGATCCCGGCGATGAAGAGCAGGGAGAACCACAGGAACCCGGTCAGGCGGGCGAGCAGCTCAGGACCCGGGAGGCCCTGGAACACGACCCCCATCGCCACGATGCCGAGGTCGAACGGTCCGCCCCTGGCAACCTCCTGCGCCCCCTCGACGCCGAAGAAGACGACGGCGGCCGGGATCGCGATTGTCCCACCGAGTACGACTTCGGCGAATTCGTTCGTCGCCCCGGTCGAGAGGCCGGTCAGCGTGATGTCGTCCCGCTCTGACAGGTAGGAAGCGTAGGTGTGAATCGTTCCCATCCCGAGCGACAGGGTGAAGAACATCTGCCCCGCCGCTGCGAGCCACACGCGGGGTTCCGTCAGGCTGCTCCACTCCGGGTTCCAGATGAAGTTCAGGCCGGCCATCGGGCTGGCCTCGGCCGCGGGCAGGGTCAGGACCCGTGCCGCCAGGAGGAAGGCGAACAGGAACAGGATCGGCATTCCGATGAGGGCCAGCTTCTCAATGCCTCCGCTGATCCCGCGCGACAGGACCCACCCGAGGAACGACAGCGTCGCCAGGAAGAACACCAAGGCAACCCACCCGCCATGCACCGAGGAGTCGAACAAATTCTGATACGAGGCCAGGAAGCCGCGCATCTGCTCGACGTCGTCCAGTCCGAAGTACGCCCCGGTGAGGCTGAAGAAGCTGAAGCCCAGCATCCACGACACCACGTAAGTGTAGTAGATGAAGACCACGAGCGGCATGAACAGGCCGAGCACGCCCGCATACTTCGCCCACTTCTTCCGCCCGTCCGTTAGGGCGTCGAACATTCCCGGAACGGTTCCGTGCCCGAAGCGTCCTCCGTATCGGCCGATGCCCCATTCGATCCACATCAGGGGAATCCCGAGCACGAGGAACGACACGAAGTACGGGATCATGAAGGTGCCGCCGCCGTTCTGGGCGGCCTGCACGGGGAAACGCAGGAAGTTGCCCAGACCGACCGCGTTCCCGGCCATGGCCAGGATCAGGCCGATGCGGGTGCCCCAGCGCTCGCGGGGCTGAAAGTCGGTCATGCTCCGGGCCAGAGCTTCCTGGCGATCTTGGCCCACGTGGAGCCCAGATGTACGAGGTAGCTTGAGGCGCGTCCCTCGATTCGCCCTTCGGCGAGGGCGGCCAGAAACTCCGTCGGGCCCGAGAATGGCGGCATGAGGACCCGAGCCTGCCCGATTCTATTCAGCAGATGCGCGTCACTCCCCGCCCCGAGGGGGAGGCCGCGAGCCAGGGCCCAGTTCTGGGCCCGCTGATTCCGTCGAGGATCGTGAATGCGAGCGTTGAAGCCCTCAACTGCGTCGATACAGTCGCGCACTTCCTCGAGAAACTCCTCGGTCGTCCCGCGATGGGAATCGAACGGGTGGGGCACGTACACGACGCCTCCCTGCCGGCGAATCTCCAGCGCCACGTCGCGGAAGGTGCCTCCCCTGGGAATGTGCTCGCCGAGGAATAGACCGATGAGATCCAGTCCCTCTGCCGTGCGCACTTCCTCGCCCACGATCACGAGCTCGGGGTCTAGCGCTCGTGCCTCGAAGGCACCGTCGATCTGATCGTGATCGGTGATAGCGATCCTGTCGAGTCCGATCTCGCGCGCCCGGCGTACTACGTCCGCCGGCGCACTGAGACAATCCGGGGATGCGTTCGTGTGCATGTGCAGGTCCACGCTCCACTCGACCGGCGCACCCTGCGCTCGTTGCTCGTATGCGGAGCTGGCGCCGGTCACGACATCCCACACCTCGCGAGCCTCCGACTCCAGGCTCGCCAAATCGTCATCATTCCAGATGACGTGGGCTGCCGCGGCGCGCTTGCGCTGGCCTGACCACTGAGCGGCGTCCATGGCGGAGAACTCCTCAGACGTGAGGCCGCGGGACTCGCACACGCGTCGGCGCCGCACGTCCGCGGGGGCGTCCACGACGATCACGGCATCGAATTCGTCCAGCAGGTCCTTCTCGAACAGGAGGGGGATCTCGAGCAGGGCCACGCGGGCGCCGTCGGCACGCGCCTCTTCCAGGAGGTCGGTGCGCAGTCGATCCACGGCGGGATGGATGATCGCCTCGAGGCGCCTGAGGGAATCCGGGTCGTCGAACACGATGGCGCGCAGGGCCGGCCGGTCTAGAGATCCGTCGGCGCGCAACATACCGGCGCCGAAAGTTTCACGTATCGCCTCCAGGGCCGGCTGGCCGGGTTCGACGACCTCGCGTGCCAGCACGTCAGCATCCACGCGCCGCGCGCCCCAGGACTCGAACAGATTGCCGACCGTGCTCTTGCCGGCGCCCATGGTGCCGGTAAGGCCGATCCGGATCACGGCGCCTCACCGGGGTCGGCTGGGGCCGCAATGAGGGACTCGGCCGGAAAGTCCACCACTTCCAGCGCAACAGCGAACTCAGCGAACAGGTCCTCGATCAGCTGTGCGGTATCCGCGTCGTCCGTTCCGGCGAGTTCGATTCGGGCGCCCGCCATCTCTCCGTGCCCCCCGGCCGAGCCTCGATCCCCGACCACGGACTGCACCACATCGCCCGCGTGGGCGTCAGGCCGATGCGCCCGCACCGAGATGAGGAGGCTCTCCTGGTATGAGCCCACGGCGACGACCCAATCCACGCCGTGAACCTTGAGAAACAGGTCCGCCAGCTGAGCAACCATGTCCGGGTATTCAAGGGTGCCCAGGGGAACGAACACCACATCCCCCCGGCTCCAGGCCCGCTCCAGGCCTTCGTGGATCGACCGATACACGCCCCGCGGAACGCGCGCGTGCCGGATCCGCGAGATCGCAGTGGGGTCCGTGCGCGGATACAGAAATATGCTCGCCGCGACGTCTGCATCGGACGCCTCGCGCCCCAGGTCCATGGTCTCCGACTGAATCGCATAGAACAGGGCCGTGGCCAGCTTCCGATCGGGCTCGAGACGGGCCGCCCGGATGTACTCGACGATCATCGAGGCCGATGCACCATACCCGGGGCGAATGTCCACGAATGCCGCCGCGGCGCTTTCGGGCCTCGGTGGATGGTGATCCAGGACCACTGCCGGCGAGCGTCCTGCGGGAAGCGAGTTGTTTCCCGCCCCGGGCTGAGTATCCACCAACACGCACGCCTCGTCCGGCGCTATTTCCACCCCCTCGATACGCTCGAACGGAACGCCCAGCTCCTCCATCAGGGACCGGTTCTCGGCCCGGCCTATGATCCCGCCGAACGCCACCGTCACCGGGATCCCCGAAATGCGTTCGATGAGGAATCCAAGGCCTGCGGCAGACGCTATCGCGTCCGGGTCCGGGTTGTCGTGGGTCAGCACGAGGGCCCGTTCGGCCTCTCCGAGGACCCACCGCAGCTCTGAAAGCCGCTCCGTGACTTCGGCCGGGGGACGCGGAGGATTTACCGGCCCGGCCTCCGCGTCAGCTGTGACCTCAGGACCGTCGGCCGGGTTGGACTCGCCGGGAGGAAGCATCACCAGCCCGTGCCCGCATTCCGGCCTACGAACGGATTCGATTCGGCTTCGGTCTCGACCGTGGTGGCAGGTCCGTGCCCCGAGTAAAGCGTCGTCGAGGGCGGGAGGGTAAGGATCTGCTCGCGAATTGAACGAAGCAGTGTGCCCGTATCTCCGCCCGGAAGGTCGGTACGTCCGATCGAGCCAGCGAATACACAGTCCCCGACGAACGCCTCCAGATCACCCACCAGGACGACCCCACCGGGTGAATGGCCGGGTGCGTGGCGCACCGCGAGCTCGATCGCCCCTAAGCTCAGGGTCTGGCCGTGTTCGAGCCAGTGATCCGGCGGAGGCGCCGGTTCGACCGAAACGCCGAACATCGCTCCATGCTCGGCGGCCCTTTCGTACAGCGGGAGATCCGCTGCGTGCAGGTATACCGGCACTCCATACCTTCGCACGAGCCCGGCAACCCCCCCCACGTGGTCCACATGAGCGTGCGTCAGGACGATGGCGTGCGGACCGGTCTCCCAGGCGTCGAGCAGCGTCGCGATGCGGTCCGGCTCGGCACCGGGATCGATGATGACGACGTCTTCACCCGATCGCACCAGAAAACAGTTGGACTGGAACGGCCCGACGGGGACGGCGCGAATCTCGAGACGTGAGTCGATCACGCGATGCCCCTCACCGGACGGGCAAAGCCCGGCCCCGTCGCGTCGACCGGGCCGGGCCTGATCTCGCTTTTCGCGAGCGGTGACATGGCTCGGGTCAGACCGAGAAGGAGGTTCCGCAGCCGCAGGAGCCCGTCGCGTTGGGGTTCTCGAACGTGAAGCCCTGGCCCTGGAAGCTGCTGTGATATCCGATCGTCACGCCCGACAGATACTGGCCGCTGAACGGATCCATGAACAGGCGGATTCCCTGGGATTCCAACACGTAGTCGTCGTCAGCCGGTTCGTCTTCGTCCACCTCGAGCGTGTATTCGAAACCCGAGCAGCCGCCGGGCATAACGCTCACCCGCAGCGCCGCAGACTTTTCGTCCAGGTTCTCGGCCGCGAAGAAGCCCCGCACCTGCACCGCGGCTTCTTCCGTAAGGGTGAGAGTCACTCCCCCCTCGGCCATCGTCGTGTCGTTCATGTCGTCCATCCCGCTCCTATCGACGGGTCGAGTCGCCGGCCTTCGGCTCCCGACCTGCATCACTGTAATTTCCGGCCGCGGAACAAGTCAACGATCCGGGTCGGGCTATTACCTCCGTGACGCGCGTCCGGTTCCTCTCCCCCGGCTTGTCCGAGCCGGACCACCCGATCCGCCTCTCAGCCCTGATCTTCGCCGTGCGCCAGCCACCGCTCAGCCTCGAGCGCCGCCATGCAGCCCGTGCCCGCCGCCGTCACAGCCTGTCGGTAGTAGTCATCCATCACGTCACCGGACGCGAACACTCCCGGGACGGAGGTCACGGTCCGCCACGGCACCGGTGCCGCGACGTAGCCATTGTCCTTGAGTGCCAACTGGTCGCCGAGGAATGCGGTATTCGGCGTGTGCCCTATCGCCACGAACAACCCACCGACCGCCATCTCGCGCTCCTCCCCCGTGACCGTGTCCTTGAGCTTTAGGCCAGTGATCTCGTCCTCGCCCAGGACGTCGGTCACCACCGTGTTCCAGGCGATCCGGATCTTGTCGCTATCCAGCGCCCGCTGCTGCATGATCCACGATGCGCGAAGTTCGTCCCTCCGGTGGATCACGATCACCTCCGAGGCGAACTTCGTCATGTAGAGAGCATCCTCCATCGCGCTGTCGCCTCCTCCGACCACCGCGATCACGCGATCCCGGAAGAACGGGAGCGCCCCGTCGCACACCGCGCAGGCCGATACTCCCCCACCGGACTGAGCGAGCCGCTCTTCGTTCGGGAGGCCCATCCAGCGCGCATTGGCGCCCGTTGCCAGGATGACGGCTCCCGCCTCCACTTCTTCCCCGGCGCCGGACCACATGCGGAACGGCCGACCCGCGAAATCGACCTTGACGATGTCCTCCGTGATGACGCGCGTGCCGAAGCGTTCCGCCTGAGCCTTGAAGTCCGCCATCATCTTCTGCCCGGTGACTCCATCGGGAAAACCCGGGTAGTTCTCGATCTCGGTCGTGAACATGAGCTGTCCGCCGGGGATCATCGTCCGGCTGAACGACCCCTCGTAAACGAGCGGCTTGAGATCCGCTCGCGCGGCGTACACGGCCGCCGTCCAGGCCGCGGGCCCCGAGCCCACTATGACCAGCGTTTCTTTGCGTACTTCGGACATTCTCCGATCTCCGTTCGTCGTCCCGTGCCTTCGACCCGCATTCTACAACAAACGCAGGTTCCCGTGCCCCTACCGGATCTCCGCGCAACGCGCCTCGATCGCCCGCATCCACTCGATAGGAACCCGCTGCGAGCCCGGTGGCGCCCCCGAACTTGTCCCGTGCCAATCCGAACCACCACCCCGCAGAAGACCTCTCTCGTCCGCCAGCCGTTCGAGGGTGCGCCGCACCCCCGGATCATTTCGCGGGTGCAGGATCTCGATTCCGTCGAAGCTGTCCCCCATCCAGCTGGCGAGCTCCGCCTGCGTATAGTCGCGACCGGGGTGCGCGAGGATCGCGACGCCACCGGCCCTCCTTATCAGCTCGGTGACGCGTTCGGGGGGCGTCGGCATCTTCTCGACGAACGCGGGTTTCCCGCGCGCGATGTAGCGGCGAAACGCCTCGTTCTCTTCGCGCACCCACCCGCCTCTCAGCAGGGCGCGCCCCACGTGCGCGCGCGTCGGAACACCTTCTCGGGCCTCGGCCATCACGTCGTCCAGGGTGAGCCCCGTGCCGAGGTTTCGCAGCCGCTTCACCATCTCGTCCGCCCGCCGGAGGCGATCTGCCCGGAAGTCGCGGAAGAAGGCGCGCATGCCGCCGTCGGCGGGATCGAAGCCATACGCCAGAATGTGGATCGACCGGCCCGGAGCGTTCGCCGAGAGTTCGGCGCCGACCATGAAGTCGAGGCCAAGACGGGTGGCCTCACCCGCCGCCTCCTCCACGCCTCCCACGGTATCGTGGTCGGTAAGCGAGAAGCCACGCAGGCCTCGAGCGGCGATCTCGCGAACCACCTCGGTTGGGGAGAGAATGCCGTCCGAGGCGGTGGAGTGGAGGTGAAGGTCTACGTAGCCCACAGACGGAGGGCTCAATCGTAACTTCGGGGGGCGCCCATCGAGCCGGTGTTCGCGAACAACTCCCGGGTCTCGTCCTCCGACAGCCGGTCGAGGCTTTCCTGCGATGGGATGCGCTCCACCGGAACCTCCGTCACCCGATACGGCCGCTGTCCATTGCTCGAGCAGAAGAAGACCACGGTGCGGAATCCCTCTCGCGACAGTCCGCCCAGGCGAGCGGTCCACGTATCGTTATCGGCCTTTATCGCTGTCATCGTCTCAGTCCACTGGGTTCGTTTCGCTCCGCTCGACCCGGATCAACCTGGCCGTCGCAGTGTCAATCCTCCGCTCGTCGTCGGCCACGCGGACCAAGACATTACCGTCCGGCGATCTGCGGATCACGACCACGTCCGTACCGATCAAGAAACCGGCGGAGGCCAGCTCGCGCAAGCGCCTCGAGTCTTCGTCCGACACCTCGCGCACCACGGCGTCCACGCCCGCCGGAAGCTCTGTCAGAAAGATCAGATCCCGGCTAGTGATCACACCTTCGGGAGAGGGGATGGGCGCACCGTGCGGATCCTCATCCGGATCTCCAAGGGCTCGGGCCATTCGATCGACCAGCTCGTCGGAAACGGCGTGCTCCAGTCGCTCGGCTTCGACATGTACGCCGTCCCATGTGTAGCCCAGCCGCTCGATCAGGTACGTCTCGATCACCCGGTGGCGGCGGATGATCTTGAGGGCCGCGGACTCGCCCTGCGGCGTCAGCCGCACCCCGTGATAGGGTTGGTGTACGAGGAGATCCTGCTCGGCCAGTCCCTTCACCATGTTCGTCACGGAGGCAGCGGAACGGTCGAGCTCGCCGGCGAGCGCCGTCGTGGAGACCTGAACGCTCTCCGCCTGGAGCTTGAAGATTGCCTTCAGGTAGTCCTCGACGGCCCGGCTGTGCGCCCTTGGGGCTCCGACTCGATCCTCGCTCACATCCCTCCGCCTTCCTCTCGCCCGGACAGGCGCTCAGCCAGGAAGGAAGCTTTCCTCATCCGACAGTCCGACCATGTAGTCGGCGATGAGCTCCGCCGCCTGATCCAGGTCGCGTCGGCTCACAAGTTGATTCGGGGAGTGCATGTACCGGTTCGGAATCGACACGAGGCCTGTCGCCACGCCCGCCCGTGACATGCGTATCGCGTCTGCGTCCGTGCCAGTCATCGCCGGGATCGCCTGGACCTGGACCTCGAAGCCCGCGTCTTTCGCGGCGCCGGCCAGACCGCGGAACACGACGGGATTGATCGCCGCTCCGCGGGCCAGGACAGGTCCGCCACCGAGGCTGATGTCTCCGTGCTCCTTCTTGTCCACGCTCGGGTGGTCGGTCGCGTGCGTGACGTCCACGACGATCCCGACGGTCGGATCCAGTCCGTAGGAGCCGGTGCGCGCCCCGCCCGCGGCCATGTACCCGATCTCTTCCTGAACGGTGGCCACCGCCACGGCGTTGGCCGAACATCCCTTGTCGCGTGCCCGCCGCAGCGCCTCGAGGACGACGACAGCGCCTACACGATCGTCGATCGACCGCGCCGCCAGGAGGTCGTCCGTGAGATCCAACGCCTCGGACTGAACCACGGCCACGTCTCCGATCGCCACTCTCTTCCTGGCTTCTTCCGCGCTCGTCGCTCCGATGTCGATCCACAGGTCTTTGACCTTGACCGCTTTCTCGCCGTCGTCGCCGCGGATCAGATGGATCGCGCGACGACCCACTACACCCGCCACGAGGCCAGAATCGGCCAGGATCTCAACGCGCTGGCCGACGAGCACCTGGGCATCCCAGCCACCGACGTTCCGCACCCACAAGTACCCCTGGTCGTCGATGTGATTGACCATGAGGCCGATCTCATCGATGTGCCCGGCGAGCATCACCCGCGGAGAGGCTCCGGGGTTGATCTCGGCGAAGCTGTTGCCATGGACATCGCCCCAGGTCTTGTCGGCAAAGGTCGTGGCTTCGTCCCGCCACACCGCGGCCGCTCGCGTTTCGTATCCGGAGGGTCCGCGGGCGTCCAGAAGCCGGTCGATCAGGTCTCTCATTTTGGCGCCCATCATCTGTTGACGGTCATGCTCCACACGGAGGGAATGGCCCGACGCAATCGGTCGGACGAACACGCTGCAGAACCACGGCCCTGGCGGCCTGGAGCTTGCGCTAGAGGGTACTACCGGAGGGGCTCATCAGCAACGCCGAATCGATCAGTCTGGCTGGGCCGCGAGCACTTCGCGGATGCGATCCTTGAGCCCCGGCCTCGATTCCTCTGCCGCTCCCAGTTCGTGGATGTAGTCGAGAAACAGCCTCTCGAAATCGAAATACGGATAACATCTGCGGCACTTCTGGAGATGCCGTCTCACTCCCTCGTGCTGGCTGGCGTCGAGCTCGCCGTCCAGGTACTCGTACACGCGGGCGAGCGCTTCTTCGCAGGTCAGCTTCGGCTCGCTCGATCGGTTTCCGTCCGGTGACCACGACCCGCTTTCGCTCATTTCACGTATCCCATCTCGACAGCGTATTCGTACAGCCGCTCCTGCAGGCGTTTCCGGGCCCGGAACAGGCGCGACTTGACCGTGCCCACGGGAATGTCCATGAGATCGGCAACCTCCTGGTAGCTCAGGCCCTCGAGGTCCGACAGAACGACCGCCACACGAAACTCGGCGGGAAGCTCGTCGATGGCGGCGACGACCTTATCGTCGATGATGTGGTCGAAGATCCGCCCCTCGGGGTCCGCCTCGTACAGCCCTTCCGACGAAGGCCTCTCGGAGACTTCGTCGAAATCGACGGGCGACGGGCGCGATTTCTGTCGTCGAAATTCGTTGATGAAGGTGTTTCGCAGGATGGTCATCAACCAAGCCCGGCAATTCGTTCCGGCCTCGAACCGGTCCCACGCGCGGTACGCCTTGAGGACGGACTCCTGGACCAGATCCTCCGCCCGCGGCGCGTCGCCCCCTGAAAGACGCAGGGCCAGGCCGTACAGGGCGTCGAGGTGCACGAGCGCCTCGCCCTCGAATTCCCTGCGTTTCTGTTCGGCCGGAATGCTCATCGATCCCGCTTTCAGGCGCCGCGTGGATACCGTATCCGCCCAACGGTATGTTGGCCCCGGCCGCTGCAGCAAGCGCCGTCGGGTCAGCCTTCTGCGCGACCCGAAGGAACATGGCAGGAACGCGGGGCCTTCCCTCACCGTACAAGGGATGGCACGGGGGCTTCGTCCTGACCTCAGGAGAACGTCCCGACCACCGGTTCGAGTTCCCGGACGGAACGCGCCGCCGGATGCCGAGCAACCAGGGAGACGAGAATGGGTACCGAGAAAAGCCGCTGGCCGCGTCGGTTGGTCCTTGTGGCGGCAGGTCTGGTCGCCGTGGTGCTGGTGGCATTCCTGGGGCTGATCGTCGTCCTACGGGCGGTCGTGGACCCGGCGTCCCTGGCGGACCGGGCCGAGCCGCACATTTCCTCCGCCCTCAACAGGCGCGTGACCATCGGCTCCGCCGAACTGGCGATCTTCCCGCGGCCGGAGGTGCGGCTGCTGCGCCTGAGGATCGACAACCTGCCCGATTTCGAGGGGATGCCGCTCGCCACGGTGGACGAGCTCCATCTGCGCCCGCGCCTGCTCCCCCTGCTCAAGAAGCGCGTGGAGATCGATCGGGTGCAGGTCGTTGGACCGCGCCTTCTGCTGCAGGTGGACGACCAGGGCAGAACCAATTTCGGCGATTTCGTTCCGGCCTCGCGCGAGGATCCAGCTTCGCCCGGCACGTCTCTGTCTCTCGAGATACGAGGAATCGAGCTGATGGACGGCCGGGTGGCTTATCGGGACGCCGTCAGCAGACGGTCACTGCAGGCCGACGGCCTGTGGCTCGAGGGCTCGGTGGAGCGCAACGCCGAGGGACGGCTCGCGCTCGATCTGGAGTCCGGGGTGGACAGCCTGCGCTTCGTCTATCCCCCGGCATGGCGAAAGGGAATGCGGGGCCTGCGCATCGGGGCCGCGATCGAGGCTCTGGCTGGACCGGAAATGAAGTGGATCGAGATCGAGTCGGGCACGGCGACGATCAACGGTCTCACGGCTGATGTCAGCGGCAGGGTGGATTCCCTCAGGTCCTCCCGACGCCTGCTCAACCTCGCCATCCGCGGCGACAAGGTGGATCTTTCTCGGTTCATTTCCGCGCTGCCCGATTCGATTCGCGAGTCTGTGCCGGTGGACCTGTGGGGAGACCTGGGGGTGGACCTCACGGTTCGTGGGACTTTCGGACCGGGCGAGTTCCCCGTCGCGGACGGGATGCTCACGGTGCGCGGCGCCGGGGTGCGGCGCGGCGCGGACCGGCCGCTGATGGAGTCGCTGGACGCCGACATCAGGGTCTCCGGTGACCGAGCCGAATTCAGCGGTGTGCGTGCACGGCTTCCCGGCGGTGAGTTTTCCGCTTCCGGAGCGCTGGCGCTCGACTCGACACTCGCGTTCAGCGCCACTGTCGACGGTCGCGCAGACGCCGCAGAGCTGGCCGGGGCCTTCGGTCGGGGCGATCCTGAAAGACTCTCCGCGTCACGCGGCACGATCCGTTGGAGCGTCACCGGCGACGGTGTCCTGAACCGGCCGGCGGCCACCCTTCTGGCCGGCGAGCTGGGGCTGGACGGCGTCACCATCGTCGGGGATAGACTGGTCAGGCCCATCGAAGTCCCGTCGGGGGCGGTCAGGCTGGACGGGACGCGCGCGCGCTGGGAGGGCGTAACGATAATCTCAGCCGGCGATCGGCTTCGGACCTCGGGGACGGTGAGCGACCTGCTGGGGCGTTTGGCCTCTCAGCCGCGGACGCCGGCGGTCGAGGCGTCGGTCACCGGGGCAAGACTCGATCTCGACGCGCTCCTCGGTCCGAGCCGCAACGAGATCGGGTACGGACGGATCGCCTGGGCACGCCTGGCCGACCGACGGCTGGAGGGCCGCCCGCCGGAGGAATGGGCGTCGGAGCGCGAGCTGCGCCGTCCAGGGCCACTTCCCGTGAGCGGTCGTGTGGCCTTCCGTGTCGACTCGGTCTTTCGTCTTCCCTATCGACTGTCGCGCGTGGAAGGCCTGCTTCTCCTGGGTCGCGACCGTGTAGATCTGACTGAGACGCGGTTCGCGGCGTACGGAGGAACTGGATCGGCGAGTGGGACCCTCCGCCTGGGAAACGTGGAATCAGAGCCGTTCCGGCTGGACCTGGCCCTCGAGGGCGTGCGGGCCGAGCAGTACCTGGCGCAGAATTCTCCTCTCGGCACCCTGATCACCGGGGCGTTGACGATGGACCTCGTGCTCGAGGGCGCGCTGGACTCGCTGGCCCTTCCGTTGACACGGGCCCTGAACGGGGCCGGTCGCTTCGAGATCCGGGACGGCCGCATCGCGTCGAACGCGCTGACGGACGGATTGATGCGATTCCTTCGACTGGAGGGCGTTGGAGAACTGGAGTTCACGCGCTGGAGGTCCCCGCTTCTGATCCAGGAAGGCTTGATCGTTCTCGATGGAAGCGACTTCAGCGGCTCGGAACTGGTGGCGGAGTTGCAGGGCGCCCTGGGTTTCGGCGGGTCGCTGGACCTCGGCGCCCTCGTCCGGCCGGACTCGGCTCTTGCCCTGGGAGCGGCCTCGGCGGCCGGGGCGGCCGGTGACGTGATCGACCGCTACCTGAGGGCCGGCGGGGCCCTGGAGCTCGCCCTGCGGCTTACCGGCCAGGCGTCGAATCCTCGGTTCGAGCTGGATCCGGAGGCCATGCAGGAGTCGTCGCGCGCGGTGTTGGAGGAGGCCGCGCGGCACGCCCGTGAAGCGGGGGAGACCGAGGTTCGGGAACGCGGGCTCGACGTGCTGCGCGGGCTGGTCGGACAGGATGACCCCGATCCGGCGGGAGTCGAGCCGGACACTTCGCCCTCTGTTGAATCCGACTCCACGGCTGGAGCCGGTGAAGGGCCCGGGCCGGGCGACGACAGCGGTGCGTAGGCGAGCTCCAAGGCCAGCGCGAGCGGCGAGGGGCGCAGGTGGCTTGTCGGCGGTCGGGCTGGCGAGCGCGGCTCTCCTCGCGGTGTCACTCGCGGCGGGGTGCATCTCTGGCCGGGTGTTGAGCGGGTACCCGGGCTACCCGTTCGCGTCGTTCTCCATTCCCGGGCCGGCAGATTCCGCGTTCTTCCAGATGCAGACCGTGCTGGAGGAAGAGGGCTATCCGATCGACTATACAGACCGGGAAGCGGGTCTCATCAACACGCAGCCGGGCCCGAATCGGGCGAAACCGGTATTTCTAAGCGTCGTGGTGGGGCGGGAGCCGGGTCGGGAAGGCTGGTCGGACGTATGGATCGCGGGCTTCGAGCAAACCGGGAGCGGCGTCCGGCGCATCAATCCGCTCGACGAAGTGTTGTGGCCCGATGTGATGGACGTGTCCGGGCGGATCAGCGAGCGATTCGGCGGTACCGCGCCAGCCGGACCCGACGAACGGGCTGAGAGAGAGGATCCGGAATAGCGAAGGGCCGGCACGCCGGCCGGCCCTCCAGGGCTCTACCGCAGGCCGCGAGTGGCGGCCATCCGACCCGGTTCCGTTACATGCGCGGGGATCGAAGCATTGACGGAGCGCCGGATACCACAGGGCTCCTCGTGAACATCCCCGGGCGGCCCGGCTTGCAATGCGGGCCGTCGCCCCCGATGCCCATACCGCGCCCGGAACCGCCTATCGCCGCGAGCACCGACACCGGCCGGTCGTCGATCGGACGGAGCGGCTGCGGGTTCGGCGTCGCCGGCACGAGGAAGTCCGAGACCGACGCATACGAAACCGCTGGATTCTCCTCAGCATCCGGCTCGTCCAGGTTCTCCATGAACATCACCGGCTGCACCGCGTTGGCCATGGCTGCGGAGAGCTTCGGGATCGATGGAATCGCTGCCATCGTGGTGACGTCGGCTCGCCTCGGAGCCAGGTCCTCCTCGGGTTCGGGCGTGACGACTTCAGCCACGTCCTCGAGAGGAGCCCCGCTTTCAGGCAGATCGACGAGCTGGGCCGCCGAACGCTCGGCCCGTGCTCCTTCAACCTCGTTGGCACCGCCCCATGCAAAGAGAGCTGCCTGCAGCGCCACTACGACGACGAGACCCGCCGCCAGCGCCATCCGATACCGTTTCTCGACACCCCCTCCGTCATTCATCACGCCGCTCCCGCTGCTGCTCCCGGTTCATCCGAACGATCGCGTTCTGAATCGAACTTCTATCCCGGGTTAGACTCCGGTACCTCCGAAGCTAATCCCTGCTCGTCATCTCTACAAACCCGCGTGAGCGTGCCGGGTTCCGCTCCACCGACCCGAGCTCCACTTTTCTTAGCGCGGTGAGCCCTGCGACGGTATGTTTTGTCGCATGTGTGGTCGATTCACGCTCGCCACTCCGGCCGGCGAATGGGCGGCGCTGTTCCGCCTCGACGAAGTCCCTGACGTAGAGCCGCGATTCAACATCGCGCCCACACAGGACGTGGCGGTCGTGCGTGCGCCTCCTGGTCTCAGGGAACACCCGGGGCTCCACCTGGCCCCCGCCGGGTCGCCCGTCCCGCGCGAGGTCACCAGGATGCGGTGGGGACTGATCCCGCGCTGGGCTCGCGAGATCGGCAGCGGTCAGCCCCTGATCAACGCTCGCTCCGAGACGGTCGCGGAGAAGCCCTCGTTCCGGGATTCGTATCGCGAGCGCCGCTGTCTCGTGGTCGCGGATGGCTTTTACGAGTGGCAGGCAGCCGGCCGGCGGAAGCAGCCTTACTGGATCGGACTGGCCGACAGACAGCCGTTCGGCTTCGCGGGACTATGGGACAGCTGGAAAGCGGAAGACGGACAAATGGTCGAGAGCTGCACGATCCTCACGACGGCGGCGAACGAGTCCCTGCGCGCCCTGCACGACCGCATGCCCGTGATCGTGGAAGCCGAGAACTTCGATCTCTGGATGGACCCGGACACGATCCCGTGGGAGCTCGAGCCCATACTGAGCCCGTATCCAGAGGACGACATCCAGTTCTACCCCGTGACCACACGCGTGAACTACGTTGCGAACGATGACCCGCTGTGCATGGAGCCGATGCAGACCCAGACCGAGCTGTTCTGATCTGATCCGATCTGATCCGACGCGTCCCTGAGCGAACCCGAGTCGCCAACCACATCCTCCCCATCGCGCCGAATCCCCACTTCCCTGACCCTGTCCGGCTTGACTGTTCACTCAATGACAGGTACACGTGAACAGGGACACCGGCGCTGTTGGGAAAGTGACACGATCGTCGCGGCCTTCATTGAACGTATATTCAATTTCTCGACGCATGTGGTTGGGTCGGTTTCCGAGATCTGGAAGCTAAGGTCGAAAGAGGACTTGACAAGCGCGCCTAATTCGTTGATTGTTTACTCAAGATCATGGCCAGCGACACGAGGGATCGGATTCTGAGCGTCGCGGCGCGTCTGTTCGAAGCCCGTGGCTTCGAGGGCACGGCCGTCGCCGCCATTCTGCGCGAGGCAGACGTCAACAGTGGCAGCCTGTATCACTTCTTCCCAAGCAAGGAAATCCTGCTCGTCGCGGTGCTCCAAAAGTACCTCGCGGTTCTCGAACCTGCTCTCCTGGTGGCTGCGGACCGGGCAGCCGACGATCCGGTCGAGAAGATCTTCGCGCTCCTCGAGCTGTACCGCGGCCGCCTCCTGGTGTCCGAGTACTCGCGTGGTTGTCCGGTCGGCGACCTTTCGCTGGAGATCGCAGGCCGCCTTCCCGAAGCGCGGCACCTCGTGGATGCGTATTTCGAAGCCTGGACGGCCAGGGTGGCGGGCTGGCTTGAGGCGGCGGGCGATCGATTGCCCCGGGACACAGACCGGCGAGCGCTGGCGACACACGTTCTGTCGGTTCTCCAGGGGGGGATCATGCAGGCCCGGGTGGCGGCGTCGATCGGTCCGTTTGATGATTCCGTGTCGCACCTCCGGTTGTTGATGGGTTTCCTCGGAGCCGAGGCAGGGGCGTACGATGTTTCCCGGCCGGCGAGCCTGCGATCGGCCCTGGGCGCAGCGGTCCGCCGGAAGCAGGCAATACCGAGTGTGGCGCCGGCAGGTAGTGCACCCCGCGCAGCGGATTTCGAGGCCGGTGAGGCGATGGGTGGAGACGACGACGCCTGGTGGAAGGCATGGTGAGGCGCGCGGGCGGCCCGGGGCCGGTGGATTCCGCGCGGGAGGCCGGGGAATGATCGACGAGCCGGCGATCCGGGAGATGGTCCGGAGGGTGGTGCTCCGCACCGTGCAGGTGACCGCCGACGGCGCAGCCGTGGACGGTCAGGTGACGCGCGACAGCCGACTGGTAACGCAGAAGGATGTCGAGAACGTGCAGCCCGGGCAGGATCTGCGTGTAGGCGAGGAAGCGATCGTGACACCTCTGGCGCGGCAGGCGGCGCTCGAGCGCCGCGTGAACATCATGACGGGAGAGGCGGCGCCGAGGACGGCGGGCCCCGGTGGCGGGTCTCGAGCAGTGGCTCTCGCGGCCGACCACGGGGGATTCGAGATGAAAGAGGCTCTGGCCGCTTACCTCACGGGCCGCGGGTTTTCCGTCATCGATTGCGGCACGCACGGCAAGGAGGCCGTCGACTACCCGGATTTCGCCCTGGCCGGCGCTCGACTCGTCGCCCAGGGACAGGCCAGCGCGGCGATCGTCGTGGACGGCGCCGGGATCGGGTCGTGTATGGCCGCGAACAAGGTCCCTGGCGTGCGCGCGGCCATGTGCTACGACGAGGCGACGGCCGTGAACAGCCGGGAGCACAACGACGCCAACGTCCTCACGCTGGGCGCGGGTCTGATCGGCGGTGCACTGGCGAAGCGCATCGTCGATACGTGGCTCGACACGCCCCACGGCGGAGGACGCCACGCAAGGCGCGTGAGCAAGATCACGGACATCGAGCGCAGGTATCTGAAAGAATGAGCATGAAGGTCGACGAGAAGACGCTCGAGCGTATCATCGAGCAGGTCACGCACCAGGTGATGATCCTGGTCCAGCGGGAGCAGGAGGGCGGCACGGCTGCGCAGGATCTGTCGGCCGGCAACTACTCCGACCGCGTGCAGCCGTTCGTTCACGCCGGCGCCGACAGACTGGCGAGCACGCTGGGTATCGCGCCGACGGACGGGCGTGTGAGCCACATGATCGACCACACGCTGCTCAAACCGGACGCCACGCAGGACCAGGTCGCGCAGCTGTGCTACGAGGCGAAGAAACACTCTTTCGCCTCCGTGTGCGTCAACCCTTCCTACGTGAAGCTGTGCGCCGACCTGTTGAAGGACTCGAACGTCCTGGTGTGCACCGTGATCGGATTCCCTCTCGGGGCCACGTCGACCGAAACCAAGGCGTTCGAGGCGCAGAAGGCCCTGCGGGACGGTGCTACCGAGGTCGATATGGTGATCAACGTGGGGGCGCTCAGGTCGCGGGACTATGAGCTCGTCGAGCGGGATATCGCCTCTGTCGCGCGCGCGGTGCACGCCGGGGGAGCGATCCTGAAAGTCATCATCGAAGCGGCGCTCCTCACGGATGACGAGAAGGTCGCGGCGTGCCAGCTGGCCAAGGTCGCGGGCGCCGACTTCGTGAAGACATCTACCGGATTCGGACCGGGTGGCGCCACGGCGGAAGACGTGGCGCTGATGCGACGCGTCGTGGGAAGCGGCATGGGGGTGAAGGCGTCGGGAGGCATCCGGAGCTACGCGGATGCGAAGAAGATGATCGCGGCGGGCGCCAGCCGTATCGGCGCGAGCGCGAGCGTCAAAATCGCTCAAGAAGCCGACTCGTGAGGTAATGACATGTCCGTCGATCTTCGTACGTACTGCTTTCTGGACAATCTGCAGCCGCAGCACGCGGCCTATCTCGGTACGGTGGCGCGGGGATTTCTCCCGCTGCCCGGGGATGCGTCGTTATGGATCGAGATATCTCCGGGCATCGAGATCAACCGCATCACCGACATCGCGTTGAAGGCGACTCGCGTGCGGCCTGGAATGCAAATCGTGGAGCGCCTGTTCGGACTCCTCGAAGTGCACCACGGCGAGCAATCGGAAGTCAGGGCGGCCGGTGCGGCGATCCTCGCTGCGCTCGAGGTCCAGGAATCCGACCGAATCAGGCCGCGCGTGGTGTCCAGCCAGATCATCCGGCACATCGACGCACACCAGGTACAGCTGGTGAACCGCATGCGGTACGGTCACATGCTCCTCGCGGGGCAGACTCTCTACGTGCTCGAGGTCGAACCGGCTGGGTACGCGGCCCTGGCGGCCAACGAAGCCGAGAAGGCGGCCCATATCAATATCCTCGACGTTCGGGCGTTCGGAAGCTTCGGGCGCGTGTACCTGGGCGGCGAAGAGAGGGACATCATGGCAGGATATGGCGCGGCGGTGGCCGCGATCGAAGGTGTCAGCGGCCGCGAAGCGGCCACCGGGCGACGGGACTGACGAATATTCCCTGAGGGGCGCGGCGGCGCTCCCGGATTCACCAGGAGGAGAGAATGGCAGAAGAGTACGGCGCGGTCGACGCACTCGGATTGATCGAGTGCCGCAGCTATCCGGCGATGGTCGAGGCGGCCGACGCGATGGTCAAGGCGGCCAGGGTCGAGCTGGTCTCGTACGAGAAGACCGGCGGGGGTTATGTCACGGCGGTGGTGCGAGGTGACGTGGCCGCCGTCAAGGCGGCGGTGGAGGCCGGAGCGCGTGGTGCCGAGAAGGTCGGCGAGATGGTGGCGATCCACGTCATTCCGCGTCCGCACGCCAACGTGGACGTGACGCTGCCGCTCGGTCGGCAGGCTGCCGGGACCAAGACCGCGAAGCGCTAACACCCGGCGGCGTGTCACCCTGAATCCTCCGGCCCGTCCGTGGTCAGGGTCGGAGTCGCTCGAAGTTGAGTGATCGTTCAATTTGGCGACGCTCACAGCAACGGAGCAGGTCATGCTGTTAGGCAGAGTCGTCGGCACGCTGGTCGCGACGAACAAGGAGCCTTCGCTGGAGGGACTGAAGTTCCTCGTCCTCAGGCAGCTGGACATCGACGGTGCGCAGGCTTCCGGATACCGGGTGGCGGCGGACGCCGTGGGCGCCGGGCTTGGAGAAGTAGTGCTGTTCGCTACCGGAAGCTCGGCCAGGCAGACGGCCGTCACGGACAAGCGACCGTGTGATGCCGTGATCATGGCGATCGTGGATTCGCTCGCCGTGGACGGAGAGGTCACATACGACAAGTCCCGGGATGGCTGACGATGGAAGATACGAAGATCCAGGCCGTCATCGACCGGGTCATGTCGGAGCTGGGCCATCGGGAACCCGCGGGGCGTGGTGGTCCCCTGCCCCCGCGACGTCCGGTAGCCGAGCGACCGGGCAGTCCGGCGACGCCCAGACACGGTGACAACCTGTTTCCCGACGTGGATAGCGCCGTGGCGGCAGCCCGCAAGGCGTACCAGGAACTGCAGGGACTGCCGGTCTCGGTCCGGAAGCAGATGATCGCGCACATGCGACGAGCCATGCGCGAGAACGCGCAGCCTCTGGCCTACCAATCGTGGGAAGAAACGGGGATGGGGCGCTACGAGGACAAGATCGAGAAAGTCCTCCTGAACGCGAACAAGGCGCCCGGCGCGGAGTTTCTGGACACCGGGGCGTGGAGCGGGGACGGGGGACTCACCGTTGTGGAGTTCGCTCCCTACGGGCTGATCGGGTCGATCATCCCGAGTACGAACCCGATCTCCACGGTGACGTGCAACGCCATCTCGATGGTGGCCGCGGGGAACGCCGTGCTGTTCAACGCACACCCCGGGGCGAAGGCGTGCTCCAACCGGGCCGTGCAGCTGATGAACGACGCGATCGTCGAGGCGGGAGGCCCGACTAACCTGGTTTGCGCCGTCGCCGAGCCCACGATCGACACGGCCGGCGCCGTCATGAACCACAAGGGCGTGAACCTGCTGACGGTCACGGGCGGAATCGGGGTCGTTCGCGCCGCCATGTCGAGCGGAAAGCGCGCCGTTTGCGCGGGACCCGGAAATCCTCCGGTCGTCGTCGACGAAACGGCGGACATCGCGCAGGCGGGCCGCGATATCGTCAGGGGAGCCTCGTTCGACAACAACATCATCTGCACCGACGAGAAGGAAGTGTTCGCCGTGGCCTCGATCGCTGACGACCTGAAGCGAGCCATGTGCGCGAACGGTGCGGTGGAGATCGACGCCCGGCAGATCGATGCCTTGCGGGGCTCGATATTCTCCGACCGGCCGGAGCGCGGCCGGCACGGGACGATGAACAAGAAGTTCATCGGGAAGAACGCCTCGGTGCTACTGCGGGAGATCGGGATCGAAGTCGGCGACGAGGTAAGGCTCGTCCTCGCCGAGGTCGAGCAGGACGATCCGCTGATCTTCTCCGAGCAGATGATGCCGATTCTCCCGCTGACCCGTGTGCGGGACGCGCGCCAGGGTATCGAGTTCGCAAAGGCCGCGGAGCACGGTTTCCGGCACACGGCTACCATGCATTCCAAGCACCTGGACCATCTCAGCCGCATGGCCCGGGAAATGGACTGCAGCATCTTCGTCAAGAACGGCGTGTCTTACGATGGCCTGGGTTACGGCGGAGAGGGCTTCTGTTCGTTCACGATCGCCAGCCCCACCGGCGAGGGCATCACGAACCCGATCAGCTTCAGCCGCATCCGCCGGTGTGTGCTGAAGGACTCCTTCCGGATCGTATGACCATTATGATTCCCAGCCGTGACAACCGAACCGAGGCGGCATGATCGAACCGGCACTGGCTTTGATCGACTTCAGCAGCATCGCCGTGGGGATCGAGGCGGCCGACGCGATGATCAAACGCGCCCAGCTCGACGTGATCCGGACCGGCACCGTGCAGCCCGGGCGCTACCTGGTGCTTGTTGGAGGCACGGTCGCGGAAGTCCAGGAATCGCTAACCACGGGTCGCAGCGTAGGCGGCGAGTCAGTACTCGACCACGTGTTCCTCCCGCACGTGCACGCGGATGTCGTGACCGCGATCGGCGGGGCGAGAACGGAGGCGCCGCGAGACGCCGTCGGAGTGATCGAGACCTCTACCGTGGCGGCGGCCATTCGCGCTGCGGATGCCGGCATCAAGGGAGCCGAGGTGCGGCTGCTGGAGATCCGCATGGCCGATGGCCTGGGCGGCAAGGGTATCGTGCTGTACTCGGGCGTCGTGGCGGACGTCGAAGCGGCCGTCGAGATCGGGTGCGGCGTAATCCGGCCGGGGCTACTCGTGCGCCAGGTCGTGATCTCGCAGCTTCACCCGCAGATCTGGGAGAACCTCTCGGACGCCACCCGGTTCGGATCGCGCCTGGAGGGCCTGTGAAGCTGGCCCGGGTGATCGGCACGGTCGTGGCGACGACCAAGTACGAAGGCCTCGAGGGCGTGAAGTTACTGGTCGTGCAGCCGCTGGACCGTGACTCCAACCCGAAGGGCGACCCCGCGGTGGCGGCGGACGCCACCGCGCAGGCGGGACCCGGTCACCTGGTGTTCGTCGTCGGGAGCCGGGAGGCGGCGCAGGCGATGCCGGTGACATTCGTGCCGGTGGATCTCGCGATCACGGGAATCGTGGATCAGGTGGATCGGCCTCCGGAAGAGCGCGTGCCGACGGCGTCCTGGCACGAAGAAACGGGTCGAACCTGATGTACATCGGTCGGGTGGCGGGCTCGGTGGTCTCGACCGTGAAGATCTCCCACCTCGAGGGTCGGAGACTGCTCCTCGTGGATCACCTGGGGCCGGGGACTGAGCCCACGGGAGACTACGACATCGCCGTGGACGTCGCGCAGGCGGGGCCGGGAGATACCGTTCTGGTGCTGGATGAGGGAAACGGCGCCCGACAGATCCTCGGCCTGGACCCCGGCGCCATACGCGCCGTGATCGTGGGAGTAATCGACCAGGTAACGCTCGGCTCCTTACCTGGAATCGGACCCGCAGGCGCCCCGTTGTCTCCTACTCGAGCTCGAACGTGACCGTCACGTTGGCGATCACGGAGATCTGTCCGGGAGCCGTGACACCCTCCGCTGCTCCCCCGCCCGGCTGCGCGTTCTGGACCACGTTCTGCGACATGTAGCCGCCGCGGCCACCACGCCACCATCCCCCGTAGGAGGACCACCAGCCCGACCGGTCCTCGCGGATGAGGACGGTCCCGCTGACGGAGTGGCCCAGTTCGCCCGCCATCATCTCGGCTTTCTCGCGAGCCGCCTCGAGGGCAAGGGACCGGGCCCGATCCCTGTGTGATCGCAGCTCTGTCGTACGGAACTGGATGCCATGCACGTAGTTGGCGCCCGCCTCGAGGACGGCGGAGAGCAGGTCCTCGAAGGCGTCTATGTCGCGCAGTGTGAGAGAAACGCTCTTCTGCACCCAATACCCGAGGAAGATGCGCTCCCTGCCGTCGTAGTCGTACCGCGGCTCGATGCCCAGGTAGTCGGTTCGAATCAGATTCTGGGGAAGTCCGGCCCGTTCGGCTGCCTGGATCACGCGAGCCATGCGAGCGTCGTTTTCCGCCTTCGCCGCGGCCAGGTTCATGTCGTCCGTCTCCACGCCGAGCGTCAGCACCACCTCGTCGGGCACCACCCGCACGTCGGCTTCGCCCGTGACCGTGATGCGGCGGTCCTCCTGGGCGGACGCCACAGGGGTCACCATCAGGGCCACCGCGAACACGGCCAGGCTCAGCCCGCCACTCCGGGACAGCGCGTGTCTGTTCATCTCCTTTTCCTTCCTCCGAGAACCGACTGGTGACGTCAAACGTAGGCCTCGTGGAGGGCGATGGCATCGCATCCGTCCATTCCCGCTAGGCTCCCGCCGCCCGCACCAGGCCGGCGAAATCTGGGGTCAGGCTGGCCCCGCCGACCAGCGCTCCGTCGATCTCCGGCATGGCCATGAACGAACCGATGTTCTCCCGGTTCACGCTTCCTCCATACAGCACGCGCACCTCGCCAGCCACGACTTCATCGAATGTCGATGCGATCGCCCCGCGGATCGTCAGGCCGATCGTCCGGCTCGCATCGGCTGGCGTAGCAGGTTGGCCGCTTCCGATGGCCCAGATCGGTTCGTACGCGATCACACAGCGACCGGCGGCTTCCGGCCCCACGCCGGCAAGGGCAGCCTGCACCTGACCGCCGACGAATTCGTGCGTCCCTCCGGCCTCTCTCTGCTCTGCGCTCTCCCCGACGCACACGATGGGCACCAGGTCATGCGCCACTGCTGCTCGCACTTTTCGGTTGATCGATTCGTCGCCCGCGCTTGGACCTTGGGTTGCCCGGCGCTCGGAGTGTCCGAGGATCACGTAGTCGCACACACCCCGGAGCATTGCGGGCGATACTTCCCCGGTGTGCGCTCCGTCTTCTGCCCAGTGCATCGTCTGGGCCCCCAGCCCGATTCGCGAATTTCGCAACACATCGGCCAGCGCAACGATGACTGGAAACGGTGGGCAGATCGCTACGTCCACTGACTCCACGACCGTGAGAGCCGGACGCAGACGGCGCACCAGGAGCAGGGCCTCTTCCGTGCGTCCGAGGTTCATCTTCCAGTTGGCCGCGATCAGGACGCGCCGCATATCCTCGCCTCCCTGTCACACGATTCGGTGAAGCGTAAACGCTCGGGTTCGTTCATCTGTGGCGGAAAGAACCGGAAACGGATAGGGCTCCGCCAGTCTGAGGAGCCCCGTGTCCGGATCGAGCCGAAACACGACCTCACGGTCCTGGCCCGGCTCGAGACTGGCCTCGACGGCGTCCCAGACGAATCCGATCCGCAGGTAGAGCTGTTCTCCCTGCATCCGGATCAGGCTCTCGCCGCGGGGACGGGCTGCTTCGGGCACCGAATCGACACGCTCGACGGTCCCGTTCGTCAAGACCCTGTATCTCTCGTGCGAACGGAGGTCACCCCAGCACTCGTTCTGCGCGCAGCCCGAGATCGCCAAATAGGCCGTGTCCCGCTCCACACCCTCGATGTGCGCGCCAAAGCCATGCAGCAGGTGGGGAGGGACCGGTACGTGCCATACCTGGCGCAATCGGGCCCACCCCACGTCACCGAAGTAAACACTGACGGTCGCGCCCAGCACCCTTGGAACGCCGCCGTTTGGAAACGTGGCCAGACCGCGTGGAGGACGCTGACTTGTCTGCGACACGGCTACGGCTACCGTTCGTGAGTTCCAGCGGCGCAGCGCGTGCTCGATCTGCGCCACGTCCTCCGGCGGACCGTACCAGCAACCGATCAGGTGGCTGACCGAGAGAACCAGTAGAGCAATGCGTCTCATCTCACAGTGCCCTCAGGAACCGGCCGACGCCTCGATCATGGCGTCGATGAACGGAACGACCAGCGGAGGCTTCCTGCCGAAGACGTTCCAGCTGTTGATGACTCCGACCAGGTCGCGTCCGGGAATCACGATCAGGTTCTGTCCGCCGAACCCGAGACCGGCCCACACATCCAGCCCGGAGGCGTCGAGCCGCCACCACTGGTATCCGTATCCCCAGTTCCAGTTCGGGTTGTTCGGAGCCACGTCGTCCACCTGGCGCGCGGTCGCGGCCCCCACCCAGCCCTCGGGCAGGAGACGCTCGCCCTCCCAGACCCCGTCCTGCAGGTAGAAGAGCCCGATTCGAGCGAGGTCTTCAGCCGCCAGATACAGACCACCTTCCGTGTCCGGAAGGCCCTGCGGATCCTTCTTCCAGTGATAGTCCTGTATACCCAAGGGCCCGAAAAGGCGCTCTTCGGCGTACTCGGTCGTCGACCGCCCCGTGGCCTGCTCGATGATCGCCGACATGAGGTGGCTGGCCCCGCTGTTGTAGGCCCACTTCGTGCCCGGATCGGCGTCCGCCGGTTGGCTCAGCGTGAACTGCACCCAGTTCTCGCTCTTCTCGAGCTGAAGGGTGGTGTTCGTGTCGTCGAGCGGCCGGTCGGTTTCGTGCCATTCGATCCCGAGACGCATGGTGAGAAGGTCTGCCAGAGTCGCGTCTCGCACGCGCGGATCCACCCGGTCCAGGTCATAGTCGGTCAGAAGCTCGAACACCGGAGCGTCCACTCCCGTGATCTCCCCACGCTGGATCGCGATCCCGATGAGCGTGGAGGCGACCGACTTCGTAACGGATTGCAGGGTGTGCACCTCTCGTCCATGATAGAAGGGATGACGATCCGGGTGCAGGTAGTTGAAGTCGTGCACATCTTCGGGTGTTTCGCACGCGTCCGTGCCGCACCCTATGGGCCCGCTCTGGCCGCGTGAGATCTCGGAGTAGTCGTTGTCGTACCGCTCGTCGAACACCAGTCGTCCGCCCGAGACCACGAGAAGGCGGTCCACGTACCCGTAGTCACCTTCGGCGACCTCGCCCGCGAGATCGGCAAGTGGCGAGAAATCGAGGCCGACATCCGCTGGTTCTCCTCTCGGCCAGGGCTCCTGTCCGAGAACGGTCGCCGCCGTGCCGATCCAAAGGAACGCGGCAAGCGAAATCACGGCGCGCATGGATGGCTTTCTCCCGGATACGTTCGGTACGTTCCGGCGGTCACTTGGAGTACCGCAGGCGGACTTCGTGAGAAGAGACCGAGTAGACCCGGACCCGTCCCTTTGCCGCCGCGAATTCCGTCTGCCCGGTCGGGAGAAACAGGTTGTAGGCGGCCGCGTTGTTCCCGTTCGTCCACCGGATGGCCACGGAGTAGGTGTCGCGGTTGGGCATACCGGAATAGACGATCCACCAGCCCCCGGCGAAGCCACCCCGAAGCTTCCCTTCCTCCCCTACCTTCAGGGTGACGTCCTGTGGAGTCGTCATGCTGATCCCCCCGCCGAGGTTCGCGGGCCGCCGGGCAGGCTGCGCCCCGATTCGACTCAGCCGTCCCCTTCCCGGCCTTCCAGGTCCGTGTTGCCGTCCAGGAACTTCAGGTTGTAGCGCAACTGGTCGATTCGCCAGCTGCCGCCGTGCTTGCGCAGGTGCAAACCGTAGGTGCCCACGAACGTGCGCGTGTTGAGGCCCGTGTCATTGGGTTGGTAATGGTAGGCGATCCCGTAGCACGAGGCGTCCGCCTCTTCGCCGCGGACTTCCACCTCGTAGTTCCCCGCCTGGTGGTGGATGGCTTCCAGGTGACTCAGTGACTCGCGCCACCCATCCACGATCGCGACCCCTGACATGTGCTCCGGCTCGCCGCCGGCGAGCGACGTGACGTCGAGGAGAACGCGCGGCGCCAGACAGGCCTCAGCCTGCATCCAGTCCTTCTCGTCTACGCTACGGAACAGACGATTGACAGCGGTGATAACCGCATCTTTCTCGAGGAGGCGGCGGAGGGGATCCTCCTGCCTGAGGCCGTTGCTCATCTATACTCTCGTGTATGTCAGGTGTCATAGGGTGCAGCTCTCGCGCCCAATGTACACGAAAGACGGCCTGGCGGCTCCCCGCGCTATTTCAGGACCCGGTCAGGTAAACAGCCCCCCCTGAGATGTACCGGACTCGAGGTCCAGCAGATGCTGTTTCCGCCACAGGCCACCCCCGTAGCCCGTCAGACGCCCGTCGCTCCCGACCACCCGGTGACACGGGATGAGAATGGCCATGCGGTTGTCGCCGTTTGCTCGCGCCACGGCTCGCACGGCCGACGGGCGGCGTATGGCGCGCGCCACGTCAGCATAGCTTCGGGTCTGGCCAAACGGGATCCTCAGCAGCTCGTTCCAGACCGTCTTCTGGAACTCGGTGCCCGGTGCTACGAGCGGGATCGAGAATTGCCGGAGCCCGCCCGCGAAGTAAGATTCGATTTCCGACGTGGTGCGGCGCAGAACGTCGTTATCCCCCGGTATGAGAACGCAGTCCAGGCGAGCCCGCAGTCGATCCAGTTGCTTTTCGAGGCGGCGGCGATCGGAAAACTCGAAGAAATAGAGAGCCTCGTCGGTCCCTCCGGCAATCATCGGCCCGAGCGGCGTGAGAACACGCGTCACCTGGATTACGATCCCGCTTCCGCCGGCTTTCGGAGCAGCCCCGACGAGCTGTCGAAAGGCCTCGTTGAAGCCGCTCAGCGACTCGTATCCGTGTTGGTACGCAGTAGTGGACACTCCGACTCCCTCCCTGATCTGTTCGAGCGCGAGACCCAGCCGGCGCGCCCGGCCATACGCGTGAAACGTCATTCCGTGATGCCGCTGGAACCAGCGTCGTACGCGGTCCGGATGCAATCCGCGCTCGCGCAGGTCGTGGTCCGTCCACCTGCTCGCCGGATCGGCATCGAGATCTGCGAGAAGCTGCCGCAGCCAGGCCGGCGGACTGCCGGTCGGCTCCATGGGACGGCATCGCCGACACGGTCGATACCCCGAATACAGAGCGTCCCTGGCCGTGGCGAAGAACTCCACGTGCTGAGGCTTCGGCTTCCGGGCAGGACAAACCGGCCGGCAGAAGATTCCGGTCGTGCGGACCCCGGTGAAGAAGATCCCGTCGTAGGTCACGTTCCGGTTCTGGAACGCGTCCAGCATTTCCGCGTGCGCCGGTAGTGTTCGTGTGCTCATGGAGACCAAGATCGCGTCCGGGAGCGCGCAGGGCCACCGAAAACTTCGCAGTGAATCCGCACGGTCCTCATAGCAGCCAGTCCGGGTTCTCCACCCTCCGTGGATCGACGGCATTCCCCGTATTGAGCGTACCGATGGGCTCGAACAGGAGAACCTGGACTTCGTTGACGGCCACCGGTCGGTGTTCCACCCCGCGCGGCACGATGAGGAATTCTCCCGGTTCGACATGGATGACACGTTCCCTGAACTCCATCTGGAGAGTACCGTCGAGCACGAGAAACAACTCGTCCTCCTGCTCGTGGCGGTGCCACACGAACTCTCCCTGCAGGCGGGCCAGTTTCACGTGCTGGCCGTTGAGCTCTCCCACGATCCGCGGTTGCCAGTGGTCGGGAATGCGAGACAGCCTCTCGCGCAGATTCACCTTGTCCACCATACGTTTCCCTTCTGGCTTCTTGACTTTTCCCCGCATCCCATTCTCCGTGCAGCGTAGCGGCAAAGAGCGTACTCTGCCCAGCGGGAGGCGCGAAGGCAACGACACCGACGGGAGTAGACGCACCTTGTCCGACTATCGGAAGTACCTGCCGCTGGACGATGCGCTGTTCGACTACGTGCTGGCAAACACTACGGCGCCGGACGCCGTTCAGCGTAAGCTGATCGCACGAACGAACGAGCTCGGTGACTCACGTCGGATGCAGATCGCACACCCGCAGGCCGTGTTCATGACTTTCCTGACGCGCGCGATCGGGGCGCGCAGCGCGATCGAGATCGGCACGTTTACTGGATACTCTGCCCTGGCCATAGCGCGCGGCCTCCCGGCCGACGGGCGTTTGATCGCGTGTGACTTGAGCGAGGAGTGGACGGCCACAGCGCGCGATGCCTGGGTCGCCGCCGGGGTGGCGGATCGAATCGACCTGCGCATCGGTCCCGCTCTCGAGACCCTGGCCGCGCTACCGCCCGACATCAGGTTCGACCTCGCCTTCATCGATGCCGACAAGGAGTCTTACGTCGACTACTACGAGGCGGTGCTGCCTTACCTCGATCGGAACGGTCTCATCCTCGTCGACAACACCCTGTGGGAGGGCAAGGTTACGGACTCTTCTGTCGACGACGCACCTACCCGCGCTGTCCGTGCTTTCAACGCACATGTCACCGACGACGACAGAACGGAGAGCGTACTGCTCCCGATGGCCGATGGACTGACTCTGATCCGGAAGCGATCGGACCCGGGCTGACAGCGATCCCGACGTCCTGACCTTGACACGTCGCTCCGCTTTGTCCTGTCTGGAGAGTCGTTTGCGCATGACCCAGTTGGATAGCCCGTGACGTTTCGGCAAATCGGTACCCTCGTGAGGCGCCGGCCGGCGCCACGACCCGGACCGAGAAACATTACTGGAGGTGACAATGGCAGGCCTTTCCGTAGCTGCCCTGGCCGGCGGCCAGGTGGAACTCGACGCGCACACGCTGGAGTCATTCGCCGCCGACCTGGATGGTTCGCTCATTGGCAGCGAGGATTCGGGTTACGAGGAGGCGCGCGCCGTCTGGAACGCGATGGTCGAGAAACGGCCGTCTCTGATCGCGCGCTGCACCGGAGCCGCCGACGTGAAGAGGAGCCTCGATTTCGCCATGCGGCACGGCTTGTTGTTCTCCGTACGGGGAGCCGGTCACAACATCGCGGGCAGCGCCTTGTGCGAGGACGGCTTGACGATCGACTTGTCGCAGATGAGGGCGGTGGACGTGGACGTGGGCGCGGGTACGGCCCGAGTGCAGCCCGGGGCGACGTTGGGCGATGTCGATGCCGCGACGTTACCTCACGGCCTGGCCATTCCGGTGGGCATCAATTCCACGACCGGGATCGCGGGGCTCACGCTAGGGGGCGGTTTCGGTTGGCTGAGCCGGAAGTATGGCCTGACGATCGATAGCCTTCTTTCGGCGGACGTCGTGACCGCCGACGGCCGCGAACTGACCGCGAGTGAGATGGAGAACGCGGACCTGTTCTGGGCTCTCAAGGGAGGCGGCGGCAACTTCGGCATCGTCACTTCGTTCGAGTTCCACCTCCGGGAGGCCGGACCGGACCTTCTGTGCGGTCTCATCGTTCACCCGTATTCCGAGGGCCGAGACGTGCTCGAAACCTGGCGGGAGTTCGTGTCGGGCGCATCGGACGACATGACCGTGTGGACGGTCCTCAGGGCTGCCCCGCCGCTGCCGTTCCTGCCGGAGGAAGTACACGGAACCAAGGTCGTGGTGCTCGCCTTCGTATACGCGGGCGACCCGGCGGACGGCGAGCGGGAGTTGGAGCCAATGCGCGCGTACGGCAACCCGCACGGCGAGCATATCGGAGTGATGCCTTTCGCGGAGTTTCAGCAGGCCTTCGACCCGCTTCTGACACCGGGGTCGCGGAACTATTGGAAGTCGCACAACTTCGCCGGCATCGAGGACGGCCTGATCGATACACTCCTCGAGTACACGGCGACTCTTCCCAGTCCGCAGTCGGAGATCTTCATCGCGCAGGTCGGAGGCGAGGCGGCCAGGATCCCGGCAGAATCGGCGGCCTACCCGCACCGGGATGCCGCTTTCGTGATGAACGTGCACACGCGCTGGGAAGACGCGGCCGACGACGCCCGGTGCGTTTCGTGGGCCCGCGAGTTCTTTGACGCCACGGCCGCCTACTCGACCGGCGGTGTGTATCTGAACTTCGTGAGCGAGGCGGAAGACGCGGCCCGCGTCACGGCCGCCTACGGGGCGAACTATGAGAAGCTCCGGCAGGTCAAAGCGAAGTACGACCCCGAAAACGTGTTCCGCACCAACCTGAACGTCAGGCCGTAGGAAGGCTCGGCCGGGACCTTTGGTCCGGGCCTCTAGACCTGGCCGGACGCTGCTTTCCGGGACCGCTCAGTCCCGGGAAGCAGGGTCAAGCCCTGGCATACCTCCCAGACAAGCCCTAGAAAATCAACCGATCCGCTACGGACGCCCCCTCGGGGGGCCGGCCGGGGCTATCGCCGCATCGGTCTCCTGTTGTCGATCACTTTCAATATCCACATCACCACTACTACGACGAGCCCGATCACGGCGAGCCAAATCACCCCCAACAGGTCGTCTGCCGTGGTGTGGGAGTCAAAAAGTGCGCTCACCGAGTCACGAAAACTGATGAACAGCCTGCGGATCGTGCTTGTAATTTCTGACATGGCTCACACGATACGCGGCCTGACGCGGAGATGACAGAAGGGTACGGGCGCGGATCGCTCGCGCACAGGCAAAATAGGCCCCCGGAAACCGCGCCTGACCCGTGGATTACCAGTCCCCGGGAGACCGATCCTTCCAATTCCACCACTGTAGCAACGCTGGCTCGTGTACCTCGCTCGATGCGAAGTAGACGGCGCAGCGAAAGACGTACTTCACACACGGATCCATCCGCTCGCCACGCAGCTGGCATAGATCATCGTACAGGTGATCGGGGTCCCGGTCGAGAAGCTCCGACACGCCATGGATGCCTAGATCCAGAAGGTCGATCTCGATGCTGGGGCCCACGCCGGGAATGGTTCTCAGGTCCGTCTGCGGCCGACTCGACACTCCATCCTCCGGGTTCGGGTAGACACCGAATATATACCGAAGATCGAGTTCGGCAATGGGTGATGGGCCTCGTGTGGCGCCAGTCAGTCCTCGAGCAGCTGCCGCTCGAACACCACCTGGGTCTTAGTGAGAACGAATCCCAGGTCCTCGTAGAACAGGCGTGCATCGTTTCGCGTGGTGCGGGTGCGGATTCGAAGGGTCGCGATTCCGCGCTCGGCGGCCCAGCGCTCGGTTTCGGCAACGAGCCGGCTGCCGATTCCATGCCCTCTGAGCGACTCCGTCACTACGAGACCACCGAGCTCGGCGAACGGCTCACCGCCCAGGCGTGGCGACCGAAACACGTGGATCCAGCCGACGACAGACCCGGGAGCGTCCTCCGCGACCATCACGGCGTGCGTCTCGGCGGTCTTGATATCGAACAGGCGGCGGCGGGCGTCGGCCGCCGAGGTCGGATATCCGAGCTCGCCGGACAGCCTGGCGATGGACTCCGCGTCATCCGGGATCGCGGTTCGGATATTGATCTCGCGGGGTGCCCGTACCATGGATTGAGTTCCTCTCGTGTGCGTGGTCCGCGGCGGCGGCCGGCGGCTCGGTCGACCTATTCTCGCACACCGCCGCCGGGACCAACAGGGGCCGGACGTGCGGCCTGGTGTTAGGTTGCAGGCGACAGACACGGGATGAGACCCATGGACGTTCCCATCGATCCGGCCCACGTGGTAGGGACCCGCTACTGGACGGCGCTCGAGGACGGACGCGTGCAGTGTGACCTCTGTCCGAGACTGTGCCGCCTGCGGGAAGGGCAGCGGGGTCTGTGCTTCGTCCGCGCGAACCTGGACGGGCAGGTCGTCCTCACCACCTACGGACGCTCCAGCGGGTTCTGTGTGGACCCGATCGAAAAGAAACCTCTGAACCATTTCCTGCCCGGCACATCGGTGCTCTCCTTCGGGACCGCCGGATGCAACCTGACCTGTTCGTTCTGCCAGAACTGGCACATCAGCAAGTCAAGAGAGATGCACACCCTGGCCGAGTCCGCGACTCCGGAGGCGATCGCCAGAGCGGCGTCCGATCTCGGGTGCCGTTCGGTGGCCTTCACCTACAACGACCCGGTCGTATTCCACGAATACGCGATCGACGTGGCCGCCGCATGCCGTGAGCGCGGCGTGCGGACGGTGGCGGTGACGGCGGGCTACGTGTGTGCGGCGCCGCGAGTCGAGTTCTACAAATGTATGGACGCCGCCAACGTGGACCTCAAGGGATTCACGAACTCGTTCTACCGGAAGCTCGCCGCGGGGCGCCTGGAGCCGGTGCTGGAAACGCTTCGCCACATCCGGCATGAAACCGACACGTGGCTGGAGATCACGACGCTGCTGATTCCGGGAGAGAACGACTCGGAGGCGGAGATCCATGCGCTGAGCCGCTGGGTGCTGGACGAGCTCGGACCGGACGTGCCGCTCCATTTCACTGCTTTCCACCCGGACTGGCGGATGCGCCACGTGCCCCCCACTCCTCCAGCTACGGTACGCCGGGCCCGTGAGATCGCCCGCAACGACGGAATCCGCTTCGCATACACGGGGAACGTGGTCGATCCGGAGGGCCAGACGACCCACTGCCCGGCGTGCGACGCTGTCCTGATCGGCCGTGACGGGTACGCGCTGGTGACCTGGGCGCTGTCGGAGGGCGCCCGCTGCCGTGCGTGCGGAACCGTGTGCGCCGGCGTGTTCGAGGATCGTCCAGGCCGCTGGGGACCCAGGAGGCGAGCGGTCTCGATGAAGCGTTACTCGTCGAGGAAGCCAGTTTCGGATTCAGTCCGCGGCGGGTGACACGGCGTAGTAGACCTGGAATAGACCTGAGTCCTGCAACTCCATCTCCTTCCAGAAGGTCAGGCCGCACTTCTCGGCGACACGCCGGGATGCATGGTTGTCCGGGTGAATCGCGGCGACGACGCGTTCCAAGCGGCCGACCTCGAATCCCCATTCGAGGACGGCCCGCGTGGCCTCCGTGGCGAGACCACTGCCCCACGCGTCGGGAGCCAGATGGTAGTGCAGCTCGGCGTTAGCCGATTCGTCTATTTCCGTGGCCAGGAAGCCAACGCGCCCGACGACTTCCCCCGTGTCGCGGAGCTCGGCCACGAGGAGGCCGTACCGGAGGTCGTCATAGTACGCGGAGATGTGCTGGCGGATGCCTTCGCGCACTTCTTCGAGCGTGGGAGACCGTCCGCCCGAATACCGTACGACGTCCGGGTGCGAGAAGATGCGGACGAGAGGCTCGGCGTCTTCCTCCTGCAGTGCCCTGAGCCGGAGCCTGGGGGTCTCGATTCGCACGCGTTCCTACTCCATCCCTTCCCACTCGGCCATCGGATCCGTCGACCGGACGCGCCGCATACCGTGCTCCTCGAACAGGTCGAGGGCTTCTTCGGCATCCTCGGTGAAGTCCACTCCCCGCGAGACCACGACGGACGACATGCAGTCTTCCAGGATGTAGATCTTGCCGGCAAGCTCCGGATCGCGAGCCTGAATGGCTGTGAGGAGGTCGTGCAGGGTCCAGGCCACGCAATGGCTGGCCGCCTGCCCGGCGACTATCACCGCGTCGAACTCCATAAGGTGATCGAACAGAGCGAGATTCGGCGACGCGATCCGCTCGTTACCTGGCCCGAGAGTCACCTCGGGGCTGAGAACCGAGTAGTTCTCCGTGAGCGGCGCACCGCCCTTCACCTCGAACCGGGCCGCGGTCTGACGCGCGATACTGTGGAAGAATACCGCCTCATCGACGGCGGACACGAGCGCATGGCCGATGCTGCCCAGCATCGAGTGATACGGCCAGATCATCAACGGGTAACGACCTTCGGTCACGCGGCGCACGTAATGCCGGGCATACTTTCGAAGCCACTCTACGTCGCCGCCGGCCAGCGAGTCCGCCATCGCCGGATTCGGGCACCAGCGACCTTCCTCCACGTCGGCCAGGGTGATCTCCGTCCGGCCCCCTACAGGGTGATCGCCGTCCTCGTCCACCCAGAATACGGGGTGGAAGATCTGCAGCGCCGTGTGCGTGTCGAGTGTCGCGGTGATCTCTGTGATCACCGGGAGGTTTCGATAGATGAACTGGCAGAGCCGGACGTTGTCGTTCACCGCGCCGTGCCCGGACCGCCCGGCGACGAACAGCTCGTATCCCGGGACGCAGAACGTGTTCTGGCAATCCACGAGAAGCAGGCCGATCGTCGGGTCGTCATCGGACGGATGCCCGATTCCGTGTTCCGCGGCCCACGCTTCCGCCTCCGGCGCCCGGTCCCCGTAGTCCACGCGCCAGACTTCACCGGTCCGGGCCTCATCGAAGTGCGGCGGGATCGGCAGTTCAGGCACCTTGCACCTCCCCATCGAGTCGTGCCAGCAGTTCCCAGTTCACGCTGATCAGTCGAGGATTCTCCCACACGCCGCGGCCCACTTTCGCTTCGGCGCGCCCGTCCACTTCGACCACATCGGCCGTAAAGTCGAATTCGGTCACCACCCCATCTTCTTCACATCCGTGGCCGAGAATGCTACTCCCGACTCCGTAGGCGGCGATTGGCAGGCCGAGCTCTGCGAACCGCCTGATCTTCCGAGGCGTGAAACCGCCCGAAACCATGATCCCGACGTAGTCGAAGCCCTCGGCGTCCAGCGCCACGCGGACTTTGCGGACCAGGTGCGGATTCACGCCAGCCAGGCTCTCCTTCCCCCACAGGTCGGGATCGTCCGAGAGGGCCCGATCCACGAGCTTGCCGCTAGTGTCGAGGCGAACGCCATACAGTACGTGGTCTCCAAACTCTGTGCGCATGGCACGGGCGACGGCCAGCGAGTCCCCGACGCAGTCGTTGGCATAATCCACCAGGCTGACGATCGGCACGTGGGGCTCCTCGTCCCTGACGTAGCGGGCGAACGCGAGGGTGGCCTCGACAACGTCGCCATCGAAAGCGGCGATCAGGGCATGCGGCATCGTCCCCACGCCTTCCCCGCCCCACCACGAGGCCCCCGCGTCGCTCGACACATCTCCCCCCCCGCCCACCCGGGCCGCGTAGCCGTCGGGCGTCTGGATACGCCAGTCGTCATGCCTCGGCGCGAAATAGATCACCGGCACTCCCGCAGCGGAATCTACTGAGCGCGCGGCGTTCGTCGCGATCAGGCTGCGCCGGGCGAGGACTCCGTCCAGCGGGGTCTCCAGGTGGGCGAAGGCGCGGTATTCCCCACGGATGCGGAACGCCACCTCCCACGGCTCGATCCGGTCGCCGTCGTGCAGCGTGTCGACCTCGAGATCCGAGTAGTCGTATCCTCGCGCGAGCTGGGTCTGGAGCATTCGGACACACTCGAAGGTGCCGGCCAGCATCCCCTTGCGCTTGGCGAAGAACTGCAGAGTCACGGACGGGTCACGGCCCGAGTGGTTCAGCGTGCGTGCCGTTCGGACGAAGTACCTGTCCGAGAGCCACCCGTCCCGGATTCGCGGATCGAACTGGAACAGCTCCGCCGGAAAGCGCGTGAGCTCTTCGTGAAACAGCCTGGCGCGATCTGGACTCATGGGATCTCCCGAGGCCGCTGCCTGACTTCCACCCCGCTCAGCGATAGTGCTCGCTGGTCTGTCGCGCCCCGTCCTCGCAGGCGGGCCATTCACGGGTCTCTCCCGTCTCCGGGTCCACGGGCATCACGCGTCGGTCGCGTGGCACCCGGTCATCTTCGGAAGCCAGATAGGCCAGCATGGCGTACAGCGTCGCGTTACTCTCGACGTTCTCCCACACGATCTTGTCGAACGTGTCCAGGTTCGTGTGCCAGGTGTAGCCGAAGTAATCCCAGCTACTCGACCACAGACTGACCGTGGGCGCTCCCGCGCAGATGAACGAGGCGTGGTCGCTCCCACCGCCGCTCGGCGTGCCCGGGAAGCGGAGGTCGATGTCCTGCGTGATCTCGGACGGAATGCGGGACATCCAGCCCGCGATGTTCCCGGACGCGTCGACCAGGCCCATGGAGGAAGCCCGTGCGATCTTGCCCGTTCCGTTATCCTGGTTGAGCGCCACCTGCAGACCTTCGATGACCTCGGGGTGGTCGTGCACGAACGCCCGCGATCCGTTGAGCCCCTGCTCTTCACTGGCCCACAGTCCCACCAGGATCGTGCGTTTCGGATTCGGATAGACCTCCGAGAGGATGCGCATCGCTTCCAACATGACGATGCTGCCGGTGCCGTTGTCCGTAGCCCCGGACGCTCCGTCCCACGAGTCGAAGTGGGCCGAAAGGACCACGTATTCATCGGGAAGCTCGACGCCCCGGATTTCACCGATCACGTTGGCGACCGGGACCTCGTCCATGATCGTGCCCTCGGCAGTGATCAGGAGTCTTGGCCCCTGGTCGCGTTCGGCGAGCCTCCACACCAGTCCGTAGTCTTCGCAGCTCAGATCCACGGCCGGGATCGTGTTGGTGGCCGCTTCGAAGCGGGTGTTGAGGGCGAACATGCGGCGCGCCCCCCATCCACCGCTCCAGTCGGACCATAGGATTCCCATAGCGCCAGCGTCCTCGATTGCCGCGATCATCGCGGCAGGCTCGTGCCCGGTGGCCTCGAGCTGCTCGCGCCATGCAAGCTGCATCGCCCGGCGTTCCTCACGCAGCGCTTCCACCTGCTCCTCGGTCCAGTACTCTTCATAGCTACCGAGCGGACGGCACGACGGCTGCGGCATCGCCAGCGCCACGAACCGCCCCTGCACGGACGGAAGCCAGGCGTCAAATTCTTCCGCGCCCTCGAACTTCGGAAAGATCGCGACCGCGCCTTCGACGGTCCCGTCAGTGCCCGGGCTCCAGGCCATCAGCGCGGCATCCAGCGTACGCACGCGCGGCGCGACGAGATCGACGTGCGTCACCCCCCGCTCCCATCCCTTCCACGTGCCGTAAGTCTCGATCCGTGCGTCTACTCCCCACCCGGACAGCAGGGCGTGCGTCCAGTGGTTCGCATGTTCCACCGCGGGAGTGCCCGTGAGGCGAGGCCCGATCGAGTCGAGCATGGCCTGACCGATGGTCCACGCTTGCGAGTTCTCCATCCCCTCGGCCCAGATCGCCTCGATCACCGCGTCGTCCGTCGGGAAGCTCTGCGCCGCCAGCGGAGCTGCGCCGAATAACACCGCGGTGAGAGTAAGACCTGCGCTCATCCTGGTGCTCATTATCGTCTCCACTCGCGTGGCCGTTCGTCAAATTTCGGGAGCGGGGCCTATCGGCCGGCCGCCTCCCGGTTCAAGGTGGTGGAGAATAGACCGCCCGGGACGGCGAGTCCAGCAAACGACAGCGTCGAAAGAGGCTGGCTTTCCCACTCGCGTTGGAACACCGAGGATCGCTAGGTTTGTCGGCGTTGGTCCGAGACTCATTCGCCCGGACGCCCGGCAGCGGCGCAAATCCGATCACGATGGTTCGAGGATGTTCATGTCCCACTGGCGTCTCATCCCGTGGCTCGCCGTGCTTCCGTTCGTCATCTCGTGCTCCGGTCCCGCCGAGCATCAGCTCGTCCTGAAGGGGGGGACGATATACGACGGATCGGGCGGTCCTCCGTACGTCGGCGATCTGGCGATCGACGGAGACACGATTTCAGCAATTCTCGGCTACGGAGAGGACGGGGGAAAGACCGGACTCCAGGGAGTTACCGAAATCGACGTCTCGGGAATGGCCGTGTCGCCTGGCTTCATCAACATGCTCTCCTGGGCCAACGAATCGCTTCTCGAGGACGGGCGCGGCGAGAGTGATCTGGTGCAGGGCGTGACCCTCGTCGTGATGGGCGAGGGCTGGTCGATGGGCCCGCTGAACAACGAGATGAAGGCCGAGATGCTCGAGGACCAGGGCGACATCAAGTTCGATGTCACCTGGACCTCCCTCGGGGGCTACCTGGAGCACCTGATCGAACGTGGCGTGTCGCCGAACGTCGCCTCGTTCGTCGGTGCGACGACAGTCCGAATCCACGAATTGGGCTACGAGGACCGGGCTCCGACTGCGCAGGAGCTGGAGAGGATGAAGGACCTGGTGCGCACCGCAATGGAGGAGGGAGCGCTCGGTCTGGCCTCGTCGCTGATATACGCTCCCGCGTTCTATGCCGATACCGACGAGCTCATCGCGCTGGCAGCGGCGGCCGGTGAGTACGGCGGCATGTATATCTCGCACATGCGAAGCGAGGGAAACTCGATCCTTGCAGCGGTAGACGAGCTGATCGCGATCGCGCGCGAGGCGGGAGTCGCGGCTGAGATCTATCACCTGAAGGCGGCCGGACAGGACAACTGGCCGCGCCTGGATGAGGTCATCGATCTGGTCGAAGCGGCCCGGGCGGAGGGCCTGAGGATCACAGCGGACATGTACGCCTACACGGCGGGCGCGACCGGGCTCGACGCGGCGATGCCCCCATGGGTCCAGGAGGGTGGCGACCAGGCGTGGATCCGCAGACTCGAGGACCCGGCGATCCGTCGCCGCGTGGCGCTCGAGATGCGAACACCCACCGATCAGTGGGAGAACCTGTATCTGGCCGCGGGCTCCGCGGAGAACGTGCTTCTCGTAGGCTTCCGCACCGACGAGCTGAAGCCGCTGACCGGCATGACCCTGGCCGAGGTGGCGGCGGAACGCGGACTCACTCCGGAAGAGACGGCGATGGACCTGCTGATCGCCAACGAGGCGGACGTCGGGACCGTCTACTTTCTCATGTCCGAAGAGAACGTGAAGAAGAAGATCGCCCTTCCGTGGATGACCTTCGGTTCGGACGCCGAGGCACTCTCGCCCGAGGGAGTATTCCTCGAGTCCAACCCCCATCCACGGGCATACGGCAACTTTGCCCGACTGCTGGGCCGGTACGTGCGCGATGAGGGCGTGATCTCGCTCGAGGAGGTCGTGCGCAAGCTTACGACGCAGCCGGCCGACCACCTGGGCATCCTGCGCCGCGGCGCCCTGGTTCCCGGCTATTACGCAGACATCGTGGTGTTCGACCCGTCCACGGTGCGCGACCGTGCCACGTTCGCCGAGCCACATCAGCTGGCCGAGGGCATGGTACACGTGTTCGTCAACGGAACGCACACGGTACGAGACGGGGCGCATGCTGGTGCGCTGGCCGGTCGCGTTGTCCGGGGGCCCGGCTGGAGAGGCGATTGATCCCTCTAGCTGCGGAAGCGCTGTTCGGCTCCGGGCTTCGGCGCGGGCCGGAATTCGCGGAGCGGCTCCATGCAGAGGATCCGCTGGCCGGATTCCGCGCTCGTTTCGAGCTTCCTCGCTGCGGCGGTGACGCGGCCGTGTACCTGGTCGGCAACTCTCTCGGTCCGCTCCCGGCGGCGGCGCGTGCGGTCGTGGAGCGGGAAACGGGCCGTTGGGCCACCCTGGGAGTGGATGGCTGGTTCGACGGCGCGTCTCCGTGGTACGGACTCGATGAGCGATTTCTGGGGTCCCTGGCCAGCCTCGTCGGCGGCGCGCCGCATGAGGTGGCCGTCATGAACAGCCTCTCGGTGAATCTCCACCTCCTCCTCGCCAGTTTCTTCCGCCCCGAAGGAAAGCGACACCGCATCCTCATCGAGAACCCCTGTTTCCCGAGTGACCGGTTCGTCGTGCAGACACACCTCAGGTGGCACGGACTGGACCCGGCCTCGACTCTCATCGAGATCGGACCGTGTGAGGAAAGCGAGCTGATCGAGGAGGCCGACATCGAGGCGGCCCTGGACGCGCGAGGCGAGCAGGTGGCGCTGGTCCTGCTGGGAGGCGTGAACTTCCTGACCGGTCAGATGCTGGATCTGGGCAGAATCGCGCGTGCGGCCAGACGCTGTGGGGCGCTCGTCGGCTTCGACCTGGCGCACGCGGTGGGCAACGTGCCCCTGCGACTGCACGACTGGGACGTGGACTTCGCCGCCTGGTGCCACTACAAGTACGTCAACGCGGGTCCTGGAGCACCGGCCGGTGTGTTCGTCCACGAACGGCACTCCACCGACACCGAGGTCGGTCGGCTCGGAGGCTGGTGGGGCAACGACCCGGCGACCCGGTTCCGCATGCAGCTCGATCCCGACTTCGTGCCCCGGGCGGACGCCGCGGGATGGCAGCTCAGCTGTCCGCCCGTTCTGGCGATGGCCCCTCTGGGTCCGGCGCTCGCCCTGTTCGACGAAGCGGGGCTCGACCGACTACGGGCCAAGTCGATCCGGCTCACCGCCTACCTCGAGTGGCTGCTGGTCACGGGCCTCGAAGGCGCCATCGAGATCATGACTCCGCCGAACCCGGACAGGCGGGGGGCGCAGCTCTCCGTGCGCCTTCCCGGCCGCGCGGACCAGGTCCGGGCGCGGCTCCGGCAGGCCGGCGTGGTGGCTGACTATCGTCAGCCGGACGTGCTCCGCCTGGCCCCCGCGCCGCTGTTCAACACGTTCGGCGAGATGTGGCGGACTGCGGAGATCCTGTGCTCGGCCGTCCGGGAGGACGCATAAGCCAGCGACGGCAGGTTCTGTATGACATCAGCCCGCGACTGGGCCCCGGTGCGAGCGGTGCTGCGCACACTGCACGACTGAACGACTGAAAAGCCGGCGCGTCAGGCGGGCCCGGCGGCCCGATCCGGGCTACTGTGCCGCCGTCCTACCTCCGTCCACCGGCAGGTTCACCCCCGTGACGTAGGAAGCGGCGGGAGAAGCGAGGAACCCGACGACGGCCGCGATCTCGGACGGGTCGGCCAGCCGACGGAGGGGGATGCTGGCCTGCCACCCGGTCTCCACCTGTTCGACCGACGAGCCACGCGACTCGGCTATCGACTCGGCCAGCTCCTCGAGGCGCGCAGTGGCCGTGTAGCCCGGGAGAACGCTGTTCACCGTAACCCCCAGGGGGCCGAGCTCGTGAGCAAGCGTACGGGCCCAGTTCGCGACCGCTGCCCGCGTGATGTTGGACACGCCCAGCCCGGGGATCGGAGCGATCACCGAGATGCTGACGATGTTGATCACCCGGCCGTACCCGGCTTCGCGCATCCCCGGCAACATGGCCTGAACCAGGACCTGGCCGCACCCGACATGAGCGGAGATCGCCTCGAGAAAATCTTTCGGGGCGGCTTCGATCAGGGGACCGTGCGGCGGACCGCCGGTGTTGTTCACGAGGATGTGCGCCGGACCTGCGCGCTCGAGGTGCTCGGCGACGTTACGGCGGACCTGCTCTACATCGTTGAAGTCGGCACACACCCACGAATGGCTCTCTCCGTGCGGGGCGGCCAGGCTTCCCGCCACCTCACGCAGAGCCGCCTCGTTTCGGGCCACCAGCACCAGGTCCGCTCCCCGCCCCGCCAGCTCCTCGGCACACGCCCGCCCTATCCCCTGAGTGCTCCCGCACACGACGGCCCGCTTCCCGGTCAGATCTCCCATGCTGCCCTCATTTCGTGCCGCGAGAGTTCACTCGGTCTGCCGGTTCATGGTGAACACGGCATCGAACAGGTCTCCCATGCAGTCGTCGTCCACCACGGCGTCGCCACTCGCGGAACCTCCGCCCTCGACGATGATTCCCTTTCCGCTCAACACCCCCATGCACCCGCCGGCGCGCTCATAGACCGACTCGAAGGTCAGCGTGTCTCCCGTGATCGATCCCTCGATGTCCCCCACGACCGACTCTGGCCCCTCGAGCTGGATCTTCCCGTAAATCAGTCCTCCGGGCGATGTGGCGATCTCCGCCGGACCGGCGTAGACGGTGCCCATGGCCTCGAAGTCCGTGTCGTACATGCCCGTCATGTTGTAGGGGTAGCCGCTGTCGCCCGGCATCGGGTTGCCCGAGCACGCCGCCGCGACTGCCACGGCAAAGCCGATACGTATTCCTGCCTGTCGTCCTGTCACGTGTATCTCCTCTGGGTTACCACAATTCGGTCACAGACGCCCGCTTCCGACCGGCCCGGCCGTTCGCCGGCGGGGCCGTTCAGGCCACCGAGAATTCGGCTGCCTCGATCGCCTGATCCTCCTCCGGCGTGAGCTGCACGTCCGCCGCACCGACCGAATCGAGGGCGTGAGAAACGCTCCGGGCTCCCGGGATCACGATCACGTTCGGTGCCCGGCCGAGTACCCATGCGAGGACTACCGCATGGGGGGAGACTCCACGGGATCGGGCGATCCCCGACACCACCGGGTGATCCGGCAGCTTCCGGTTCAGCCGGCCGCCACCGACGGGACTGTACGCCAGGAAGCCCATCCCTTCACGCGCCGTGTGCTCAACGACGCCTTCTCGCAAGGCCTCCCGGAAGAAAGGACTGAGCCGATTCTGCACGCTCGCGATGGGCACGATCGCCGAAGCTCTCCGGATCTCGTCCACGGAGACGTTCGACAGACCTACCGCGCGTATCTTTCCCTCCTCCCTAAGTTCCGCGAGAGCACCGACGCTGTCTTCCAGCAGCACTTCCGGATCCGGGGCGTGCAGTTGGTACAGATCGATCGCATCGACCCCGAGCGCCGTGAGAGAGGCCTCACAGGCGCTTCGCAGGCGGTCCGGGCGAGCATCCCTGTCCCACCGGCCGTCCGGCCTCGTGAGACCTCCCTTCGTTGCGATGACGACGCCGTCGGAATCGCCCGTCCATTCGCGGAGGGCGCGAGCGATGAGGCGCTCGTTGTGCCCGATGTCTCCGTCGTCGATGCAGTATACGTCCGCGGTGTCGATCAACGTGATGCCGGCGTCGAGAGCCCCGTGCAGCACCCGGACGGAGTCCGCGGCCTCGGGCCGTCCCGCCGTCGAGAGCGGCATTCCGCCAAAGCCGACACAGCTGACATCCGGAGTTTCGGCTCCGAGCGCTCGGACTTCCATGACCCCTTCTACCTCCCCATGATCTCAAGCATGCGGTCGACACGGACGACCTTTACGCGAGGTCGTCCCTGTTGCTCACCCTCCATCGTCTCGACGTGATCCAGTTTCCGCCAGTCATCGAACGTGACGTACCGGATTCCGCGGGACTCGAGAAGCTCTACGATGCCCGCCGAGTCCGGCAGGTCGGGAGTCCTCGCCCTATTCTCCGCCACCTCCTCGAGCATACCGGCCACAGTCTCCGCCGCGTCCGGCTTGTTGGTGCCGATGATGCCGCTCGGCCCGCGCTTGATCCATCCCGCTACGAACTCGCCAGAAATGATTGGCCCGCCGGGCCCTTCCGTCACGCGCCCGGCCAGGTTGGGGACCAGATGGCGATCGGGATCGAACGGAACGTCGGGCAGGGGGATGCCGCGATAGCCGACGGAGCGCAGGACGAGCCCCGCCGGTAGGGCGTCGACCGCTCCCGTGCCTTCGCTTCTAATGTATCCGCTCTCGCTCTCCACGAGGCGGTTCCGTTCGACAAGCACGGCGCTCACGTGGCCGTTGGATTCTACGATCTCGACCGGCGATGCCAGGAACCGAAGTATTAGACGGCGCTCGCCGGCGGCCAGGTCGCCGGCGGCAGGATCCGTGTCGGCAAAGTCCCGGAGGATCTCGAGATTGCGCCTCGCCACCCGGTCGCCCCCGGCGGCAGCGGCACTCGCCGGATCCAGCTCGAGGTCGGTTGGATCCACCAGCACGGCGACGCCAGCCAGGCGCCCGAGCTCCTTAAGCTCCACGCTAGTGAACTTGCCCTGCGCCGGGCCCCGGCGGCCCAGCATCACCACCTCGCGGACCCGGCTGCGCCGCAGCTCCTCGAGCGCGTGATCGGCTATGTCGGTCAGCGCCAGGTCCTCCGGGTCCGTGACCAAGATGCGAGCGACGTCCACGGCCACGTTTCCGTTTCCTACCACGACCGCCCGCTCGTGAGACAGATCGAACGAGCGGTCCGCGAAGTCCGGGTGCCCGTTGTACCATGCCACGAACTCGGTGGCCGGGTGGCTGCCCGGGAGGTCCTCGCCCGGAATACCCAGGCGACGGTCCGCCTGCGCCCCCACGGCATAGACGACCTGGTGGTAGTGGCGCAGCAGATCATCGCGGACGACGTCCACCCCGAACGTCACGTTGCCGAAGAAGCGTACGTTGGGCTCCGATGCGATTCGATCGTACTTCGCGGTCACCTTCTTGATGGAGGGGTGATCGGGGGCGACGCCCTCCCGTACGAGCCCGTAGGGAGTGGGAAGCCGATTGAACACGTCGACAGAGCAGGCGAGATCGGAGGCTTTCAGCAGGGCCTCTACCGTGAAGAAGCCTGCCGGTCCAGCTCCCACAACGGCCACGCGGAGCGGACTTTCATGGGTCCCGAGTGAAGCGCTCACCGGTACGGAGCCTGCCCTCGCGTGAGTGTGATGGTCGCGGCGGGGACCCGAGTCTCGGGCCGCCCGGCGCATGGGACGATGGCTACACTATTCCCAGCGTCCCGGCGCCGTCAAACGACCGAATCCAGGCCAGGCGGTCGCTTCCCTGGGAACGCCCATTCCGTCTCGGAACTTCGCCCCCTGAACCGCAAAGCGGGCTCCACAATCGGTGGAACCCGCTTCACCAGGGATTGCTGTCGGGCTTCGGACTCAGAACGTCGACGTCCAGCCGATCAGTAACGTCCTGCGCGGCTGCGGCCGGAAGAACGTGGCGTTGGAGAACTCCGCGTACAGCGCGTCCGTGAAGTTCTCGAGACTGGCCGTGATGTAATGCGCCGTGCGCCCGATCTGCGCGATCCGGAGACCGGCCCTCACATTGTGGACGTTGAACGCCGGCAGCACGTAGCCGACCGCTGGCTGAACGACCTGCGCCTTACAGATGTCATTCGTATCGGTGCAGATCGTACTCTCGCCCTGGAAACGGAAGTCATACGTGGCCCACCAGGCGCCGCTGGGCCGCCGGTACGTCACGTCGCCGTTGAGGCGCGTACGATAGCTGTCCGCGATCGGACTGTTCTCGTCCAGCACGTCCTCGGCGTCCAGGAAGCTGAAGCTGGCGCCCACCTCCAGGCCCAGGACAGGGGCCCACGCTCCGCCCAGTTCGAGACCCCTGTACAGGAGCTCGCCGAAGTTCTGGTTCTGGAACACGTCCAGTTCGCTGATCACCGAATCGGGCACGGCAGTGATCCTGATACCGTTCCGGATGTCGTTTCGGAACACAAAGGCCTCGAAGGACACGTTGCGGCGCGAGTACTTGAAGCCGAGGTCGATGTTGAGGCTGGTCTCCGACTCGAGGCTCGTGTTCGGGATCAGGTATCCCGAGCCCTCGGGCGTCGGTCCGTTGAAGTAGAGCTCGATGATGTTGGGGGCCCGGAAGCCGCGACCCACGGTCCCGACCAGGTTGAGCGACGGGAGGACCTCCCACAGAACGTTGGCCGACGCCACGACCGTCTGGGCGTTGTTCGTGATCCCGACGATCAGCGGGTCGTCCAGGTTTTCTGTGGGCTGGGTCTCCGACCGGACATTCTGCCATCGAAGTCCAGCGATCAGGGACAGCTTTCTGTGCAGCTGGAAATCACCCTGGGCGAACACGCCAAACCGGTTGTAGGTCGCGTTCGGTACGTTGGGCGTCTCGTCGAGCTCCGGCTCGGTGGGGAAAGGAGCTCCCGTGATGAGGCTGACCGTACGATCGGTGTTCTCGGAATCGTCGTGGTAGAAGTCCAGCCCGTACGTCAGCAGGTGCTTGCCGCCCAGCAGCTTGGCGGCCTCGGCCCGAGTTCCGATGCTGGAGATATCGGTGAAGTTGGACGAGTTGATGTTCAGATCTACGCCCGAGCCCGGGCCGAACAGGTCCGGGATCCCGATGTCTTGCACCAGGTCCCGTTCGTTGTTCATGTAGAAGCCGCTGATGTCGAGCCGGTCCGCAAAACCCCAGCTCAAATCCTGGGCCCGGTAGCCGGCGGTTACCTTCCCGACCTTCTGGTCAGGATACTGGATGACGATGGATACGTCGTCCGGCGTGCCGAGGTCATCGTTCGACACGTAGCCGAAGCCCGCGTCTTTCGCGTTGTAGTACTCGCCCTTCACGAAGATGCTGTGGTCCTGGTTGAAGCTGTAGTCGAGCAGCAGGCTGTAATTCTGATCCTCCACGCCCGTGTCGTTGACCTCGGTCTTCCCATCCAGCGTGATGTCACCGAAGCTGCCCGAGGGAGCGAAGTAGTTCTTCGCATTCCGATACGAAGCGCTGCCTCTGAACCCGACCTTTCCGATCCGGCCGAACAGCTCCGCGGTCGGGCGCAGCTGCTCGCCCTCGTCCCGGTACAGGAAGGTGACCCGCCCGCCGTAACTGTCGCCGGCGCTCAGAGAGGGTACGTTTGACGTCCTCATGTTGACGACGCCTCCGATCGCGTCCGTGCCGTACAGGACGGACGCGGGACCACGCACGACTTCCAGCTGGGCCACGTTGTTGATGTCCACGATCGCGGGAAGCTCGCCGAAATCCTGCTGGCGCCGTGCGTTGTTCAGGCGGAGCCCGTCCTCCAGGAGGAGGATCCGCTGGCCGCGCTGGCCACGAATCGTGGGTCGCGTCTGGTTCGTGCCCACGCCGTTCACGTCGACGCCTGGAAGTCCCTTCAGGATGTCCGACGCGGTGTTGGGAGAGATCGTTCGCAGGGCCACCGTGTCCAAGACGGATATCGGCGCAGCGATGACGAACAGCTCCTTGGGATCCCGGGTAGCCGTGACGGCTATCGGTTGCATGATGACCGGCTCGGCAGCTGCGCTGTCGGTCTCGGCTTCGGGAGTTTCCTGCGAAAAGACAGACTCGGGAACGGCGAGAAGGAGTGCGAGGAGGAGTGCGAACAGACTGACTCCGCGAAAACCTCCCGCCGCGCGAGCGGGTGAATGTGACACGGTTACCTCCAGTAACGCCCTTGGGGGGGCCTTGTTTCTGCCGGCGGAGCGACCAATCGGCCTCTCCGCCGGCCCTAAAGGAGAGCGTGAGAATACGTTACCGGCGGACCAGTGGGACGAAAACTCGCAATTCTACTGAAGAATGGTCCGAAATTATACGGAACGGGACGAAATGGCTCGCGGTCTTGCGTCGATCGGCGCTCGGGGGTCCGCGGAATAGTCGGAGACCGGTGACCTAGTAAGGAGCGGCGTCGTCGAGAAGCCCGGCGTCCAGCGCGAAACGGGTCAGGCCCGCCACCGTGCGGATATCCAGCTTCCGCATCAGGCTCTCTCGGTGGCTCTCGACGGTCCGGCGGCTGATTCCGAGGTCGGCCGCAATCTGCTTGTTGCTCAGGCCCGCCGCGATTCCCTTCAGCACATCGAGTTCGCGGGCTGTGAGCACGTCCAGGCCTGGCCCCTGGCTATCCCCCTCGTCCCCCCTGAGCCCGGCGGCCAGCCTTGCGGTGACCGCGGAGGTGAAGAAGGAGGTCCCGGAGTGGACGGCCCGCACGGCTTCTCGCAGCTGCGACGGTCCGGCCTCGTCCTTCAGAAGGTATCCCCGGGCGCCTGCCCTAACGGCTCGCATGACGTATTCGGTGTCGTCGTGCATGCTCAGGATGAGGACTCGGGTCGAGGGCACTTCGGACTGGAGGCGGGCCGTGACTTCGAAACCCGATGCATGCGGCATCGTGATGTCCACGACCGCGACGTCCGGTCGATGCTCCCGTGCCTGGGAAACAGCCTTCTCTCCGTCCGCTACCTCGGCGACGACCTCGAATTCAGGGTCCTCCTCGAGCACGCGCCGTATGCCCTCGCGCACCAGCGCGTGATCGTCGGCCAGCAGTATGCGAATCTTCGCGTCGCTCATTCCGCCTTCTCCTGGTGGCCCGGCGTGGAATCGCTGGACTCCGTGACGGGGAGCCGAATTACGAGCTGGACTCCGCCGGCGCCGGGGTCCGACAGCTCGACGGTACCGCCCAAGGGCGCCACCCGCTCACGCATGCCCAGAACGCCCATACGTGATCGCAGCTGCTCCTCGGCTCCCCCTGCGGCGCCAAGTCCCTGGCCATCGTCCTTCACACTAAGCTCCAGCTCGCCGTCGCGCCGCGCCAGCGTCACCGCAACCTCTGATGCCCCGGAGTGCAGCGCCACATTCGACAACCCTTCCTGCATCGTGCGATACAGGGCCAACTCCGCCTCCGGCGACAGCGCCGGCAGGTCTCCCGGGGCCGCGAGAACCGTCTCGATACCTGTCTTCGCCTCGAAGTCATCCGCGAGCGCCTGCAGCGCGGGCCTCAGGCCGAGATCGTCCAGCAGTGACGGCCTGAGGTCGCGCGCCACGTTTCGGATGCTCCGAATTCCTGACCCTACGAGATCGACCGCCATATCCAGCGCCGGTTCCTGAGCGGGCGTGGCCGATTCCCTGAGCAGCCCGAGCTGCAGTTTCACCGCGGCGAATACCTGCGCGCTCTCGTCGTGAAGCTCGCGGGACAGGCGGCGGCGTTCCTCCTCGTGCTGCTCCACCATGCGGGAGGCAAGGCGCTCCAGGTCGGCGGTCCGATCCTCCAATCGCTGTACGAGATCGGCGTTTGCCAGTGCGGCTCCCACCTGGTGCCCCAGCGCAACGAGAAACCGATTGTCCAGGACCGCGAGGGGATCCTGCGCGCTGCCCACGACCAGCAGGGCGCCCCTCACCTCGTCTCCCAGAAATACCGGCAGCGCAGCGACATACGGGTGAGTCTCCCCCGCGAGCTCCTCCGACCACCCACGCATCACCTCAGGCTGTCCCGTTTCGATCACGCGGCCGACCGCGGAGCGGGCAGCTCCTGAAGGACTCGATCCTTCCCAGGCGGCGCACACCCCTACGCCTCGAACGACCTTTCCAACCGATAGCAGGTACATGGCACTTCCGCGCACGCCGGGAAGAGTCAGGGGCCGGGCGAGAAGCGCATCCAGCACTTCGTCTTCTCCTCTGCCGCTCTGCAGATCACCTGACAGAGCGGACAGAACCGACAGGCCCCGGTACTGGTCCTCGACCACGAGGAGTAGGATCGCCGCACCGATCGCCAGCTCGAACGCGATGTCCAGGTAGTAGCCCCAGGGGTTCCACGCACCGCGCGCCCGGAGGAAGGGATAGTCGAGGTGGTGCAGGCTCCACAGGAAGAATGCCCACGCCATCAGGGCGGCTGGCAGAGATCCGATCTGCCGGTGGTGCCTCCAAAGGATCACGCCCGTCCATAGCGTCGCCACGCTCAGGAAGACGACGGCCGGACCCGCCGCGAGGAAGAAATTGTCGAGGCGATAAATCGCGATGTACGACCACAGTGGAGGAAAGAGGACGAGCACCCAATACACGCGCCGCCACTCGAGCCGCTGCGAGAACACGAGCGCGGACCACAGGAAAGCGAGCGCCGTCCAGCCCGTGAACACCTGGTGCCAGTACAGCAGCCCCCAGATCTCGGTCACCAGGAAGGCGATGATGATGATGAGGCGCAGAGAATAGAGCCACCACGCCAGCGCCCAGATCGCGAAGTATGGTTTCCGGTAGCGGGCATACAGGTAGGCGCAGACCATCACGAGCCCGAACGTGATCGCGGTCTGGAGAAATGACGCGGCCAGTTCGGTCGTGTCGTGCGGGGAAACCGCCATCTCCTGCATGGGCCGTAACAGAAGGGAGCGCCCGTCGCCTCGCAAGCACCGCGGGCAGCCGATACGTTGCCGCCATTGAGAGGTGACCGGCGCGCGGCGGCGCTACACCCGAACCGGACGGAGGCGGACCTTGCGTGACATCCTGTTGCTCAGCACGTCTACCGTGCATGGCACGCGATTCCTGGAGTACGCGGAGACCCAGATCAGGACGTTTCTCAACGGACGCACCACGGTTCTGTTCGTGCCTTTCGCGCGACCCAGCGGGATGACGCACGAAGCGTACACCGAGGCCGCGCGCGGGCGCTTCCGCGATATGGGATTCGCTGTCACGGGCCTGCACGAAACCGCCGATCCGGTTGCGGCCATGATCGATGCGGAGGCCGTGTTCGTCGGAGGCGGCAACACGTTCGTGCTGCTGCGCGAGCTCTACGAGAGCGGCGTACTCGAGCCCCTGCGCGAACGCGCCCTCGAGGGAATGCCCTACATGGGATCCAGCGCGGGCTCGAACCTGGCGGGACTGACGATCGGGACGACGAACGACATGCCGATCGTGGAGCCCCCGAGCTTCCGGGCCCTCGGACTCCTCCCCTTCAACATCAATCCGCACTACGTGGACCCGGATCCCGGGTCAACCCATATGGGTGAGACCCGCGAGACGCGGATCGCTGAGTTTCATCACTTCAACGCGCAGCCTGTCCTCGGGCTGCGTGAAGGCGCGATTCTCCGTGTGAAGGGGAACGCCGCCAGGGTAGTTGGAAGTCGGGGCGGGCGCCTGTTCAGGGCGGGGGTCGACCCGGCGGAAGTCGAGTCGGGCGACGACGTGTCGGTCCTGCTCGAGGGAGGCCGGAGCGTCTAACCGGGGCTGGGCGCCGCCGTTCTACATGTTCCACGCGACACCGATGACGGGCAGAATCGGTACGGCCCCGAACGGGCGCGGGGTCGGGTCAGTAGCCTGCTCGAACTGGTAGAACATCGCGTCCGCCCGATCCAGGGCATTGATCACCCGGACGTACGGATAGAAGCTGGTTCTGCGGCCGAACAGGTGACTGTCGATTCTTGCAGTCGCCCTCAGGTTGAGGCGCAAATACGAACCCTCCGGCACCGTAACCAGGATGACTGGAATCGGGATCGGCCCCTCGCCCGGTACCGCTGAGAACGAAGGCGCCGGGACGTCACCGCCCGGCGCGCGCCCCGGAACTACCGACAGGTTGGACGGGCCCGGGCGCGGGATCTCGCCGAACTCGAGGCCCGCGCCATATGAGATGTCCGCATCGAAGCGGACACCCCTGCCGAGGTCCGCCATCGCCCCGGCACGCAGGAAATGGCGTCCCGAGAAGATGTCGGTACGCTCGCCCTCGACGAGCTCCGTCCACGCCCAGGCCATCGAGTAGTTCCCCCACAGAACCACCCGACCGGCGGGCTGCGTGAGCCACAGGTCGAAACCGGTGTTCTGGAAGTCCGCGCCGCCCAAAACCGGGAGACCGCGCGACGTCTTCCAGTAGCCCAGGAGCCCGAGCTGCTCTCCCGGACCCGCCGAATGCGAGAATCCGACCACGAGGTGCGACGCCTCGGCCGGAGAGATCGTGGTGAACACGGCTCCCAGCTGCTGGGCCTCGGTCGACGTCAGGAGCGCCGACGACGCCGAGACGGACGTGTCCGGCGTCACCACGAGCTGGTGATACTGTCCGGCGGAGATCGTCACGAGGAGGCTCTTCGACGCGTTCCACTCCAGCCTGGCGCGCGGAGAGAGCGCCTCTCCGAGCCGACCCGAATACAGGTTTCCGCGAACACCGGCAGATAGCCTCAATCCGCGAGCTACGCGAAGACCCGCGTCGAAGTAGCCCGCCAGCGCGACCGCGGAGTTCGTCTGGCCGAACTCGATTCGCTCCTGTGCGGCGCCTTCGGAGAACACGGTCGACAGAGCGAGTCGGTCCAGGTGTATTCCGAACCCATACCGGACACGCTCGCGATCGCCCAGGATGTCCAGAGTGACCCGAGTGCGCTTCGTGGTCCCGGACGCGAGTACCGGGTCGGTCGCACCGATCGGCAGACGGTTCCGGAATTCGCCCGAAGAGACTCCCGCCTCGAGCAGCCCCACTTCCAGCTGGCTTCGATAGCGGATCGACCCGGCCTCGTTCCCCCACTGCGGGGCGACGTCGGGGGAACCGGCGACGGGAAGCGCCACGCTTTCACGGTTCCAGAACCCGCTGACCGTGAGTGTGTCCGTGGGCGACACGCCCACATCCAGCCGGGTCAGCGCATCGGCGTAACGTTGCGGGAAATCCCCCTCGACGAACGCGCCCGATCCTGCGCCGTGCAGGCTCCGGGCGGAGAACGATCCGCGGGCGGGGCCCCCTCCGGAACGGAATGTCACGCCGGCCGAGACGAGATCGGCGAACGCCGTCGCCGTGGGCGGCCCCTCCTGACTTCCGCGGCTCTCCAGGCTGACCACCTCTGAGAGTCCGCCGTCGAATCGAGCGGGCGCCCCTCCATGCCACCGGGTCGCACTCGCCACCGTCGTTGGAAGTCCGGGGTCCAGCAGCCCCCCGAGCTGCATGGGAGAGTGCACGGGCGCCCCATCCAGGAGGATGAAGTCCAGGGCGGTTCCCGATCCGCGGACAAACAGGATATTGTCCGGAGATGGAGGACTCGACGCGAGCATAGCCATGGCCGTCGCGGCTATTCCCGTTTCCGAGACGCCCGGCGATGCATCGAGCACACGAACGACTGCGGTGCCGGTAACGGGGACGAGATCCGACGTGAGGCCGGGCGGATCGCGCGCGGCATCGGGAACCCCCTCGGCCGTGACGGGTGGCATCTCGACGGGTTGGAGCGTGAGGATGAAGTCCACCGAAAGGTGGCCGTTTTCGGGGACGCTGAGGACGACCTCGAGCGACGAGTATCCGATGATCGAAGCACGGATCCGGCGCTCACCAGCTGGCACATCGTCAAGCAGGTACTGGCCACGCTCGTCCGTGACCGTGCGCCGGTCCAGGTCTACGATCCTGATCACTGCGCCCGGCAGCGGTCCGTCCTCCCCCGCCGTGCGAACCTGGCCTCGCACCGAACCCTGTGGGGCCGGCTGGACGGCCAGGCCGATACCGGCCACGAGCGCGAACAGGCTCGTCATATCATCCCTCGACCCCTGTCCGGCCGGTCAGTCTCCGATCCGGAACACCACGTCCCCACGCAGGGAATCCAGCACCGGCCACAGGATCACGAGACGGCCGGACTCGATACGGACCGCGGCCTCGCCGTCCACCAGGACGACGGCGTCGCTCGCCGATCGAGGCAGCTCCACCCATATCTCGCCTTCCCTCGAGCCGATCACTTCCAGCATCCCGGGTCCGGTAACGAACCGGGGACTCTCGGCCGCGCCTTCCACCCGGACGGAGGCGCGCCGCGCATCCGTGAGCCTCACATGTACATTACTACTCCGGCCAAAGCCTTGCAGACTCACGGCCAGGCTGCCCGCCAGTGGTTCGACTGAAATCGCCGTCCCGGCAGGTAGCTGAGCGTCGTCTTCGGATGCCTCCGTCCATGGCACCGGCACCGCAGGCACGGTCGAAGTCGGCACTTCAGCGTCGCCGATACCCTCGATCCAGGCCCGGAACGGCGAGCCCGGCACGAGCGCCGCGGCGGCTCCCGCCGCTACCAGGACCAGGCCCGCGGCGCGGGCCAGCGACCAGCCTGTCCTTCGCATGCGGTGCTTCCCGCCCGTCGACAGTGCCGCAGCCACCGGAAGCGGACCGGGATCCGCGAGACCGAAGACCTGGTCGTCGAGCACGAGCACCGCCTGCGAGAACCCCTCCGATTCACGGCGAAGGATATCGACCCGTGCGTTGCACGCCGCGCAGGATTCCACGTGGTCGCATACCCCGATTCCATCCTCGGGCTCCAGCTCGGAATCAAGCCAGGCCAGAAGGTGCCCGTCATTCGGGTGCGGCATTCGTCTCTCCCACGGCCCCGTAGGCCGCGCTGAACCTCTTGAGCGCCCTGGCCACCAGCGCCCCGACCGACGTCGGCCGGACGCCTACGGCTTCAGCGATTTCGCTGTATCGAAAACCTTCTTCCCGCATCAGCAGCATCTGGCGGTCCCTTTCCGACAGGTGCACCAGCGCTTTCCGCACCGCGGCGACGCGCTCCGCCCGCTCCAGGTCCTCGTGCGGCGAACTCGTGGCACCGGGTCGTTCCTGATTCGCGACCAGCAGACGGCGCCTCCGTTCCTTCTTCCGGACCACGTCCCGGGCCAGGTTCGTCGCCACCACGAAGATCCACGGTCGGACCTCGTCCCGCGGCAGGTCGTGCTCGAGAAGGCGCAGGAAGGCGTCCTGGACGATGTCGGCCGCGGCATCCGTGTCCCCGGTGAACCGGTGCACGTACCGGGACAGCGAGGGGTACAGCTCGCGGTAGACTGCCTGGAAGTCCTCGGACCTCATCGGGACCCGCCCTCCGGGTGAATCCGCTCGCCACCGATCTACTCGACGCAAGTCGGACGTGCACGGAGTGCACCCGGTCCGCTACCCAAGAACGTCTGAGGAGTGCCCGAAGTGACATAGGCGGCTAGCAGAAACCCGCCAAAAAGGACCGGCCGCCCCGCAAGCGAATCGGGACGGCCGGTGATGAACACCTGCCTGAGGAAGCGGAACCCTCCGCTGAGCTAGTCGATCAGGCGCAGCACCTTGAATAGCGGCCCGGCCGTGGTCTCGCCCGGGCTGGCCGGCTTCACGCCCGTGTAACCCATCCAGCGGGCGTACACGGTGTTGCCCTGGATATCCTCGACGAAGACCCCCGCGAAATTCGTGAACCTGAAGGGCTTGTTGCCCGGATCCGGCTCCTCGGTCGGGTCGAACAGGGGAATCGGCCGGATCCGCGGACTGCCGCGGCAATATTGGCTGTCGGAGCTAGCCTCGTGGCCCGCGTCCACGACGCACTTCATGGTGGTGTTCCACCGGGCCGAAACATCCTGGTCCATGAGGTCCTTGAACCCCTGCATGGTCGGGCCGGCCATGTTTCCAGGCTCTGTTTCCACGGTCTGTTCCACGGAGTACACGATCGTGGGATCGACGCAGGTGCTGATGTTTGTGCGGAAGTCATCCGCTCCCGACTGAAGAGGAGGCCGCCACGGATAATACCAGCTCGGGTTCAGGCCTCCGCCCCCCGTGTTCGACTTCAGCGCGATCCGGTCTCCGAGATCATGTTGCGAGTACCCCGTGTACGGATCGTTGAACACGGCCGGATACGACTCCGGCTCGACCCACGGGATGTAGTAGTCGCCGTCCTCGGGATTGTAGTCTTCCGGGTCGTTCCCAGGACCACCGGCCTCGGACCACCGGTCGGGCACCGCCACGGGGAGCAGGCATTTGATCCCGCCGGCCGGCGCCGCCTCGGCGGTCGCCCTGGCGGCGACATTGACTTCGTCGATCCCGAACACTCGGGCGAAGAACGTATGGATGGCGTTACCGCGATCACGTACGCGATACACGAAGACCGTGACCGTGAGAGCGTCCGTGTCGATGGCGATGTCGTCTTCGCGGAGCGTCACCGACTCTTTTCGGACCTTGTTGCGCGCCGCGAAGTCCGTCGCCAGGTGGCGCGCCAGACTTTCGTTGCCCGGCGATCCGAGGAAGGCCCCCGCGCCAGCCAGGGCCGCCGAGTCGGCGGCGCGTTGGGCCTCGGTACGGGCAGTCGTCAGCAGCCCCACGTCGATCGCGAGCGCCACGACGGAAGTGAACGCCAGCATGCCCCCGGCAACCACGACGAGCGCGGTGCCGCGCTGTTCGCGCACTCTCTCCGTTAGCAGCCGAAACAGTGGCCGAATCCTCTGGGTCATCTCTCGACTCCGTGCGGGTTGACTGCCTCAATGGCAGCCTTCGTGACGTACGCTGTCGGGCGGCCTGAAGGGCGAGAATCGTGCTCGCACGGCCACGTCTCGGCGTTGGACCGGCGTGAGCCACATAATTAGTTGTTGTTGTTGTAGTTATGCGAATGTAGAGGTACCGTGAGCCGACCTCGACCGGCAGATTGTCGTCCGGGTTGCAGGCAAATCGGTGGAGAATAGTGCAGGGAGTAGCGGCCCGAGCTATTTGCGTTTCGCGCGAAACGAGGAAGTCACACTACTCACGGCGTGAGCCGAAAGCCGCGAAACGCCTCTACTTGACGAGAAGCACCGGGACCTGCGACAGGATGGCCACCTGGTGGCTCAGGGTCGCGAACCCGGTGGGGGCGTCTGACGGGTCCAGACGACGTGAACTCATCACGATCAGGTCCGTAAGATTCTCCTCCGCGTAGCCGAGGATCTCGCGCAGGCGGTTTCCGTAGGACACCCTCTGGCTCACCGTGCGCCCGCTCGTCGACAGCGGCTCCGCCATCTCGTCCATCGCCGCGTGCGCCCGATCGTGCAGACGCTGGTAGAAGTCCTCCAGTTCGTCGAAAGGTAGGTCGAGCGTCTCGATCACGTGAAGCAGCGTGACCTCGCCGTCACTCCCGGCCATGCGACCGGCGGTCTGGAGGGCCCTACGGTTTCTGTCCCTGAGATCTACAGGCACGAGAACGTGCTGAAACATGCATTGACGCTAGTCCGGTTCCATTCCGGAGGCAACCCGGGCCGACTCTTTCGACTCCCGCCCGGCTCGATCTCTGACGTCCGAGGTCCCGGCAGGCTCCGTATCGGGGTACGGCGGTAGCGGCGGCGGTCCCGAGTGCTCGCGATCGGCCTCCCGCGATAGGATCGACTCGTAAAGGCTCGCGTGACGCATGGCTTCGAGATTGAGGTCGAAGTCCTGCAGCACGGAGGCGCGACACAGACCGGACATGCGATGGCGAGCAGCCTCGTTCTCCAGGAGAAGGACGATCCCGTCGCGGAAGCCGATGGCGTCCTCGGGTTCGGCGAGGAATCCAGTCTCACCGGGCCGTACGTGATCCGGTACTCCCCCCACCCGGAAAGAGACTACAGGGGTCCCACAGGCCTGGCTCTCGATCGAGGCGAGGCCGAACACGTCGGCTCGATTCGGGAACAGGAAGAGGTCGGAAGCGGAATACGCAATCGCCTTGAGGTGGTCGTCGGCCAGGTAGCCCAGATCGCGGATCGGAAGTCCGGTTCCCTGGGCCAGCTCGGCTCCCCGCTTCCCCATGGTCAGGAGGACGGTCCGTGCGGCCACATCGGTCGTGAGCTCACGGAGGGCTCTGATCAGGAGGTCCGCACCCTTGCGGCGGTTCGTCAGGTTCTGCGCCGAAAACAGAAGCACGAACCAGTCCTGGGGAAGCCCCAGGATCTCTCGGCTCCGGGCCTGTTCCCTGGGTCGGAAGACGACAGTGTCCACGCCGTACGGAATCTCGGATAGCGGCAGGTGACGAAGGCCGCTGACCCTGGCCATTCGGGTGGTCCACGCGCTCTTGCTGATCAGCCGAATCCCCGACTTCAGGAATGCCCGGGTCTTCATCCGCCATTCAAGGTGCGTCGCATCGCGGGCGACCGCGGGATACTCCTCCGGGTAAGGGCATTCACCGCAGCCCGTCTTCCAGCGCTGGCACCCGTAGCCGTATCCACAGTGACCCGTGAAGGCCCAGGTGTCGTGCAGGCTGAGCGCACACGGCCTGGACGAGGCGATTCTCGGCAGAGCGAGATACGAGAACGTGCCGCTGTGCATGCAGTGGAAGTGCACGAGGTCCGCGTTCTGGAAGAACGTGTGCCGGTCAAGCTGGAAGGACCCGAGGCGATGCAGGTCGTTAAGGCCGAGGCGCCCCGTGACCGAGCGAACCCGGCGCTCGAGGGACAACGCTTCGATGCGCGGAAGACGAGATACGTCGGGCCCGAAGCCAGCGTCTTGGAGCACCAGGATCTTCGAATCGACCCCGAGTCGGAGCAGGCTGCGATGCAACCGGTACATCGCGATGCCGCCCGCGCCGCCAGAGTGGCCAGCGTCTCTGTGTATGTGCAGGACTCGCACGCCGTTCGCCTCATCACCGCAGTGTCAATACGACTCTCGCACGTGAAAAGGGCAAGACCGGGGCCGAGCGCTTCGGGGAGCTGCGGCGCCGGGGGAAGACCTGCTATGTCCAGGCTATTCTACTGTAAACAAATAACTTGGAGTGTGCTTACCTGCCCGGCACGCGTGGACGGCCGGGCCGCCGTGTCCGAGGCGGTGGGAGCGGGATGCACGATCGCACGCAACCCGCAACGAGTGGCGTCACATGTCGGGGGCGAACGCCAGGTTGAAGCCGAGCACCAGCCCGAGCCGCCAGAAGCTGCCCTTCGGGTTGGCTGATAGGAGCAGGTCGTCCCGGACATCGTCCGGAATGAGGTCGTACCCACGCAGATCGTCTCGACCGCCGAACTTGTAGGTGAGGCCGACCGTGAAATCGGAGCGGCCAAGCGTAAAGCTGGCGCCGGCTCCCACCGTCCACAGGTCCCACGGAGTGGTCGTCGTCACCGATTGGTCACCCCGGATTGAGCCGGTGAAATCGGTGAACGCGGTGAGGTACCCCCTGTACGTGTCACTGAACTTGCGCTCGTAGCCCAGCGCAACGTTGACCAGGCCCCGCATCACGTTCGTGACGTCAGGATCGATTATCCGTGTCGAGTCCGTCCGGGACCGGAACGGCTGCCCATCGAGAATCGTGATGTCCATGCGGTCGAACCACTCGGCAGCGATGTGCGCCCTCCAGTCGTCGCCGACGTACTCCCCCCCGGCGCCGATCGCCCACGAAGAGGTGTACCGGGAAGGGATGTCACGCTCGAACCCCGTAGTGACCGATTCCAGGTCGGGAAGAACCGCGATGTCCTGATACGAGATGTCCCCGCTTCCGAACAGGCGCAGGCTCGGCGTGGTGATCGTGGCGCCGACGTTCCAGCGATCGAACGAAGTGGCGAACCCGACCTTCCACAGGAGTCGCCAGTTGTAGTAGTCGTAGGACCGCTGGCTGAGCAACGACGCTGCGCTGGTGTCGTCCACGGTCGAAATCTCGGTGCCGTATCGCAGACGCTGACTCCGGATAGCCACGAACGTGCTAACGCCCAGGCCTAGTCTTTCCTGGATCGGCGCCGCCCAGGTGAGGCCGCCCCACGTCTCCCGCAGCCGCGTTTCGTAGGTCATTGCTGCCGACGCGCTTGCGATTCCCCCCAGCTCGGGAATCGAGTCCCCCGGAACCGTGCCGCCACGATTGAACCGATACTCGAGATTGTGTCGGGTCAGGTACGAGTAGGCCAGCTTGCTCTCGCCCAGGAAGCCGAGCGGGATCTGGCCGGCGATCAGGCCGGCTACCGCGTCGAATCGCGTGCTGGAAAGCTCGGTGTCCTCGAACAGGACATCCGAATACTTGATGTTGTCCAGCTCGAACACGAAGCCCGTCAGGAGCGCGTCCGGTTGATCGACGATCGCGAGCCCGCCCGGGTTGTAGTAGACGGCGCTCAGATCGCGGGCGCTCCCGATCACCGCGCCGCCCAGGAGGCGGGCCCGGTTGCCGTACTGGTTGGTCCACCACTGCGAGTCCTGCGCGGTCGCCGGCCCGACGCAGAGTAGCACGAGAAACGATGCCGCGATCACACTGGTCCGCACTCCGGGCCGAAGCCCGCCGACGCGTATCGAGCGCAACGCATTCTCCGGGGTGGTGGTGATGGCTACCGTAGTCAAACTAGTTTGGGTGCCGGCACGTCGCCACGCAGTGGGAGCACACGAGACAGGAGGACCGGGGTGTCCGACCGTCAGATCGAGAAGCTGCACCCTCGTCGCCCGACCGAGCCCAGCGAGGACCATCCCGGTCGGTCCGGTTTTCGCGGACTGATGGTCGAGGTCCAGCGTGACAGCTATCGGCGCCTCGGGTGGATCGCAGGGGTGCTCGCGGGGATCGGCGTGCTCGTCCTGGCAGCCTATTACCTGGTACCGGCCGAGGCCCAGGAGCACGTGGGCATCGACATGCGAGCCCGCATAGCACTCATCGTCCTCAGTCTCGTGGTCCTGGTCGCGTGCCGGCTCCGCAACCTGCCTCCCGAGTGGTTCCCGGTCATGGCGCTCCTGTACGAGATCGCGGTTGGCGCCGTTCTGGCGACCGAATTCCTGTACTGGCCTACGCTGGGCGAGCACGGCGACTTCCTCCTCGGCGTACCGCGGACCACGCTGTGGGTCGTTTTCTTCGCGAACGTCGTGCCGCTGAGACCGCGGGAGCACCTGGTGGGAGCGGCAGTCGCGACGGGATTCGACCTCGTGTGGTTTGCCGTGGGAGGATCGGCCGCGGCGGCGGCCCTGACACCCGCAGGCGCACAACCGATGTGGGACCGAGGCTTCGAGATGCTCCCCGGCCTGGTGCTCTCCACGGTGATCGCCACGGGGCTCGCGTACGTCTCCGCACGCCGCGTGTACGGACTGTCGCGCGCCCTGTCCCGGGCCCGGAAGGTAGGCGCCTACGAGTTGACCGAACGACTCGGCAAGGGAGGCATGGGCGAGGTGTGGCGGGCTCGTCACCAGATGCTCGCCCGGCCAGCCGCCATCAAGTTGATTCGCTCCGACCGCACGACGGGGACATCCGCATCGGACGCCGAGTACTACCTGGAGCGTTTCCAGCGCGAGGTACAGGCGACCGCTAGCCTGCGCTCCCCGCACACGATCGAGATCTACGACTACGGCATCACGCCGGATCGGGCCTTCTATTACGTGATGGAGCTGCTCGATGGTGCGGACCTGGATGGCCTGATCAAGGACTTCGGGCCGATGCCGCCGGCTCGGGTAATCCACATTCTGAGGCAGATGTGCCACTCTCTCGCCGAAGCACACGACGAGGGCCTGGTCCACCGGGACATCAAACCGGCCAACGTATTCCTCTGCCGGCTGGGTCGGGACGTAGACTTCGTGAAGGTCCTCGACTTCGGTCTGGTCAAGAAGCTGCAGCAGATGGAGTCGGCTCATCTCACACAGGTCGGGACCTTCGCCGGGACACCTGCCTTCGGATCGCCCGAAGCGGCCGCCGGGAAGGTGAACGAGCTCGGGCCGGCGTCCGACATTTACTCGGTCGGATGCGTCGCCTACTGGCTGCTGACTGGCGAGACGGTGTTCAAGGCCACGGGGGCCATGGAGATGCTGGCATCCCACATCCGGGACGAACCGGTGCCTCCTTCCGAGCGGTGCGCTCTCGATCTCCCGTCCGAAATGGACGTGGCGATCCTCAGGTGCCTCGAGAAGGACCCCGCCGCGCGTATCGCCACGGCGGACGAGCTGGACTCGCTCCTCGAACAGCTCCAGCGCGTCTATCCGTGGTCGGAGGAAGAGGCTCGTGCGTGGTGGGTCCTCCACCGCCCGGAGCCGACAGGGTGAGACCGCGCAACAGGGTGTGCCGCATCATTCTCGGCGCCTGGGCGGTCGCCGTCACGTTTTCCGTCGCGGAAGGCGCGGCAGCGCAGGAGATCCGGACCGATGGCGAGCCGGAAGGTCGGCTGCTCTCCGACTCCGCGCGTGTCTCGCTCGTGACCATCCTTCCGGGAGACAAGGTCTACTCCCTGTTCGGGCACAACGCGCTTCGGGTATTCGATCCCGAGCGCGGAATCGACATCGCCTACAACTACGGCACGTTCGACTTCGGCAATCCCCTCACCTTCAGTGCGAAGTTTCTGTATGGCGACCTGAACTACCGGCTCATGCGGCAAAGCTACGAGCGAATGGTCGCGTTCTATCCCACGGAAGAAGGGCGGCCGGTGATCGAGCAGAGCCTCGCCCTCGACGCGGGCCAACGCGAGGAGGTTTTCCGGTTCCTCGAGTGGAACGCCCAGCCCGAGAATGCCTACTATCGGTACGATTTCTACTACGACAACTGCGCCACCCGTATCCGGGACGTGCTCGAGGACATTCTCGGCCCCGATCTGGTGACGAACGTAACGGACCCTGGCGTCACCATGCGTCAGCTTCTCGACCCCTACCTGGTCGAGAGAGCCTGGCTTCACTTCGGCATGGACGTCGGGCAGGGGCAGCCGGCCGACGCCTCCGCGACCTCACGCTCCGAGCTGTTCCTTCCCGACCGGCTGGCGGAGTGGGCCGCTGGCGCCCGGCTGCTGGGCACCGACGGCGCCCGGCCGCTGGTGGCGCGTACCGACACCATCGGATGGGCCCCCGAGCGCGCGACGCTGAGTCCCGCTTCGGACTGGCCGGCGCTCACCATGGCGCTGCTCCTGATTCTCGTCGCGGGGACTACCGTGCTCGATTTCCGAACCCGCAGATCGGGGCGATTGTGGCTCGATGTCCCACTGTTCGCGCTCCTCGGTGTAGCTGGAATGATCATCGCGTTCCTGTGGTTCGTGGCCATCCACTCGGTCACGAAGAGCAACGTAAACCTGCTGTGGGCCCTGCCGACGAACCTCGCCGTCGCGTGGGTGTGTTTCCGGTCCAGCAACGAGCGCTGGCTCGGCGGTCTGCTGTGGGGAACGGCGGCGGCGGCCGCGATCTTCGTCCTCGGCTGGCCGCTGTGGGCTCAGGAAGTGCCGCTGGCCACGCTACCGTTGTCGTTGGCCGTAGCCGTGCGGGCGGCGGGACTTGCCGTCGCGCGGCAACGAGCGGCGGCGGCCTAAGGCGCCATGCGATCGGCCAGATTGGCGGTGTAGCGAGCCTCGTAGCGGCCCTCCTCTGCCTGCACGACGAACAGCGCCGCGATCCCGAGGGACTCGGCCAGTGCGAATCCCTCCTCCGGCCCGAGGACGCTGAGGGCAGTGGCCCACGCGTCTGCGCGCGCGGCTTCCGGGTGAAGCACGCTCACGGAGTAGCCCTGCCACCGAACGGGAAGCCCTGAGCGCGGGTCGAGAATGTGGCCGTATCGGATTCCGTCGATCTCGAAGAAGTCTCGGTAGTCACCCGAAGTGGCGATGGCTTCGTCGCGTAGCTCGAGCACGCGAAATATGGTGCGTGCGTCGGGCGTAGGAGCCTCGACCGCTACGCGCCACGGATCACCGTCCGGCCGGGAGCCCTGTCCACGTGCTTCCCCTCCGACCTCGAGAGCGAAGTCCGTCGCCCCCATTCGGAGCACTCCCTCCGCCGCAACGTCCAGGGCGTAGCCCTTGGCGACCGCCGACACGTCCACGACCACGCCCGGATCGAGTTTCGTGGCGGTGCCGCGGTCGACATCCACCCGGAGCCGGTCGAGGCCAACGAGTGTTCGCAGGCTATCAAGAACGGCGCGCGGCGGGCGCGCGGGTTCGCCGGCGTCCGCGGGTCCGAACCCCCAGGCCGCCACGAGCGGACCCACCGTGACGTCCAGCGCCCCCCCGGAACGCTCCCCGATCTCGGCAGCAAGTGCCAGCACGGCGATCGTCTCGGAGGCGAGGGGCGTCGGCCCGGTGCTCGATGATCGATTGAAGCGTGAGAGCTCCGATGTAGAGTCCCACGTGGACATCAGGCCTTCGATCCGGTCCAGCCTGGCCTGCACGGTGTCCCCGATCGCGTTCACCCAAGCCGCCGGCGCACCGTCGGGCAGCGAGACCTTGAGGATCCACGTGGTGCCCATCGTGGCGCCGGACATCTCGTGGACTCGTTGCGGACGGTCGCCGTAGAATGTTCGGGCCGCCACGGTTCCCAGCGCTACGACGGCCGCGAGAGCCAGGAGCAACCATACCCAGCTCCGGTTCGACACAGGCGGACGTGATCCTGGCTCGGCCACCCCGCGGCGCTCCTTCAATCCGTCTCTTCGGTCGTGAGCCTGATCTGGGCCGCCGGCCGGTCCATGGCCAGAACCTGGTGACAGTTGCCGCAGTCCGTGGACACCGACTCGCCGTCCTCCGTCTTCATCGTGCTCGTGTGACAGCGAAGGCACCCGCCTTCGAAACCCGGGTGACCGAGGTGATCGGGGTACGTGCCCCAGGTGACGTTCATATCAGGAAAGACGTTGGAGGCCCGCAGGAGGCCGATTACCTCGCCGGCTTCTGCGATGGCTGCGGCCTCCGCTCGAGCCACCACCGGGAAGCTGTCGCGGTAGAACGCTGCGATTCCGCCGGCGATGCCCGCCAGGGCCTCGTCCCGCGAGCCATACTCGGCCTTCAGCAACCTGAGACCCTCTCGCCGGATGAACGGAAGATCCTGCGACACCACTCCCCGCAGGAGAGCCTGATCCATGGATTGTTCGGGAGTCCAGTACACGTGCGTGGGACGGTTGTGGCAATCCACGCAGTCCATCGTGCGCCACACGTCCGTCGGAATCGGTCCTTCGCCTTCCGCTGGTTCATCTTCCGATGGGGACTCGTTGGCGTTCCACCGGGGAGCCGGATCGGCCGAATTGAGCCACCGCTTCTCGGTCCCATCGGGGCGTGTCAGGACCACTTCCCGAATGTCCTCGCGACTCGGATCCGAGCGATAGGTCACCTGGTTCGCCGGATCCACGTGCCAGTGAATTCCGGCCGACGCACCCATGGTTTCCCCCCCGACGTGCACCAGAAGGATGGTCTGCAGGTGAGTATTCGCCGAGTCATCGCGGAACTTGTCTATTACATAAGGCCGATCGCCAATGTACTTGGTCGGCCAGTGGCAGTGTTGACAGGTGGCCGTGGCCGGCCGCAGGTCCCGGACGGGAGTCGGAATCGGCCGGTCGTACGTACTCGTCCACAGGCGGACCACCTGCCGCACCCCCGAGACCTTCGCCTTGAGGAAGAACCGGGCCCCCGAACCCACGTGACACTCAACGCAATTGACGCGGGCATGGGGAGAACGCTGGTGTGCGGTAAACTCGGGCTCCATCACATGGCACGTCTCGCCGCAGAAAGCGGTGGAGTCCACGAATTCCACACCCTTGGCCGTTGCCATCGTGAGGATCACGGCGGCCGTGGCTCCGAACGCTCCCGCCGAGATCATCCAGGCTCGCGTCCGGTCGTCGTTCAGATCTATCACCGGGAACTCGGCAACTTTGATCTCGCCGCTCTCCAGCTGCGCCGCGAGGCGTCGTCGCTGCCGACGAATGCCGGCGACGATCAGAACCGAGCCGAGAATGAGGAACACGGGGAGCACCATGTACGTGATGATGCCCAGGTACGGGTGCTGCTCCGTGCCAATCGACTCCCAGAGGATCAGTGTAATGATCAGGAAGCCGCTGGTCCCCGCCAGGATCGTACCCACCAGCCCGATCGGGCTACGGGTGAGATACATCAGGAAACTGCGAAATCTCTTCATCGGAAATCGCTCCTTGGCTACCCGGCCAGGGTGGCGATCATGACCGCCTTGATCGTGTGCATCCGGTTCTCGGCCTGATCGAACACGACCGAACCTGGAGACTCGAAAACCTCATCCGTGACCTCCATGCCGTCGAGGTCGAACTCCTGGAAGATCTGCTCCCCGACCTTCGTGTCGCGATCGTGAAAGGCCGGAAGGCAATGCAGGAACTTGACGTCAGGGTTGCCGGTGGCAGCCATCACGTCCGCGTTGACCTGGTACGGCCGCAGGAGCTCGATCCTCTCGGCCCACTTCTCCGCCGTTTCACCCATGGACACCCACACATCGGTGTAGAGGAAGTCGGCTCCCTCGACGCCCTCGTCCACGGCCTCCGTTAGCAGGATCGAGCCGCCGGAATCCGCCGCCCAGGTGCGGCAACGCTCGACCAGAGCTTCCTCCGGCCAGTTGGTGCGCGGCGCGCACATCCGGACGTCCATGCCGAGCTTGGCCGCTCCGACAAGCAGTGAATTGCCCACGTTGTTCCGGGCGTCTCCGAGGTAGGAGAACGAGATCTCTTCCGGCGGGCGGGCGGCATGCTCCACCATCGTCATCACGTCGGCGACCACCTGCGTCGGATGGAACTCGTCCGTGAGTCCGTTCCACACCGGCACCCCGGCGCAACGGGCCAGCGTCTCGACCCGGTCCTGGCCGAAGCCGCGGTATTCGATACCGTCGTACATGCGACCCAGCACACGCGCCGTATCCGCAACCGACTCCTTGTGACCGATCTGGGACCCGGTTGGCCCGAGATAGGTGACACGTGCACCCTGGTCGTAGGCCGCCACCTCGAAGGCACATCGGGTGCGGGTCGACGTCTTCTCGAAGATGAGCGCGATGTTCAGGCCTTTCAGGCGCGGAACCTCCCGGCCTTCCCGTTTCGCGACCTTCAATTCGGATGAGAGATCCAGCAGGTATCCGATCTCCGCCGGAGTGAAGTCGACCAAGGTCAGGAAGCTCCGGCCTCGCAGGTCAATGCTCATGGGATCAAAGTATCCGAGCTCGTGGGTTGCGGCCGCACCCGCTTCGGCGCGGCCCGGAATAGTCTGGAGTCACGGATCGGATTCTGGCATCCGGGGGTGCCCCGCGCCACCGTCCGGCCGATCTAATCGGGCACGTCCGCCGGAGGCTCGATCTCCAGGAGCTCGCCGTCCACGAGGTGGAACCGGCGAGTGGCTTCGACGGACGGACAGCACATGGGGTCCGCCGGTCCGTGCATGGTCAGGTCGAGCTGAATTTCCCCCTGGAGGATGCGCAGCCTTTCCACCAGCACCCGATCGCCGAGGAACGCGGTCGCCGCGTTCGCCGGCCGGCCTTCCCTATTCAGCATGACCGCCAGGTCGTGAAAGGTCCCGCTGCCCCCCGTGTTGGTCGCAAGGAGCACGGCGGCGTCGGGGACTCCGTCCGCGTCCAGATCGCCGACCGCATATTCCGGGTGGAAGAACACTATCAGTCGACGGGCGTCATCCTCGAATGACCCGCCCTCGAGACGAACATCACCCTCATCGACGTGCTGACTCGAGTACACGGCGGAGCGCAGAACGGAGGCACTCAGCTCGGCCGGGGCCTCGGGAGGAGGTGGGGAATCCGCGGGAGCGCACGACAGGACCGCCACGAAGAGTCCGCTCGCCGCGGCTCCTGGCGTTTGCCTACCCACGGGATTCGCCGATTCCTGTCATCAAAAAGTATACCCCAGGCTGAACGTCAGGCCGAAGTCGTTCGTGCTCTCGCCTGTGGAGGGCTGACGGCTGTCGAAATTGTCGAAGAACCGGAACCCGATCGTGAAGTCGCTGATCAGCTCGTACGACAACCGGGCGGTGAAGTCGATCCGCCACCTCCCGAGATCATTCAGGATCGGCGTGACAGTAAGGTTGCTCGTGACGTCGGTCTTCGGCGAGTCGAACCGGAAGAACCCGAAGTCGGCCGCAATCGGCAGCTGCACCGTGTTGGTGGTCCCCTCATCGTCGACGAAGTCCTCGTTCGCGTAGGCCAACGCGCTGAGCACGGCCAACGTCAGACTGTTCGTGTGAATGATCTCGCGGGAAGCGCCGAGGCCCATCGTCTTCCGCAGGTTCAGGCCGGTGCTCTCGTTCTGCTCCAGCGATCCGAAGATCAGAGCGCTCCAGTGGTGGCCGAACAGACGTTGTGCCAGCAGAGCGAGATCGTTCCGACTCGTCCCTGCCGCATCCTCCTGGCGCTGGAAGTACGTGGTTCCACTCAATTTGCCGGCCCATTTCTCGCCTCGGTATCCAACCTCCCCGCTACCGTTGAGCTGGCGGTTGCGATTGGCCTTCTGGAAGTCGAACCCCAGATCCACGTAACCGTCCAGGCGACTGAAGAAGCTGGCCCGGATGCGCGAGATCGTTCATCATCCGGACGCGAACCGTGTCGGAAAGCACGATCAACAGCTCGCCCGGCTCCTCGCTCGCTCCGAGCCGGCCGAAGTATCGGACGCCTCTCGCGTTCTCGACATCGAAGAAGTTGGTGCTCGTGAGGTGGGCGACCTTGTCCCACTCGACCGAGAGAGTGCCCATGTCGTCGGTCTTGTAGGAGAGCTTGCCGCGATTCAGTTCCTTCACCTCGCCCGTGATCTCGTCGCCCCGCTTCAGAACGAGTTTGTCCGTCTTCTGTGCGAACAGGGGCGACGCGCCGGCCAAAAGGGATACCGTCGCAAGGGCCAGGAGTCGGAACCTGGCGTTGTGCTGGTGAGGGATCGCTCTCAAACGCGTTCCGTGGTAGGCGGGGCGCGCGGTGCCCGCCCCGCGACTCTGCCGTGAATCAGGCCAGCGTGATCTCTTCGTCGAGGTACACGTCCTGGATGTGATTCAACAACTTTATGCCGTCGGCCATCGGCCGCTGGAACGCCTTGCGGCCGGAGATCAGGCCGGTTCCACCGGCGCGCTTGTTGATCACCGCCGTGCGCACCGCATCGGCAAAATCGTTGTCTCCCGACGCGCCGCCGCTGTTGATCAGGCCAACGCGGCCCATGTAGCAGTTCGCCACCTGGTAACGGCAAAGATCGATCGGGTGATCGGTCGTCAGCTCGTCGTAGATCCGCTTGTCGAATTTCCCGAAACTCACACCACCTTCGTTCATCGCCAGGTAGCCGCCGTTGTTTTCCGGCAGCTTCTGCTTGATGACATCGGCCTGGATCGTTACGCCCAGATGATTGGCCTGTCCGGTCAGATCCGCGCTG
>JBDGWG010000007.1:0-92432 GCA_039585235.1 Gemmatimonadota bacterium | reverse complement strand
CCGAGTAGAGCAGCAGGAAGAAGAGCGTCGCGTTCAACGTCCCGTCAGCGCGACCCGGCCAGGTCGCTCACGGAAGGGAAGCCCTCGATGCCCTCGGCGTGCCGCACTGCGTTGAGGATCGCCTCGGCCACCACGTCGGCCGCTACCGCACCGAGGACGATGAGGTCTGGCGTACCCTCGATCTCACCCGTCGCGAGGGCGAAGATCGTGTCTCCATCCCAGGGCGTGTGAGCCGGGTAGATGGCTCGAGCCAGTCCATCTTGCGCCATCTGCGCGAGCTTCGTCGCCTGCGCCTTGGTGAGCGTGGCGTTGGTGGCCACCACCCCGATCGTCGTGTTCTCCCCTACGTCTCCGACGAGCCCCGACCGCGCGCGTATCAGCTTCCGCGCGTCGCTGAATCCCGTTCCGTCCTCGTCTCGGACGCCGGCGACGATCTCGCCGGTGGCCGGGTCAATCACGTCGCCCACCGCGTTCACGGCCACTATCCCACCCACGACGATCCCATCCGGAAGCGTCACCGCTGCGGTGCCGATACCGCCCTTCACCGCTCGGCTCAGGCCGGCGAGCCTGCCGACGGTTGCCCCGGCACCGGCGCCCACGCTGCCCTCGGCGACCGCCCCATCCTTCGCCGCTTCTGCCGCCGCGTATCCGCAATCGGGGCCCGGACGGATCGAGGAGTCGCCGATCCACAGGTCGAACAGGATCGCACCGACGACAATCGGGACGATGTTGCCTCCCCACGCCTCGAAGCCCACGCCGCGTTCCTCGAGCCACCGCATGACGCCGCTGGCCGCATCCAGGCCGTACGCGCTGCCGCCCGACAGGATGACGGCGTGCACCTCCTGCACCGAGTTCACGGGATCAAGCAACGCAATCTCGCGCGTTCCCGGACCACCACCACGCACGTCCACCCCACCGACGGCTCCACCGCGCGCCAGGATGGCCGTGCAGCCCGTGGGCCGCTCGGCGAGCGTGTGGTGCCCGACCTCGATGCCGGCCACGTCCGTGATCGAGCCCGTGGTGCTCATCGTTCCCTTCCCTTCCTCCTGGGCACAGGCCACCACTGGAAGCGCGAGCACCGCCCCCGCGGCGAGCACGGCGAGTCCGATCGGCGCTCGCACTAGTGGCCCTCCGCCTCGCGCGTTGACTTCACGGTGATCGTCTCGAGCCCGTGCGAGTGCGGACCCATCTCTTCCCGTCTGAGCATGAAGGCGAAGAAGAAGCCGAGGAAACCGAGGACCGAGAAGATCCACATGCCGAGCGCGTATCCTTCAGGGTTCGTCGCACTCGCGCCGGAGAAGTCGTTGGCCCGTCCGATCATCCAGTTGAACCCGAACAGTCCGATGTTCTGGATCATCGTCATCAGGCCGTACGCGGTGCCAAGCTTGGCCTCCTCGACCAGGTAGGCGACCGAGGGCCACATCACGGCTGGCACCAGGGAGAACGCGATCCCCATGATCGCCATCGGAATCACGAGGGAAACCGATGTATAGGCCATGATCAGATAGACGGGAACCAGCATCAGCGAGCCGACCATCATGAACAGCGAGCGGCGACCCACCCGGTCAACCCATAAGCCGAAGAGTGGGGTCATGATCATCGAGAACAGGGTGATGATGCTGGACAGGAACCCCGCGCTCTCCCGGGTCGCGCCGTGCGCATCCTGGAAGAACTTGATGGCAAACGTCTGGAACGGGAAGATCGCCGAGTAGAAGGTCACGCACAGCAGGACCACCCAGATGTACGAGCGGCCGAAGCTGAACAGGTCGGCCCATTCCACCTTGTCCGTCTCCCCGGCCTCGCCGAGGTCGTAGCGCTTCTCCGCCCGGTCCTCGAGCACCCAGTACACCAGTGCGCCAACGACGCAGAAAGTCGCGAAAGCAACGGTGATGAGAAGCGGCGTCTGCCAGTTCTCGTAGGCCGGACGCGCCCAGGTCGGCGAGTTGAGGGCCAGGAACGAGCCCAGGCGGGCGATCGTGAGGTTCACGCCGAACGCAAAGCTGAGCTCACGACCCTTGAACCAGCGCGCGATCCCGACCGTCACCGAGACGATCAGGGACTCCGCGCCGATCCCGAAGATCAGCCGGCCGGCGGCCATGATCGCGAATTCCCCGGTTGCCGCCGTGATCGCGAGCGACCCGAACAGCAGCGTGCCCTTCTTGACGCCGATCCGGTCGATGATGATCCCGCCGATCAGGACCATGATGATGTTCGGGAAGCTGTAGATCGCGTTCAGCGTCCCGATCCGGCTGTCCGAGTACCCAAGCTGGTCGCGCAGCAGGTCGGCCACCGGGCTGATGGCGTCGTACACGTAGTAGTTGCCGAACATCGCCAGGCTGATGACCACCAGCACGACCCAGCGGAACAGGGCCGGGGGCGGCGGCTTCAGTCCGGCTCCGGCGGCTGAGGACATGTTGTGGTCAGAGTTCATGGCTCTCGTGGATCGGCGAGGAAGGCCCAGTTCGGGCCGGGAACGAGCGGGAACTTAGGGGAGGACAGGGGCAGGAGCCAGCCGACGGGTCTCAACCGGGCAGACTGACCCTCGGAAGGCAGCAGCGCCTCCTGAATTGCGAGCTCGCGGGGTACGCGGGGGCCTCGCAGCCATTCGTAGAGCACGAGACTCGGGAGAAGTAGCTGCCGCCCACTCGACAGAGCCGTTCGGAGCGCGGGCTCCGAGTCCATATCCCCGCATAGGGCGTCGACGAGCACGGAGGTGTCGAGAACGATCAACGATCCTCGGACGGCGTTCGTCGGCCTCCGCCGCGTCGTGCCTCGCGAATCTCACGGAGCTCCCGTTCGACTTCTTCACGCGGCCGCGTGGGGCCGGCGGCGACGTAGTCGTCGAGGACCTTGAGCATTCGATCGCGCTCTTCCTCGCTCAGCCGGCCGAGATTCGCGCTGTAGTCCCCGACCGCCTCGCGCACCACCTGGCTCTTGGGGATCCGCAGGTACTGGGCAGCACGGTTGATCCTGCCTGCCGTCTGCTCGTCCAGCGTGAACGTCATCTTCTTCGAGGCCATAGTGAGTACATAATACCATATATATGGCACTATGGCAAGATCGAATACGGCGTCTTGTGCATCCGGGCCAGCCGGGGCGTGTCCGTCACGGACGCCAGTCACGCGGCAGTACAGGCGGCTGTTCGGTGAGTTGCCGTCGGAGACCGCAGCGGAATCGCGCCGCTAGAAGCCGGTCCCGATCGCAAGTCCGTACGTGAGGTTCGTCTTGGTCTCGCCCACGAAGTCGAGATATACGGTCGGTGTGAGCGAGAAAGAGCCGACGTGCAAGTCGTAGGCGAACATGAACCCCCACAGGAAGTACGGCTTCGTTTCGGTCCCGCCGCCTGCCTTGTCCTTCTCCACCAGTTCGAGACCCGGCCCCGTGCCGACCTTGAACGAGGGCGTGAGGCGGTAGGACACGCCGGTCGCGACAAGGGCCGTGCGCTTGTGGTCGCCGAACGTGAAGTCCACGCCGAGCCCCGTGCCCCATTTCTCACTGAACCGGTACTCGTACTCTGCTCCTAGCGCGAAGGACGTCTCGCTCGTCTCTGACAGCGGGGTCATGCCGCCGACGAGCACTCCCATGTGGTGATGGTGGAAGTCGTGGTCGTCCTCGGCGTGGTCCTGGGCTCGGGCGGAATCTGCTGCGAGCGACAGACACAGGGTGGCGCCGGCGATCGACGCCACCCTCAGCCGCTGATTCACGGGCCTACTGCCGCCCGTCGTCCACCGTCCTCTCGTTGAGGTACCAACTCTCCGTGATCCCCTTCTTTCGCATCGCGATCCCAACCAGGCATTCGCGCACGATCCGCTCTGAGTTCAGGGCGGTCTCGTAGCCGGGAACGCGGTAAGGGAGCAGCTCGACGAGCTCGAATCCCACCACGTTGCTTTCGGCGCACAATCGTCGAATCAGAGGAAAGGTCTCTCTGGGAGTGAGTCCGTTCGGCTCGGGAGTCCCCGTTGCCGGGGTGTAGGCCGGGTCCATCACGTCGATGTCGAACGAGATGAAGATGTACTCCGGACCGTCGTTGGCCTCACGGATGATGTCCTCCATCACCGGCTCCCAGCCGCGGCGCTCTACCTCGGCCATCGTGTGGTATCGGAATCCCTGCTCACGCATCCACTCGAACGATTCCGCGTTCGGGTAATATCCGCGGAGGCCGACCTGGATGAAGTTCTTTCCGGGCACGTGACCTTCTTCGATCAGTCGGTAGACCGGCTGGCCATGGCTGATGAGGTGCCCGTACAAGGTCTTCGTTGCGTCGTAGTGGGCGTCGAAGTGAATTACCCCCACGTTTCCCTTCCCGTAGACGTCCGCCAGCGCGGCCGCGTCGGCATACATCAGCGAGTGATCGCCTCCGATGATCACCGGGATGACTCGATCGCCTCCTTCCAGCTCTACGTCCGCGATCTGCCGGATGAACTCGCGGATGGCCGGCATGCTCCGCTCCGTGCTGAACGGGTCGATCGGGGCGTCGCCGTAGTCGACGATGGTCATGTCCTCGAACGGATTCACCAGGGTCAGCATGTGGTCCATGCCGAACGAGCCCCAACCGACCGTGCTCGGGGATGCCCGGATAGCTTGCGGACCCCACGCTCCGCCCCGGTAGCCGCCGCCCATGTCCGTGTAGCCCCCCACGATCGCGACGTCCACCTGCCCGGCGGCCAGATCTTCCGGCGTGAGCGCGATGGGCAGCTTGAAGAACGTGGGAATGCCGGTCCAGCCAGCCCCTCCCGCAAACCTCTGGATGTTGATGGGACCCGCCTCGCGACCCTGCATAAGGTCAGCGCGAGGAGTCTGCCAGAGATTGTACGCAGGGTCTCCGGTGTCCAGCGGGATGACGGCCTCTTCGCCCTCCCGGATCGGCGCCTGCTGATCGGGGTCGTCGGGGTCGTAGTCGTAGTACTGGGCGCGGGCCGTACCGACGCTTAGGAGCAGAATCGACAGCGTGAGGAACAGAGTCTTCATGACTCCCTCTCTAGTCTTTGAAGTTCGGTTCATCGTTCCTCGGTGGTTGGGATTCAAACGACCGGGCCCCAACGGGACCCGGTCACCCGAGAACACGTGTAATGTGGAAAGGTCCCGCGGCCGGAACCTCTTGTCAGCTCGGCTTGATCGTCGCGACGTCCGCGAGGCCCATCGCTTCCCAGAGCTGTCCGTACAGGGGGGCGGCCGCGTCGTTCATCGGGCCGACGACACCGAAATCGAAACCGACCAGGGTGCGGAACGGCCGGGTGCCCGGCGCCATGTCGACGAGGTTGACGAAGGCGTCTACCACCAGGTCAGGGTCTGTGTTCACTTCGTCACCCTCGAACAGCTGTTCGAACGCTGCGCCCATACCCTCGGCCGCTGCGTGCAACGCGGCAGGATAGGTCGCGGCCCGGCCCTCTTCGTCGGCGGGCTGCGGCGTGCGCGGGAACAGCTCGGTGGTGAATGGACCGGGCTCGACGACCACCACATCCACACCGGCTGAGGCAAGCTCGGTGCGGAAGCCGAGGGAGTAGCCCTCCACCGCCCACTTGCTGGCGTGGTAGACGCCGAACAGCGGTGCGCCGAAGCGACCCGCCACCGAGCTGAGGTTGATCACGACTCCGTCGCCGTTCTCCCGCATGGCAGGCAGGAAGGCGCGGCTGACCCGGTGGATCCCGACGACGTTCACGTCCAGCTGTCGGGCGAGCTCGTCGGGAGTGAACGCCTCGGTGAGGCCCATGTACATCTGGCCTGCGTTGTTGATCAGCGCATCCGGCGCGCCGGACTCGGCGAGAACCGTCTCCGCCGCGGCGTTTACGGACACGTCGGACATGACGTCCATTTCCAACACGCGAAGGTCGACTCCCTCGTCCGCGGCGACCGAGCGAAGGGCGCCGGCGGCTGCCTGGTTCTTACCGTCCACGCCGCGCATGGTGGCGTAGACCCTGTCTCCGCGTCTGGCGAAGCGAAGCGCGGCGAGGTTTCCGAATCCGGTGCTGCAACCGGTGATGACAATGGTCCTGGACACGAGGCCTCCTCTGTGGCTTGTTCGTTGGCTCGGCCCCAGTATAGAAAAAGGGAGCCTGCATGGAAGGGCCACGAGGGCCTCGGAGCGTCGCTCTGACTGGAGTGGGTCGTCGCTGGGGTTGATGCTCCGATGATGCTACCAGCCACTTTCCCGTTTCAGTGCCAGGTCCGGATCGGTCGTCACTCCCCCTGCCACACTCACTAATAACGTTTGACGTTAATAACGTACCGCGTTACTATGGCACGTGATCTTGATCAAGAGTTTCGGTAAAGGCCTGACCACACGCCTGTTCGCCCGGGAATCGGCGAGGAAGCTCCCAGCCTCGGTCCAGCGGGCAGCCCTGAGGAGACTTCTCATCCTCGATGCGGCGCAGCGGCTGGCCGATCTGCGCGTGCCGCCGGGCAACCGGTTGGAACGCCTGCGTGGCGAGCGGGCCGGGCAGCACAGCATCCGGGTCAACGACCGGTGGCGAATCTGCTTTCGCTGGCGCGGCGGGGACGCGTACGACGTTGAGATCGTGGACTATCACTAGGAGGACATGCGTGCCGGCACAGAAGCTCAAACCGATCCACCCCGGGGAAATTCTCCTGGAGGAGTTTCTTGATCCGCTCGGGATCAGCCAGTATCGGCTTGCAAAGGACGTCAGCGTGCCTCCACGCCGAATCAACGAGATCGTGCATGGCAAAAGGGCGATCTCGACGGACACGGCACTGCGCCTGGCGCGGTATTTCGGCACATCCGACCGGTTCTGGCTGAACCTGCAGACACGTTTCGACCTGGAACGGGAAAAGGACCGCCTCGGAGACCGCCTGGAGCGGGAGGTCCTTCCCCGGTCGGCGTGAAGGAGATCCTCGCGCCGGGCACGAGAACGTCGACCTGGCCCACCAGCGCTGAGGCGAGTACCCGACGATCGTAGACGCTCCCCCTCACCGACGCGCCCCACTACATTGTGGATGTCACCCCCCTTCCTTGCCCTGAAAACGCCCGACCAAGGCAGGCTGCCATGACTGGCTCAGCGTCACCCGTCCCCGTGCAGGAAGACCTTAACCCGTTCCACATCGCACAGCAGCAATTCGAGCACGCGATCCGCTACCTGCCCGGGTATCAGAAGGGACTGGTCGACTACCTGGTCCGGCCCGAGCGCGTGATCACCACCGAGTTTCCAATCGAGACGCACAACGGGACGGTTCGCAACTTCACGGGCTACCGGGTGCTGCATAATCGGGCGCGAGGTCCCGGGAAGGGGGGCATTCGCTACCACCCGGACGTAACCGCCGACGAAGTTCGCGCACTCGCCACCTGGATGACGTGGAAGTGCGCGGTGATGGACATCCCGTTCGGCGGGGCCAAGGGCGGAGTGATCTGCAATCCCAAGGAACTCACGAAGGAGGACCTTAGGAAGATCACCCGTCGGTTCATCGTGGAGCTCGGCGACGCGATCGGCCCGCACACCGACGTTCCGGCGCCGGACGTGAATACGAGCGCCGAGACCATGGCGTGGGTGTTCGACACGTACGACATGATGCACTCGGGCCGGAACAACCTCCCGGTCGTGACCGGTAAGCCTGTGGATATGGGAGGCTCCTACGGAAGAAACGAGGCAACGTCGAGAGGCTGTCTGTTCTGCACACAGCACGCACTGTCGCGCGGACTGGTAGACGGACTGGATTCCGTGGACGGGGCGACCGTCGTGGTCCAGGGCTACGGCAACGCCGGATCGATCGCCGCGCAGCTGTACGCCGAGCAGGGCTCGAAGATCATCGCGTGCAGCGACTCGCGCGGGGCGATCTTGAGCGCCGGCGGATTCGATCCCGACGATGCCGTGGCGCACAAGAAGAAGACCGGCTCCGTGGTCGGCCTTCCGGGGACCGAAGAGATCAGCAACGAAGAGCTACTGGCGCTGGAGTGCGACATCCTCATTCCCGCGGCGCTCGAGAATCAGATCCGGGCCGACAATGTGGACGGCGTCAGGGCCCGGCTGATTGCGGAGGCGGCGAACGGACCGACGACGCCCGCCGCGGATCGGATTCTCTCGGAGAACGGGATCCCGGTCCTGCCCGACATCCTCGCCAACGCCGGCGGAGTCACGGTCAGTTACTACGAGTGGGTTCAGAACATCGAGAACGAGCAGTGGGACGAGGAGGAGGTCAACGCCAAGCTGCTCCGAAAGATGACGCGGGCCACGGACTCGGTGCTCGACACCCGTGAGCGGGTCAATGCCACGTTGCCCGAGATCGGCATGGCGCGCGAAGAACTCGGCCGCGGCAACGATCCGCTGGACACGATCGACCTGCGGACGGCCGCCTACATACTGGCCGTGAAGCGAGTGGCCGATGTGACGCTGCGCCGGGGGATCTGGCCGTAGGGCGGGCACTCGCTTCCTGAGCATACCAGCGCCGCGGGGATCGGTTGAGAGTCTGTTGTGAAGTGCCGCCCGATTCGGGGCGAATTGTTGAGAGTTTGTTGTAATCTTCGGTGTATATTCGGTATACGAGACGAATCCTCATGACCGACACCGGAGATGACAGTCGATGGTCCACTTCGCCGCCCTCGCTGCCGATGCGCTTCTCGTCCGTGAGACGGCGCGTGTGTATGTCCCGCCTTCGCCTTCACCGGCGCCGGGTCCTGTCCCCTTCCGTGACGCTGACGCGGTCCAGGCTCTGGAAGAACTCGAGGAGAAGATCGTGGTCCTGGCGGCGCACCTCCACGCGGGCGACCACCGGCTCCTCATTCTGGTGGCCGATTTCGACCGTCTCCGGGGCTGGGAGATGGGGGGTCACCGGTCGTGCGCTCACTGGCTGGCTTTCCGCACCGGTTTCGACCTCGGAGCGTGCCGGGAGAGGGTGCGGGTGGCCCGGGCCCTGGTGAACCTGCCCGAGACCGCCGCCTCCATGAGTCGGGGCGAGCTCTCCTTCTCGGCGGTCCGGGCTCTCACCCGGGTCGCGACTCCGGACAACGAGCCAGACCTGCTCGACCTGGCCCGGGGGTGCACCACTGCACAGCTCGAGCGCATGGTGCGGGGCTTCAAGCTCGGCAGTCGGCAGGACGAGGCGGACCGGGAGAAGGAGCGCTTCGAGAGCCGAGCCTTCTCGGTCTTCCCCGACGAGGAGGGCATGTACGTGGTGAAGGGCCGTCTCACTCCGGAGCTGGGATTGCTCCTGATGAGAGCAGTCGAGGCTGCGTCAGACTCCCTATACCGAGAGAAGAGCTCCAAAGACGTTTCCGCTGAAACGTCTTTTCAAGATGCGGCGCATCGAAGGGCCGATGCCCTGGGGCAGGTGGCCGAGCGAGCCCTGGCGGCCGGCTTCGGAGAGAGCGCTCCCGTCAGCGGCACGAAGGCCGAGCGTTACCAGGTACTCCTGCACGTAGACGGCGAGACGCTGAAGGAGGAGGGAGGCCTCGGACAGTCCGAGCTGGAGGACGGCACACGCGTCTCAGCTGAAACGTCCCGGCGGCTCTCGTGCGACGCCTCGGTGGTCGAGATCGGACACGCCCACGACGGATCTGTGCTGGATGTAGGCCGGAAGGCCCGCACCATTCCGCCGTCCGTCCGCCGTGCGCTCGAGGTCCGCGATCGCGGCTGCCGCTTCCCGGGCTGCGGTCTGCGGTTCACCGACGCGCACCACATCAAGCACTGGGCCGACGGAGGCGAGACCAAGCTCAACAACCTGCTTCTCGTGTGCACTCGCCATCACCGGTTGCTGCACGAAGAGGGCTGGAAGATCGAGTGGTGGGGCAAGGACCGGCAGCCGGCATTCATCGATCCAAAGGGACAGACGCACCTGGGGCGGCCGCGCGAGGCGCCCGAACTGCCGGCCGATCCGGTCGAAGCTCTGATCGAGGAGACCCGCAGCTGCGGGGCCGATCCCGACTTCTATACTGCAGGCGCTCGCTGGAAGCGCGAGGCCGACATCCCGGACGACATCTATTTCAGGGCTCGGGAGGCGATAGGGTGAAAGACCGAACTCGCCGGCGGTCACTCGACCGAGCTCCGGATGCGTGCCCTCGGGCCGGCAGCCCCGCGAGGACTACTCGCAGCGCAGCGGGCGTCCGCTCGAGCGTGGCGAGAACACCCTCCGTCATCTGCTCAGGCGTCGAACGCGCACCCGCACGAGGTACCACAGGCCGGGCCGGAACCCGAATCCTTCGACGTGCCGGTCATCGGAACCGGCGCACTCATCAGCCGGCGGAGAGGGGCTTCGGCCAGGGTATCGCCCGTCTCGATTCCGGCCAGCTCGCAGAGCTCGCCCCAGGTCTTCACCGACTCGGACATGCCGTGCCGCACTTCGACAGTGCGGTCGTTGGCTGCGCAGTAGTAGTCGTACAGTGCCATTCTTCGCTCTCCTGGTATTCCGTGCATCGGGCCGGCGTCGATCCGGCCCGCCAGTTTCTGGCTATCGATATGCCATAGTACGCGGCGGGTTCCCCTCCGCGACAAGCTCCGGCCCTCGGGCAGGACGGAACGGCGGGATGCGGCCGCGGCCCGCCGCCGGCTCATGTCGAACCGGCGGATTGAAACACACGAGCTTTGCTGAAGCGCTCAGTCGACCCGCGTGTGCCGGACCGCGTACGTGTAGGTGCGCGACAGCGCCCGCTCGGCCATGGCCTGTACTTCCCGGTTCACCCACATGGCGGCAGCGTCCCAGGCGTGGGACCACGCCAGGAACATCGGCCGGAACACGGCGAGGCTGAACAGGTAGCCGAGGGTCAGTACGAACAGGATCGGAATCGCCCACGCGGCGACGATCAGCGGGATGCCGATGAGCTGGAGCATGCCTACCTCCTTGGACGAGTCATCCCCGTAGGATCCCGTAGGATTCTCTACACCGGAGGTGCGCGATCGATTCGCCGCGCGCCTTCGGGTTGACAGGCGGTCAGTGGTCGCGCCCGAACTTCTCGGCAACGCCTGAGTCCAGCGCGTCGAGGTGCACCATGTAGGCCAGCACCCGCATGGCCATCCAGTCGCCGCGCATCCACACGTAACCGCGCCGGCCGGAGCCCGGACCGTGCGAGTTCTTGATCAGGTACCAGTCCACGCCGTCCACCACCCGGTGGTCCACCGCGAGGACCAGGTGATCATCCGTGGTTCGGCCTTCGGCGAAGTCTGCCTGCCGCGATTCCTGGTCGATCGCCGCTTCGCCAAGCTGATCCGGATGGATGACCGCGATTCCGGCGCCGTTCCAGGACGCCCCCTTGTCCCCCCAGTCCGTATCGATCACGACCGGATACCCGGCGTCGAGAGCCCGGTTGATCGTCTGCATGTAGTCGTCGAGCGGGAGGTTGAAGTAGCCGTCGTAGTCCCACCAGTTGTCGGGGACGTCCAGCTCGCCGCGCCCGTAGAAGGGGATGTCCGTGTAGGACGTGATCTCCCAGTAGCTGGCTGGATCGAGCGCCAGGTATTCGGTTGCGTACTCGACAGGAGTCATCGTCTTCCCGGCCACGGTGATGGCCTCCGGCGGGGGTGCGAGATGACGATCGAGGACCTGGCGGATCTCGGCGACGACCACGTCCTCCGTCCAGTCACCGGATTCCTCGTGCGCCTTCAGCACAGCGTTCAGGTCGTTGCGCATCGCCCCGTAGTCCTCGACCACCGCGAAGTCGGCCTCGGGAACGATGCCGTACTTCTGGACCAGCCACGTCACGTCGTGGCTCAGTCCGCCGTCCGTGAAGCGAGCGTTCTCTCCCTGCCTGCGCGCGTACTCGCGGGCCTTCTCGACGTACGCCCAGTAGACCACGTAGTACTCCGACAGGTCGAGCTCTTCCCTGGCCTCGGCGAGAGCGACTACGACATCCTCGTTGGTGCGCAGGACTTCGGACTCGAGAAACGCCACCGTCGAAAAGCTCCAACAACTGCCGCCTCGCTGTCGCTTGATCGACGTATGCTCGATATCCGTGCCGAGCCAATTCGGAGCCTGGATCTCGTCGAAGAACGCCTGGCGCTCTTCCGGGTCGGCTTCTGATTGGGCCGCCAGGAGGGCGGGTGTCGCAACTACCGCGGCGGCGAGGGCCGCGAGGAAAAGCACTGGGTGTCGCATGAGTCCGCTCCCGATTCTACGCGGTGTCGCGCCTCCTGAGGGAAGCGCTTTCATCTCGTATAGTTGAGCAAGAGTCGTGCGGCTGACGCCGACCGATCGAGCATCCAACCGGAAATCGAGGAATGACGACGCCAGTCCATTGTCCGAGAGGGACTTGCGCTGATGCCTGTCCATGAGCTTCACGGAGAGAAGGACCGCCGAGAATGGGAGACCCCAGGTAACCACGGCGTCATGTTGTCGACGCCAGGCGGCCCCGGAGGTGACAGGGTGTCACATCAGAGGCGCGTGATTGCCAGGCTCTACTTCGGGTCGTCCACCCGGATCCTGGTACGCGAGTCGGAGGTCACGATCTTGATCTCACGGCCGGGGCTTCGCGTGCTCAATGTGCGAGCACACCTCGCACGGGTACCGCACGCTTCGCGTCATCTAGTTATATTTGGTTTCGCGATCCGGACACGCGCCACACTGCCATCGAGGAAGGCCTATGAAGTTTTTCCCACCGATGGCCAGGTGCAGCGGTGTATCCATCTTCATCGGCTCCTTCTTCGCGCTGGCAAGCGCTCCGGGAATCACCGGCCAGGTCCTCGCACCCTCACCCGAAGTGCCAGTAGCATCCGCCTGGTATTTCGCGCCCGGCGAAACGGCCACCTACAGCGTCGCCTTCGGACGCTTCAAACTCGGGGAAGCCCGTCTGATGGTGCAGGACATGGAGACCATCGACGGACGTGAAGTGGTCAGGACTTCCTTACAGGTCGAGGGCGGGCCGCCTTTCTTCCGAATAGAGAACGATTTTTCAAGCTGGATCGACACGAAGCGTTTTCGTTCCATCCGATTCGAGAGACGAGTCCGGGAAGGTCCCAGGCGATCGAGGGATCGATACGAGCTGGATCCGGTCGCCGGGGTTTTCACCGCCGAAAGCTGGTCCAAGGAGCTCGAATCCTACGAACCTTCCACGTTCGAGGATGGCGGGCCTATGCCTGAGGACGCGATCGACGAGATTGCGTTTCTCTTCCTGGTACGGACGCTGCTTCTGGAGCCGGGAGACGAGAGTCGGATGGAGCGGTACTTCAAGCCGCGGTCGAATCCAATCGTTGTTCGCGTCCTGGGCCGCGAGGAGATACGTGTGCCAGCCGGACGGTTTCAGACGCTCGTCGTGGAGCCGATCATCCCGGAACTCGAAGTGTTCCGCGAGGACCGGAAACCGCGTGTCTGGATCTCGGACGACGAGCGGCGAATCATCGTGAAGGTGCAGACGTCGGCCGCCATCGGCGCTGTGGCTCTCAACCTGACGGACTACGATGCGGGGGATGCCTCGGCCGACGGACCGTAGCCCCTTCCGTGCAGTTTCCACCACTCTTCCGCCATGTCCTTCGTCCAGGCGGTGACCGAGCAGGTCGCGAGTCGCGCGTCCAGATCTTCCGCGGTCTGCGGCCTTTTCCCGGGGTCCTTGGCCAGGCAGGCCAGGATCACGGCGTCCAGGTCCGCCGGAATCGCCAGCTCCGTGCGGCGCGACGGAGGGATGGGCTCCTCCTGCACGTGCTTCAACAGAGTCGCCACGGGCGTGTCTGCCGCGAACACCGGCTGTCCCGTCAGCAACCAGTAGGCGACGCAGCCCAAGGCGTATATATCGGCCCGCCCGTCCACGCTTCCATGTCCCAAGGCCATTTCAGGCGCCATGAACGCCGGCGTACCGGCTACGGAGCCCTCCTGGGTGAGGGCGGTGGCTCCACCCGCTTCCCCACCCGTCGACTTCACGAGGCCGAAGTCCAGTACCTTCACGAAGTCCATGTCCGGCCCGAGCCGACAGGTGAAGATATTGGCCGGCTTCACGTCCCTGTGAACGAGACCTTGCCCGTGGGCTTCGCCGAGCGAATGGCATACGCCACGCACCAGGTGGACGACCCTTTCGGCCGGCAGGGGTCCGAACCGCCCAACCAGGGTCGCCAGGTCCAGTCCGTCCAGCATCTCCATCACGTAGTAGAACGCCCCGTCTTCCGTGACGCCGAAGTCGTACAGGTCCACGGTGTGCGTGGATCGGAGGGCCGCCGTGGCCCGGGCCTCACGCTTGAATCGCTCCTCCACGACGCGCGTTCCGGCTTCATTCGCTCCCAGAGCTTCCGGCCGTATCAGCTTGATCGCTGCCGGGCGGGCCAGCATCTGGTGCTCGGCGACCCACACGTCACCCATTCCGCCGCGACCAAGCAGTTCCGTGAGCTTGTAGCTTCCTACTTCCTGGGCCTTGGCGAGCCTCTTCCCGTACCGGTACACGCCACGCGAAATCACGACGGCGAGGGCGGCGCACAGGTAGGTGCTGAACAGGTAGTATCCGAACATGGTCCCAAGCGGCACGTCGGCGCCTGTGGCTCCGAACGCCTTTGACAGCGTGACGACGACCATCCCCGCCGTGGCCGCGCCAAAAGACGCGAGCACGGTCTTACCCAGTGTGCTCGGGACGATGAGAGGAAACAGAAGGATCCAGACGCACTCCCACGGAATCCCAATGTACCCGCCGCGGGCCTGGACAATTCGAAGGTACTCGGGAAAGTCGCCCGCCGCGGGCCACACTCCCCACATGTTGGCCCACGCGATGCCGATGGCGCCCACGACCTCGAACACCAGGCCAATGTCGAGCAGGATCTCAGGACGCAGGCTCCCGAACCGGGATAGCAGGTAGATCGCCAGGCCGAGGCCGATGGAAGCCGCGGCCACTGGAGTGGGATGGAAGCCGCGGCCACTGGAGTGGAAGATTGGTTGAGGACGTGCCACATGGTTCGCGGGTTGAAGAGAATGGGCCCGAAATACGCCATGAAATAAGTGCCGGCGTAGATCAGGGCCGCATAGCCAAGCCGCTTCGAGGCACGCTGCAGTAGGTCCGACGGGAGGCCCGTCGGCGTGGCGTCTGCGTACCGGACTCTCGGCTGCGCCGGAGTGGAGTCCCCAGTCACCGTGTTCCCCGATATCGCTTCGCCACCGTGGCCACCCGCTCGCCCAGGAGCCTCGCACGCGACAACTCGGCCTCGTCCAGGCCGGGATCGTCCGACCCGGTAGTGGCTGCTACGCCGAAGCCGCCGAACCGGATTCCGTCTTCCTCGTAATGCGGCCCCGCCACGATCATCCCGTTGTTGAGCATCGCTGCGAGAATCGACAGCACGGCGAGTTCCTTGCCCCCACCGTCACTGCCGCCGGTGGCGAAGGCTCCGCCCACCTTGTCTCCCATGAACAGGCGTTGGCCATCGATGAACTGCTTGACCGGAGTGGACATCGAACCCCAGTAGGTCGGCGACCCGATCAACAGTGCGTCGCAGGCCTCGAGGTCGTCATTCCCGGCCTCGTCCACTGACTTCACGCTCACCTCAGCGCCGGCCACCCGCCGGGCGCCCTCAGCCACCGCCTCCGCCAGCGTCCGGGTGTTCCCGGTCATGGTGTGGTAGATGATGAGTACCCGAACCGTGTCAGCGCCCGATTCTGCGGGCACCGCCAACGCCTGCCCAACCCAGATACCACAGAAGACGAGGGCCACCAACGACCCCACGACCGGCTTACGCATCAGTACCTCCAGCTCGTCAAGTCCGCTCCGGGGGGCGCCGCTTCTTCGATTCGTTCCAGGATGCGCGGCAGGTACATCGTGTTGTACCGCATTCGTGAGATGGCGTTCGAGTTCTCGTGATCGCCGTTCCAGCAATGCTCGAAACGGTCACCGTAGTCCACGACCCCCGCGTAGTGCGGATCGTCCGTACTCTCGAGGAACTCCTCCATCAGATACGCGGAGTTGTTCAGGTAGTAGTTGTCCATGTCGCCGGCGTAGACGTGGATCTTACCGACGAGGCTCGGCCCGATCTCTGCCCAGTCACGCTCCAGGATGTAGCGCAGGTCGTAATTCTCTCTCCAGTACTCGGCTACCTCGCGGTCGATCTCGCCTGTGCGCTTGTTCCAGATTCGCTGCGGGTAGCCGTCGTCACCCATCGGAGAGTAGGTGGCCTCCCAAATGTCCCACTGACCACCGGAGCGCCCCTTGGTTCCTCGCACCAGCTCCGCGTGGTTCTCGCTTCGCACGGTGTAAGAAATTTGCCCGAGCCAGTCGCGGTGCGCCGGCCGCTCTATGCGGCCGAAGGAGCCCATGTCGAAGTACGCGTTCTCGTCCTCGTAGATGTTCACAAGCTCGTACGCCCGGAAGTCGATCGGGTCCGGGCAGGCCGCGAACGCGCCATTGTACTCGTCCGGGTAGAACACCTGCACGGCCAGCGCCTCCCAGCCGCCGGTGGACCCACCGTACGTGAAGCGGGCCCACCCCTCGCCGAGGCCGCGAAACTGTTCCTCGACAAAAGGAACCAGTTCGTAGGTCAGCGCGTCGCCCCACGGCCCCTGGCTGGCAGAATTCACGGCGTACGAGTCGTCGTAGTACGGAGTGGGGTGCTGGATCTCGATGGCCAGGAAACGTGGGAAGTCAGGGGACGTCCACCGCCGGTACAGATCGTACGCTTCCTGCTGTTGGATTCGGTTGTAACACTCGAGGTCGAAGCGCTCGCTGTACTCGCACTCGAGGTCCGGATCCGGCGGCTCGGTGCGGAACCCGCCGAAGTCCGATGGAAAATGACCGTGGAACACCATGAGCGGATAGCGGGCTTCGGGATGTTCGTCGAATCCTTCCGGCACGAGCACGTGCGCACCCACGAACATGTCCCGTCCCCAGAACTCCGACAGCAGTTCGCTGCGCATGCGAACGTGCCGGATGTACTTCGTGTCCTCAGGCGGCTCGATCTCCGGAATGGCCTGGTCGAGAACGATCTCGATCGTCTCCGCCCGAGACGGATCGACGCGCACGGTCTTGGGCGTCGAATAGAGGTTCCCGGGCTTCCGGTTCCACTGCTGCCCTTCCCCCCGGTCCGGCGGCAATTCGACTGTGTGCCCCGTCGCCAGCTCAAACGTCTCGTACACGTTCAGGACGGCCTGCACGGTGTACTCGCCCGCCGGAAGGTGGCCAAGACCTTCGATCGGGTGCCCGAACGTCGAGCCGTCGATCACGGCCGCCTCGCCCGGCTGCCAGCCCTCGACGTCAACTCCGAATCCCTGCGCACTGCGCGCCGGCTCGGAGCGAAGCTGGAAGCGGGGCTCGAGCTCGGCATCTGCGGCGATCAGCAGAATGACCCGGCCGTCGAGCGGGCCGGACGATGCTGAGGCGTCAAACGTGACGGCGAACTCGAGCGCCGTCGTGGTCTCGTCCATGCTCTCGTTCGGACCGCACGCGGTGGTAAGCGCGGCCAGCATGGCGATGGACGCCGGCAAACGACCCGTCGGGGAATGCATGTCGCTACCTCGCATTCGGGTTGGCGCTCCGCTAGCCGGCTACCACGAAAGAACGGTCCAGATCGGCCAGCGACGGGACTCCGTGAAGCTGCATCGCCAGCTGCAGTTCCGCGTTCAGGATCTCCAGAACCTTCTCCACGCCCGCCTGGCCGAATGCGGCCATGCCCCACAGGTACGGCCGGCCGATACATATGGCGTCCGCGCCCAGGGCGAGGGCCTTCAATATGTCTGTGCCGCGCCGGAATCCTCCGTCCACGAGCACCGGAATCCGCCCGTTCACGGCACCCACGACTTCCGGCAAGCTCTCGATGGAGCTTCTCCCGCTCGCGTCAGCCCGGCCGCCGTGATTCGACACGATTATGCCGTCGGCTCCGTACTCCAGACATTTCCGCGCATCGTCGTCACGAACGATTCCCTTCACCAGAATCCGCATGTCCGTGTCGTCCCGGAGCCGGCCGATGAAGTCCCACGTCATGGATGGTGTCGCGAACTCCACCCGGCCCATATCGAGCCCGTCGAACATGGGCTTTCTGCGAAGCCAGCCCGTCGGGAAGCTCATGGGATCGTCACCGACGGGCGCTTTCTCATGGCATGTCGAGCAGTCACGCGAATCCGCCCTCACGGATCGCTTCAACGTTTCCCTGTTGCTGTCGACCGGGAGGTCCACGGTCAGCACCAGAGCCGGACAACCTGCCCCCTCAGCCCGCCGGAGAAGGGCCTGCGTGACGTTCCAGCTGGACGTCGGATAGAGCTGGTACCACACGGGACGGTCGCGCACCGCGTTCACGTCCTCCACGGACGTCGTCGTGACGGTCGAGAGGATCTGGTGGTGGCCCAGGGCGGTCGAAGCCCGTGCCGCAGCCAGTTCTCCCTCGGGGTGGAACGCCTTCTGACTTCCTGCCGGTGCGAGGATGATCGGAGTCTCCCAGCGCTCGTCCAGCAACTCCACGCCGGTGTCGATGCCGCTGACATCGACCAAGCGCCGGGCCCGCAGGTCGAATCGCCCGAAACCCTCCCGATTGGCGCGGAGCGTCTCGTCGCCGTCCACACCGGTCGCCAGATATCCGTAGTGGGCCGGGGGAAGTGCCTGTCGGGCGACGTCCCGGAAGTCGAACACGTTGATCGCGTCATCCGGAGAGGCGATGAGATCGGACAACTTCCGGATCGCGGCCCTTGAGGTCGAGTCTTCCGGCTTGCCCTGAGCACATGCCGAGAAGCCCACGAGCGGGAGAAGCGGGCTACCCGCGAGGAAGCGCGCAAACGACCGGCGAGAAAGGCGCGTGCCCTGGCTCATCGGGATCTCCGGTCAGAGGAACATCGATACGGTACCCGGAGGGGATGAATGGCGGGTACCGGGCACACGATAGCGTCAGCCGCGGGAACGCCATTCCAAGCGCTCGCGCGCAACACACGCGCAGTTCTTCCTCCAGCCGGGAGCCTGGAGATAATCCAGGCTCCCGCGACTGTCTCAGTCCTCGTACTTGAAGGAGACCTTCACCTTGGCGCGGTACCTCACCACGCCCCCTTCACTCAACAGCATGTCGAGATCTCCGACCTCGGCGACCCGAAGGTCGCGCAGGTTCTCGCCGGCTTTCTTGACGGCCTCGGTGGCGGCCTTCTCCCAGGACTCGGTGCTGGTTCCGACTAGTTCGATCACCTTGTAGACACTCTCTGACATTGCGGCTCCTCCTGGGGTATCGAAGGGGGATCGGTTACGGGATGTGTCTTCCCACTTGCATGTTATCGCGAATCGCCCTGAAGCCCAAACTAAAGATCGGCGGGCGAGCCCGACCGGTGGTCAGGAGATTCAAAAGAACTCCCCGAACAGACGCTCCGTCGCTCGGTCCAGGGCCTCCGATGGATAGGCCTGTTCGCGAAGCACCTGGCCCTCGCGAGCAAATGCCTGAAGGTTCGTCTTGAATCGCTCGAAACGCTCCTCGTCCACGTAGTCCATGGCGGTCTCGTCGCCGATGAAATTCGCGACGCTGCCCCATCCGCGAGCCGATCGTCGGACGCCCGCGGCCAGGTCGGGATTATCCTCCTCCACCGCGAAAGCGTAGAGCAACACCGCCAGCTGAATCCTCCCGACGTGCGCCTTCTGCAGGGACATGCGTGCCCGGTGCGCCCTGATCTCTGCAACGTTGAACAGCATCGTAGCGGGCGGAAACAGGTTCGGGACCGCGTTGTCCACGAGCCAGCCGATCTCTCGCTCCACGATGTCGACGACCAGCCGGTTCAGGGCCGCAGTGCCGGCGGGCGCCGGGAGCGTGACGATCGACGTCTCACGGCCTCCACCGTGAGCCGTGACCAGGCTCTGCGAATCGAGCACCGACAGAAGGCTGTCGTCCGGCGGCACGGGAATCATGTAGACGAAGGAGCCGGTGGAGATCGTGTCCGCCGGGTCCACGGCTGGGCGCACCTCTCCCCAGTGGCCGTATCGCTGTCGGACCGGCACGAACACGGACATGCCTCCGCATAGCGAATCGTAGTAAGGATCGAAGATCCGGTCCTCGAGACCGTCTTCCTCCACCACAAGGGCCAGCGCTTCCGCCTCATTCCAGTCCAGCTCCCGCGGGAATCCCTGCCCCGCAGCCCACGCGGCTTCCACCGGAAGGCTCGGAATACCGAATGGAAACAGGGTCGCCACGAGCACCAGAGTTCCGGTCAGCCAGTGCTGTGCCTCTTCACCGGTGAAGCGCACGAGGAACCAGGCGATGAACACGCCGGCGATCGTAGACGCGGCCACCGCGGACTGGAGGAAGAACCGAAGGCTGTCCTGGAACAGCCAGGCCAGTGGCGCAACAGCCCACAGAATCAGGAACAGGCCCTTCTCGCTCCGCCACAGCTGCCACAGCAGCCAAACGAAACCCGGGGCCGCGAGGACGTAGGTAAGCAGCGCCACCGATCCAGCCACGTGCCCGCGCTGTCCGTTGTACCACCCCAGGTGACGCAGGAAGTGGAGGATGTAGGGCGATGTCAGCAGGACCGTGAACCCGCCGGTGATCAGCAGCCCTTTCCAGCGCCGTGTGGCCAGCGCGGCAAGCAGAATTCCGAGCCCGACTACGGGCGCGCCTCCCAGGTGGACGTACGTCGTGAGCGTACCGAACAGGATTGCCCAGACGTAACGCTCCTCGAGGAAGAAGTGGATCGCCCACGCGACCAGAATGAAGATCCAGCCCGAGGGGACTCCGACGAAGAAGGGGGCGGCCGAGAACACGCTCCCCGTGAGCAACGCAGCGGCGAACAGGCCGGCCCGGTCTCCGCCGAACCTGCGGGCGAAGAACACGGCTGTGAACACCGCTGCGGCCCATTGGGCCACGGCCAGAATCGAGAACGCGTGGACGTAGTCCCAACCGTCTCCGCCCATCAGGCGTCCGAGAAGCCCGATGGCATAGTGCAGCGCCGGCCCCTGGAGATTCGGCCTTCCTGTTGGTGCCCAATTCAGGTAGTCCCACCAGTACACGCCGTTCTCGGCGTATTGACGGGCCAGCGAGATGTGGTAGCCGAGATCGTTGTCCGCGAAGTAGTCGCGCAGCATCAGCAGGAGGAGGATGGCGTGGATCGCGATCACCACGACCAGAGCGCGTCGCGCTCCGTGCGAGTAGCGTTCGGCCTCCGGTACCAGGCTGACGCTCATGTTGCCTCGAACTGTGCGTGGGCTGCGGCGACCCTGAGGCCGGCGATCCCACAATGTGCAACGAGCGCCCGGCCCCCGCACCTCTGGCGGCTCGTTCCGTCTGAGTCGGTTGACACCGGGAGCCATCCAGACCTTATTGCCGACCGTGTCACTCCTGGAACGATTAACCCGGGTCCGGCGGGACGAGGTCGGCGCGCTGGCGTGGGCCCTGGTGTACGGCTTCTGTGTCTTCCTCGCCTACTATATCCTCAGGCCCGTTCGTGACGAGATCAGCGCCGCCGACCGCGGCAACGTGCACCTCATCTGGACCGCCGTGTTCCTCGTCATGCTCGTGGCGGTGCCGGTGTACTCGGCCGTGGTGGCGCGTCTGCCCCGGGGGATCTTCATCCCGCGCGTCAACCGCTTCTTCATCCTCAATCTCGCGCTGTTCTACGTCGCCGTGGAGTGGCTGCCCGTCGGCGCGCGGCTTTGGCTGGACAGGGTGTTCTACGTGTGGGCCAGCGTGTTCGCGCTCATGGTGGTCACCGTGTTCTGGGGTTACATGGCGGACCTGTTCACGAACGAACAGGGGAAGCGGCTGTTCGCCCCGATCACGGTGGGAAGCTCGCTCGGAGCGATCGCTGGATCGGCCGTTGCCGCAACGCTGGTGGGTTTGGTCCACCCATTCACCCTGCTGCTCGTCGCCTGCCTTCCCCTGGAGATCGCCTCACAGGCCGCCAGGGCGCTGCACCGCCGCTCCGGGAGGCCGCAAAGCACGGTGCGGTACGATGCGGCCCCTGTGTACGGCGGAGTGTGGAGTGGCATCAAGGTTGTGTTCCGCTCTCCCTACCTGCGCCGCATCTCGCTCTACATCGTTCTGATGACCTTCGCCTCCACCGTCCTGTACTTCCAGCAGGCGGAATTGATCGGGGAGGCGTTTGAGGACCGCTCGGCACGCACGGCGGTATATGCGAAGATGGACCTGGCCGTGAACGCCATAACGATCTTCACCCAGGCTCTGCTCACATCCCATGTGGTGCGATGGTTCGGGGTGGGACTGACCCTCGCCGCGGTCCCGCTGCTCGCGTTCGGCGGCTTCCTCGGCCTGGGTCTTTTCCCTACGCTGGCGATACTGGTGACCGTGCAGATCCTGTATCGCTCGATGCGATACGCGCTGGCCAAGCCCACCCGTGAGGTCCTGTTCACCGTGGTGGGGCGCGAGGAGAAGTACAAATCGAAGGCGTTCATCGATGCCGCCGTATACAGGGGCGGAGACCTGGTGAGCGGCTGGATCTACGCCGGACTCGCGGCGATCGGACTCACTGTGGGTGGAATCGCCCTGGTGGCCGTGCCGCTGGCCGGCGTGTGGGCCCTGACAGGCCTCGACCTGGGTCGGCGGCAAGAGAAGAGGGCGATGGACGTCCCTGAAAGGAGACGGACATGAGACTGACGCGTCGCGAGGTCTTGAAGCTCGGTGGCGCCGCGGGCGCGGCTCTGGCCTTCGGCCCGAGAGCCGCCCTGGGCAGAGGGTACTTCCGGGGCCTCGGTTCGAGACTCCGCACTCGTCCGATCCCCTCCAGTGGAGAGGAGATCCCCGTGGTCGGTATCGGCACTGCACGCCGGTACGACGTCGGACCGTCGGCGGCCGAGCGGGAGCCCCTCAAGGAGACGCTCACCCTGTTCCGGGAGCTCGGAGGAAGCGTCATCGATACCGCACCGTCGTATGGCAGAGCCGAGAGGGTTGTCGGAGATTTGCTCGCCGAGCTCGGGTTCCGGGACGAGGTGTTTCTCGCCACCAAGGTGCGTAAGGAAGGGCGTGACGAAGGCGTGGCCGAGATCGAGCGGTCGTTCGGCCTCCTCAAGACCGACACCTTCGATCTTGTGCAGATCCACAACCTGGTCGACACCGACACCCAGCTCGCCACCCTGCGTGAGCTCAAGGACGGGGAGCGAGTCCGGTACATAGGAATCACGACGTCGTCGGCACGACAGTACGAGCAGTTCGCGAAGGTGATGCGAAATGAGGAGCTGGACTTCATCCAGGTCAACTACTCGCTGGCCTCGCGCGACGCGGTGGATGAGATACTGCCTCTCGCCGTCGATCGGGGAATGGCCGTCCTGGTCAACCTGCCGTTCGGACGGGGGCGCCTGTTCAGTACGGTGGGCGATCGGCCACTGCCCGATTGGGCCGCCGAGTTCGATTGCGAGAGCTGGGGGCAGTTCTTCCTCAAGTACATCTTAGGCCACCCGGCGGTCACGTGCGTCATCCCCGGAACGGCCAAGCCGCAGTACGCAACGGACAACGTCGGCGCTGCCCTTGGCCACCTGCCCGACGCCGCAACGAGAAGGAGGATGGAGGAACTCTACGACGCGCTGGCCTGAGGCCCGCGCGCTACCTTATGCGGGTTTCCTATACACCGACACGTGACTCCCGCTCGTTGAGGTGAACGGCTCCTCGCTCCACCCGCCCCATCGGTGCTCGAGCTCGAGGCCAGCCAGCCGGCCCATCAGGTCGAGTTCCGACGGCCAGCAATAGCGCGCCTGCAGTGGATAGAAGCTTGACCCGTCCGTCGTCAACGACACGATCCGCGACCTGACGCGCTGCTGGACCGGGTCGTGCAGCGTAGCCTCGAGCCGGATCCCGTCATCTTCGAGCGCATGGACCGCGAACCGCTGCCCCCGATTGAACCGCCCGAGGTCGGGCACGAAGCACTCGAGCAGGAAGCGGCCGCCCGGTGCCAGGTGATCGGCGACGCTATGGAAGCAGCGCACCTGGTCGTCTTGCTCGAGCAGGGAGAAGAAGGTGTTGAACACCACGTAAGCGAGCGAGAACCGGGCCTCGAGCTCGAGTTCCGTGAAATCGCCGAGCGTGACCTGGATATCCCGCGCTCCCTGCTTGGCACGCAGTTTTTCCACCATCGACGACGACGCGTCGATCCCGTGAACATCGAGCCCTCGGGCCGCCAGAGGGAGGGCGACCCGCCCGGTGCCGACGCCGAGTTCCAGGATCGGGCCCTCCCCGGTCAGCTGGGCCAGACATTCGACGATCGGAGTCGGATCGCCCTGCGAATACCAGGCGTCGTATACGTCCGCTACCCCGTTCCCGTACGTGGACGCTTCGTAGTCGCTCATGCCACCACCGTCCTGTCCGTCCTGGTTGGTCGTTCCGGGAGCCCGTGCCCGCTCGAGGCGTTAACATAAAGTAACTCGAGCGCGAGTGGAGAGATGAATCCGGAGGAGCAGGAAGCGGGGCTCACTCTGTGGGCCAACGGCGTCGCTGAGGAGTTCGACGGAATGGAGCGCCCGGAGCTCGCGGCGGTCTTTCGTGCGCTGGCGCGCCGGGACACCGAGGCGGCTCGCGAGGCACTGGGCGTGTTCTCTCCCGCCATGCTGGAAGCGGTGCGGGAGATGGTTCAGCTCGAGCAGGCAGACCGCGCGGCCGCAGACGAGGAGCGCTTCGTCGAGATCCTCGCCTGGCTGCTGGCGCTTGTGGACGAAGTGGAAGAGGGACAGAGACTATTCGGCTTCGAGCCGGACGAAGACGGCCCGATACAGTGAGGCCGAAGGATACGGGAGCGGAGGGGGAGTTGGACGAGCGCACGAGAATGAGACGGAACGACCGGGCGGCGGACGACTCCTGGGTGCGGGAGTTTCTGCACGAATCGCCGGTCGGCGTGCTGGCCACGGTCCACGATGGCCAGCCGTTCATGAACTCGAACATCTTCGTGTACGAGGAAGATCTCCACGCACTCTACCTGCACACCGCGAGCGCCGGACGTACACGCGACAACGTGGAAGCGAGCCCGAAAGTCGCGTTCACGGTGTACGAGACCGGACGACTTCTCCCGGCCGACGAGGCTCTCGAGTTCAGCATCGAGTACGGCGGCGTGATCGTGTTCGGGAAGGCGCTCATCGTCGAGGACGAAGGCGAGGCGGAGCGCGGACTTCAGCTCTTGCTCGACAAGTATGCGCCGCACCTGAAGCCGGGCCGGGACTACCGGCCGATCACGCCGGGCGAGCTGAAACGGACGGGTGTCTTCCGACTCGACATCGAGTCATGGAGCGGAAAGCGGAAGTACGTCGAGCCCGATTTCCCGGGCGCCTACCTGTATGAAGATCGCCGGCGCCTCGAGGCAGAGGCTGAAGCTGCGGCGCCTGAGGTCTCGCCGACCGCCGAAGCCTCGGACTGACTCGAAGCCGTGGGCGACGCGCCGCCGATCCGCCTTCGCACCGTAGCCTTCCCTGTCGAGCACGGAGGCTGGGGCTTCCTGGCGGAACCCATCCTTCTCGGGTTGGCGGTGGCCCCGTCCTGGGCCGGCTTGGCGATTGCTCTCGCGACGGTCGCGGCCTTTCTGATGCGCCATCCTGCGAAACTCTACTGGAAGAACCGTAGGCGGCTCGACCTCTCACCGCGGTTCAGGATCGCGAGACGCTTCGCGCTCATGTACGCCGGGCTCAGCGCGGGCGGGTTCACGGTCGCCCTGGCATTGGCCGGCTGGAGGCCGCTCGTCCCGTATCTGATTCTTGGTCCACTGCTCGCCGTGTACGGAGCGTTCGACGTGCAGAACCAGGCTCGGCGCCTGCTGCCCGAGTTGGCCGCCCCGATGGGGCTGGCGGCGTCCGCTCCGGCGATCGCCCTCGCCGGGGGATGGGAGTGGGTCGGAGCGTGGACGCTATGGCTCCTGCTCCAGGCCCGTGCCGTCCCGTCCATCCTGTACGTGAGAGCACGGCTCAGGCTCGAGCGCGGAGAAAGGATCGACCGCCGTCCATCCTCCGTGTCACATGTTGCGGCGCTCGCCCTGGGAGCCGCACTGTGGAAGGCCGATCTGGGGCCCCTTCTGGCGCCCGTAGCTCTGACAGTCCTCCTTGCCCGATCGATCAGAGGTCTGTCACCGAATCGGAGACCCGCGCGGGCGAAGGAGGTGGGCTTCTCGGAGCTCGCGTTCGGTCTCGGCTACGTCCTGGCGATCGTCCTCGGATTCCGTCTGGGGCTCTGACACGTCGGCGACCCATGATCGTCGCAGTCTATTTGACCCCCACCGCATCCGTCCCCGAAAACTCGATCTCATCCGTGGTCATCCCGTGGATGATCAGCTCGGTCGTCTCCACGGTCAGTCCGGCTTCGACGAGATCCTGAGTGTTGAAATGGAACAGGGCGTCCGTCAGTCCGTCCTCGTTCAGGTCCGGCCACGCCACCATCAGCTTCCCGTGCTTGTTGCCCGCTATCGGCGCATCCGGCTCGGCGCTGTCCCCGAGGGCCACCGTCTCCGGGTCGATCGTGGTGGCATCGAATCCGTCGCCGGCCCCACTGTCGGCCATCGAGAGCACGGCCACCGCGATCTTGCCCCGACTCTTAAGGTTGATGTTCCGCGGACTTTCGCCCTGAGTCAGCTTGAGCATGACCTCGACCAGCTCGTCCTCGGAGCACTCGCCGGCGAATTCGACAACATACCCGGTAGTCGTCTCGGTCTGGTTGAGGTCGTTCCACTTCGCCTCGGTGCCGAAGCCACCCGTGCTCACGGACATGAAGTGAACGGCGTCCTCGTCGCCGAAGATGCCACCGTCATCAGGCTTCAGGTCGGCCCAGTCAGAGAACCCGAAGGCCTCGCCCGACACCCACATCCAGTCGGCGTCAGCCGGCGTCGTACCTGGATCCTGGAAACCGCCGATCCAGTAGCCGTTGCCGATGGATGGAGCGACGCCCGCGACGTTCGACAGGATGAACTCGTTCTCCGCAGCCGACGTGATCGACGCCAGGTCCGCCACGCAGCTTCCGGCCGTCATGTCCTGGGCCGCGGCGTGCGCTTCCGTCCAGTTGATCTCTCCAGCGACGCCGTCGTACAGGTGACCGCTTACATCGTCCAGGACGGGCACTGAGCCCAACACCGGGGCTGTTACGGCCATTCCGCCGGCCGGGCCGGCGCCCGTCGCTGCCGGATCCACGGGTGTGGAATCGCATGCGGCGAGCGCGATGATGCACAATGCGGCTGCACATAGACGAAGGTGCTTCATGTCTGTTGCCTCACGATAGAGGGGCCCTCACGAAAGATCGCGTAGTCCTCCAGGCGCAACGGACGTACCGACCTCATGAGCAGAGTCGTCGAACACTAAGATGTTATCGTGTTGTCAGTTATGGGATTCAGGCGGGTTCGTGCGAATCGCGCCGGACGGCGGATGACGTCCCCCACGTGTCAGTAGTGGACAATCTTTGCGCAGCTCGAGGTTCCGTGCCGCGGCAGCGCTCGCCGGCCGGACGTGGCTGGCGCCGGGAGGCTAGAGCTGGGCGACGAGTGCCTGGAATTGGGGATTGTCGCGCAGGGAATCGAGGTCGGGGTCGTGTTCGATCCAGTCGCGGTGTCCGAATCCGGCCTTCACGGCCTCCTCCAGGCACTGGATCGCCTGATCCGGCCGCTCCTCGAGCGAGTACAGGCAGGCCACGTTGTATCGGACGCCCGCGTCGTGGGGGTCGATCTCGAGGGCCCGCTCCGCCCAGTGGAGGCCGGCTTCGCGGTCGCCTGATCGGCAGTGTGACACCGCCCGCATCGTGGCGGCGCGCGGATCGTCCGGATTCAGCTCCATATGCTTTTCGGAGACTGCCAGCGCGTGCCGATATCCCTCGGTCGCCTCTTCTTCCCGGCCGAGAGCCTCGAGAGCCTGTGCCGCAAAGAACGTCGCCTGGTAGTCCTCACGGATCGCCGACGCTTCCTGGAACAGCTGAGCCGCTTCCTCCAGCCGGCCCTGCGAGAAGCACGCGCGGGCGTAGAAGTAGCGTGCTTCGAATTGGGCCGGGTCCAGTACGATGGCTGCCTGGAACTCCTGTTCCGCCTCTTCGAATCGCTTCAGCTGGAGCAGAGCGAACCCCCGGGCCCCGTGGGCCTCCGCGAGGTCGGGATCGAGCTCGAGTGCCCGAGCGCTGGCCTCCTCCGCCCGGCGGAGGTCGGCCCCGGTCGACGGATAGTACATGTGCGTGAGCGATATCGAATCCGCGATCCCGGCCCACGCGAGGGCGAACCGGGGATCCTTGGCCACGGCGCGCTCGAACATCTGTCCGGCGTATTCGAGGCTCTTTCTGCGACTCTGGCGAAAGAACTGCCGGCCTCTCAGGTAGAACTCGTAGGCCTGGACGTCGTCCGTAGGATTCCTGGCGAGCGCTTCGCGCTCCTCCGGCTTCAGAATGCCGCGCAGGGCCTGCACCACGTTCGCGGCGATCTCGTCCTCGATGTCGAATACGTCCTTCATCTCCCGGTCATAGCGCTCGGACCACAGGTGATAGCCGTTGGACACCTGTACCAGCTGCGTCGTGATCCGGAGCCGGTCGCCCGACCGCTGAACGCTTCCTTCGAGAACAGCCCCTGCACCGAGCTCTCGCCCTATCTCGCGCACATCCCCGGCCTTGCCCTTGTAGGCGAATGCGGATGTGCGCGCCACGACCTGCAACCCCTCCATGCGCGCCAACTCGTTTGTGATCTCCTCACAGATCCCGTCGCTGAGGTACTCGTCCTCGACGTTGGCGCTCAGGTTCGCGAACGGCAGAACGACGATGTCTGTGGGCCGGGCTGCCGGGGCCGCGACCGGCGTCGCGACCGGCGTTCCCCGCAGCGAAGTCCGGCGCCGGCGCTCCGGATGGCCGAGGTGCCAGGCGGCACCGGCGACGATGGGGAGAAACAGGATCCACGCGCCGACGACGATATCCGTCGCCCCGGTCGAGAGCTCGAAGCGACCCGTGGCCCAGTCCGTGAACTCGAGGAGACCCCATCCAGCGGCGAGGTACACCCCGACCACCTGCGGAACGCGCCGTCTCAGCAGCTCGCTTACGAGATTGGCGGGCATCGGCTCCTCCGGCTCGCGGCGTCGGGCCGCGGACGCCTACTTCATATCCTTCGGATGCGTGCGCATACACGAAAGACGCGAAAAAGTCACGCCGCCGAGGTGGCGAGCGAGGGCGGCTCGTGCGGCCTTCAGGCCCCGCCCGAGTCCATCATCCCACGGGAATCCCGAACAGGGCCTTGAACTGCCACGAGCGGTTGCGCGCGGCCGAACCCTCGAACGCGTCGGAGATCCCGATCGAGTACCGACCGTCCAGGCCGAAGTACTTCCCTCCCCCGGAACGAACGGCAAACGCGAGACCGACCGGCCAGTTCCACTCCGTGCCCTTGGCTCGATCACAGGCGCTCACGAGAATCGAGCCGGCATCCTCGCTGCAGCTCACCTTGATGCCGAGTCCGATTCCAGTGTAGAAATTGAAGTTGATCGCGTCGTTGTCGGTCGGAATGATGGCCCCGAGGAGGAACGGGATGTCGATGTAGCTCACGTCTGCCAGGTTCTTGCCGCCCTTCTGCACGTAATTGGCCTCGAGTCCGACCATGCTGTTCCGGCTGGTTCGGAACGCACCGAAGATCCCGCCGATGAAGCCCCACTGAGACGGCGTGTTGATCACGGCCCCTCCCTGTATGTCGCTCGTCGTGGCGCCGGCCGAGATGCCGACCATCGTGCGGTTTCTCTGCGCGAACGCGGGCGTGGCGACGACCAGGCCGAGGGCAATCGCGACCAGGCTTACCCTGAAACGGTTCATGCGTGTCACTCCTTGAAGTTTCGTGATTCGATCCGGCCAAAGAATGGACAGGCGGACAGCGGACGCCGCAAGGCGGCGGGCAGCCTACATCGCCGCCGCCGACTCTGCCGCGTCAGCTTCCTCCTCCGATTCGTACATCATGCCCGCTACCATCTCGGCCACGATGCGGTCGGCGTCGTACACGACGTCGAGTGCCGCCCGGATGGCACGGACATCGACCATCACGTTCCTTCCCTGCTCGGGCAGGTAGATGAAGTCGCGCGACAGGCCGTTGATGTTGCGATCGAAGTTGAGGCCGACCAGGTCGAGGTCCGGAGTTACGGCCGGGGAGCCACTGTTGCCGCCGTACGAGTCAGTGGTCGACACGAAGTTCAGCGGAGTGCTCAGGTCGAGCCCCGCGGGCGGCTTCTTCCAGCGCTCCGGGAGATTCCATTCCTCGCCGATCCCCACGCCTTCACCGTGGCTGAAGTACCGGTCGTACAGACCGTAGAAGGTCGTGTAAGGAGGGGCCAGCGTGCCGTTGTAGGCGTAACCCTTCACGATTCCATCGGCGATGCGCGGCGAGAAGGAACCGTCCGGCGGAATCGCGCTCCCGTGCACCTCGAACCGGGCGCGGCCGAGCGCCGCCTGCAGGTCATTCTCCTCGCTCGTGAGCGCACCGACGAGGGGCCGGAACTCGCTCGTGATCCGGAAGATCTCCGCCATCAGGGCGATCATCGGATCCTCAACGCCTAGCGTTCCCGCCTCGATCGCCGCCAGCGTCGCGTCGCGATTCGCAAGGACGCTTGCGTCCAGCATGGCGCGGGCCGCCGTCTCGGGATCCAGCCCGCCCAGGGCGGCCTGCGTGATCGGATGGTCCGCCCCGAGGAAGCGCTGGAAGTCCGCGAACCTCTGCGCCAGGAAGCCGACCTCGACCTGCGCCGGCCGGTCAGGCACGCGGCGCAGCTCCGTCATGAGCGGCTCCATCTCCTCTTCCGATTCCTCATGCGCGATCCCGTTGAGCACGGCTTCGGCGCGCATGGCCCGGGCCATCGTCACGGAGCCAGCGAACAGGTTGCCCATGGCCCCGAAGGCACCCGTATGGGTCTCGAACTCCCGCTTCCGGACCTGGATTGCGGCCAGGCGGTCGAACAGGTCGCCGTAGGCGGCGCTCAGGCCTGCGTCGGCGGCGATCGCCTCCCGGAGCTTGCGTTCCGCATCGGCCTTGCGGGCCATGATCATCGGGTTGTTGAGCGCCTCCAGCCGGCCGGTATTGGCCTTCAGCGAGTTCGAAAGGCTATGCATCCAGTTACGGATGCCGAGCTCGCGCGCACCTTCCGGATCCGCCCGCCGGAAATCCGCCAGGACGCCCAGGCGCGTATCCAGGAAATGAACGTTGATCGGCACGGACACGTCGCGCTGGTATTCGAGCTGCGCGATCGTCTTCAGCCGGTTCGTCTGAGCGGGATTGCCGATGATGAACACCGCATCGCCCGGCTCCACGCCGGCGCCCCACCCGAAGTAGTGCTCGGGACGATACGGCCGGCCGTCTTCGTAGATGCGCAGAAACGCGAAGTCGAGGTCGTAGCGCGGATAGGTGAAGTTGTCGGGATCGCCCCCGAAGAATCCCATCTCGACCTCTGCCGCCACGACCAACCGCACGTCCGTGAAGCGGCGGAATACGTATGCCGAGTAGCGGCCGCCATTGTACAATCCGATCACCTGCACCCAGATCGAATCGCCGCTCGAGCCGTGCTCAGCCTTGAGCGCAGTCTGGACCTCCTGGATGACCTCGGTCCGAGCTGCGTTCCGGTCCTCCTCCGACGCCGAGTCCGTCACCGCGAACACCTGGTCCGAGATGTCCTGCACCCGGATCAGCTGGTCCGCGTAGTAGCCGGGAATGAGGCGCTCGTCCGTGAGCGTGCGGGCGACGAAACCGTCTGAAGGCAGGTCTTCGCCCTCGCCGCTCAGATCCGCCACCCTGTCCTGCACGCAATGGTAGTTGGTCGCCACCAGGCCGTGCGGAGACACGAACGACGCGGAGCAGCCGGGGATCCGAAGCACCGACAGCCGGGCACGCTCGAACCATTCGGGGCTCGCGTCGAATCTGTAGGTCTCACTGAAGTAGTCCGCGGGAGCGTACTCGAACGTCCACATCTTGCCGTAGTCGAACCGCCCTGCCCGGATCGTGTCCAGGTCCACACCGCCCACCTGGGCGGGGGCAGGCGGCGGAGCCGTGAGGAGCGTCGGCAGTGCGACCGCGAGAGAAAGAGCGAGCCGGGCGGCCCGGCGGCGGAATCTGTAGAACCGAAGCATGGTTTCCTCCAAAGACATATCAATAACGACCTTTCACCGTCTACCACCCATCCCGACACACTGGCCGTGGTTGGCACGCGCAAGATGCCTCGTCGCCGGCCACTTGTCACCCGGAAAGTCTTGTCACCGGCGCGCGGCTCGGTTGGCTCGTCCCGCCATCGACGATTAGTTTCACCCGGTCGTCTCCTCCCATCCCGCACTGCGCGTCGGAGAGACCCATGATCACTCTTCTCGTCAACGGCGAGCGACGGACGGTCGACGCCGATCCGGCCATGCCCCTTCTGTGGGCGCTTCGCGACCTCCTGGGACTCAAGGGCACGAAGTACGGGTGCGGCGCGGGCCTGTGTGGCTCGTGTACCGTGCACCTGGACGGAGAGCCCGTACGCTCGTGCCTGACCACCGTTGGATCGGTGGGCCGAAAGGCCGTGACGACGATCGAGGGCCTGGCCAGCGGGGACGAGATGCACCCGGTGCAGATCGCGTGGTTCGAAGCGAATACGCCCCAGTGCGGATACTGCCACCCGGGCCAGATCATGAGCGCCGTGGCCCTTCTGGAACGTACTCCGAATCCGACGGACGACGAGATTGATGCCGCCATGTCGGGTAACATATGCCGCTGCGGTACCTACCTGGGGATTCGGGAGGCGATTCGCCTTGCGGCCCAAGGGAGTACGTCGTGAGCGGCGTGATGAAGGTATCGCGGCGCAGCTTCGTCCAGACGACGGGACTGGCCGGATCGGCGCTGATCCTGGGCGTGCGTAGCGGCCGGGCCGCTTTTCCGGGCGTGCGGGGCGAGGCAGCCGACGCACAGTTCTTCGAGCCGAACGTGTTCGTGGCCATCGGCGAAGACGGCGTGGTTCAGCTGACCGTGCACCGCACGGAGATGGGACAAGGCGGCAAGACGGCGTGCTGCATGCTGCTCTCCGAAGAACTCGACGTGGACCTGGCCGACGTGAAGGTCGTGCAGGCACTGGCGGACCCCAAGTACGGCCGGCAGGCCACATCGGGCAGCACCACCGTTCGCCTCAACTGGGTGCCCCTGAGGCAAGCTGGCGCGGCGGCCAGGCAAATGCTCGTGGAAGCCGCGGCACGCCGGTGGAGTGTATTGGCCGCGGACTGCCGGACGGAGTCCGGGGCCGTTCTGCATGGCTCTGATCGCCTGACCTACGGAGAGCTCGCGGCTGAAGCAGCGGAGCTGCCCGTGCCCGCCCGACCGCCCCTCAAGGACCCGGCGGACTTCAAGCTCATCGGGACTCCCCAACGCCTCCTGGACACGGAGGACATCGTGCGCGGCGAGGCTACCTACGGGTACGACGTCGAGCTGCCCGACCTCCTCATCGCCAGTGTCGAGCGCAGTCCGGTTCCGAAGGGTGCGGTCCAGAGCTTCGATGCGGACGCAGCGCTCGCCGTTCGGGACGTCGTGGACGTGGTGGAGCTCGAGGCGAATTCGACGGGCCTCACGAACGCGGGCGTCGCGGTCTTGGCCACGAACACGTGGGCGGCGATGCAGGGCCGGGCTGCCCTCGGCATCGAGTGGGAACCCGGCCCCCTGGCCACGGAGACCAGCAGCGAGTGGCGCGGGGAGTTCGAGCGCGTCGCGTCACTGCCCGGCAGGGTGGCGAGGGCCGAAGGTGACTTCGACGCGGCGGAGGCGGCGGCGGATCGCGTGATCGAGGCCACGTACCACGCCCCCTACGCGGTGCACGCCATGATGGAGCCCCCGGCCTGCACGGCACAGGTCGAAGGCGATCGCTGTGAGGTGTGGTCCGCCACCCAGGGGCCGCAGTGGACGGTGCGCGAGGTCGCCGGGGCGCTCGGCGTTCCGAACGAGAACGTGAAGGTGCACGTGACCCTCGTAGGCGGAGGCTTCGGTCGGAAGTCGAAGCCGGATTACGCGGTCGAAGCAGCCCTCCTGGCCCAGAAGACGGGGCGCCCGGTCAAGGTGTTGTGGACCCGGGAGGACGAGATCCGCCACGGGTTCTACAGGGCCGAGAGCTACCAGGTGCTGCGGGCCACGCTGGACGCGGAAGGTACCCCGACGGGATGGTTCCACCGGACGGTGTTTCCCGGCATCGGGTGGTCTTTCCTGAATCGAAGATCTCCTCCCTCGGAAGGCGAGCTGACCCAGGGACTGACGACGATGCCGTACCGGTTCCCCAACATCCGTCTCGAAGCGGCCGGCGTGCCGTCGAGCGTACGCGTCGGTTGGCTCCGCTCCGTATGCAACACCTTCCACGCGCAGGCCATCCAGGGCTTCATGGACGAGCTCGCGCACGAGGTCGGGCGGGATCCGTTCGAGTTCCAGATGGACATGCTCGGCGCGCGGCGGATCCTGGAGAGGGAAGATGATCCGAACAGCCCGTACCCGTTCGATACGGGGCGGCTCCGGGCCGTGGGTGAGGCGGCCGCCGAGATGGCCGGTTGGGGCAGGCAGATGCCGGAGCGCCGCGGCCTAGGTTTCGCCATGCATTTCAGCTTCTTCAGCTACGCCGCGATGGTCGCCGACGTTTCGGTATCGGATGCTGGCGAGCTGACGGTGCACCAGGTGGACGTCGCGATCGATTGTGGCCCGGTCGTGAATCCGGATGCCGTCGAAGCGCAGATGCAGGGCGCGGTGGCCATGGGCCTTTCGCTGGCGAAGTACGGGAAGATCACGCTGCGCGAGGGCGCGGTCGAGCAGGGGAACTTCAACGACTACCCGGTGGTCCGCATGGAGGAGATGCCGAGGATCAACCTGCGGATCATCCAGACCGGGACCGTTCCGACGGGCATCGGGGAGCCCGGTGTGCCGCCGACGATGCCGGCCGTGACCAACGCCATCTTCGCTGCCACGGGCAAGCGGATCCACAACCTGCCGCTGGAGGGTCAGGACCTGGGCTGAGCGGCGATCGGAGGAAGAGGCTCACGCTTCATTGTTCGACGCGCTTGAACTCCTCTTCCCGGAATCCCCACGTGACCCGGACGGTGTCGGGCGCCCGTCAACATGCGCCGGGCAGCTATCCGGAGAAAGGCTCTCCGCTGCCAGCCCGCGCCACGTTTCGGAGCATGCGGCGGAACATCAAGGCGTGAATCGGGAGCAGGCAGTACCAGTAGAGCAGGCCTGTCAGCCCGACCGGATCGAACACGGCGGTCTGGGTCAGGATGGACTCGCCGCCATCGGGCTCGACTTCGAACTGGAGCCACGCCCGACCCGGGAGCTTCATCTCCGAACGAAGCGTGAGCAGCTGGCCCGGCTCGTACGCCTCGACACGCCAGAAGTCGAGGGCGTCGCCCGGGCGGAGATCGGCCGGGTCTCGACGGCCTCTCCGCAGGCCCGGCCCGCCAGCCAGCCGATCCAGGAAGCCGCGTATTCTCCACAGCGCATCGCCGTAGTACCAACCGACGTCCCCACCGATGCGACGTACTGGCTCGAAAACTTCGCGCGCTGACCGGCCGACCCGCAGAGACTGGCTGTCGACGATCCGCCTCCCGTATCGCTGGCCCCGCCGCGCATGCTGTCCGTTGGCGAAGTCCGCGTCGGACCACCGCGTGGACGCGAACCTCCGATCCTCGTTCGCCAGAGCCCGCGATATGGCTTCGGACATCCCGCGAGGACGAACGCTAAATACGTTCGCGGCGGATGGATCCTCGACCACGGTCGGGTTTCGCACGCCTTCGATGAGCTTTCGTCCGACGCGCGCGTAGAGCGGAGTCACGAGTCCGAGCCACAGACTCGAGATGGCCGGCGTTAGCACCGGGACGGGAATCATGATCCGCCACAGCCCTCGCTGGCGAGCGTACTCGCGCATGATGTCGCCGTAACTCACTACGTCCGCCCCGCCGATCTCGAGTACGCGGCTGCGTTCCAGTGGCACGGTGCGGGCCTCGATCAAATAGGCCACCACGTCTTCGATGGCGATCGGCTGCGCCAGCACCCGCACCCACCCCGGCGTCGTCATGACGGGAAGCTTCTGCACCAGGGCCCGGATCATCTCGAAAGAGAGGCTCCCGGAACCGATGATGATGGAGGCGCGAAGCTCCAGTGTGGGCACGCCCGACTGGCTCAGGACCCTGCCGACCTCCTGCCGACTCGCCAGGTGCGCCGAGAGATCGTCTCCGGAACCGAGACCTCCCAGATAGATGATCCTTTCGACTCCGGCCTCGCGGGCGGCCTGCCCGAAAACCCGCGCAGCTCTCTGCTCCAACTCCTCGAAGTCGCCGTCATCGTCCATCGAGTGCACGAGGTAGTAGGCGGTCCCGACTCCTCTCATGGCTGCGGCAAGGCTGGCACGGTCGAGAACGTCGCCAAGCACCACTTCGGTACCATCCGCGACACGGCCCCGGAGGTATTCCGGCTTGCGCGCGAGGCAGCGAACGCTCACTCCGGCACGCTCCAGTGCCACCAGCAAGCGGCCGCCGACATAGCCGGTGGCACCGGTCAGAAGTGTAAGATGTCGGGAGTCAGGCATGAGGCATCGTCCCGGCGATGCGGGCATGCCGCACAGAGTCGGGCACTGTCCTCAAGCCAGCTCCGCGGCGATCCGGGCGGCCAGCCGGGCGTTGGCGTCCAGAAGCGCCAGGTTGGTCTCGAGTGAGAGCCCCTCGCTGGATCGCGACACGCTTTGAAGCAGGAACGGCGTGACGTCCTTGCCCGAGATTCCCGCCCGCTCCGCCTCCTGCAGGGCGATCTCGATCCACCGTTCCACTTCGACACGCAGAATCTCGGATTCGGGTGACGGAGGCTGAACCACGAGGACTCCTTGCCGCCTTTTCAGCGCGCTCTGCACCCCCAGGATCGTGGCCACTTCCCGTGGATCGTCGGCCCGATGCTCGAGCGATAGACCGCTCTCGGAGGAATAGAAGGCGGGGAACTCGTCCGTTCCATATCCCACGACGGGCACGCCCAGGGTCTCGAGCACCTCGAGCGTGCGCCCGATGTCGAGGACGGACTTGGCTCCCGCACACACTACGGCGATCGGCGTCCTCGCCAGCTCCGCGAGGTCGGCCGATACGTCGAGGCTCGACTCTCCCCCCCGGTGCACGCCCCCGATGCCTCCCGTTGACATGACCAGAATCCCGGCGCTGCTCGCCAGTGCGGCCGTGCCAGCAACGGTCGTCGCACCCGGGAGGCCGGCCGCGATCAAGGGCGCGATGTCCGTGACGCTGGCCTTGGCCACGTGCAGCCCTACCGCCAGCTCCTCGATTTCGTCCGACGTAAGCCCGATGATCGCCCGCCCGCGCAGCAGGCCGATCGTGGCGGGTACTGCCCCCTCTTCACGGACGGCTTCCTCCATCGCGGCAGCCGCGCGGAGGTTGACGGGGCGGGGAAGGCCGTGCGCGTACACGGTCGACTCGAGGGCCACCACGGGCCGACCGGTGGCCAGCGCAGCGGCCACTTCGACGCGCACGTCCAGGTATCGTTCCATCCAGACTCTCCCGGGTCCTTCGGCCCAAGTCGTCGGCCGGACGAGGCCGAGCGGCTTCGACAATGTATTGGCCCCGCAGCTGATGCACGACCGAAAGAATTCGCGTGCCCGCGCGGAGCGGGAGGCCATCCTCTATCGGTCAGAAGGCGTTTCGGATCAGGTCACGCAGGGCGTCCGGTTCTGACACGGGCCGCTCACACGCGAACCCGGTGCACAGGTAGGCGGCGGCGCGGCCGTCCAGCAGACCGAATTCTCTCGTGAACGGAGCCAGGTCGGTGATCGTGGCGCCTGCCGTCCCCGGCGGCCGCAGCAGCACGACCCGGTTCGAACGATATCCCTCACGCGCCACCGCCACGAGCGCGCGAGTGTCCCCGGCGTTCGGATCTCCGACGATCACGAGCTCCTGCGAAGGACCGATGGCCATGTCGAGTGCCGACAGGAAGAACGTGAACGCGGAAGGCTGCGAGGCGACCTGGCGCGAGAACGCCGCCGAAGTCTCCGCCGCCAGCTCCTCGTAGTCCGTCCGACCGGTGAGTCGAGCCAGCCGCAGGAGATTGAACAGGGCGACCGAGTTTCCGGACGGAACCGCGCCGTCGTACACTTCCTTCCGGCGGACGATCAGGTCCGCCTTCCCCTCCGGACTGAAGAAGAAGCCGCCGCGCTCCGCGTCATGGAAACGCCTGACCATCGCGTCGGTGAGGTCAAGCGCGCGACGCAGGTGCTCCGCCTCCAGGGTGGCCTGATGAAGCTCGGTCTCCCCCCACGCCAGGAACGCGTAGTCGTCGAGGTTGGCCGGGATTGCCGCCTCCCCGTCCCGATACCGGTGCAGCAGCTCGTCCTCGCTCCGCATCTCCCGATGCACGAACGCCGCTGCCCGGCGGGCCGCGTCCACGAGCGACGGGTCGTCGAGCGCCCGTCCCGCCCGCGCCAGCCCGGCGATCATGAGGCCGTTCCAATCGGTGAGGACCTTGTCGTCGAGCAGGGGTCGAACGCGCCCCTCGCGGCGAGTGAACAGCCTGGCGCGTGCCGACTCGAGGAGGTCCGCTTCCTGACCTGGCACGATCTCCGGATCGGTCGCGATCGTCCCGGCCGTAAGCCGCAGGTGGGGAATATTCAGGCCCGTGGCTTCGCCGGTCGCTTCGTCCCGGTAGTTCCCTCCCTGTTCCAGACTCCATGCGTCGATAGCAACGCGAGCCTCGTTCTCGTCCAGGACCGATTGCACCTCGTCGAGCGCCCATACATAGAACCTGCCTTCTTCGCCCTCGCTATCCGCGTCTTCGGCCGAATAGAAGGCCCCCTCCGACGAGGTGAGGTCACGCAGCACGTACTCGGCGATCTCCCGGATGACGGACTCCCTGCCTGGCGTCGGTTCCGCCTCGAAGGATTCCGTGTACGCCAGCATCAGCATCGCCTGGTCGTAGAGCATCTTCTCGAAGTGGGGGAGAAGCCACTCGCGATCCGTCGAATAGCGGTGGAAGCCGAAACCGACCTGGTCGAACACCCCACCGGCGCGGAGAGAGTCGAGGGTTTGCTCGACCATGTCACGCGCCTGCGCCACGTCGGTTCGCTCCCAGTAGCGCAGGAGGAACAACAGACGGTGCGGAGTGGGGAACTTCGGCGCCGATCCGAAGCCCGCGTGCTCCCGGTCGAAGGACGCGGCCAGTTCGCTGAACCCCTGCCGCAGCACGTCCATCCCGAGGGAGCGTCCCCCGAGGTCGGCGGCTGCCATACTCTCGAGGCGCTGCTGTATCAAGGTGGCTGAATCGAGGAGGGCCGATCGGTCTTCCTCCCACGCGTGGCGGATCCGCGGAACCAGGTTGACCATCCCCACCCGACCGTGGCGGTCCTCTCGCGGAATGTACGTGGCGGCGAGAAACGGGATCCGACCGGCCGTCATGAGGATCGTCAGGGGCCAGCCGCCGTGCCCGGTCGTGAGCTGCGCGACCGTCATGTAGATCCCGTCGATGTCGGGGCGTTCTTCCCGGTCGACCTTGATGTTGACGAACGCCTCGTTCAGCAGGCGAGCCACCTCCGGATCCTCGAACGACTCGTGCTCCATCACGTGACACCAGTGACACGTGGCATACCCGATCGAGAGGAAGATCGGCCGGTCCAGCTCGCGCGCCGCGGCAAACGCTTCCTCTCCCCACGGATACCAGTCCACGGGATTGTGCGCGTGCTGGAGTAGGTAGGGGCTTTTCTCGTGAATCAGACGGTTGGGCATGCGACAGACGGTAGCCCGGCAGCGAAGGGCCGGCAATCGACGGGTTGACGCCCCCGCTTGCGAAGGTGCTCCGGCCGGCGGGCCGACCCGGGGGAATTGCAAGAACCACGGCCGGATTGCGGCGGTCGCTGATCGGGCCCACATACTTGCGCGCGCCCGCGAAGGGCACGAAACCCGCGTGACTGTGGGCACGCGCAGTTGTGTCGCCGACCGGAGCGGGTCTTGCGAATACTCAGCGCAGAGAGTGGGCGACACTCAGCGAGGAGGGTGGCATGCAGGTCGCGTTCTACGACTGGACGACCTACTGGACCGGAGCTCTCGAAAAGGGCCAGGGCTCTCTGCCTCGTTGCGTGCTGCACCTCCTCGAGGCCGCTCGCGACGACGACTACGAGGACTTCGCGGCTCAGGCCCGGTCCATCCCATACCTCGAGCTCACCGTCGCTCAAATCATCTTCGAGCGCATCGAGGAGCTCCATCGGGAGGAGCCCGGTCTCGATCGGCCGGCCGAGGCGATCGCAGAGCTGGTAGACGTTCTGATCTCGGAGGAAGCCCGTCGAAACGCAGCGTGAGCTGCGCCGGCGGACGGTTCCAGGGCTTCCGCTATTCGCCAGATTTCGCCTGATTCACACGCTATTTCACACCTGGCCCGTCAGAGCCTCCCGGTTGGATCCTGCGTTCGTGCCGGACTTATGCACCTAGAGCGTTGCCCGAACATGACGCTCAGGATGGAACGGCACTTGCTGTTTCCGTCCACGGACGAGTGCGGCATTTCGGCAGGCGCCGTGCCATGGAGAGGGACGATAGGAGTGCGGTATTCCTGAGATGGCGACCGAGAACGAGACACGAACCCTCACGGTGGATGCCGCCGGAAACGGCGGCGGCGCGGAGCGTGTCCACATCTCGGTACCGCAGCCCCTCCCGAGGAGCATCGCCTGGGAGCCCACTGAGGGCACGACCGCCTCTTGCGCGGAACCGCTGTACGACATCTTCATCACCCAGGGCGCTCTCAGGCAGCTCCTGGGTCATGCTCGCGAGGGTGAGGGCGAAGAACAGGCGTTCGGGCTGCTCGCTGGAGACCTGTGCGAGGACCTCGATTCCGGTCGGCGATACGTGCTCATCTCTGGGGTGTGCCCCTCCCCCCTCCCCCTCGTCGATGACCTTCAGGATCTGATTCCCCTGGAGGCCTGGGACGAGCTCCGCCAAGGCGCCACGAAGCTTCGGGGGAATCTCGTCGGATGGTATCTCCGTCACGCCGACGAGCCCGTAGCCCTGTCGGGGGCCGTGCTCAATACGCATCGGAAGTACTTCGGTGAACCGTGGCAGAGCACAATCGTCGTAGGCGGCGACGCCGAGGATGCTCGTGGGGGTTTCTTCCGCCAGACATCCGAGGGTTTGTCGGCCTCTCTCCAATTGCCGTTCTACGAGGTTGTCGCCACACGGGCCCTTGGCAGCGGCGAACGACGGACGGTGCTCGACTGGGCGAACGTGCGCACGGAGGCGGCGGTCGTTCGCGAGACGTCGACAGCGCTCGAATTGACGGAGGACGCCCGCGGGTCGCGGCTCGAAGCGGCGCCCGGACCGTTTGGCAGCTCGCCCGGATTCTATGGTCCGCTAGCCGAGGAAGTCGCGCGACGATCCATCGTGGCGGCCGCGACCAGGACGGCCGTCGAGCTCGGAGAGCAGCGTCAGAAGGCGGAGAAGGCGGCGAAGAAGGCGGTGAAGGAAGCGGCACGCAAAGCAGCCGAACTGGAATCGGCCCGGGTCGCGGCGGAGCAAGCCGCCCAGCGTACCGCCGAGCTCGAGCAGGAAGAGGACGAACAGGCGGAAGCCGAGAGGCGCCGGGCCGAGGACGCGGCGCTTGAGGCCGAGGCCGCCGCAAAGCAGGCCGAGAAGGAGGCCGACCGGCTGGCTTTGGGCCTCGAGCAACTTCGAACGGCGGCGAGCAGGGCCGAACGGCGTGCGGCAGAGCTCGAGGAGGCTCTCCGGGCTACGGAAGCCGACGCAGCCCGGCGCGTCGCGGAACAGGAAGCCGCTCGACAGGCCGCGGAGGAGGAGGCCGCCCGACAGGCGGAAGCGGCCCGTGCGGCCAGGGAGGCGGCCGAGCTGGAAGCAGAGCGGCGTCGGACGGAGGAGGCGGCGCGGATCGCATCCGAGGAGGAGGCGACCCGGAGGATCGAGGAGGCCCAACGGGACCGCCAGCTCGCCGAGGCGGAAGCGCAGCGGAAGGCAGCGGAACTCGAATCGACTCTCGAGGCGGCTGAGAACACTCGACAGAAAGCCGAGCAGGAGGCTGCTCACCGGGCCGCGGAGCTGGAGGTCGCCCGAACCGCGGCCGAGCTGGAAGCGGAGCGACACGCCCGCGAACTTGCAACCACCCTCGCCGAGGCAAAGGCGGCCAGGCAGGCTGCGGAAGGGGAGGCAGCGCGCCGCACCGCCGAACTGGAGGCGGCTCGCCGGGAAACCGAGGAACGCGCCGAACGACAGGCTGCGGAGCTCAAGGCGACTCTCGAAGCCGCCGAGGCCAACCGGCAGGACGCCGAGGCCGAGGCCGTGCAGCGTGCCGCCGAACTGGAAGCGGCTCGCCGAAAGGCCCGGGAGGAGGCGGAAAGACAGGCAGCCGAGCTACAGGCCACGCTTGACGCGGCGGAAGCCGCTCGCAAGGCGGCGGAAGAAGAAGCTGCGACGCGAACCGCCGAGCTCAATGCGGCTCGCAAGGCGGCCGAAGCGGAAGCCGCGAGGACGGCTGCAGAGCTGAACGCCACGCTCGAAGCGGCCGAAGCAGCTCGCCAGGCCGCGGAAGAAGAAGCGGCCCGTCGCACAGCCGAGCTCGAAGCCGCCCGAAGAACGGCTGAAGACGAGGCGGCACGTCAGGCCTCGGAGGCCGCGGATGCGATCAGAGCCGCGGAAACGGAAGCCGCGAAGCGAGCGGCTGAAGCGGAGGCTGCTCGTGAAGCCGCCGAACGAGAGGCCCTCCGCCGACAGGCCGAGTCCGAGGCGCACGAAGAGGCGATATCGGAGGCCGTTCGGCGGGTAACCGCGCTGGAGTCCGCCCGCAAAGCTGCCGAAGCGGAGGCAGCCCGATGGGCTTCCGAGGCGGAAACAGCTCGAAAGGAAGCCGAGAAAGAGGCTGCGCTCCGGACCGTCGAGCTCGAAGCCATGCGTCAGGCAGTCGTCGAGGCACGGCAGGCGGCCGAGCGGGATGCTGAACGCCGGGCCGCCGAGGTCGAGGAGGCACGGCAGGCGGCGGAGGAGTTGGAGCGCCGCGCCGATGACGCCGAGGCCGCGCAGATCCTCGCTGAAGCCGAAGCGGAGCGCCATCGGTCGGAAGAGGCCCTTCGCAGGGAAGCGGAGGAAGAGGCCATGCAGAAGGCGGCCGAGCTCGAGTCGGCCCGCGAAGCAGCTGAACAGGAAGCCGCGCGCCGCGCTGTCGAGGTCGATGCGGCCAGGAAGCAGGCAGAGGAGGAGGCCGATCGTCGCGAGGCAGAAGCCGAGGCCCGGCGAGCGGCCGAGGACGAGGCGGCACGGATCACTACCGAGCTCGACGAGACCCGCCAGACGGCGGAGGCACAAGCCACGCGCCAGACGGCCGAGGCAGAGGCCGCCCTCAAAGCGGCCAAGCGAGAGGCTGCACGGAGACGGAATGAGGAGGCGGCCCGGAGGGAAGCGGAGATCTCAGCGGCAGGGCGGGCGGCCGAGCTGGAGGCGGCCAGACAGGCTGCCGTAGCCGAGGCCGAGCGAATGGCTGAAGAAGCCGCCTCAGCGGTCGAGGCAGCACGTGTGGAAGCGGAGCGTAGAGAAGCCGCAGAGAAGGAATCCGCCCAGAAGTCCCTGCAGCTCGAGGCCGCCCGGCAGGCCGCGGAGGACGCCGTGCGACAGGCATCCGAGAAGCGAGCCGAAAAGGAGGCTATCCAGGAGCAGGCCGCTCTGGAGACCGAAGAGGACGAAGCAGCCCTTCGCGAAACCGAGGAGCGCATCGCTCAAGAGGCCTCGGACCTCGAGAAAGCCCGGGAGGCCGCCGAGGAGCGCTCGGCGGTTCTGGCGGCCGAGGCCGAAGACGCCTGGCGCTCGGCGCGAATGGAGTCGGACCGGCGGCGGAAAGCGGAGTCTGAAGCCGCGGGGCAGGTCGCCGAGTTCAAAGCAGCGCGGCTGGCCGCCGAAGAAGAGGCGGCTCGCATGGCCACCAAGGCCCGGAAAGTAGCCGAAGTCGCACGCGAGGAGGTCTCTCGCCTTCGCATGGAACGCAAGGCCCTGGAGCAGACCGTCGCCCTCCGCGGCGCAGAACTGGAGGCGATCCGCCAGACCACGGCCAAGGAAGTGGAGCGCCGCAGGGACGCCGAACTCAGCCGCGCGGAAGAAGCCGCGGCGCGGGCAAAAGCGGAAGAAGCGGCCCGCCAGGTCTCCGTGAACCGGGCACGTCGCGAGGTGGTGGAGGCCGACGCGAAGAAGGCGGAAGAAGAAGATGCAGCGGTGCTGGAGCGCGAAGCCGAGGCTCGCCGGGCGGAACAAGAGACCGAGATGGAGGCCGCGAGGAAACGCAGACGTCAGCGATGGGTGAGCGCTGCACGCCAGGCAGGCAACGTGGCCGCGAGCATCGGGATCGTGGCGGTGGCGGCGTTTGGCGCCAACCGGATGTTCCGGCCGCCCGACTTCGACTGGCAATCCAGCTTACCGGGCGTGCGGACCGACGGGTCGTCGGGCAAACCGACGGTAGCCGGAGTGGACGACGGAACCGCGCGGGCCGATTCCGTGGAGACCAGGGGCAGTCAGCCGGTCGTCCTTTCCCCGGACTTCGAATCCGAATTCCCCGGAATACAGTATCCCGAGATCGTTCCGGCCGGAATCGATCCCCGGATCTTAGTGCTCGACGCCTTGGCCGACTCCGCTGACGGCGCCATGGTCAGCTTCCGGAATTTCGCGATGCAGTTCGAGTCGGGAATTGCCGGATGCGACAAGCTCAAGGAAGCCTACGTGGCAGTCGATTCGAGGTGGGTGGCTTATGTGGTAACCGGTGTCTCCAGGATGGAAGTCGATCTGGACGAAGAGCGGGCCGCTCGCCACACGGATCTCACCCGGGACAAGCAACGGATCGAGCTGTCCTACGAAGTCACGGGCTGTCCGATTCCCTGATCGCCCGGTGGTCCACTCAGCGCCTGCCGTAACTTCCGCCTCCCCTCCCGACGCTTCCGTTTGAGTACATTGGACCCGTTGTCCACGCGCCGCGAAGGTTGACGGGACCTCCCGCGGCCGAGATCGGGCGTCGCACTATCACGGAGGCGTCACCGTGAGCACTAACGTCAGCTTCCTCGACCAGGTAAACCGCAGCTTCGAACGGGCCGGATCGATTTCGGGCCACGATCCCCGGCTTCTCGCCCAGATCAAGGAATGCAACAGCGTCTATCGCCTCACCTTCCCCGTGAAGCGAGACGACGGGGCGATCGAGGTCATCCGGGCGTGGAGGGCGGAGCACAGCCACCACAAACTCCCGACCAAGGGCGGGATCCGGTACAGCATGATCGCCAACGAAGACGAGGTGATGGCCCTGGCGGCTCTGATGACCTTCAAGTGCGCGATCGTGGACGTTCCGTTCGGAGGCGCCAAAGGCGGCATCCAGATCGACCGTCGGAAGTACTCCTCGGGCGAGCTCGAGAGAATCACCCGCCGCTATACGTTCGAGCTCGTGAAGAAGATGTTCATCGGACCGGGGGTGGACGTTCCCGCGCCCGACTACGGCACAGGACCGACGGAGATGGCCTGGATCGTTGACACTTACAAGTCGCTCATGGGTGGGGGCGAGTTGAACGGGGAGGCGTGCGTCACGGGCAAGCCTCTGGCACAGGGAGGCATCAGCGGCCGGCTCGAGGCGACCGGCCGTGGCGTCTATTTCGGGATCCGGGAGGCATGTGACATCGACGAGGACATGCGAGCACTGGGCCTTTCCACGGGCCTGTCAGGAAAGCGGGTGGTCGTACAGGGACTGGGGAACGTCGGGTACCACGCGGCGAACTTCCTGCGGCAGGACGGTGCTGTGCTGGTAGGCGTGGCTGAGTACGAGGGGGCGATCTCGAACCCGGCCGGCCTGGACCTGGATCAGTTGGTCGCCCACCGGGGCGAGACGGGCTCGATCCTCGGATTCCCTGGAGCCACGGATGTCCCGAACTCGAGTGATGCGCTGGAGCTCGAGTGCGACATACTCGTCCCGGCGGCTCTGGAGAACCAGATCACGGCGGGTAACGCCGGTCGCATCCAGGCGCGCATGGTCGCCGAAGCGGCCAATGGTCCGACGACTGCGGACGCCGACGAGATCCTCGCGGAGAAGGGCGTCCTGGTGCTTCCCGATCTGTACCTCAACGCCGGCGGTGTGACCGTATCGTATTTCGAGTGGCTGAAGAACCTGTCCCACGTGCGCTTCGGGCGTATGGAGAAGCGGTTCGACGAGAAGGCCCACCGGCAGCTCCTCGCGGCGGTCGAAAAGACGACCGGCAAGGACTTCTCGGACCAGGACATGGCCCTGTTCGCCAGCGGAGCCGACGAGGAAGACCTGGTGAACTCGGGACTCGAGGAAACGATGATCAACGCCTTCCACCAGGTGCGGGAGGTCCAGAAGAGGAACGGAGACGACCTCGACATGCGCACCGCCGCGTTCGTCAACTCGATCGACAAGATCGTCCTGTGCTACGAGGAGCTGGGTATCTTTCCATAGATCCCGCCGGCGGTCTGTCCGACCTGACGTCCGGAAGAGCGTTACGCGGATGAGGTTCCACTACTACCGGGAGACACATATGCGATACTGGGCAGCGGCTGTCACGGCCGCACTGCTCCTCGCGGCCTGCGGTGGCGAGACCACGGAGCGTCTCACTCCTGCCACGGACAGGTCGGGCGCGGAGGCGGATGTCACCGACCTCGACGGCTCTCGGCTCGGCACCGTCGTGCTCGCGCGCACTTGCCGGGGAACGGCGGCCGACCAGCTGGAGCGAGGCCTGGCCCTGCTGCACAGCATGACATACGAGGAAGCAGCCGGGGCGTTCGAGGCGGCGACGGATGCGGACCCGAGCTGCGCGATGAGCTACTGGGGACAGGCCATGACCTTCGTGCACCCGCTGTGGTCCGACCCTCCATCCGAGGAAACCTTCGAGAAGGGAGTCGAGCTGCTGGCCGCTGCGCGCGAGCATGTCGCGACGGACCACGAGCAGGCTTACATCGACGCCCTGGCGGCCTATTATGACACGGGCCGTTCGGACACCGAGCAGCCGAACCTGGTCGCCTTTGAAGAGGGATGGCGTGGCTTCCACGAGTCCTACCCGCAGGACCCCGAAGGCGCAGCCTTCTACGCCCTGGCGCAGCTCGCCACCGTGGATCCCGCGGACAAGACGTTCAGCAAGCAGCGGCAAGCGGGAGCCCTGGCGGAGCAGGTCTTGGCCAGCGTTCCGGATCATCCAGGAGCGCACCACTACATCATCCACGCATACGACAATCAGGCGCTTTCAGCCGGTGCCGTGGACGTGGCTCGAAGCTACGGCGGAATCGCGCCAGAGCTGCCGCACGCGTTACACATGCCGACGCACACGTTCACCCGACTCGGGTTGTGGCAGGAATCGATTGACTGGAACCGCCGATCGGCTGATGCCGCGCTTAAGCGGCCTGTGGGTGGAGCGAAATCACTGCACTACTTCCATGCCCTCGATTACCTGGCGTACGCGTACCTGCAGGGCGCGGAAGACCGGCGAGCGATGGCCGTGCTGGAGGAGCTCGAGGCCGTAGAGCCTCCGTACCAGTCGCATCTGGCCAGCGCTTACACGTTCGCTGCGGTACCTGCCCGGGTGCTGCTCGAGAGGCATCTGTGGGCCGAGGCAGCCGACCTCGAACCTCGATTGCCGGCGGACTACCCGTGGGACACCGCCGCCTCCTCCGAGGCCATTACCTACTTCGCCAGGGCGCTCGGGGCGGCTCGAAGTGGACGAATCGAGCAGGCACGTGTCGATCTGGAGACCCTCGCCGGGCTGCAGGAGAAGGTCGCCGCCGCGAGCTCTTATTGGGGAACACAAGTGGAAATTCAGCGTCTGGCGGCCCTCGCCTGGCTGCAGCTTGAAGAAGGTGATCGTGAGGGCGGGCTGGCTGCCATGCGATCGTCCGCTGAGATGGAGGCGGGCACTGAAAAGCACCCCGTAACACCTGGCGAAGTGTTGCCGGCGACCGAACTGCTGGCTGACATGCTCCTCGAATTGGACCGGCCCGCCGAGGCATTGGCCGCGTACCAGGCCACTCTCGACCGTAGCCCCGCCCGATTCAACAGCCTGTACGGAGCGGGAATGGCAGCCGCGGCGAGCGGAGACATGGCTGCGGCTTCCGACTACTTCCAAGAACTCCTGAAGGTCGCCGCCCATGCCGACACCGACCGGCCGCGACTCGATCAGGCCCGTGAGTTCGTCGAGGCGTACACCTAGAAAAGCGCCTGAAATAGGGATCACGGCCCGAAGTACGGAATCCAGAGGTCCCTATGCGACGAAGCCCCTCCGCGGAGGGGCTTCATGCTTCTCGGTTGAGACCTGCAGTTGGCGAAGCGCCTGGCCCTATGACTTCCCTGCCCGCTTCAGGGCCTGCCGCTTCGCCTCGTTCTCCCTCCACGGTTTCCGCTCGAAGTAGCTTCGCGTCTCCGCCAGAACCTGCGGTGACAGGAGCACGAGGGCGATCAGGTTCGGCACGATTACGATGGCCAGGAAGAGATCTCCGAGATTCCAGATCACCGCGAGCGGCAGCACCGCCCCGACGAAGTGCATCGTCACGAACGCGAACTTGTACGGCAGAACGGCCGGCGCTCCGAACAGGTAGTTGGCGCACCGATCCCCGTAGTAGCTCCACGAAATAGCTGTCGAAAGGGCGAACAGGAGTACCGCCAGCACGACGATCGTCCCGCCCCAGTCGCCCAGCGGAGCGAGACCGATCCGAAACCCCGCCTGCGTGAGGGGCGCTCCGCTCTCGTAGGCCATCCCGTAGAGCGTCGTGTAACTCGAGCCGTCCGCCGCTTCAGCCGTGGCATCGGCTGGCCGAATCGTACCCGAGAACCGAATCGTCATATCGGCATCGGTGAACAGCTCCTCGACGGCCACGTCGTGCCAGGCGAGAAGAGGCGCGTCCACCAGTTCCGTGTGGCGTCCGTCTACTATGGCGACCACGTCGGGTGCTTCTACGTCCGAGCGCAGCCCTTCGGCATCCATGCTCACGTACGTCAGGTCACCACCGCTGAGTACGATTGGTGTCGGCAGCCGTTCGCTCCACACGCCGGTGGTGAGAATCACCAGTCCCGTCATCGTGCAGATGACGAGCGTGTCGATGAACGGCTCGAGCAGGGCCACGACGCCCTCGGACACCGGCTCGTCGGTCTTGGCCGCCGCATGGGCGATCGGAGCCGAGCCCTGCCCGGCTTCGTTCGAGAATAGACCGCGCCGCACACCCCACATCATGGTCATGAGGAATGCTCCCACGCCCGTGCCCGCCACGCCCGCGGTCGGGTTGAACGCCTCGCGGAAGATCAGCTCGAACGCCGGAATCACGGCTCCGAGGTTGAGCATGATGATCAGGAGCGCGCCGAACACGTACAGGGCCGCCATGGCCGGAGCCAGGATCGCCGTGACCTTACCGATCCTCGTGATCCCGCCGAGGATCACCGCCGCCACGACGGTCGACGTGATCACGCCGGTGGCCCAGGCGGGCACCCCGAACGTGGTGCGCATGGTATCGGCGACCGTGTTCGCCTGGATGGCGTTTCCGGTCAGGAAGGCCGTCAGGCCGAGGAGGATGGCGAAGGCCACGGCCATCCACTTCCAACCCGGCCCGAGCCCCTTCTCGATGTAGTACATGGGACCGCCGGAGACCGTCCCCTCCCACGCGTGGCCGTGGGTCTCTTCTACCACCCGGTACTTCTGCGCCAGTGTGACCTCCGTGAACTTGGTGGCCATGCCGAGCGCCGCCGTGACCCACATCCAGAACAACGCGCCGGGACCGCCCCAGTGGATGGCAATCGCCACGCCCGCGATGTTCCCGATCCCCACCGTGGCCGACAGGGCCGTGGTGAGCGCCTGGAAATGGGAAACGTCCCCTGGCTCGTCGGGATCGTCGTAAGCGCCGGACGTGACCTTGAATCCGTGTCCCAGCCGCCGGACCTGAATGAAGCCCATGCGAAGGGTGAGGAACACGCCGGTGCCGAGGAGGAGGATGACCATGTAGGGGATCGTCTCCCCTCCCACGGTAACGCCCATCTCCACGATGTACCGGTTGCCGAATTCAGACAGCCACTGGAAGAATCCCATCCGCTCCCCGTTGGGTTCTGGTGGTCCTCACGGCACCTCTGCCGGAAGGAGATCGGAGAAGATAGGGAGGTGGCGGTGTTTCGTGCGAATCGGGGTCCGGCAGGACTCCCAACCGACCGTGCCCGACTTGCAGTGAGCCGCCCGGATGGTAGATCATTAGGTGGCAGCACCTCGCTCCCGGACGTTCTCCTCCCGCCCGGGCGAGCATCCCGTCGTGCGGACAAGGATCATGCGCGCATCCACTCGGTCTGCATGGTCGCACCCCGGAATCCGGAGTCTGGCCCTCCTCCTGTTGGGGTCCCTCATCCCGGGCACGCTCTCGGCTCAGTCCGGCTGGATCTTCGGGGGCGACGCCGTAGTCCGAAGCAGCTACGTGTGGCGGGGAGTCACACGCAGCAGCGCGTGGGTTCTTCAGCCCGATCTGTTTTCTTCGGCATCCGGGGACCGCTCGAGTATCACGGTTGGGTGGTGGAGTACGATCAGACTCGGCTCGGCCGATGCGGCCGACCCGACGAGTGCCGGACTCGGGCAGGCCTGGTTCGGCCAGAACGACCTGTGGGTCGAGGTAGCCGGACGCTCCGAAGTGCTCGACTTCACGGGAGGCTTGACGCGATACCTGTTCGCGGAGGGAGCGTTCGGCCAGTCGGCTGACGCGGTGGACACGACCGAGCTGTACGGAACGGTCCGGCTGACCGCGGGTCCGCTAGTTCCACGTCTTGCGCTCTGGATGGACGTGGGACGCGTGCGAGGCGCCTATTTCGAGACGAGCATGGACCTCAGGGTGCCGGTGCTGCCATCCTACGACCCCATCGTGGCGGCTTACGTCAGCGCCCTCGCAGGCTGGAGCGCCGGCCAGGAGGTGAACCGCCAGGACCCGGACGAGGCGGCCTATTTTCAGGATTCCGGCGTGACTCATCTCGATTTCGGGCTCGACGTCGCGGTCGGCCGTGAACGGCGCTACGTATCGGTCGAGCTACACGTTCTCGCGGCACAGGACGGAGGGGCTCGATCGGGATCGGGCCCTTCTCCGGGTACGTCCTGGTGGCTCGGTGTGGGGTTCAGCGATTCCCTGGTGCTCGGAGCCCTGTGGTGAAGGCGCGCGCCATGTCGTGTGTCGCTCCGTGGATTCCGGCTCTTCTCACGGCCGCAGTATGGGTCGCACTGGGCAGCTGTGCGTCCACGCGAGTCACCACGCCGGCACACCGATCTCCGGAACCCGCTTCGTCCGTAGAATCGGGTCTCAAAGCCGGGTTCGGACGCGCTGACATCACCCCCCCGCCCGGACTCGGCCTCAGCGACTATGGACCGGCAGGAGGAGTGGCTCGCGGCCATCGGCAACGTCTGTACGCTCGGGCTATGGTCCTGGAGGATGGGCGGGGAGAAAGGATTGCCTGGGTCACGCTCGACCTCTCGCAGCCCTCGTTTCTCCTGCATCGGGAGGTAGCCGAGCGGGTCGTGGTCGAGACCGGCATCGGAGCGGATAGGTTGGTGCTCGCTGCTACTCATACGCACGCGGGGCCCGGGCATTACTTCACCAGCCGTAGCTACAACCAGTTTGCACCTGGCATTCCGGGATTCGACCCGGCCGTGGTCGAGTTCCTGGCGGATCGAGTTGCCAGCGCGATCCGCGCGGCGTCGGAGGGAATGACCCGGGCCGTAGCGGGCTGGGTGCAAGAACCGGTCTGGGGATTCACGCGGAATCGAAGCCTCGAGACGCGCGTCGGAGACCCGGCCGTGCATGGCCGACCGACACCCCCTCACGGCCTGAGCCCGGAGCAGCGGGCCGTTGATCCCACATGGACGATGCTTCGCGTGGACACGATCTCCTCATACGGGGATACGATACCGGCAGGCGCGTTGAGCCTGTTCGCATACCATCCAACGGGGAATCCTCCCGCCAACGACCTTTACGATGGAGACGTCTCGGGATTCGTGGAGCGCGGTCTGGAGAGACACATGGATGATCTGGCGGGTGTCACGTCGCGCTTCGCGCCGGCAAGCGTCCACATGCTGGCGAACGGGGCTGAAGGAGACGTCATTCTGGAGGGAAGCCTCGAACTCGACTGTGATCGACCTGCACAGAGGAGCGGAGTCCGGCCGGGAGGCCCTCGCACGCCCCGGGCCCTTGACGAGTGGAGGTCCGAATCGTGGGCGCCCGGATCGGAGTGCGTCAGTTCGGCCCGGGCGTTCGTGAACGAAATCGGAGATTCTCTCGCAGCCCGGGCGATCGGGATATACGAGCGAGCCGGTAAGGACCTTCACGCCGATTTGCGGTTAACGAGGTCCTTTCGGACGGTCCAGCTCATCGGCCCGGGTGCCTCACCTCACCTGTGTCCCGAACCTCAGGTCGGTGCCGGAGCGGCGGCCGGCTCGGAAGGCAGCCAGAGCAATCTGAAGGACTGGAAGGTTCTCGGACTCTTCCCTCTCTACGCGAAGGAAGGTGCGGTCGACAAGGTCAGCGGCGGCTGCCAGGCCCCGAAGCGCGAATTGCCCTGGATCCTGCGTCTGGGACTGGGAGACCTCCATCTTCCGACGCAATCGCAGCTCATGGTGGTACAGATAGGCGACCTGGTGGCGGCTGCGGTGCCCGTCGAGATGACCACCGAGGTCGGGTTCCGGATTCGGGCCGCGATGCTGCGCACGTCGTCGGAAAGGAACCTTGGCGCTCGAGCGACGGTAGTCGTCGGACTGGCCAACGGGTACATGCAGTACGTGGCGACGCGGGAGGAGTACCAGGCCCAGCACTACGAGGGTGGATCCACGCTCTACGGACCCGGATTCGCCGAATACCTGCAGGACGAAATCGTGGAGCTGACCGCACAACTGAGCGACAGAGATTACGCCCGGGTAGAACCCATCTCGGGCGATCCCGGAGCGCGACGCAAGATCTTCCCGCGTTCGCGAGACCCTCGCCCCGAGCACCTGGTCGTCAAGCAAACGCGCTGCGAAAGTGATACGGTCACCGTGCGATGGCTGGACGCACCGCCGGGCTCTCTGCTCCCTTCGGACGGTCCGATGCTCGAACTTCGCCGATCGCGGTCGGGGGAAGAACCGATCGTCACCTGGGACGACGATCGTTTCGTGGAGGTGCGGGGAATCGAGTCTGGAGGCCGTGGAGGTTATCTCTGGGAAGTCCGGTGGACTCCACCAGGGGGCACCCGGGGAGACTACTCGGTCACGTTTCTTCGCTGGCCGGTCGAGACGCGCGACAGGGGGTTCCGATGTCCGTGACGGACGAGATCTTCATGCATCCGTTGGGCGAGCCAGACCTGGCGACCTCGGGGTCTCTGCCACTCACCGCGGATCGCTCTTTCGGTGAGGAGGAGCGGGCGCTCCTCACAGGTCGATGCCGTCTCGTCTTCGGGCTCGGCCTGGCGATCAGTCTGATTCTGATCCTGTTGTCCCGTGGATTCATCGACAGGCCCCAGCTAGCCGCCAACGCCCTGGAGAGATGGGAGGCGTGGCTCGATGCGGGGCATCTCCTCTCGTTCGCCCTCGCGTTCGGCTTGCTATTCATCGGAGCGCCAAGCGTACGACGCCTCCAGGTCACCGCGTTCGCCGTACTCGCGGTTAACATGGTTCTGGTGGTATTCAGCATGGGCGTAATCAGCCCTGACTACCCGCCCGAACTCGCGATCGCGCTGCTGCTCTTCATTCCCGCCGCGGTGATTCCGTGGCGAGTCGAATACCAGGTGAGTCTGGGAGCGATAGCCGTCGCCGCTCCAGCCCTCGCCCAGGTGTTCAGTTACGCGTTCATGCCCGAGGCCCGGGAATACTGGGCCGGGAGGGGCGGACAGGAGGCCTTCCAGAACCACCTCGTCGTTCTGGCCGTCGGACTTCTCATCCTGGCAGCCACTTCGGTCCTGGTCACACGCACGCTGTACAGCCTGCGCCGCAAGGCTCATAAGGCGAGGCAACTCGGCAACTACATCATCGAACGGAAGATGGGAAGAGGTGGCATGGGAGAGGTGTTCGTCGCCCGCCACGCCCGAATGTGCCGACCCAGTGCGGTTAAGGTCCTGCGGGTTTCGGGAAGCCTGGACCTGGACGCCCTCGCCCGCTTCGAGCGAGAGGTACAGGTCTCCTCGAGTCTCACGCATCCCAATACGATCACGATCTTCGACTTCGGTCGCGCGGGTCAGAATACCTTCTACTACGCGATGGAATACCTGGAAGGGCTCGACCTCCAGCGCCTCGTGCAGCGGTTCGGTCCACTGGGGGCCGAGCGGACGATCTTTCTCCTGACGCAGGTGTGTGGCTCCCTGGCGGAGGCCCACGGCCGCCACATCGTGCACCGGGACATGAAACCTGCGAACATCTTCCTCACGCAGCGGGGAGGGTTGTTCGACTACGTGAAGGTCCTGGACTTCGGACTCGCGAAGCACGTGGACTCGGGAGACGGTGAAGGCGTGACCAAGGCGGGCCTCATCCTGGGAACCCCTGAATACATGGCTCCGGAAGCGATCCGTGACGAGGGGCGGGTGGACACTCGCGCCGACCTCTACGGACTCGGAGCTGTCGCATACTACCTCTTGACCGGCCAGCCGCCGTTTCAGCGCCGGACCCAGCTGCAGACCCTGGTCGACCAGGTGCGAAAGACTCCCGTGCCACCGTCAGAGGTCACGGAAATCGAGATCCCGGCCGAACTCGAGTCGATCGTGCTGAAGTGCCTGGAGAAATGGCCCGAAGAGCGCTACCAGACTGCAGAGGAGATGGACGCTGCCCTCAGATCCGTACCTCTGGAGGAGACGTGGAACCTGGACCGGGCGCGTGAGTGGTGGACCTTACATTCCGACGTCATTCGCCCCGTCCTGTACGAATCGGCGCCGGGGAGAGGCGCTCCCGCCGCTCGCGAGTAGCCCAGCACGCTCAATCGTGCAGCATGCGCTCCGGCGGATCGTCCAGGTCGTCGAATTGTCCGTCGCGAGCCGCCTTCACGAACAGCGCGGCGAAGATGCCGCCCAGGATCAGGGCGATCGGGAGGAGAAAGAAGATCGAATTCATGCGCGCCCGCCGTTCATCGAAGCCTCTATACGGGACGAGCCCCAGACCACCATGGCGCTCGACGCCGGCATCAGGATGGCGGCCACGAGCGGATTGACCAAACCCACCGCCGCCGCACTCACAGCCACGATGTTGTAGGCGATCGATCGTCGCTGGTTCCAACGGATGGCCCGCTGACAGGCCGAGGCTGCCTGGAAGCCCGAGACGAGGGGCTTGAGCGATCGCGTCGAGATCACGCCGTCCGCCACCAGGACACTGCTCGCGGCTCCGGTCCCCATGGCTACTCCCACGTCGGCGGCCGCCAGCGCCGGTCCGTCGTTCAGGCCATCACCCGCGAACAGGACCTGACCACCGGATTCCTGGCGAGCTCGTACCCACGAGGCCTTGCCCGCCGGATCCACGTCCGCCCATACGTTCGTGACACCCGCTTCGGCCGCGATCCGTCCGGCCACGTCCTTGTGATCCCCGGTCAGGAGCACGACATCGAGCCCGCGAGCTGCGAGCTGCGCCACCGCCTCTGAGGAGTCCGAACGAACGGCGTCCCCGAGCCGGATCCGCCCGGCTTCACCTTCGCGGTTTCGGAGGACGACCTCGCCGGGTCCGCCCGCCAGAAGCTCCCAGTCAGCGCCATCCACGCGACCCGCAATGCCCCTTCCGATTGTCTCCCTCACGCCCTCGGCCCGGGGTAGCGGGATCCCGCGTTCGACCGCCTCTCCGACGATCGCCCGGGCTATCGGATGCATGCTGAAGCGCTCGAGCCCGGCCGCGATGCGCAGCGTGGAGTCGTCCGCGCCCACCACCATGAGGTCTCCTTCGGTGACCGTCCCCGTCTTGTCGAGGCCGACGGTGTCTACGTCCACCAGGTCGAGCAGGCCATCGGCGGAGCGGAACATGAGGCCTCGACGGGCGGCCGCACCGAGACCGGCGGCCGCAGCGAGTGGCTTCGACAGGGCCAGGGCGCACGGGCAGGCGACGACGAGCACGGCGACGCACGACCGGAGGGCCGTTCCGCTCTCCCCCGCGAGCAGCCAGCCCGTTGCCGTCAACGTAGCCGCGACCAGGGTCGCCGCAGTGAACCACGGCGCGATGCGGTCCGCCATCGAGAGGCGGACGGGGCGATCGGCAGCCGCCCGGAGGTCCGCGGCCATGCGCTGAATAGTGGTTTCCTCTCCCACGCGCTCCACCCGAACCGTGAGCGCCCCATCCACCAGCACGGTGCCCGAGACTGCTTCGTCCCCAACCGCAATGACCACGGGCTCGGCCTCGCCGGTGATCAAGGCCAGGCGCACCGTGGCCTCGCCGTCCGCCACCACGCCGTCGGCCGCGAACTCCTCCCCGGCCCCCACGTCGATCAGGTCGCCCTGGACCAGGTCTTCGGCCGGCACGACCTCCACCGAGTCTCCGACCCTTCGGCGGGCCGTCGGCGGAAGCGCCGCGGCGAGTGAAACGGCCGCCTCCGCGGCCCGGCGGCGACCCCGTCCTTCCAGCATGCGACCGGCGAGCAGCAGGGCCACGAGCATCGAGAGCGAATCGAAGTACGTGTCAGCACCGACGAGCGTGGAGACCAGGCCGTGCACGTACAGCACGGCCACCGCCAGCGCGATCGGGAGGTCCATGTGGAGGACCCGATTTCTCAGACCCTGAATCGCCCCGGAGAAGAACGGCTCGGCGCACCACAACGCAACCGGGGTGGCGAGGAGCAGCGAGGCCCAACGGAACAGCGCCGCGTAACGCTCTTCCATCGCGGATACCCAGCCCAGGTAGAGGGCCGCCGACATCATCATGATGTTGAGGGCTGCGAACGTCGCCACGCCAAGCCGGATCACGAGACCCTGGTCGGGCTTGCTCTCCTCACCCAGAAGGCGCGGTCGATAACCGAGCGCGGCGACCTTGCCGGCCAGGGTTCCGAGATCCACGGTCTCGGGATCCCACCGGAGGCTCGCCCGGCCGGTGGCGTAGCTCACGGTCGCTTCTTCGACACCGGGCGTGGCTTGCAGGATGTGTTCGGTCAGCCACACGCACGAGGCGCAGCGCAGGCCGTCGAGGACGAGTCGCACCTCCGCGCAACCGTCGTCGCAGACGGTGACCGGCACAGCATCCCATCCCGGGCGCAGGGGCCCGGGGCGTGGGGCGTACTCCTCGCGGTACTCGTAATAGCGCTCGAGGCCGGCGTCCCGGATGATGGCGGCCGCCATCTCGCACCCGTGGCAGCACCAAGTGTCATCGGGCCCTTCGACCGGCGTGCCACAGTGGGGACAACGGGAAGTGATCAGCGCGATTCCGTGTGGTAGGATGGAACGACTTCATCCCGATCCGACACGGCCACGTAGATGAATATCGCGTTCATGATGATCACGATAAGGAGGCCGACGACAATCATGATCGGCCACAGGAGCCGGTCGTACTTACGAACCTGTTGAGCCAATCTGCGCTCCTGTCTTGAACGTGGGGTGCAGCACGATCGCCCCATCACCGTCCGTCACGCTCACTTCGAACGGCGTGGTTCGACTGAGCTCCGAAGAGGGCGGAACCCGGACTATCAGGGGGACCGTGCGGGATTCCGTGGAACTCAACTCGACCGATTGCGCGATCACTTCGGCTCCCGCCAGGCCGGACACGGCAATATCGTATTGGACCGAGGCTTCGCCGGGATCCTTGTTCGTGATCTTGAGGAGGAACGTGTTCCGTGTCGAGCCGTCCGAGTCCACCGTGTAGAGGGATCCGGGCGCCCGGTTCACGGTCGCTTCGAAGGGCACGCGCCGTGCCAGCAGCACGCCGCCCACCGCGATGATCGCGACGAGTATCGTCCCGTACACGAACGTGCGGGGGCGCCACCGTCGCACCTTTCGGCCCTCGGACTCCGCAATCGATCCGTAGGCCACGAGCGTCGGGTGACCCAGCCTCTCCATCACGCTCACGCACGCGTCGATGCAGCGGGCGCACTGGATGCATTCCAGCTGGAACCCGTCGCGGATGTCGATCCCCTGCGGACAGACGGCCACACACTTGTTGCAGTCGATGCACCGACCGTCGAGCGCCGCCTGTTTTCCGGCTTCCCGCGGCTCACCGCGCTCGGTGATGTAGCCAACGGTGAGAGACTCATCGTCCGCCAGTGCACTCTGGAATCGCGCGTAGGGACATACGTAGCTGCAGAATTGCTCGCGGAACCATGTGAAGTCCCAGAACCAGAAGAACGTGAAGATCGCCGTGAGAGAGTACTCCACCGGACCGGCCTGCCCGGTCCACAACTCGCGCGCTCCGGCAAAGATACTCATTCCGGCCATCGCCAGGAATACCGACACCGCGAGGAACACCGACCACTTGGCGGCCTTACGCCATACTCGATCGAACGTCCACCCCCTGGCGTCACGCCGCTTCCGCGTCAGGCGGTCTCCCTCGATCCACAGCTCGATCGGCCGGATCCAGGACTCCAGGAAGACCGTCTGCGGGCAGGCGTACCCGCACCATATCCTTCCGAACACGGCCGTGAAGAAGAACAGCGAGAACGCGAGGAACCACAGCACGAGCAGCAGGAAGATCGTATCTGAGGCCGTGAATATGCTGCCGAACAGGAAGACCCGGCGCGCCGGAAGGTCCACCCGAAGCGCCGGATTGCCGCTGACCATGATCCACGGCGTGATCAGCAGAAGGACGTGCAGACCCAGAAAGGTCCAGCGCCGGATCGTCGTGAACCGGCCGGTGATGGACTGCGGGTACACCCAATCCCGCGTCTGTGAGAAACCCAGCACGTCTATCCCCAGTTTCGGCGATCTGCGTCCGGGAGGGTGGCGAACCACCCGCCCACTCGCCTACTCGCCGACGTATTCCGCGTTCTTCTCGAGAACGTAGGCCGCTACCTGATTGATCTTCTCGGGCCCGAGAAGGGGACCCCAGGTCAGCATACCCTTCTCCGGTACACCCTCGGTGATGATTCGGATTACGGTCTCAGAATCACTGCCGTGGATCCATTCGCCGTCGTTCAGCGCAGCTCCGATTCCACCCTCGAGGTCCGCTCCGTGACACATGGCGCAGTTCTGCGCATACACGGCCTCACCGGCAGCCACCGCCTCCGGCGTGATCGCGAACGAGACGGCGGCAGCGGCCCCAGCGGGCCAGCGCACCTCGGCGGCCTGCATCTCGGCAGCCAGGCGCCCCTCCTGCGACCGGTTGCCGATGAAGTGATAGTGCACGGCGTAGGCGACGGCCCAGATCACGGTGAACCACAGAAGCCCGAGCCACCAGTCGGGGAGCGGGTTGTCATATTCCTCGATGCCGTCGCTCTCGTCGGCATGGCCGAGCACCCGGTTCGTCTCCTTGCTCACCTGTCGACTCCCTCCTCGAAGGGCAGCAGGGCCGCGTCCTCGAACTTCTGCTTGTTCCTTGGCGTGAAGGCGTACCACACCCAGGCGAAGAACGCGACGATGAACAGAAGGGTCAGGATGGTGGCCATCCAGCCCATGCCAATGGATTCCGAGGCCTGCTGAACCAAGGGATTCATCAGTACTCTACTCCCTGCTTCTGAAGTGCCGCGCGACCGTCCACGCCGAGCCGCTGCAGGTATGCGATCATCGCGATGATCGCACGGTCCGGATCAGACTGGATCCCCGCATCACCCAGCCGTCCCACGATCTCTCCTCCCTGCGTAGCGAGACTCGCTTCCACCCCGGCTATATCCTCGTCGGAGTAGGGAGTTCCCGTCTTTCGAAGGGCCTTCATGGAGGCCTGCACGTCGCCCGCGTCGATGCGGTTCGTCAGTAGCCACGCGTAGGGTGGCATCACGCTGCCGGGAGACGTGCTCCGCGGGTCTCGCATGTGCTCGTAGTGCCATGCGTCCGGATATTTGTTCCCGACGCGGTGCAGGTCGGGCCCGATCCGACGCGAACCCAGCTGGAATGGCCGGTCGTACTGATATTCCCAGGCTCTGGACCACGCGCCATACCGCAGGATCTCGGCCCGCATCGGCCGCACCCACTGCGAGTGGCACAGGTAGCACCCCTCCGACACGTAGATGTCGCGACCTGCTACTTCGAGCGCGGTGTACGGGGTCACGTCGGGAGAGATTTCCGTTCCTGCCGGCGTGAACATCGGGACGATCTCCACGATGCCTCCGATGAGGATCGCGATCGTCGCCCAAATGGCGAAGTTCACGATGTTGGCCTCGAACACCCGGCGGTGGAACTGCCCGTATTTCTTCTCGGATCCGTGGTTCTTCGTTTCGTCAGCCATCGGTGCCTCGCGGTCAGGTGGCCGGGACGGGCGCCGAGGCGTCCGTCGAGACCGACTCCGGTCCCCGGATAGTCTTCCAGAAGTTGTAGAGCGCCATGAGGGCGCCTACGAAGTACAGGGATCCGCCGAGCAGCCGCAGCCAGTAGAACGGCTCCAGCCGGTGCACGATGTCGATGAAGATCGGGTTGGCCAGCTGCCCGCCGTCACCGATCGCGCGCCACTGCAGGCCTTCCATCAGACCGGCCGCCCACATGGACACGGTGTACAGCACGATGCCGATGGTGGCGAGCCAGAAGTGCTGAGTCGCCAGGTTCGGTTTTGCCAGCGGCTTGTTCCATAGCCTCGGCACCAGCCAGTACAGCACAGCGAACGAGATCATGCCGTTCCACCCGAGCGCCCCGGAGTGAACGTGGCCGATGACCCAGTTCGTGAAGTGGGCCAGGCCGTTCACGGCCCGGATCGACATCATCGGCCCCTCGAACGTGCTCATCCCGTAGAAGCTCACCCCAACGACCATGAACTTGAGGACCGGGTCGGTGCGCAGCCTGTGCCAGGCTCCACGCAAGGTGAGGAGGCCGTTCAGCATCCCGCCCCATGACGGTGCGAGCAGCACGATGCTGAACACCATGCCGAGCGTCTGGACCCAATCCGGGAGGCCTGAATACAGCAGGTGGTGCGGGCCGGCCCAGATGTAGAGGAAGATCAGGCCCCAGAAATGGACGATCGACAGCCGGTAGCTGTAGATCGGCTTCTCAGCCGCCTTCGGGAGGAAATAGTACATCAGCCCGAGGAACGGCGTTGTGAGGAAGAAGCCTACCGCGTTGTGCCCGTACCACCACTGGACGAGCGCGTCTGTCATGCCCGAGTAGAGCGGGTAGGAGCGCAGGAAGGTGGCTGGCATCGCCAGGTTGTTGACGATGTGGAGCACCGCGATCGTGATCACGAACGACATGTAAAACCAGATCGCCACGTAGATGTGCTTCACCCTCCGGATGGCGATCGTGCCGAAGAAGTTGATCGCGAACACCACCCAGATCAGCGTGATCGCAATGTCGATCGGCCAGATCAGCTCGGCGTACTCGCGAGATTGCGACAGGCCAAGCGGAAACGTCAGGGCGGCCGACACGATGATCAGCTGCCAGCCCCAGAAGTGAATCTTCGACAGCGCGTCGCTCCACATGCGCGTCTTCAGAAGACGCTGCATCGAGTAGTAGATCCCGGTGAAGCAGATGTTACCGCCGAAGGCGAAGATCACGGCGTTGGTGTGCAGGGGGCGCAGCCGACCGAACGTCGTCCAGGGAAGGCCGAGGTTGGCGGGCCACCACGCCAGCTGCAGGGCGATGATGACTCCGACGAGCATGCCCACGGCTCCCCAGAGGATCGTCGCGATCGCGAATCTCTTGACGATATCGTCGTCATAGACCGCGGCGGGCACACCAGTACCCGCAGAAGCGGATTCTTCCATGTGAACCCCGGAGAAGACTGGTTGAGACGGTCGAGCCAGGGGGGTATCCTACGGGGCACGACGCGGCTGGTAAAGTAGTACGAGAGTACCCTCGACAGGCCGGCTGGAAGCAGAACGGAGGCAGGCTCAGATGATCGAGCTGATCGCGGGGGCCGGCGTCGCAGGCCTCATCGGCAGCGTTCATTGCATCGGGATGTGCGGCTCGTTCGCAGTGGCCTGCGGAGGAACGGCGAGGGAGTCGTTTTTCTGGCACGCGGGACGTCTGACGACCTACATGATCCTCGGCGCGCTCGCCGGAGCATTCGGCGGTTCGATCCCGGGGCCCGGCTGGGTGGCTGGCGTAGTCTCCACGGTGCTCATCCTCTACTTCGCGGCGGTCCTGGCGGGCCTGCTGCCCGAGCCGCAGATCAAGATCCCGGGAGTGCAGCGGGCGGCCAGCCAGCTCATCTCGCGACCCGAAGCCGGCGCCCGGTACCTGTTCGGCCTGGTGAACGGTCTCCTTCCATGCGGTCTCGTATACGCTACGCTCAGCGTGCCGGTGGCCCTGGGCGAGCCATCGGCCGGTGCGGCAGCGATGCTGCTGTTCGGTTTGGGGACGGTGCCGGCGCTCGCCACCGTGACATTCGGCCTGCGGAAGATCGCGTTCAAGGACATCCGGGTGCGCCGACTGCTGGCGGCAGGCGTGCTGGTGGCGGGATTGTGGTCGATCGGTATGCGGCAGGGCGTTTTCGGCTCGGGGCACGAGACGCAGCACGGAGGGCATGAGGGGAACATGCCGGCCGTGCAGCACTAGATGGCGCCGGCGCTCGCGGCCACCGGCGGGCGGGCGCCGTCAACCGGTCGAGGTCCAGTCCTGATCGGGTGTTCCGTCACGCGTTGCCTGGAATCCAGCCTCGCACAGGCGCTTGAACCGGTTGAGCACGTTGCTCGTGACCCGGTTGTGGACCGCCTCCCAGGTCCGCCTGATCGGGCGGATGCTGGACAGCAAACGCCTGCCGTAGGGATTGAATCCGACCGCAAAGAACAATTGTGTGGGCTCGATCTCGCCTCGCGCCGCGATCGGAGATCTCGCGAAAACGGCGAAGATGCCGATTGGATACCCTCCACTGCAGTCCCACAGGATGTACCGCGCGTTATCCATGTCCGAGTCGCCCGGTACCCGGCGAACCGTCCTCGCGTGCATTTCGAAGAGCGTGCCCAGGCGGCCCCCGGACACGGACTCCAACCAGCCGCCGGCGGATCTCCCGAAGACTACGACCCTGACCTCCTCCGGTCGGCCCTCCACGATCTCTAGGGTCGCCACGTGATTGGGCCAGTAGGGTGAGTCGCCCCTCCACCTGACGATCTCCTCGAACACGTACCGCACGGGCGCCTCGATACCGATGCGGTGAATATTCAGGACTGAGTATTGGGACACATCAATGCCCACGCGCTGCGCGATGCGGTGGGTGTAATCCTCTCTGACAGCATCTGTTTCGAAGTCGACGAAGGTCGGAATCGGTGGCCAGCGAATGAAGTAGTGCCGGATGTCCGAGAACAGACTTCGCGTCGGCTCAGGGGCGGCAGTGCGTCCGGTCACAGAGCTTCCGATCTTCTTCGGGAATCGGCGCGACGCCGTGGGCGACCCGCGGAGGCAGCAATGTGGTCACGCGGAGCCACCCGGGCAACGAATCGATCGTTGGCCTGATTGGACAGGGTCCGGCCGCTTCTCCATTGTGGAGCGCGCCTCCGACTCGAACCGAAACGGACGATATGCAGGCCACGACACTCTACACGCTGATCGGCTACCTGGGCTCCGCCTTCGTCGTCACATCTCTCGCGATGCGGTCAATCCTCAAGCTTCGATTGATCGGCCTGACTGGCGCGATCACGTTTGTGGTCTACGGATACCTGATCGGCGCCTGGCCCATCGTGTGGACCAACGTCGTGATCGTCCTGATCCACCTCCACTTCCTGGGGGAGATCCGGCGGTCGGATGAGTACTTCAAGGTGCTCGACGTACGGAGGGAATCGAACTACCTCCGCTACTTCCTGGATCACTACGCCGAGGACATCGAGAGTGTGTGGCCCGGGTTCGAGTACAGTCCGGAGAAGGACATCCTGACGCTGTTCATCCTTCGCGACCTGGTTCCGGCCGGCCTGTTCGTGGCCGAGGTCCTGGATGCGGAAACGCTCGAGCTCGAGCTCGACTACGCGATCCCCGGGTACCGGGACTTCAAGATCGGGCGCCATCTGTATGTAAAGAACGCTCTTCGCGATCGGGGGTACACGACGATCGTCGCCACGACGGGAGGCGACCAGGCGGCCGATTATCTCTCGAAGATGGGGTTCTCGCATCACGGCAGAGGAGACGCCCACTCGTGGGCCCGGGACCTGCGCTGACGCCGCCCGCATGCAAGGCATTGCCCCCGGGTTAACGGGCCCGGGAATGGGTGGCCTTCGCGCTCAGCGATCTGAGGCTCTCCGGGCGAATGCGTCGAAAGAACCGGCGGATCTCCCCAGCAGCCGTTCGAGGTCTGAGGAGACTCCGACGAAGTCGTTTCGATCGTACCACTGGAACATCCGCATCAGAGCTTCGATCGCGTAGTCTCCAAGCCCGGACGACCGAGCCTTCTTCTCCCAGGCGGACGGATCGACGGCGACCGCTTCGACAGGCCTTCCCAGGATAGATCCAAAAGTCCGAGCCATGCGGCTGTGAGAGCACGAGTCGGGACCGCACAGCTCATAGGTGTTTCCCTCGTGCCCCGACTCCGAGAGAACCTTCGCAGCCGCCGCGGCGACATCCTGCAGATCGACAACGCTGAGCTTCGCCTCGACATCGTAGGGAACTTCCAGCGTCCCGTGCTCCACCATCTGCGGCAGTTGGGGCAGGAGGTTTTGCATGTACGCGCATGGCCTCAAGATCGTAAATGCCAGGCCGGACTCCGGGAGCTTCCGTTCCACCTGAAACTTCAGCCAGTGATGAGGCATGTCCTCGACATCTGGATGCAACACTGAATGGAAGACCAGATGGTCCACGCCGGCGCATCGCGCAGCGGTGATGACCGCCTCGCCGATCTCCACCTCTCGCGGATGGACGTTCGGGCACATGTGATAGACGGCGCGTACGCCGTCCAGGGCCCGTGAGACGCAGGCTCCGTCCAGGAGATCTCCAACCACGGCCTCGTGCGCGCCGAGCCCGGTGATCTCCTCCACCTGCTCCGGTCGGAAGACCATGGCCCGGACCGATGCACCTGTCTCGACGAGCCGTCGGATCACCTGCCGGCCAGTCTTCCCCGCCGCGCCCGTAACCAGGATCATGGGATGCCCGGACCTCTCCGATGAACGAATGGCCGCCTCCGTGTTGTCGTTGCACTCAGTATAGCCCGTTCGCGTACGGAATCCGTTGAGAACGGCGCGCTGACACGTGCGACTCGCAGCTGTTGGCGTTACTTTGTTCGATCCTGCGCCTTCCGATACAATGTCCTCCCATGATCTCTGTCTCCAGCCTCGCGAAATCGTTCGGCGCCCAGCCGCTGTTCACCGACGTCGCCTTTGACCTCAACCGGGGTGAGCGATACGGCCTCGTCGGTGCCAACGGCTCGGGCAAGACCACCCTCCTCAACATCATCAGCGGTCAAGAGGAGTCTTCGGCCGGGTCCGTAGCGATCCCGAAGGGCATCAAGCTCGGGGTCCTCCGACAGGACCAGTTCATCTACGACGATGAAGAGATCCTCGGCGTGACTCTGAGAGGAAATCCCGAGCTCTGGCATGCCATGGTGGAGAAGGAGGCGCTGCTCGAGCAGGCCGAAGGCGAGTTCGACGCGGAACGATTCTCGGAGCTCGAGGAGACGATCCAGCATCACGACGGGTACGCAGCGGAAGCCCGGGCGGCGGAGATTCTGGAGGGACTCGGCTTTCCTTCGGGTGTTCACCGCCAGCCCATGTCCACCTTGTCCGGCGGATTCAAGCTCCGGGTTCTCCTCGCCCAGGCTCTGGCCGGCTCTCCCGATGTACTGCTCCTGGACGAGCCCACGAATCACCTGGACATCCTGTCCATCCGTTGGTTGGAGAAGTTCCTCCGGGAATTCACCGGACCGGTCGTGGTCATTTCCCACGACCACCGCTTCCTGGACAACGTGTCCACCCAGACGCTGGACGTGGATTATCAGACGGTCCTCCAGTACCCGGGCACGTACAGCGACTTCCTCCTGGCGAAACAGGAGGAGCGCGAGCGGCGGGAGAAGGACATAGCGAGCCGGGAGCGGGAGATCGCGCACCACCAGAAGTTCGTCGATCGCTTCCGGGCCAAGGCGAGCAAGGCCCGGCAGGCGCAGAGCAAGCTGCGGCTGATCGAGAAGAAAGCGGAGGGGATCGAGGAATTGCCGGCCAGCTCGCGGCGCTACCCCAACTTCCGGTTCGAAGAGAGGCGCCACAGCGGGCGCGAGGTCCTGACCGTCGCCGGGATCAAGAAGGCCTTCGGCGATAACGAAGTGCTGCACGGTGTGGACCTGACCGTGGCCCGCGGAGACCGCCTGGCCATCATGGGGCCGAACGGGATCGGAAAATCCACCCTGCTCAAGATCGTGATGGGCGAGCTGGAGCCCAACGCAGGAACGGTGAAGTGGGGATACGAAACGCATCCTGGCTACTTCGCGCAGGACCACCAGGAACAGTTCGAGAATGCCGGTCACACGGCCGAGGCGTGGATCTCCGGCTTCTGCCCCGGCAAGACGTACGGGTTCGTGCGCGGCGAGATGGGGCGCGTACTGTTCTCCGGCGACGATGGCAAGAAGAAGCTCGGTACACTCTCCGGAGGTGAGGCCGCCCGGCTCGTGTTCTGCAAGCTGGCGATCGAGCAACCCAACGTTCTCGTGCTCGACGAGCCCACCAACCACCTCGACCTCGAGTCCATCGAGGCGCTGGTGGAGGCCCTCGGGAGTTACGACGGTACACTGCTCTTCGTGTCGCACGATCGCTGGTTCGTATCGCGCCTGGCGAATCGGATCGTCGAGATCACGGCGGATGGGATTCGGGATTATCAGGGCACGTACGAGGATTACGTTCACTTCTGCGGAGACGATCACCTGGACGTCGACACGGTGGTGCTTCGGGAGAGGAAGAAGAAACGCACGGCGAAGGCGGCAGTCCAGGAAGACGGACGAGAGACAGGAAAGTCAGCCTCGAAACGAGACCAGGCAAGAGAGCTGGCAAAGCGTCGCGATCGGTTCACGGCCCGGATCGAAGAGGCCGAAGCTCGCATCGAAGAGATCGACACGACGTTCTCCGACCCTGCGCTTTACGATCGAGCTGCTCCCGGCGAAATTCGCGAGCTACAGGACGAGCGGAGCGGTCTCCAGGCCGAGCTGGAAGAGCTGTTCACACAATGGGAGCAGGTCGAGGGAGAGCTCGAGCTACTGCAGTAGCTCGCTCTGGCAGCGGCCCGCATCCGGCCACTCTCAGTCTCGTCGACTCACGTTCACCCAGCCGTCGATCTCGGCCGGGGGCGGCCGGCGGCCGTAGACATAGTCGTCCGCCGCGAGGGCCCCGCGCCGTGCCAGCCCCGAGTTTCGGATCGCCAGCCGAACGGTGTTGTGCATCAGGTTGTCCGGGTGCGAGTACGGGCACGCGGAGACACACCGCGCGCAGTCCGTTCCGATCTTGCACCAGTACGTGAAGCACGCCTCCGAATCGATCTGCCACCTCAGCGCTCCGTCGATCTCGGATCGGACCCCGCGGGCGATCGCCTGGCTCGGGCATACGTCGGCGCATTTCTCACACAGGGAGCAGAAGTCGAGCACGGAGTGCTCTGGCTCCCGGCGGTCGGGCACGAGCGGAAGATCCGTGGTCACGACGCCGAGCCGCACCCGCGGCCCGAGTCGTGGCGTCATCAAGAGCCCCATGCGGCCGATCTCGCCGAGGCCAGCGTCCCGGGCCACGAGCGGGCACACGACCCGGTAGTTCCCATCTACGTGGGCCCGGGCCGGGTATCCGAGATTCCGGATGAACTGCGCTACTTGCACGGCGATCGCGCCGGAAGCCATGTACTGCTGGGCTGACTCCATCACCGTGGGACCGCGCGGCGCCCGGTCGATCATCTCCTTCGCCATCTCGACTGTGAGGGCGATGGCGTACTCGTGATCGAGCCGCACGCGCTGCCCGTACTGCTCTCCTCGTCCCACCGTCGTGTACTTGTGGTAATCCCGGAGGGCGGTGATACCGACGTCCACCGCCCCCAGCTTGACCGTCCATCCCCTGATGAACTGCGAGATCGCGGCCGGGTCGGGAAGCTCCTTATCCGGAGCGACTGGACCGTCCACCATCGAATGGAGCTCCGCGATCGTCGCGAAACTGGCGTCGGCCGCCGCGAACATGAACGGGTCGTAGTGAGCCGATCCCCTCTTCAGTAGGCCGGGTTCGGCGCGGAAGCGATCGTCCGGATCGCGGTGTTCGGGCTTCTCCTCATAATAGGCCTCGAAGCGCGCGGTGCCTGGTTCGAGACGCACGCGAGAGAACATGATGTCCCGCTCGTCGATCCGGGTCGTGGGCGTATCGTCCTCGGCGCGATGCTTCGAGCCGGTCGGGATGAGGAGGGCGATGGCGCCCAGGGCAGCCACGACAAGCAGGGCGACTCCTGTGAATTGGCCGGCCTGGGCCGGGATCACCGCCACGGCGAGGAACGGAAGCGGGGCCATCAGCGCTAGCCCCGACAGCCGTTTCGCGGCTCGCGGCTCGCCCTCGCGGCTCGAAGCGATCGCCGCATAAGCCAGGACCGCGAGCAGCGCGGCCCCGGTTCCGACCAACACCAGATCCAGCATAGAGCGTCCGGCTCCTACTCCGCCGGCACCGGGAATCCCCGCGCCCGCATCAGGGCGTCCACCGTCGCGTCCCTTCCTCGGAACTCGTGGTAAGCGTCTGCCGGGTCCACGGCGTTTCGGACCGAGTACAGGTGCTCGACCATCATCGCCGCCACCTCCGGGTCATAGAACCCGCCCGGCGCTTCCGCGAAGGCCTCCGCCGCATCGGCCACCAGGACTTCCGCCCACTCGTAGCTGTAGTAGCCGGCCGAGTAGCCCTCGCCCGAGAAGGCGTGAGCGAAATGCGTGCTGCGGTGCCGCATCGGGATCTCTTTCGGCATCCCGAGTTCGGCCAGCGCCTGGCGTTCAAACGTGTCCACGTCAAGGTCCGCCGGGTCCATCGTGTGGTACTTCATGTCCATGAGAGCCGAGGCCAGGAACTCGGTCGTCTCGAATCCCTGGTTGAACGTCGCCGCGTTGCGGATCTTCGCCACCAGCTCATCCGGTATCGGCTCGCCCGTCTCGACGTGTACCAGGTAGTTGTCGATCACCTCGTCCGTCTGCAGCCAGCGCTCCATGAGCTGTGACTGGAGCTCCGTATAGTCGCGCACTCCGCCGTTGAGCGTCGGGTAAGCGACGTTCGACGACAGGTAATGCAGTGCGTGCCCGAACTCGTGGAACAGGGTCTCGGCATCGTCCCACGAAATGAGGACGGCCTCGCCCGGTTCCCCCGGAATGAAGTTGGAGTTGTTCGAGCCGAGCGTCGTCTTCAGCCCGTCGTACGTCTCGTAGCTCCGGTATGTGGTGGCCCAAGCGCCGGATCGCTTGCCCGGACGGGCGAACGGATCCAGGTACCACAGGCCGACATGCTCACCCGTGTTCCGGTTCGTGACCTCCCAGACCTCTACGTCCTCCTGCCATACGGGGACCGAACCTCCGGGGACCGGCGTGAACTCAAACTGAAACAGCTCGTCTGCCACGAAATGCATCGCGTCGATCAGGTTGGCGAGCTGCAGGTACTGCTTCACTTCGTCCGAGTCGAGATCGTACTTCGCCTGGCGCACCTTCTCGGCGTAGTAGCGGTAGTCCCAGGGCTCGATCGTGATCCCGGCGCCCTCGGCATCTGCGATCGCCTGCATGTCCGCGACCTCTTCCTCGACCCGGGCCAGTGCCGCCGGCCAGATCGCCTCCAGCAACCCGAACGCACCGGCCGGGTCCTTTGCCATCCGGTTCTCGAGCCGCCACGCCGCGTAGTTCTCGTATCCCAGGAGCTGAACGCGCTCGTTCCTGAGCTCGAGGATCTCGGCGATCAGGGCGTTGTTGTCGTGTTCGTCGCCGTTGTCGCCGCGGCTGTAGTACGTCCGCCAGACCTGTTCCCGCAGATCACGCTCGTCGGAGAACGTGAGGAACGGGGCCATGGAAGAGCGCGTGTTCGTGACCGCGTGCTCGCCTTCGCGCGCGCGATCCGCCGCCGCTGCGGCCGCCGACCGGATGTAGGCCTCCGGCAGTCCACCCAGCTGGTCCTCCGTCACGTACGTGACGTAGCCTTCTTCATCAGCCAGCACGTTGTTGCCAAACTGCGTGTGCAGCTCGGCAAGGCGCTGGTTGATCTCCGCATAGCGCTCTTTCGCCTCGCCCTCAAGCGTCGCGCCGTTCCGAGCGAAACCGTCGTACACGAGCCATAGAAGCCGCTGCTCGTCCGGGCGCAGGCTCTCGGCCTCGTCGCTCTCGTAGACCTCGCGGATGCGCTCGAACAGCGCCTCGTTCTGAGTGATCTTCGTACGGTGCTCGGCCAGCCTGGGGGCCATTTCCATCTGGATGTCGCGGAACTCCGGTGAGGACATGTTGGAGCTCCAGATGCCCCGATACGTGCCCACCCGGTCGAGGTCCTCGCCTACCCCCTCCATCGCGACGATCGTGTTCTCGAACGTCGGAGGTTCAGGATTGTTCGCGATCGCGTCGATCTCCGCCAGCTCCAGCTCCATGCCCGTCTCGAGGGCCGGCTTGAGGTCCGCGAGATCCATCTCGTCGAACGCCGGCACGCCTCCGTACGGACCTGTCCATTCGGCTAGAAGCACGTTGTCCGTGTCGTCGGTCATTTCGTAGTCCGTGGTCCGTTCGCCGCAGGCCGCGACGAGAATCGCCAGCGACAGAGTCAGGATCGTGGCTGAGTATCTTCGCATGACTGGAAGCCTCTGATCAAAGGTCGTGCTCGACATCGCTTGCGCGTCACATATGGAGGAACAGGCAACTCGGTCGGTTCGCTGCTTCAAACAGCGACAACGCAGCAAGGGTCATTCCAGAGGTGCCGGCGACCGCGTGTCCCTGCCAACTGAAATATTACCATACAGATACAAGAACATTCCTCCGGCCGTCGCCAGGGCCGGACGGGACGGATCGACCCGAAACGTGGTCGTGATTGCCGAGACCGTAGGAAGCGGATCGGCGATAACACCGGCTTGCTTCCACCCCGCTGTCGTTTCTACTCTGGACCGTTATCCCGATCACCACCGTTCCAGGAGACCCGCGATGCCGGACGAACGCCGCCGCGAGATCGACGTGCTTCTTCACGAGGACAGACTCTACGAGCCGTCCGAGGACTTTCGGCGGTCGGCGGCCGTCGGCGACGAGACCCCCTACGTGGCGGCCCGAGAGGATCGGGAGAGCTTCTGGGCCTCCTGGGCCGAAAGACTCCATTGGTTCAGGAAGTGGGACTCGGTGCTGGAGTGGGAACCTCCATTCGCGCGCTGGTTCGTAGGCGGCAAGCTCAACGTCGCGTACAATTGCCTGGACCGGCACCTCGATGGGTGGCGCGCCAACAAGGCGGCCCTGATCTGGGAAGGCGAGCCGGGCGACCGCCGGGTCTACACATACCGGCAGTTGCACCGGGAGGTATGCCAGTTCGCCAACGCTCTCAAGAAGCTGGGTGTCGCGAAGGGCGACCGCGTGGCCATCTACCTGCCGATGATCCCCGAGGCCGCGATCGCCATGCTGGCCTGCGCCCGCATCGGGGCGCCGCACTCCGTGGTGTTCGGCGGGTTCTCGGCCAAGTCGCTGCGCGACCGGATCGAGGATGCCCGGGCCAAGCTCCTGATCACGGCCGACGGCGGTTACCGGCGAGGGCAGATCATCCCGCTCAAGCGAACCGCCGACGAGGCAATCGAGGGGCTGGACTTCGTCGAGAACGTGGTGATCGTCAGGCGTCGAGCCGGCGGCGAGGGAGACGAGGCGTTCGTGCACTTTCGCGAGGGCCGCGATCACTGGTATCACCGGCTGATCCAGGAAGCTCCAGCCGATTGCCCGGCCGAGGAGATGGACTCCGAGGACCTCCTCTACATCCTCTATACGTCGGGTACGACCGGGAAACCGAAGGGTATCGTGCACACCACGGGCGGCTACCTCACGCAGGTGACGGCGACTACGCAGTGGGTGTTCGACCTCAAGGACGAGGACGTCTACTGGTGCACCGCGGACATCGGATGGGTCACCGGCCACTCGTACATCGTGTACGGGCCTCTGGCCGTTGGGGCGACTCAGGTGATGTACGAGGGTGCGCCGGACTGGCCGGAGAGGGGGCGGTTCTGGGACGTGTGCGAGAAGTACGGCGTCTCGATCTTCTACACCGCTCCCACGGCGATCCGGGCGTTCATGAAGTGGGGCTCGGAGTGGCCGGAGAAGTACGACCTGTCGAAGCTCCGGCTGCTGGGCACGGTCGGCGAGCCGATCAACCCCGAGGCCTGGACCTGGTACCACGACCACATCGGTGGCGAGCGCTGCCCGGTCGTGGATACGTGGTGGCAGACCGAGACCGGCGCGATCATGATCACGCCCCTGCCGGGAGCCGTGTCCACCAAGCCGGGTTCGGCCACCGTGGCTTTTCCCGGCATCGATGCGGCGATCCTCGATCAGCAGGGTGAGCAGGCCGAGAGCGGATACCTGGTGATCGAGTCACCGTGGCCATCCATGCTGCGCGGCATATACGGCGACGAGGAGCGGTACCGCGAAACCTATTGGTCGAAGTTCGACGGGATCTACTTCCCTGGTGACGGCGCCCGGCAGGACGAGGACGGATACTTCTGGATCATGGGGCGGGTGGACGACGTCCTCAACGTGGCGGGACATAGGATCGGGACCATGGAAGTCGAATCCGCCCTGGTGGACCATGATGCCGTGGCCGAGGCAGCCGTCGTGGGGCGCGCCGACGAGCTGAAGGGCCAGGCCATCGCGGCTTTCGTGTCGCTGCGCGACGGCTACGACCAGGGACCCGAGCTACGCGAGGACCTGAAGCAGCACGTGGTCGAAGAGATCGGGGCGATCGCCCGCCCGGCGGACGTCATCTTCACCGCCGACCTTCCGAAGACCCGGAGCGGCAAGATCATGCGGCGGCTGCTGCGAGACATCGCGGAGGGCCGGGCGCTGGGAGATACCACTACGCTCGCGGACCCGAGCGTGGTGGAGCGGCTCAAGCAGATGTACGAGGAAGAAGGCGCCTGAGACACGCCTTCCTCCCGTTCCGTCACGGACTCAGTCAGCGCCCGTATCAGACAGGCCGGCGACCTGCAGCCGCTGCGCCTCCTCAGCGTCCGCCACGTAGTCCGTGTGGCACGCGGCCTTGCCCTCTTCGTCCTCCGCTACTCTTTTCCGCGTCTTTCCGGCCAGGCGGTGAATCTCCTCGGGTGGCAGCACTCCGCGCTGCTCGAGGATCTGCCTCTGGTCGTCGGTCAGCGCCGCGCTCTTCTTCACCTTGTCCCAGGCGTACTCCGCGTCCTTGCCCGAAGCGAACTCCTGGATCTCCTTGCTGATCCGCACGCTGCACCAGTCGTGACCACACATGGCGCAGAAATCCGTGTCGACATCCAGGTCCTCGTCGTGCAGGGCGCGGGCCGTGTCCGGGTCGAAGCTGAGCTCGAAGTGCTTCTCCCAGTTGAGGGCGGCGCGGGCCTTGGTGAGCTCGTCGTCGCGGTCGCGCGCTCCGGGGATCCCGAGCGCTACGTCCGCCGAGTGCGCCGCGATCCTGTAGGCCACGCACCCCTGCTTCACGTCGTCCTTCTTGGGTAGCCCGAGATGTTCCTTCGGCGTCACGTAGCACAGCATGGCCGCGCCATGATACGCCGCCGCCGTGGCCCCGATACAGCTCGTGATGTGGTCGTACCCGGGGAAGATGTCCGTCACGAGCGGCCCGAGAACGTAGAACGGCGCGCCGTGACACAGCGTCCGCTGGAGCTTCATGTTGTACTCGATCTGGTCGAACGGTACGTGCCCCGGGCCCTCGACCATCACCTGGACTCCCTTCGCCCACGCCCGCTCCGTCAGCTCGCCCAGCTTCTCCAGTTCCCTCAGCTGCGCCTCGTCCGTGGCATCCGCCAGGCCGCCCGGCCGGAGCCCGTCACCGAGCGAGAAGCTGACGTCGTATTCGCGCATGATGTCGCAGATGTCGTCGAAGATCTCGTACATCGGGTTCTGCCTGCCATGCACGAGCATCCACTTGGCGAGAAGCGATCCGCCGCGTGACACGATCCCGATCAGCCGGTCCTGGATGAGTGGCAGGTGCTCCTTCAGCACCCCGGCGTGGATCGTGAAGTAGTCCACGCCCTGCCTGGCCTGGTGCTCCAGGGTGTCCAGAATCCACTCGTACGACAGGTCTTCGATGCGGCGCCCGATGATCATCGAGTAGATCGGCACGGTGCCGATCGGGACTGTCGAGTTCCGGATGATCGCCTCGCGGCACGCGTCGAGATCTCCGCCGGTGGACAGATCCATGACGGTGTCGGCGCCCCAGCGCTCCGCCCAATGCAGCTTCTCCACTTCCTCGTCGGTCCCGCTGCTCACCGGCGAGGCGCCCATGTTGGCGTTCACCTTGGTCTTCGAGGCCCGGCCGATGGCCATCGGGTCCAGGTTGTATTCCAGGTGGACCCGGTTCGCCGGAATGATCAGCCGTCCAGCCGCCACCTCTTCCCGCACCTGTTCCGGCGTGAGGTGAGGCTCGCGCTCGGACACCCGTCGCATCTCGGAAGTGACGATCCCGAGCCGCGACTTCTCGAGCTGCGTCACCGCGTCTTCCGCCGTTCGCGGAGACGGATTGAAGTCCCATGCCGTCAGCGACGACGTGGCCGGCATGCCTGGAGTATCGGGAGATGAGAACATCAGCGGACCGCCAACATCGGCGGCCAGCGCGAAACTGCCCGGGGAGGTCCCCTGCCGGCCGGTCGATGGATTGGCGGCCCCACGAAGGGGCAGAGCGAAACGGTCCTCCGGGGACGGCTTGATCAAGTGTATCTCCTGCCACGCAAATTCTTAAGTCAGTGATCCCGTTAGGGATGGCGCGCACCCGATGTGCGCTGCCGCCCCGAGGCTACAAGAACACGGCTCCGGAGGGAAGGATTCAGTGGAATCAGGCCGGCGCATCCTCCAGGTCCGCCTGCCTGCTCAGCACGGTGGAGGCCCATGCGAACAGGACGAGGAAGACAAGGTCGGCGATGGCGAACGGTTTCCAGATGAACGGGATGCCGCCGGCGGCCCAGTGGTAGAACGCCACGGCGCAGTAGGAGACCTTGAGCAGGATCCCGTACAGAATGAGGCCCTGGTTAGCGACCGGGTTCCGGGCGATCGTGACGAACATCAGTGCGAACACGATCAGGAGCGCGGCCGGAAAGTGCACGTACCCGAAGTGGTTTGGCGGCGTGACGCCGACCCACTCGAACAGTGCCGGGGCGGCGACCAGAAACGCCACTCCAAGCACTCCATCGTACAACGCGGCCAGATAGAACAGCACGGACACGCTTCTCTGTTGATTCACGACGTCCTTCCCTTCTCACGAGACCTCTTGAATCGGCTGCGTCTCCACCGGGTGAGCTCGTCGCTGTAGAGCCGCTGGGCGAGCTCTTTGAATCCGCTCTCGAGCTCCGCCACGGTCAGGTTCGCCGGCCGGTAGTTCACGTCGAACAGGGTGCACCGGTCCCACGCCCCGGGCTTCATGATCCTTTCCTCGCGCTCCAGGCGATCGTACAGCGGCGTGCCGGGAAACGGGGTGAGGATAGTGACCTGGACTTCGTACAGTTCCGAGTCCCGGACGAAGTCGAACACCTGGTCGAAGATTTCGGGCCCGTGACCGTCGAGTCCGATCACGAAGCAGCCGTTCACGGTGATTCCGTGGGCCTGGATCTCACGGATCGCGTCCCGGTATTCGGGGAACCGCTTGCGCTTCCAGTCGCTGCGCAGCTCGAGCCCCGGCAAGCCAGCCTCCACCGGGCTCTCGAAGCCGACGAGCACCTGGGCGCACCCGCTCTCCCTCATCAGATCCAGCAACTGCGGATCGCGGGCCGCCGACAGGTCGGTCTCCGCGAACCATCGGAGCCCCTTGCCGGCCAGCGCCGGCAGTAGCTCTTTCCAATAGCTCCGGTCAACGAACGCGTTATCGTCCGCGAACTCGATGAAGGGATGCTCCCAGATCTCGAGAATGCGATCGATTTCCCGAACCACGTTCGCAGCCGGCTTCTGCTTGTACCTGTCCGTGAGCAGCACCGAGCTGGCGCAGAACTCGCACCGATGGGGGCAGCCCCGGCTCGCCTGCACGGTCAGACGGTTGTATCGCGAGATGTCGAGCAGCTCGAACACCGGGACCGGCGCCTCGGCCAGGTCGTAGTCGTACGGTCGGGCGTCGTAGACGCCTGCCAGCCGGCCCGCCTCGGCGTCCGAAAGGACGTCGTTCCAACGCGGCTCCCCCTCCCCCACCACCACGGCGTCGCAGTGCTCGATCGCCTCCTCCGGCAGGGCGCTCACATGCGGTCCTCCCATCACGACCGGAACGCCGGCCTCTCGATAACGATCCGCCAGATCGTAGGCCTCGAAGATCTGCGCGCTGTAGGAAGAGATGGCGACGAGGTCGAGACCGTTCGGGAGATCGACCAGCGAGCGCGGATCCGGCACTTCCAGGTAGTGCACGTCGTGCTGTGGGGGAGTCAGCGCCGCGAGCGTCAGCAGTCCCAGGCTCGGCAACGAGGCGATCGTCTCGCTGCGCTCCACGAAACCCGGCAGGGTGAGGCCGAGGCGGAGCAGCTCTTCGTCCACCACCCGTATGCCGCTGATCGCGAGCAGGCCGACGTTCATGGCGATGCGAGCCTCAACAGGAACACGGCGAGCGCCAGTGTGACGGCCCCGGCCGGGAGAAAGAACAGGTGCCGCAGGCTCTTCCGGAAGGCCGACAGGTAGCAGACGATGGGCATTGTCACCGCGCCGATGAGCAGCAGGTCCGCAGGAAGCTGCACGCCCGCCCACGACTGCATATCGAGCGCGTGGACCGTGAGGTAGAAGCCGAGGTTGAGGAAACCGATGCCGAAGAAGGACACGTGTCCGAGACGGATCATACGGCGCCGCCAGTCGGCATACCCGCCGAGCCAGTCGTCCCGGGCGAAGAACAGGCCCGAGGTCGCCCCGGCGAGAGCGCCAAGCAGGAAGCCGATCCATGCGGCGTACAGGTTGATCGTCATGGAACTCGCCGTTCCCGTTGCGGCGACCTTCACCCGGGCGAATGATGCCGCTCGTGGACACGAGGTGAGGAGGGGACTCTAATCTGGCCCAAGTCGGGCCAATACACTAGGCTGAAGCGAGTTCAGTTGTATCGACCGACAACCCGAGACCGGAAGCTATGAAGATGGCCCTGTATACCTGCCCCACCTGCGGAATGAGCGTCGGCATCATCACGTGCGGGAGCTGCGGCTCGGAGCTGGTACACGAGACGCTGACGAAGGACGACGGAAGCACGGTTCACGTGTCGAAGTGCCCCAACGGCCACGGGATGGTGAAGTCGCCGATGTGCTGCGGCACGGACATGACCTGCGCGATCTGACGGCGGGGTCTCGTCGGACCCAGCCTGCCGACTACTCGCGGGCGATCTTCTCCATCAACGCATCCCAACGCGGGTCGGCGCGCAGGGGCTCGGCCGAGGGATCCGCTTTGATACCGGCCAGCGTTCCCGGCTCCGTTTCAAGGCCGCGCTCGAGGTAATCGAACGCCCGGTCCAGGTCACCGAGCGCCCCGTATACCAATCCGACTTCTTTCAGCGGCACCCCGGCCGTCTCGGCCCGACGGAGGTATTCGAGCGATTGCTCCCGATCCCCCGCCTTCGCATAGGCCCAAGCGAGGCCGGCAGGATAGTACGGATCATCCGGGTTCAGTTCGATCGCCTGACGGAACGATTCGATCGCACTCGCCGTCTCGCCCTTGATGGTTCGGGCCATACCGGCGTAGTAGTGCGCGTCGGCCTCGGCGGGCTCGAGCTCGAGCAGGTTACGTGACTCTTCGATCGTCCCGTCGTAGTCACCCACCCAGGCCAGCCGGGCCACCAGGACTCTGCGCAGGCCGACCGAGAGAGGATCCAGTTGCACCGCGCGGCGAGCCTCGAGGACCGATTCCTCAGGCCGTCCGAGATCGAGCAGCACACGGCTGTACTGCGCGTGCGCCTGGGCGCTTCCAGGGTTGAGCTCAAGGACGCGCCGGACCTCCCGTTCCGCCTCCGCGGGTCGCAGCTCGAGCCGCAGAAGCTGCGCGCGCAGTGAACGCCCTTCCGCAAGATCCGGGTTCAACGCGAGCGCCCGCTCCAGGGCCGTGCTGGCCTGTGGCAGCGCCTCCCCCTCGGACAGGTAACCCAGGTTGAAGAGCTGCAGATACGCGTTCGCCAGCCCGGCGTGCGCGAGCGCGTAGGTCGGGTCGGAGGAGATCGCCAGGCGATACAGATCCGCTGCGGTTTCCACACCGTCCCTGGTGCTTCCGCGATTATCCAGGATGAGCCTGCCGCGAACGTACAGGTCATATGCCTCGAGGCTCTCGGTGGGCTGCTCCTCGATCCGTTCTTCCACCTCGGGCGTCAGCGTCGCCTGGAGAGCCGACGCGATCTTCTTCGCCAGGTCGCTCTGGATCGCGAATACGTTGGCCGCTGTGAGCTCCTCGTCGTACGTCTCCGCCCACAGGTGCCGGTCCGTGCTCGCGTCGATGAGCTGCACGTTCACGCGCACCCGATCTCCCGATCGCTGCACACCCCCCTCCACCACCGTCGCCACTTCGAGCTCGGCGGCGATCTCCCGGATGTTCCGATTTACCCCCTTGTATTCCATCACCGAGGTACGTGAGATCACTTTGAGGGAGTCGATCTTGGCGAGCTGGGTCAGCAGGTCGTCGTGCATCCCCTCAGCGAAGTACTCGTCCTCCTCCGACGTGAGGCGGGTGGCGAACGGCAGCACTGCGACTGAACGAAGGTCTCGGCCGGCCTCGGCCCGGTCGGCTGTCGACCCCGTTGCAGCGGCCCCCGATCCCGTGCCGGGCCCGAAAAGCATCCATCCGGCGGCCACGACACCCCACAGTGCGAAGGCTCCCAGTCCACCGAGGATCGCGTTCCGCCATGTGAAAAGATTGTTGCCGGAGGATTCGCTCACCGGAGCCGTGAGAGCCGGAGATTCGGCGCCACCCGGCTCTGCTTCACCGGCCGGCTCGGGCCCGCGAACCCCTTCCTGCACGACCGCCGTGGCCAGCACAATCGGGAGACCGATTACCAGGAGAGCCAGCGCGAAGGCCGGGAACCACTCGGGAAGTCCGAAGTTCTGGGCCAGCACGTCCACGACCTGCAGAGCACCCCAGGCACCCAAGATATAGATACCCAGCACCTGCCAGAGTGAGCGGCGGTGAATCTCCTGGACGAACTTCTTCATGCCGTGAGCGCTTCCATTACCGGGAGTATCGGCCCCGAGGAACGCTCAAAACTGGTCGATGGTCAAGGGCGAGGCAATGAAGGTGCCCTCACCTCAGGTCTATTCGGCTCGCAGCGCTTCCACCGGATCGACCTGAGTAGCTCGCCGCGCCGGGAAATACGTGGCCACGATACCCGCGATCAGGAGGGCCCCCGCCATCCCACCGTAGGTCACGGGCTCGAACGCGCTCACCCCGAACAGGAAGAACGAGACTCCCTTGGCCATGCCGAACGCCAGGCCAAGGCCCACCGCGATGCCGATTGCGGCGAGGATGGTCCCCTGCCGCATGATCATCCCGACTACGTCTCCATTTCGCGCCCCGAGTGCCATGCGAATCCCCAGTTCCTGTCTACGCTGTGACACGGAGTAGGCCATCACCCCGTAGACGCCGGCCAGGGCGAGCACGAGAGCGATCACCGCCACCACGCTCATGATCTTGGCCATGATCGTGTCGCCGCCGAGGGACTCGTCGATGACGTCCTTCAGGGGACGGACGCTGTAGGCGGGGATGTCGGAATCGACGCCGTGGACTTCCGCGCGGACGGACTCGAACAACGACTCGAGCGGAGAGTCCGATTCCACCAGGTAGCCGAGGTTCCTGCGCCCGACCTGGTAGACCGGGACGTAGACCATCGGACGCTCACCCGGTGTCGCAGTGGCCACCGCCGTGTTCGCGGCCACTCCGACGACCGCACTCGTGGTTTCGCCGAACACTATCTCGCGTCCGATCGGCTCTTCGTCGGGCCAGTGTCTCTCGGCGAGCACTTCGTTGATCACGACCACGTCCCGAACGCCCTCCCGGTCCCGGTCTTCGAGACCCCTGCCCCGCACGATCGGCACGTCCATCGCCTCGAAATACCCGGGCGTGATCTCGAGCAGGTTCGTGACTTTCCGGTCCTGGTCCGTCTGGATGTCGTCTCCCGGCAGGGTGTAATAGGTGCTGTTGTTCCCCTGGGACGGCAGGATCGAGGTCGCGCCGACTCCTGTCACACCAGGCAGGGACTCGAGCCTCAGGGTCAGCTCCTCGTGGAACGCCGCGATAGAAATCTCGTCGGGGTACTCCTGCTCCGGGAGGGAGATCCGGAAGGCCAGCAGGTCGCTCTCGTCGAACCCACGGTCGGCCAGGCGCACGTTGTAGAACGCCTGCACGAGGAGCGCCGATGACACGAGCAGCGCCAGGGCGAGCGCGACCTCGCCTATAACCAGCCCTTTCCGGAGCCGTCCTCCGCGCGCCGCGGTCCCCCCCCGGCCGCCTTCCTTGAGCGACGCTGCCGTGCTGCCACGCGCTCCCTGGATCGCCGGTGCCAGGCCCACGAGAATCGCGCTCAGGAACACGATCGCCATCGTGAACAAGAGAGCGCGGGCATCGAGCCCGATCTCGTCTACCCTCGGGAACCAGGAGGGCATCACCGACACCAGCCAGCGGATACCGAACACGGAGATCAGCAGGCCGGCCACACCGCCGGCAAACGACAGGATGAGGGATTCCGTCAGGAAGTACCGCAGTATCCGTCCGCGGTCCGCGCCGAGCGCCGATCGGACCGCCATCTCCCGCTCACGCCCTACCGCGTGCGTGAGCAGCAGGTTGGCCACGTTGGCGCAGGCGATGAGCAGCAGGAACATCACGGCCAGGCTCGAGATCGACGTGCCGACCCTGAATCCCTCGTTGAAGATGTCCTCGTGCAGGGTCACGAGCCTGGCCCCGTTCCCGGTGTTCGTCTCCGGGTAATCGATGGCCAGTTGGGCGGCGATGCGCTCCGTCTCGTCCGCGGCCTGTGCTTGTGTGAAGCCGTCGTTCACGCGGGCCAGCGCGCTGATGTAGTGACTGTTGCGGGACTCCTCGCCCGTGATAGAGAACGGCACCCAGATGTCGTCGAAGATGGACCCGTACCAGAAGTCGGCCGGCATGACGCCGATGATCGTGTGAGGCTCCCCGTCCAGCAGGATGTCGGAGCCGAGGATGTCGGGATCCGCCCCGAACCGCCTTTGCCACAGGCCATGACTGATGAGCGCGACCTGGTCCCGACCCTCGATCTCTTCTTCTTGCGTAAATCCGCGGCCCAGCGCCGGCTGGACACCCAGAACGCGGAGCCAGTTCCAGCTCAGGCGTCTGCCCTGCGCCCGCTCGGGACGATCCCCTTCGGACAGGTTGAAGGCCGCTCCGCGCGATACGGCCACGTCCATCGCCTCGCTCCGCTCGCGGAAGTCCACGAAATCGGGTACCGAGAACGAGACCCACATCCAACCGCGCTCTTGATTCGTCGTGTAGACGGACTGGAGATCGTGAGAGTCCGGGTAAGGCAGCGGCCGCAGCATGAACACGTCCACGGCGGTGAAGATCGTGGTGACCGAGCCGATCCCGATTCCGAGCGACAGGATCGCGATCGCGATCAGGAGCCCGCCGTGGCGCAGCGACCGGAAGCTGTACCGGAAGTCCTGCCAGACTCTGTCCATGCCGAGATCCGTCGCAGAAGGAGCGCCAACTTGCTGCCCGGTAACATAATACGACCTGTGACGTTCGGGGTTTCACGCCGCCGCGGGCCGCTTCATCCTCAGGATTATTGCACGAAACCCGGCAATGGAACCGGTAGCCGGTGTCACTATCTACCTATATCTGATGCGTAACAACATATTTCACTGACACTTCCGTCGATTCCTCGTCTGGTTTGCTTCTTGCTCTCATATGGGCGGTCGCCAGGTCCGCGACAGCGTGAGGCCATACACATTGCGGACCCCCCTAGCGCTGGGTACGAGACTCGAAAGACCACATGCACACTGTTGAAGAATACTCGAAGCGGCAGGATCGGGCAGGGAAACGCCGGTATGGCGGGTTCACGCTCATCGAGTTGTTGATCGTAATGTCCCTGGTAACGGTTCTCGGGCTGACGACCGCCCCATTCTTCCTCCGCGCCACGGAGACCCGCCGAGTGCGAAACGAGGTCGAGACACTCGCGCAATCGATGAGATTGGCCCGCTTCCGGGCCGTGGCGATGAACCGCGCCGTCTATTTCAACGTCGAACCTGCGGGGGCCGACGATTTCTACACGGCCTACGCCAACCTCGGCGACCCGGGGGACGTGCCAACCGGCACTGCGCCGGAGATCGCGGCCACCCGGATCGAGTTCTCCGACAGCGAGCTGAGTTGGCGCGGAAAGGCGTTCGCGGATGTTGTGGAGTTTGGAACCGGAGCCGCCGGTACGACTCCTTTCGGAGGCACGCTCGTGGGGGCCGTCGACCTGCCGACGAACCCGATCGTCTTCGAGCGCCGGGGCACCGTCGCCTGGCCAGACACTCTGAATTCCCTGTGGGGAGCCGTCTACGTGCGGCACGAGGATCGGAACGATCTCGTGTGGGCGATCGGCGTAAGCCGGTCCGGTGGGATCCGCGTGTGGCGGTGGAGAGATGGAGGTTGGGAGTGAAAAAGGAACGCTCGGATCGTGGCTTCACCCTGATCGAGGTTCTGATCGCGCTGATCGTGCTCACTGTCGGCGTGGCCGGCGTGCTCTCCGGTCTCACGACCGTGACCCTGGCAAGCGTTCACACAAACGAACAGGGGCGGGCGACGGCGCTCGCGGTCCAGAAGATGGAGGAGCTGAAGGCACTTCCCGTAGAGGATATCGAGCCGCAGGCAGCGGTGGCCGTGGACGAGAACGGAGTCGAGGGTACGGGACCGTACAGACGCAAGGTAGACGTGTCTCACAGCACCGTGGGTTTGAAGACGGCCGAGATCACGGTCGACGTCGAATATTCGGTTGGCCGAATGGGACGGCGCCACGTGCAATTGACCACCCTCGTCTACTCAGGCTCATGATGCCGAGAGACATCGACGCTCCCGCGAAGCCGCGAAATGGCTTCACACTCGTGGAAATGCTGATGACCATCACCATCAGCTCTCTCGTCGTCGGAGCCGCCTTGTCGCTCTTCGACTCGTTCATGAAGAACGAGAGGGCCACGTCCATTCGTACCGAAGTGCACCAGAACGCCCGCTATGCGGTGGACATGCTGACACGGGAGATACTGGAGGCGGGTGAGGGGCTCGATCCCACGGCCAAGTTTGCGGTCGTCTCCACGGCCGATGGCAGCTCGGGCGCGCCGGATACACTGTTCATCGTACGTTCGGACGCGGGCACCGCAGTGCACCAGGTCCTGGAGCCGACGGGCGACCCGCTCAAGGAGATCCTGCTCAACCTCACGTGCGCCGATTCGGTACTGGACGTCCGGGCGGGGACCCTCCTGCACCTGGCGCGCGGTCCGACCCGAGGTCTCGCGATCGTGAACTCGGTGACGCGAAACGAGACGGGGGTCAGCTGTCCGCCCGTGGACCCCGACGCCGATATCGGCCACGTCGTGCTGGGCGTCACGGCCGCGGCTCGACCGCACGGCTGGAAGCTCAGGGCCAACAAGGACGGGGCGGCCGCCCACAGGGTCAACGTCGCAGTGTACTTCATCAACACAGACGGGCCGACCCCCGTACTGGTACGAGCAACGCGCCAGGAGAGTGGGAAGTGGGTCGGTCCTCCGATCGCGGAAGGCATCGTCGATTTCCAGACCGAGCTCGTGTTCGGGGACGGAGGCGTCGCGCCTGAGGCCTCGAGCAAAGACACGGACGCGACGAACGATTACGACGACATCTTCACCGTGCGCGCCTACCTCAAGGCCAGGGCGTGGCGCACGGATCGGAATCTGGCGGGCGGAGGAGTCTACGAACGCGAGTATTCCGTTCGCGCTACCCCACGCAATCCGCTCTACTCGCGGAACCTCGAATGAGGCTCGAAATGATGGGATACTCCAAGACGCTCCGTAACGATTCGGGTTATGCGCTGGTCGCGGTTCTGCTCATTCTCGGGGCCCTCACGGGCCTGGTGGTCGTTGCCCACGCCAACAGCAGGGTAGACCAGAGGATCGGAGCCAACGCCTCGGTCAACACACGGGCCTACTACGCGGCCGAGGCCGGAGCCGAAAACCTGCTCGCGGCCGTCCGGAAGAAGATGGACGAGGGCCTGATCACCGTTACTTCGATTGCCACGATCGACCCCACTCCGCCGACCATTAAGGGTTTCACGTTCACCGAGTATGACGCGAACCTGAGTACCACCGTCACGACGCGCTCGGTCACGCAGGGCACCTGGGCCGGCCTGGTGAGCCTGGACCGGGATCTTCTGGTCGCGTCCGCGGTTGAGGGACCCGCGGATTCGCGCGCGGCGATCACACTCACGGCGCGCGTTCAGACCATGCCGATTTTCCAGTTCGGCCTGTTCTACGACGAGGATCTCGAAGTCCTGCCGGGTCCGATCATGAACTTCGAGGGCCGCGTCCACACCAACGGCGAACTGTACGTGGACGGTGGATCGGGACTGTACTTCCACGAGATGGTTACGGCGGCCGGCGACCTGCACCTGCATCGGAAGGCGCTGGGTGCGAGTGACGGCAAGAATAACTACGTGATGAAGACCGACTCCAACTGGGAAGAGCTCAGGAGGGACACGCACAACTACGGCGGCGACGATGACCCGGTCACATTTCCGTCGGCCGCTCAGGACGAGTCGTTCGACGACTACTCCGTCTCGAAGTGGGACCACATGCTCCAGACGCGGGCCAGCGGCATCGAGCCGCTGACAATCCCCGTGCCGGACGGCATCGATCCTTACTCTCTCATCGAGCCGTGCACCGGAACGGAGTCCGCCGAGCTACAGCCCATGAAGTACGCCTGTAACGCGGACCTCGTGTTCAAGGTCCGCGCCGGAACCGTGGAAGTGACCGACGGCGTCGGGGTGCCTGTGACGCTGGACGACCCCACGGCCGTCACGTTCCTGGTCAATCGGTTCTACGACGACCGGGAGCAATCTTCCACTGCCGCGGACAACGGAAGCGGATCGCTCGTCGATCCGGACGACGTGGCCGAATGGAACACCATGTGCAGCGGCACGGCCGCCACATACTCGAACTCGAACCGCGACGTGATCCGAATCCGGCTGAACCGAATCCTCAAGGACGAGTACGGGGACGGAGTGTTCTACGTGACCGCCGACTCGGTGGGCCCAGGCGGCACGGTGCCCGGCTGCATGCAGCAGTACGTGGTAAGAGTGCAGAACGGCAACAGGCTCAAGAAGCCACTTTCGGTCGCCACCAATCTGCCGCTGTACGTCAAGGACGACTTCAACAACTACGCCGGGAAGTGGAAGCCGGCCTCCCTGGTATCCGACGCGATCACGATCCTCTCCAACACCTGGCAGGACAACCAGAGTGGCGAGGGAGCGACGGAGCTAGCGCCGACTCAAACCACCATCAACGCGGCGATTCTGTCGGGGCACTCCCCAACTCCGTTCCCGGGCGCGGCCGTGGGTGGCGGGCAGTTCGAGAACTTTCCGCGCTTTCTCGAGAAATGGAGCGGCCAGACGCTGACCCTGCTCGGGTCGTACGTCTCCCTGTGGTATCCGAAGGTGACGCAGGGGCCGTGGGCCTGTTGCTGGTACTACAGTCCGCCGATACGGGACTGGAAATTCGACACCCGGTTCCGCGATCCAGCACTGATGCCGCCGCTCACGCCGCTGGTCGGACAGATCCTGCGTGTCGGGTTCGTGAGGCGGTACTAGGCGGGAGGCTCCCGATCCGACAACAGATCTGGCACAACCAGGATCAAGGCCCAGCAGATGACGAAGAAGGCGACGTGGTTCCACAGAACGAATCCCCACGTTGCATTCAGCCCCGGGAGTTCTCCCGGGAGCCCCTGCCCGGCCAGCACGCTGACGGTGATGCTGATCGCAGGTACCGTGAGCAGGGTCGAGCCTACCGCCAGTACCCCGGCGAGGGCCAGCCCATGGGCCCATCGCTCGGGCCGACGCTGGGAAACGAACGGAAGCAGGGCGAGGGCGGCGAACAGCGTGGCGTAGCCGATCGAAACTCCGAGGTGGACTCCCCACCCGATGACGCCCTGGAGAGATTCGGAGTAGCCGCCGCGACTGACGACCTGCGCACCCATGAAATCCGCGATGTGCGTTGGGAAACCGCCGAGAACCTGGGCGAGTACGAAGGCTCCTGCTCCGACGAGCGCTGCCGCGAGGATCCACGGTGAGCGACTCCACAGCGTTCTCGCATAGTCCATGGTCTGTCACCTCGCGTTGCCCCGGGGCCCGATCTAGCCGAGAGATGCTCCGTCCTCAGAACGGGATCGTACTTCGGACAGTTCCCGCGCGCCTCGCGAGGAGAGGGATTGGAGGAAGGTCTCGGCGGGGATGCCAGCCCTACTTGATCCGCGCGACGTACTCCATGGTCCCCACGTTGTCGGGCGCGCTCGAGGGCAGCGGATCCTGAAGGGCCCACCGGATGTTGGTCACACAACCGTCATAACCTGCAGGCGCGCTGCACGCCTGGTCGGCGGGAGTGTAGGTCCAGCTCGAGCCATCGTCGTCGGAGTACTCGACCGTCACGGTGATGCCCGCTGGGAACGAGGTCACGACGCTCCCCACCTTGAATTCGGTCTCCGGAGCGATCGAGCTCACCGAAGATGCGCCCACCGCGGCCTCCGTGCCCGCATTGGTCATCGTGCCCGTGTACGTAAGGTCGGTTCCCGGGGGCTGAGTGCCGTTCGGGTTCACCAGCTTCGAGATGGTGATGTTCGGGCGCACGACCAGCACGTCAGCGAAGCCCGTGTCGGACGTCGTGGTATCCGTCGTCGCACGCGCTCGCAGGTATAGCGAGTCGGCCGTGCCGGCGGTCACATCTCCGACCGAGTAGACGACGTCGACGTGGCCTGCCTGGTCGTCTTTGGGAAGCCGGCCTGGCGGGCGCTGCGCTCAGAGTGAGCGGATCGCAAACGCCTGGCAGGAGGCGAATCGGTAAGAAACGGGGAAGCCATGACGACTTCCCCGCTCCAACGAGCCTCGCTCGGCTGGCTACCAGACGATAGCGGCAGGGTGCGAGCCGATGGCTCGCAGCTCCATGCTACGGGCGCCGAGCAGTTGGGGCCCGCATCCCTATGATGCATTCAAAACAAAACACGTCAACCGGGCAAAGCGGTATCACTCAGGTCTGATATCGTCGTGACGGACATCATCCGCTTTGGGCCACGCCGCGATCCCCACCGCGATGAGGAGAAGGCCGGTCGTGGCCCCGAGAATTTGCCGGAAGCCGAAGCCTGGACTGCCTCCAAGCCCGATCGCGTCCGCGGCGAGAAATGAGAAGGCGAGCATTATGCCCGCAGCCGCAACGACGAGGGCGAAACTCTTTCGGAGCATTGCGCGACGCTCATGTCGACGAGTCGTGAAACCTCAGCCTCTGCATGATTCCCGGTAGATCAGCACCGACAGTGTGCCAAACACGACGATGACCAGCACACTTGGCCACATCGGAATGACCTGCTCGTTGATGACGAGGCCCCAACTGAAAACCACCCGCAGTAAATGCCCGAAGGCGATCAGCGCGAGGAGGAAGACCCCGATGGTTGTCGCTGGTTTCATCGCTCTATCTCCATCAGAGGATGAGGTGGCCGCTGCGGGGGCACCGTCAATATACAGAGGAGGCCACCGTCCCGCCGGGCGGCGCCGAAGGATGAGTCGATCCCGGGCTCAAGTAGTCCCGCGGAACAGAGATTTTGCAAGCTTCTGGCGAAAGCGCGCTGGAGGTTATCCCGGATCCCTCCGAGGAACTGGTCGAGGCTCATGGATGTGGAAATCGGTGTTCAGCGCCGAGCGATCGCTCAGGTCGCGAACCCCCGTTCAGTAGGTACGGCTGTATTGCGCCACGCAATCATCCCACACGGACTGGTGGTATGCCCGGGCCGATGAGTGAGTGTCCGGTTCGCCCCACGCCGCCACCAACCAGCTGCAGTCCGTCCAGGTCAGCAACTGCAGGTGCTTGTACCCGATGGCCGCGTACGGCATGGACAGGCGCTCCCAGACGGTTCGGGGAATGGAGGCAGCGACGTCGTAACACGGGCCTACGCCGGCCACGTAGGGCGTGGTCAGCAGGAAATTACCTTGTGCAGCAGTAAGGTACAGCTGCGCTAGCAGGTCGCCGCCGTCAGCCTGCTGTTTGGAGCTTGCCCGTATCAGGGCGCGGAGCGCCGTTGCCGCTTCCCGAAATGCGGCAGGCAACGGCATATACCGCCGGGCAAGGACCAACCGCTCAGCAGGGTCGACTTCGAGGGTCTCGAAATCGTCGATCCAGAATACGCCCGCCGGGATAGTCTGCGGCATCGCTGTTCCCCGATGAGTTGCCCGGATCATCCGGATGACCGTTGTGGCCGGGATGGGCGGACAGGTAGCCCGCTCACCCGCCGAACATGACCATTCGCCGCCAGCGCTGTGCCAAGGGTCAGCGGTCGGTGACAACTCTGTAATAATCTGTCGTGTAATTAGATATAGCGTTACGGGCGAGGCGCCTGGTTACCCGATTCCGTTGCGGCACACCGGCACTCTGTGGCACCGCATCTACAACTTGCAGGGGCAAACGACGGATCGGGCCGGAGCTCCCGGATCCGTCGCTCAGGCAGTCGCTCCCCTGTACGCTGCGCCCTAAGAGCTCTCGGGGCTCGCCGTCGGCGCGTCGTCCGCGCCGCCCCCAGCGGGCACGCTCGCCGCCTGAGCCCCGTCGATGCCCTGCCCGAAGGCGGTCAGGCCGCCCAGCGCGCCGAGCCCCATGGTTTCCACCGCCGTCGACGGCACGATGATCATCGAGCCCTTCTGCCGCAGCCCCTCGTACACCATGTTCATGGCGCGCAGGTGAAGGGCGACCGGGTTGTTGCGGTAGTGCTCGGAAGCGCTGGCGAACTTCTCGGCGATCTCGGTCTCGGCCGTGCCGAGGATGATTCGGCTCTGCCGCTCGCGCTCGGCCTGCGCCTGCCGCGACATCGCGTCCTCGAGACCCTTCGGAATGATGATGTCGCGGATCTCGACGGCCTGGGTGGTGATCCCCCAGCCGCTGGTCTTCTCGTCGAGGACCTTCTGGACCTCGTGGCCCAGGCGGTCGCGCTCGGAGAGCAGGTCGGCCAGGTCGTTCTTGCCGATGGCGTTCCGAAGCGCCGTCTGCGCCGACATGATGACCGCGTCTTCGAAATGCTCGACCTCGAGCACCGCTTTCTGCGCGTCCCAGACCATCCAGAAGGCAATGGCGTCGACGTTCACCGGAACGGTGTCGGCGGTGAGCGTCGTCTCGGCGCTGAAGTCGCTGACGCGAACGCGCTGATCGACGAATTGCGCCACCTTGTCGACGATCGGAACGATCAAGAACGGGCCCGATTCGCGCAGCGCTTTGAAGCGGCCCAAGCGCAGGATCACGGCGCGCTCCCACTGGTAGGCGATCTGCACCGACGGGGCGACGAACATCGCCACAACCGCGGTGATGAGCAGCGCCTCGCTCTCCGGCCGCAGCTGCAGGAAGATCACCAGCGCATCGGCGGTCCCCAGTAAGACAGCCGCCTCCCAGACCTGGGTCAGCCGTAGCAGAATCGCCAGCACCACGGCCGAGCCCAGCGCCAGCTCGACGGCGATGACCGAGAACGGGTAGAGGCTCAAGTGGACGATGAGGCCGGCCACATAGATCAGCACCAGCAGCAGCGCGTTGACCGGCGCGAAGCGGAAGTCGGCGCGGAGCCCTGTCGCGAACCTCTCGAACGAGATGCCCGGCAAGCTCCGTGATTCGGATGTGCGATTGAGCCGACTCAAGATCCTGACTCCTTCCTCTGGCGCAACCCCTCCAGCACTTCGTTTAGCGTGAAGCCGTAGCCCGAAGCGCGCGCCAGCAGTTCGGTGAGTATCTGGTCGAGCATCCGTTGCCGCTCGAGCTCGTCGACCCGGGGCTTCCGGTTGCCGACGAAGGTGCCGGAGCCCTGGTGCGTGTCGATCACCCCCTCGATCTCGAGCTCGCGGTAGGCACGGATGACGGTGTTGGGGTTGATGGAGAGGTCGACGGCCAGCTGGCGGACCGTGGGGAGCTGATTGCCCGTCTGCAGGTCCCCCCGGGCGATGCCGAACTTCACCTGCTCGATGATCTGCCGGTAGAAGGGGACGCCGCTCTTCGTATCGATCCGAAAACCCACGTGCCGCCTGGCCTTTCGCCCTTGCTCGAGGTGACCGGATGATCTAGACATCTAGTGTACTATTGTACTATAACAATATGGCCTCCTGGGGTCAAGGCCCGGAGGGGCGGGGCGGCTCCGGGAAGCGTATGGGCGAGTCGCCGACCGTATGGCGGCAGGTGAGCGCGGGTCGACGATAATTGCGCGGAGGGACTGACGGTGTCAGGTAAGGCACTGACGTTCGACGGATTCCCTACCAACCAGGTCCGCTAAATCCTTGAGCCGTTCCTCCCTTTCGAGTATTCCTCGCGAAACTGAAAGACCGACAGCCTCTAGAATCTGACGCCAACGGTAAATCCAATCGTGTCGCAGGAGTTCTGTCGTAGTCGGCCCAGCCTGGCGGGCTGCCTGTCCAAGTCGGCGATGAGTTCTGCTATCTGGCTTCCATCCACAGGCGTGGGGAACACTGCGTCAGGCCAATCGAAGTATCCTTCATAGGGCGTATTGGCTGGTCCCATCCCGAGGAGAATGGCACCTCCGGCAGCTCCTTCGAAATAACGAGTGCCTAAAAGAAATTGCGGAACGCCATGGTCAAACCTTCCCGGATAGGCGATGAAGTACCGACTACGCCTGATCATATTGGAGAGCAAGCGCCGATGCTCCCCAGTATCGATCACGGAAAAGTTGCTTGCTGTGTCGTATACGTAGAAATCTCCCGCGCGCTCGGCCCGGGCGAGGAGTGCCCGGTGTATTCCCTCAGGCCGCCGTCCCATACTCAAGACATCAATGCTCCGCGTCGGACTGTCTGGATACGGACAGAAACTTGCCGCATCGACTCCATACGGCATGAACTGAGGCTGTCTTTCTGTGAACTGCCTGAGGGGTTCGACACCATCCATAACATTCAGAAAGACGCAGTCGAACCGGCGAAGAACCTCAAGATCCGAGCGCGACGACATGGCGATCTCATCTGGCCAGACTTCGTCGAACAGGCAAACCGAGAACCGACACTTCTCGTGCAGTCCATTGATAAGCTGGACATACCGCAAATCCCGCGGCCTGCGACACATTGCGACAAAAAGTTCGTATTCCTGGTTCAGGTAGATCTCACCATCGATCAACGGGCGGTTCGACCGCAAGATCCTCTTGGTGTAGCGAACAATGCGCCCTTCCGATTGTTGTCCTGGACGGTTCGGTGCTAAGAGATCAACTCTGTCGGCCGCTGCGATCACATCTTCGAATTCATAGCGATGGCAGCAAGACACGTGCTGATTGAGATTACGCCTGGAAAACAGCAGCACTCGTGCACCACGGTCAGACGATGGGCTCAACCGCTCAGTACGATGTTCCATCCGCAATCCCGCGGCGTGAGTAAGAGATCGGCAAGACTTGGTCAAACCACCAACAAATATAGTCGCGACTTGCACACTATGGCACGAGTTCCAGTCAGACTGGAGCCATGTAACCCGCGGCTGCTTTACTCAGGGCCGTTTCTCCGGAAAGGCCCGGTTGCGGACCAGGAGATTGGCACGGTTCAGCTCGTCGCGGCTGTTGACGTTGGCGTACTCGCCTCCGAGGTCGACAGCTCGCACCGGCCGGCCGGCGCGGATCTGCTCGTTGAGGAACGTCATAAAATCGGGCGGCGACGCGGACTCTTCGAAAGCTCGCTCGAGATGAGGGAATAGTGCGGGCGTCAGATAGTAAGTGCCTGTTCCCAGCCATGAGTTCGGCGGGTCCTTCGGCTTTTCCACGATGCGGACGATGGTCAGGCCATCGAGCTCGACCGAATAGTTCTCGGTGATGAGTGCCGGGATCTCGGTCTTCACGATGCCGCATGCGGCGGTCGCGCCTTCCAGGTCCAGATTGCCAAGCTGCCCATGATCAGATCCGATGTAGCACGAGTCGCCCAGCAGAACGACGCAGGGGCTTTCCGATGGTGCGATCTCCCGTCCGGCGAGGCGGATCGAGTGCGCGAGGCCCAGGTCGACCTCCTCGTTCTGGAGGTAGCGGATCCTGAGACCCAGCGACCTGCCATCACCGAACGATTCGCGAATGACCTCGCCGAGGTGGCCCACGACCACATACACCTGCTCGACCCCGACCTGGTTCCTGAGGAGCTCCAGGTTAAGCTGCAGGAGAGGCTTGCCATCAACCTCCAGCATTACCTTTGGGATCGCTTCCGTGTAGGGGTAGGCTCGCGTGCCCGCTCCCGCCGCGGGAATAACGCCGACCAGCTCGCTCATGTCTCGAAGAGTCTCCTTTGGGCTCGAAAGTCTGTGGCGTCCGATTACTACCATAAGCCAATATCGCCAGCGTCATGCCAGGACCGGTCACACGTCGGCCGCAGCGATTCCTGGCAGGGCCTCTCTGCGCTCAGTGAGGCCCACGCCTAACTTCCGTACTCTCGTCTAATCCGGCCGTCGAGCCCTGACCGGAGCAGCTGGTTCGGGAAGGA
>JBDGWG010000006.1:0-78969 GCA_039585235.1 Gemmatimonadota bacterium | reverse complement strand
GGGTGGACCGGCGTTCAGCACGAATACCTGGAGACCAGCCTGGAAGTAGTGGCTTGCATAGATGTCTCTGATCACCACGAACACATCACCGATCGGAGCCGTCGTGCTATCGAGGGCTACCAGGTGGCGAACGTTGAGTACAGGTTTGAGACCGAAGTCCTCCAGGGTCCAGTAGTAGACTTCGGTGACCGATTCCGGACGGTTCTCGGGGTAGTCCCTCAGGTAGTCGATAAGGATGGGGTCAATCTGGTCCAGGTATGCCCCGGACGCGACGATGATGTCGAATCCTTCCTCGACGCTCAAGGGATCGTCTTTGTCGCCGTACGTGACGAGGGCCGCGTCTCCCCGTGACATGTAGTCGGACAGGTACCGGACTGCCTCTCCGCGGACGAACCTGCTCGCCTGTTCAGCGTAGTCATCGGCTAACCAGTCGACGCTCGCGGGCAATCGCTCGAGCACGTCAGCGGACAGCTTGATGTCGCAGTCCCCGACCTCGCAGTCGACCAGGGCCTCGATGTCCTGACTCGGAAGCTCCAGGAGGGCTACGTCGGCGGGAACCGGCGGCGAGGAGAACCGTCCGGCGGCCAGAATCGATTCCCGACTGCTCATTCCTTCGACGTCAGTGAGGCCGTCGAGGATGAGGGCTGTCTCGACTCGGACTTTGACGGCACCGACGACCATGACCTCGCGTTTGTCGTCCTGCTTGACTGTCCGGACGATCGCCTCGCCGTTCTCGAGCTTCATTAGATCGTGTGTGGAGAAACCGATACGGTTAGTCAGGACACTTCCCAGGTCGTCCTGGGCCGGAGCCGGCCGCGGTACGAGAGCCATGATCAGAATCAGGAAGACCGTGTGTCTCATCATCATTGGCACCCTCCTTATGTTAAACCAGCCCGGTAGGGGCCGATCAACATAGCGCACTGTCTGGCCCTGCGCCGACCGTGCGACTCTGGGAGGTGCACCTCAACGCCAGGAGATGGAGTAGTCTGCAGGACGACAGCTTCTGCATGCTCCGCGGAGGACTCGCCAGGGCGCGAGGCCACTCCGCCTCCAGCCGCTCTCGCTCGGTGGCCAGGAGTCCCACTCCTCCGAAGGTCGATTGACTCATTGGGCACCCTGCTCTGCTGCGTGCTCTGCTGAACGGGAGAGAATTGGACGGCCCCCAGAGAGATAGCCCGGTTCCGAAAGGCGCATGGAACCGGGCTATTTGCTTCCAGGTAGCTGAGACGCACCTTTTTAAGTCCCTCGCGTCTGCCGATTTCGCCACCCCGGCGCCCACCGAATATAGGAGCGAGTCCAGCCCGGCGCAGGGCACCCACGCGTCACCCGGGACCCGGGCGTTGCTGCCGAGTGCGAGTCGCCCGACATTCGAGCCATGCCTTCGTTCTACGAGTCGCCCCGTCGCCTTGCTGTGCTCGGCTGGTTCTTCGCCGGCGTTCTGGTCGCCCTCGCGGGTCAGATGTCGTTCGCCGCTCAGAGTGAGGATGGGCTGGCCGGGCTGCTGATGGTGGGCAGTGAGAACCCCCTGCTCGGACAGATCGAGACCGAGCTCGGGCCACTCCATCCCGCCGGTCCCCTCGGACACGATGGACAGATATCCTACCTGATCGCGCGTGATCCGTTCAACCGCCACGCCACGGCGACCCGCATGCGAGAGCTGGACCAGGCGCCTTACCGGTACCGGCGGGTATTCTACTCCCTCGTGGCCGGAGGCTTCGGCCTGTTCCCGGGCGGCGTTACCATGATCGGCCTGGTGGTCTGGGCGGCCGTCGGCGTCGGGCTTGGCACGGGCGCAGCAGCGGACATCAGCCACCGACTCGGCCTGCGGGGCTGGGTGGCCCCTGCGACCCTGGTCAATCTGGGAGTTCTGCTGTCGGCTGTAATGCTGACGTCGGATGCGCTCGCTTTAGGCCTCGGGCTGGTGGGCATCGCCCTGGCCGGCCGGAGCCGTGTCGCCTGGGCCGCACTGTTCGTGACCCTGGCTGCGCTCACGAAGGAGACCTACCTGCTGTTCGCATGGGCCGTGGCCGGCTGGCTGTGGCTGACCGGCAAACGTCAAGCAGCACTGGCCATGGCGGTCCTGCCGGTTCTGCCGTTGCTCGCGTGGACGGTCTGGGTGTCCAGTTCAACCGGCGGGGTCGCACCGGCCCTGCACCATGTCGCCCTTCCCGGCACCGGCATCGTGGAGGCCGTCCCTGCGTGGCTCGCCAGTCGGCCTGTCGGAACGACCATGGCGCTCGGCGGAGCGACCGCGCTTCTCGTGCTCGGTTCGCTGGTCGTCTCGCTGCTCAAGGGAGACCGGTTGCTCGCGCTCTGCTGCGGGGCATGGGCTCTTCTCGGCCTGGTGCTGTCGGTAAACGTCTGGGAAGTGCCGACCAATGCCCTGCGCGTTCTGGCTCCCCTGTGGCCCGTGGTTCTGCTGGCTCTTGCCGCGGCCGGGATGACCCGCCGCACTGCGAGATCACCGGGATGAGAAATCCTCGAGCCGGACTGTGGGCTTTCGTGGTCGTGGCTCTCGTTGCCGCAGCCTTTTTCGCGCGACTCGGGGCCTGGCAACTGGCCCGCCTGGCCGACCGACGGGCCGAGAGCCGGCTGGTCGCCGCGCGCATGCAGCTTCCCCCGGCTGGCCTCGACGGGTCGAGCCGACTCGAGGAACTTCCCGCTGACAGCATGGCCTGGAGACGCCTTCGGCTTCGCGGCACCTGGGACTTCGAGCATGAGGTGGTGATCCGCGGTAGAGCGAGTCGGGGTACTCCCGGTGTCCACGTCGTCACCCCGCTCAGGCTCGATCCGGGATGGGGGGTGCTGGTGCTCCGGGGGTGGCTGCCAGCCGCCGACGGCTTGAGCGCAGACCTGGCTGGCGCTCGGCCCGGCCGACGTGGCCGGGAGGTGGAGGTCGTGGAGGTAGAGGTGGAGGGATTGGCCCTGGCCGGCGAAGCCCCATCCCGAATTCCGCCGCGCACCCTGACTTTCGGGAGCGCGGAGCACCTGGTCCTCGGAGCCCTCACGATCGAGCAGGCAGCCGGGTCCCTGCCGTACGACCTGCTCCCCGTCTTTGTTCTCCTCACGGATCCCTCCGGGTTCTCCGGGGCTCCGTTTCTTCTGGGCGAGCCGGCGCCCTCAGACGGCCCTCATCTGTGGTATGCCGTCCAGTGGTTCGCTTTCGCCCTCATAACGCTGAGTGGAACGGTGGCCTACGTCCGGACACGTCTGCGATCCACTTCTTCGGAAGGAAGCGCCTGATGAGTTATCGCAAGTTCATCGATCGCTCGGGCAAGGCCTGGGTGGTCCGGGATCGCAGCCGGTGGGAGTGGCACTTCGAACCGGAGGGTGGTAACCCGGGACCGACACGCGTGGCCCGCGCCCCGACGCACCAGGATGACCCGTTCGAGCTCAGCAACGAGGAGCTCCAGAGGCTGCTGGACGCGGCTCCATCCGGCTCGCGTACCCGGGCACCGAACCCGTTCAAGGACTGAGGAGCCGGCTCCTTCGCCCACTGCCACGACCGGGCGTTCCGGGCAGGAATCTGCAACACAAAAGGGAGCGCCGAGCCTCTTTCTTGCCAATTCATCCCACACAGCGACACATTGTCGCATTCGCCGACCGCGTGGGACTTATCGTCGCACGGGCCGTGGTCCTGGCGGCCGGATTCGAGCCGCTGGAAGATGCCGGATTCCCTCGTGAAACAGGTGCTCGCCGGGAGTCCGAGGCAGGCGGACGCGGGGTTGGGCGGCGTTGGCACACTTCCGGCAAGGGTGAGGCGGGACGCAGAGTACGCGTATGGACCGGCCGAACGTGGGCCGGGTTCAGGCCCACGCGGCCAGGTGCCCCCCCTCACCTCGCCATGTGGTCCCATAGAGATCAAACAACGGAGTTTGGGCCCGGCGAGGCCCCACGACGGAGAAGCCATGTCCGAGGAACACACGAAAGCCGAAGTCGACCCCCGCGTGCTCGTCGTGGAGGACGAGGAGAACGTCCGCGATCTCCTGCTCACGGTTCTTGCCGAGAACGGGTACCGGGTCGATGCCGTCCGGTCGGGCGAGGAGGGGCTTCGCCAGTTGGACCAGCAGCTGTACGACCTGGTTCTTCTCGACCTGAACCTCCCCGGCATGCACGGGCTGAACGTGCTCGGCGCCGGGCCCGCATTACAGACGGACGCCCAGTTCATCGTAATGACGGCCTTCGGTTCCATCGACAGCGCGGTCGAGGCGATGAAGCTCGGAGCCGTCGACTTCATCAAGAAGCCGTTCCGTACCGAGGAGTTGCTCCATATCCTGTCGCGCGCCCGTGAAGAGCTCGAGCTCAAGCGCGAGGTCGCGCAGCTCAGAAGCCAGACGAACGCAGGTGTGCGGGCCCACCTGGTCGGAAAGTCGCAGGCCATGCAGCGGCTGTATGGCATGATCGAGCGTGTGGCGCCGACCCGGGCCAACGTGCTGATCGCAGGCGACACCGGTACCGGGAAGGAGCTGGCGGCGCGGGCCGTGCACGAGCTCTCGGGTCGGAGCCGCCGCCCGTTCGTGGCGATCAACTGCTCCGCCCTTCCGGAGACGCTCCTCGAGTCCGAGCTGTTCGGACACATGAAGGGCTCGTTCACCGGCGCCGTGCAGAGCAAACGCGGACTGTTCGAAGAGGCGCAGGGCGGAACCATCTTCCTCGATGAGATCAGCACGGTATCCGAAGGAGTGCAGGTCAAGCTTCTGCGGGTCCTGCAGGATCGGAAGGTCACGCGGGTGGGTGGCCGGGAGCCGATCACGGTGGACTTTCGCCTTATCGCTGCCACGAACCGGAACCTCGGCGATCTGGTCGAGAAAGGCGAGTTCCGGGAGGACCTGTTCTACCGGCTCAACGTGTTCCCGATCCGGGTTCCCTCCCTTCGCGAACGGCGTGACGACATCCCCGTCCTGGCGCAGCACTTTCGGCAACGGTTCGCGGACGAGAACGGCCTCGAGGCTCCGGACATCCCGCCCAAGACGATGACGCGCCTCATGTCGTACGATTGGCCAGGTAACGTCCGCGAACTCGAGAACTTCATCGAGCGAGCGGTGATCATGCACGCCGGGGCCCGAGCGATTCCGTTCGAGCCGCCGGGCCAGCGACCCGACCCCGAGAGGAACCTCCTCTCGAGGGCACGGGAGGAGAAGTGGGACCTGGAGCGCCTGGAGAGGGAGTACATCCTCGACATGCTCGAGCAGACGCAGTGGCATCAAAGCTCTGCGGCCGAGGCTTTGGGAATCAGCAGGCGTACGCTGTACCGGAAGCTGAAGCGCTACCGCGAGCAGGGGATTCTCCCGGAGCCCCACCACGTGGCTCTCCGGCTCTGATTCCGGTCTAGCCGATCCAGCCGCTCCGCTGCTCCGGCTCCCGCCCGTGAGGCATCCAGAGCGTGAACGTGGCTCCATCTCCGGGCGAGGATTCCAGCGTCAGCGCACCGCCCATGTACTCCGCGAGCCTTCGTGAGAGCGTGAGCCCGATCCCCATTCCTCGCCTGGTACTGCGGCCCGACCCGCCCTTCTGATACTCCCCGAAAATCCGTTCCTGGTCCTGTTCGGGAATCCCGGGTCCCTGGTCCACCACTCCGACCGCTATCCAACGCTCCGCCTCAGCCTCTCCGGGACCTTCCCGACGCAGCTCGGCCGCCAGGTGGACGTCCGTCCCCTCGGGAGAGTACTTGATCGCATTGCTAAGCAGGTTGGTCACGATCTGAAGGACCCGGTCCGGATCGGCGACCATACGAAGGTTGGCGCGGTTGCGCTTCAGGCGAAGCCGCATGTTCTTCTTCTCAGCCTCGGGGTGAATCCCGTCCATCGCGGCCTGCAGCAGTTCGTTGACCACGATCATGCGGGGCCACGTCTCGAGCCGCCCCTGGGCCAGGCTCTCGAGATCGAGAACGTCCTGCACCAGCCGCATGGCGTGCTCGCTGCCGCGCCGGATCTTCTCCGGTATGTCGCGGGCCTCGCCCGAGGTCTCCAGGAGCAGCCGCTCGGACCACATCATCACTCCGCTGCACGCGTTTCGAAGATCGTGGTTCACGAAGGCGTAGAACCGATCGCGCTGCTGCTGGGTCTCCCTCAGCTCGTCCAGGAGTCGCTGCAGAGTCCTGAACTGCCGGGCGTTCTCGATCGCCACGGCCGCCTGCGCGGCAAGCATGCTGACGATCGTCTCGTCACGCTCGGTAAACGGTTCCTCTCCCTCCTTGTTCGTGAGGTAGAGGTTCCCGAAGGATCGCTCGCCGATCCGGATCGGAACGCCGAGGAACGAGGTCATCCCCGGATGAGTCCCGGGAATGCCAGCCGACCGGGGATCGGAGCCCATGTCGTTGAGGCGTATCGGCGTCTTGGAGTGTGTGACGGCTCCCAGCAGCCCCAGACCTTTTGGAGGCCCGCCCATTCGTGTCCGCTGCTCCTCGTCGATCCCACTCGTGATGAAGCGCTCGAGCTCCTCTCCGTCGGGGGTCAGGACCCCCAGAGCACCGTATGCGGCGCTCGTCAGGTCACGGGCTCGATCGGCCACCGCCTGGAGCACCGCGCCCAGATCCAGGTCCGACGCGACGGCCACCTCAGCCGCGTGCAGATCCTGGAGGTTCGTGATGTGGTCCTCGCTCTCGGCCCGTAGAGTATCCGACATCTCTGCCCGGGCCGTCTCGACCTCAAGGATGCGGGCGTTCTGGATCGCGAGTCCGGCGAGGTGGCCGAACGCGTACAGGAGATCGGCGTCTTGCTGGACGAAGCCGGGCGGAGTCGCCCGGCCGACCACGACCAGGGTACCGAGCGGGCCCGAGCGCTGGCGCAGGGGCACGGCCAGCGCACTCCGAGGTTCATCTGGGTCGAGCACCAGCGCCTCGTAGAACGGCTCATCCGGAAGGTCGTTGTCGAACACCGCCCGGTTCTCCTGGATCGCCACCTGGCTGAGGGTGCCCTGGATCGGGTAGCGAGCACCCCGGATTCCTTCGAGCGACCCGTTGGCTCCCACCACGACCAACTCGAGCGCTTTCACATCGTAGAAGTTGACCGCCGCACCGGAGGCACCGAACAGAACGCGGGTGCGCTCAGTGACAATGGAGAGAATTTCCTGCAAGTCCAGGGTCTCAAGGAGGGCGCTACCCGTCTCGCAAAGGCCGGCGAGACGAGACCCGCTGTCGCTAGACTGCGTGCTTCCCTTGCTACCCAAGTCGGCTCGTGGGCTGGGGGGATGGAGCGGCCGTCGTAACGCCCGTGCGACCTGAAATGTACCCATCGCGCAGGATTCTGGCTGTGAGCGCGTGAGACAATATTTCACATCGAGATGGGGGCCGCCAGAGTCCGGTGGAACAAGATGGCGGCCCGGGAGGTCAGGAGAGCGAGCGCGGGCGACCCAGGATCTCGGAGTAAACGATGGCCCGAGCCGCGAGAGGCAGTGATTCGAGCTTGGCCAGCACGGACGGTGTGGCGACCTTGTCGCTCCGTCCGGAAGCCCTGGCTTCTTGAGATGCCGCTGATTCCTGAGCAGCCGCCTCCTTGAGGGCAGCTTCGTCCTTGCGCGCAGCGTCGCGTTTCATGGCAGCATCCGACGGGCGCCTGTCAGCGACGGGCCTCGCCGGTGTGCTGACCTCTAAGCTGGACCGTCTGGCGGGAGCCGAGCCAGCGGGTTGCCCCGGATCCAACATGCGCGCGATGTCCGCAAACGCTTCCCTGCGCTGCCGCTCGGCCCCACGACCGGTGATGGCAGCGGGGCGACCGATCCGCGTCCTGGAGGCTGCGGGCACGCTCCCCGGAGCCGCCTGCGCCGGACCCCCATATCCGGAGGAAAGTTTCTGCTTCTCTTCCCAGCGCTGCAGTGCCTCGAGCGCAACCTGCTGCGCTTCGAGGGTCTTCTGACGTGTTTCGCCGGCGATGTCCCGAGGGCCGCCTGGGCTCGAGGAGTCGCCGTCGTACGGGTCCTGCCCCGGCACGCGGCGCTGACCTCCGGCCACTCCTTTGAAGATCCAGAACAGCAGGACCGCCAGGATGATGAAGACCTGCTCCATGTCAGATCTCCGCGTCGTCGCCTGTCCCGGCGATCGAGTCCCGCATGCGGGTATCCGACTCGACGTTGCGGAACCGCATGTAGTCCATCACTCCGAGCTTGCCGGCGCGGAACGCCTCGGCCATGGCGAGAGGTACTTCGGCCTCGGCCTTCACGACCTCCGCACGCATCGACTCGACGCGCGCCTTGTTCTCCTGCTCCGTGGCAACGGCGAGGGCACGGCGTTCCTCGGCCTTGGCCTGGGCGATCTGTTTGTCCGCCTCGGCCTGATCGATCTGCAGTTCGGCTCCGATGTTCTTCCCCACATCCACGTCCGCGATGTCGATCGATAGGATCTCGAACGCGGTCCCGCTGTCCAGGCCCTTCGCGAGGACGGTCTTCGAGATGGCGTCCGGATTCTCGAGCACTTGCTTGTGCGAATCCGCGGAGCCGATCGTGCTTACGATCCCCTCGCCTACACGTGCGAGGATCGTCTCCTCCCCGGCCCCACCGACCAGGCGGTTGATGTTGGCCCTGATCGTGACGCGTGCGATCGCGATCAGCTGAATGCCGTCTTTCGCCATCGCGGCCACCTTCGGGGTCTGGATTACCTTCGGATTCACCGAGACCTGGACGGCCTCCAGCACGTCACGACCGGCCAGGTCGATCGCCGCGGCCTGCTCAAAACCCAGTTCGATGTTCGCCTTGTCGGCCGAGATCAGGGCGTTGCCCACACGAGCCACGTCGCCGCCGGCCAGGTAATGTGCCTCGAGCTCGTTCACGTCCAGGTGCAGTCCCGCCTTCGTGGCGGCGATCAGCGGGCGGATGATCCCGGCCGGATTAACCTTCCGGAGCCTCATCCCGACCAGGCTGCCCAGTCCTACCCGGACACCGCTCGCGAAAGCCTCGATCCACAGGCGAATCGGCACGGCCCAGGTGACGATCATCAAAAGGAAGAACGCGAGAAAGACGACGAGGATCGCCCCCACGGCAGTGGTCTCATTCATGGCTTCAGCTCCCGTTATTCGTGGCCCGTCAACCTGCCCGGGACGGAATCGTGTCCGTTCCGTCTCCTTCAGTAGCTACACCCGAAGCCGCCGATTCATCGCGGCGAGCCAGGGCCTGCCTGTTCAACCAGGCTCGTCCGCGCTCGGCCCTGCCTCCGCCACGCCCGGTTCGGCCTCATCCGGCTCCGCCTTCCGGACTACGTGCCGGTAGCTCTCGGCTCGCAGCACGACGACGCTGTCTCCCTTCTCCACCCACGGCCCTTCGGTCACCACGTCGATGCGCTCCCCATCGATCCCCATGGTCCCGGACGGACGCAGGTCGGTCAGCGCCGTCCCAATGCGACCTTCGAGCTCGGGCCGGTCAGGGGCTGACAGGTAGCCCGCCTCCTGGGTGGTAGCGCGGTCCAGCAACACCCCCGACATCGCGCGGCTGAAGGGAAGGTGTCTGAGGACGGCGAATGCCAACACGCCGACAACCAGAATCGAGACGGCGATGATCCCAAGTGCGCTGATCAACTCTGACACGGTCGGATAACTCCCAAGCATGCTCAACATGAGGGCGGTGAGAACCGATACACCGCCGGCGAGCCCGGCCACTCCGAAGCCGGGGATGACGAATACCTCGAGGGCGATGAGTCCGGCTCCTGCGCCCAGAAGAATCAACTCTTCCATTCCGGCCAGGTGCACGACGAGCCGCGCCCCGAAGAAGGCCGCAAGGCAGACGAGGCCTACCGCCCCGGCCAGCCCGAACGTCGGGGTCCGGATCTCTATGATCAGCCCCATGAAGCCCAGGCTGAGCAGCAACGGCGCCAGCATCGGGTTCGTCAGGAGGCGGACGATCCGTTCCGCCCAGTTGGGGCTCATCTCGCGGACCGGTACGCCCGCCAGACCGATGGAAGCGACCAGCGCCGGCCAGTCGTCCACCTCCGCGGTCGCGACCCCGAGCTCGACGGCCTCCTCCGTCGTCAGCGTCAACAGCCGGCCTTCCTCCGAGATACCCTCGACTGCCACGGTCTCATCGACCATGGCCTCGGCGATCGCCGGATCGAAGCCGCGTTCCTCGGCCAGGGCCCTGAACTCGGAGCGCATGGCGCTCACCATCTTCTCGGAGGCGCGCTTCCCTTCCCCGACCACGGGCGTCGCGGCTCCGATCGTGGATCCGGGGCGCATGTACAACCGGTCGGCGGATAAAGCGATCATCGCGCCGGCGGACAGGGCGCGGCGATTGACGTAGGCGTGCACGGGCAGGCTCGCATCCCGCACCGCGTCTATGATCTCCCAGGCAGCGTCGATGCGGCCGCCGGGAGTGTCGATGTCGAGGACCACGGCGGAAGCCCCGGCTTCCGCAGCTTCGTCGAGAACTCGGGATACGAACGGGGCGAGGCCCATCTCCACAGTGCCCGTGACCGGCACCCGGTACACCTGGCCGCCCTCCTGGGCTCGAGTTGTGGACGCCGCCGCGGTGAGTACCACGAAGAGCGCCGCGATCCACGGCAGTGAGCGCATCGAGCACCGGGTATTCATGGAGGGAAACTAGCGACGAGACCAGCGCTTACCAAGGCGTGGACGACGGGCGGACGTCGATCCCGCTCGGGGCCGATTGTGGCTGCGCTACTTCCCTCGCTAGGTTAAGAGGTTGTGAGGCTTACGGCATCCACTGAACGGAGAGACGCGCGAAATGGCGGACAAGCTGATTGGGTATGAGGTGGTCGACGGTGTGGCGGTCATCACGATGGACGACCCGCCGGCCAACACCTATACGCACGAGATGATGCGCGAGATGGACGAGGCGATCGTCGCCGCCCGGTTTGATGAATCGGTGCACGTGATCGTCCTCCGGGGCGCGGGAGACAAGTTCTTCAGCGCGGGCGCGAACATCAGTATGCTCCAGACTTCAGACCCGTACTTCAAGTACTACTTCTGCCTGCACGCGAACGAGACCCTCAACCGGTTGGAGCAGACGCCGAAGCTGGTGATCGGGGCTCTCAACGGGCACACGGTCGGCGGAGGACTGGAGATCGCCATGGCGTGCGATATCCGAATCGCGAAGGCGGGTGGAGGCAAGATCGGGCTGCCCGAGGTCAACCTCGGGGTCCTGCCGGGCACCGGCGGGACCCAGCGCCTGGGCCGCCTGCTGGGCAAGTCCAAGGCCATAGAGCTGATGGTCGAAGGCAGCACGTTTGGCTTCGAGGAGGCTCTCGCACTCGGCCTCATCAACAAGATCTACGACGCCGAGGACTTCTTCGATGCGGTGATGGACTACGCCCGGCAGTTCGTGCCGCCTAACAAGGCCTCCCGGGCCGTGGGACGGATCAAGAGAGCCGTATGCAGCGGCGTCGAGGTTCCGTTCTCCGAGGGCCTCGCCATCGAGCGCGAGTTGCAGCAGTTGCTGTTCCAGGGCTCGGATGCCCGCGAAGGACTCGACGCGTACATCGAGAAGCGGCCGCCCGAGTTCACGGGTACCTGATCGGACCTTCTATCCCGGCCCGGTGCGACGTCACCGGGTCGGGGCGAGGCTCGCCATCCGTAAATGCTGAACCCCCCCGAAAGGAAGTCATGGAGCTGCGGACGAAGCTGTTGATCGGCGGTGAGTGGGTGAACGGCAGCGGTCGTTTTCCCACCGTGAACCCGGCGACGGAGGAAGTGATCGCTGACGTCGAGGAAGCCGGCGCCGCTGAGGTCGACGCCGCGGTTCGCTCGGCGCGCGCCGCGTTCGAGGACCCGGCCTGGCGGGATCTGGATCCGCACAGGCGAGCGGCGCTGCTGTGGCGGTTGGCCGACCTGGTTGAGGAAAACCTGGGGTTCATCGCCGAGATGGAAACGCGGGACAACGGAAAGCCGGCGTTCGAGTCGGCCAAGGTCGACCTGCCATTCGTCGTATCCAACTTCCGCTACTTCGCGGGCTGGGCGGACAAGCTCTCGGGGGACGTGATTCCGGTGTCGGGTCCATTCCTCAACTACACGCTTCGTGAGCCTCTCGGCGTCATCGGGGCGATCATTCCCTGGAACTTCCCCCTCAACATCGCTTCCTGGAAGCTCGCTCCGGCCCTGGCCTGCGGGAACGCCGTCATCCTGAAGCCGGCCGAGGAGACGCCGCTCACGGCCCTGCTCCTCGGAGAGCTCGCCCTCGAAGCCGGTTTCCCCCCGGGCATCGTCAACGTGATCCCGGGCCGCGGGCCTGTGACCGGCCAGGCCATGGTCGAGCATCCAGGGATCGACAAGATCGCGTTCACCGGGTCGACCGAGACAGGGCGCATCGTAATGCGCACTGCCGCGGAGAGTCTCAAGAAGGTATCCCTCGAGCTGGGCGGAAAGTCGCCGAACGTGGTATTCGCCGACGCCGATCTGGGAGCCGCTGTTCGCGGAGTGATCACGGGGATCTTCTACGGCAAGGGCGAGGTGTGCGCTGCGGGTTCGCGCCTGTTCGTGGAGGCGTCGATCAAGGACGAATTCATGGAGCAGCTCGTGTCGCGGGCGGCGGGCATGACGGTCGGCGACCCCACTCACCCCAAGACCCGCCTCGGAGCGATCGTGTCGAAGGGACAGCACGAACGCGTTCTGTCCTACATAGAGGCGGGGATCTCCGAGGGCGCCACGCTGCGGACCGGGGGACAGGCCGCGACAGTGGACGGGCGCGGGTACTTCGTCGAGGCCACCGTCTTCGATGACGTGATTCCGGATATGAAGATAGCCCGGGAGGAGATCTTCGGGCCGGTTCTCGCCACTCTGTCGTTCGACGACCTCGAGGACGCGGTTTCCCAGGCCAACCAGACGATTTACGGCCTCGCGGCCGGCGTCTGGACCCGGGACGTGGGCAAGGCGCATCGTTTCGCGCGCAGCGTGCGGGCCGGCACGGTGTGGGTGAACACGTACAATCGCTACGACCCCGGTTCTCCGTTCGGTGGATTCAAGCAGTCCGGCTTCGGCCGCGATCTTGGAGAGAGGGCCCTGGAGGAGTACACCCAGACGAAGAGCGTCTGGGTCGCGCTCGACTGATAGGACGGAGCCGATCGAATGTCCAGCCGAGAGCCGAATCCACGTGACGCACTGATCTGCGGCGCCGTTCGCACGCCCGTCGGACGACATGGCGGAGCGTTGGCGCGCGTTCGTCCGGATGACCTGCTCTCCCTGGCCATCTCCGAACTCGTGCACCGGACCGGCGTGCCGACCGACAGGATCGAAGACGTCGTGATCGGCTGCGCGAACCAGGCGGGCGAGGACAACCGCAACGTTGCGCGCATGGCCTCGCTGCTCGCCGGGCTGCCGGTGGAGGTGGCCGGTCAGACGGTGAATCGGCTGTGCGGCTCCGGCCTTCAGTCCGTGGTGACAGCCGGTCACGCCATCAGGTGCGGCGAGGGAGACGTGTTCATCGCGGGTGGGGTCGAGAGCATGTCGCGCGCTCCGTGGGTAACGCTGAAGCCAGATTCCGCTTTCCCTCGCCAGGCCCCCATCTCCGCCGACACGACGGTCGGGTGGCGGTTCACGAACCCGCGTATGCCCGAGCAGTGGACGATCCCGCTCGGGGAGACGGCCGAGGTGGTGGCCGAGCGATACGGGATCACACGCGAGGAGCAGGATGCGTTCGCCGTCGAGAGCCAGAGGCGAGCCGCCCGGGCGCACTCGGACGGCAGGTTCGAAGCGGAGATCGTCCCGGTCGAGGTGCCGCAACGAAAAGGCGGCCCCGCGATCGTCGGGCGAGACGAACACCCGCGCCCGGACGTGACCCCGGAGGGGCTCGCGCGCCTGCGACCCGCATTCCGAGACGATGGTACGGTCACAGCCGGCAGTTCCTCCGGAATCAACGACGGAGCCGCGGCGATTCTCGTTGCCAGCCGGGAAGCGGCTCGCGAATTGGAGCTCGCGCCCATGGCTCGTCTGGGAGCCGCCGCCGTGGCGGGAGTCGACCCTTCCTGCATGGGGCTCGGACCCGTTCCCGCGGTGCGGAAGGCCCTGGCCAGGGCGGGGATCGAGGCTGGAGAGGTCAGCCTCATCGAGCTGAACGAGGCGTTCGCCGCCCAGGCGGTCGCCTGCATAAGGGAACTCGAACTGGACCCGAACCGCGTGAACGTGAACGGTGGCGCCATCGCCCTCGGCCACCCGCTGGGCTGCACGGGGGCGCGCCTCGTGACCTCCCTCGTGCACGAAATGGATCGGCGTCAGGCAGGGACAGGGCTGGTCACGATGTGCATCGGAGTCGGCCAGGGCATCGCGGCTTTATTTCATAGGGAACTTGAAGCGTGACAACGGATCCGAATGTATTGGTTGATGTTACGAATGCTGTCGGCACGGTCACGCTGAACCGACCTGACAAGCTGAACGCGTTCTTCGGAACCATGCGCGACGAGATTGGCGACGCGCTGGAGGAGCTGGCCGTCAGAGACGACGTACGGGTCGTGATCATCACCGGACGGGGCCGCGCCTTCTGCGCCGGGGCCGATGTGGGCTACATGGCCGACCTGCTGGAGCGCGGCGCGTACGACGAGGCGAACCTGCTCGTTACGGCAGGGCGGCGCATCATCCGATCCATCATCGAGATGCCCAAGCCGGTGATCGCGGCGCTCAACGGTCCGGCCGCCGGAGGTGGGGCCAACCTGGCCCTCGCCTGCGATCTTCGCGTCGCCTCGGACAGGGCGTCGATCGGCCAGACGTTCAACCGGATCGGTCTGGCCTCCGACTGGGGCGGCAGCTGGCTCGTACCCCGCCTCGTGGGGCGGGCCCGCGCCGCCGAGATGTTCTTCCTCGCCGACATGATCGACGCGACGGAGGCTGAGCGCATCGGCCTGGTCAACCGCGTCGTGCCACATGACGACCTGGAAGGGACCGTTCGCGACCTGGCCGCGCGTCTCGCCGCGAAGCCGGTCCTTCCGCTGGCGCTGGCGAAGGAGGCTCTGCGCCGCTCGCTGTCCGCCGGACTGGAGGAGATGCTCGATTTCGAGGTGCGGGCTCAGGACGAGGCGTTTCGATCGGCGGACGCTCTCGAGGGCACCCGGGCCTTCGTGGAGAAACGCGAGCCGCGCTTCGGTGGCGGCTCGAGGAGCGGAGACCGATGACCGGCATGAATCCGGTGCGGCGCGCCACGCTGGACGATCTGGACGAGATCCTGTCGCTGTGGGTTCACTACATTCGGGTCCACAGGGTCAACCCGGCGTATCGCTACATGCCTCCCGACTCGCTGCGGAAGAGGCGGGCCGTGTTCGAGAGGCACATCCGCGACGATTCGTCGGATGTGTTCGTGGTGGTGGGAGCGGACGGGTCGCTCGAGGGAATGCTGTCGTGCTTCGAGGAGGAGAACGCGTCGTACTTCCACCCTCCGAAGTACGCGAGGATCCAGACCCCGTTCGTGCGGCCCGAGGCGCGCGGGCGTGGGAACCTCAGGCGACTGCTCGACGAAGCCTACCGGTGGGCGCGGGAGCGAGAGCTGACGGAGGCACGCCTGTACGTGAGCGCGATGGCCGAAGCTGCGAACCGACGGGCGGAGGAGCACGGATTCGAGGCGATCGCTGTAATCCGGCGTCGAGCCATCGAGTGGGACTACCCGTCCGATCCGGGTCGCGACGCATGAGCTGCGACACGTTCCCCGCCCTGCGGGGCCCGGTGGCCGTGATCGGCGCGGGCACGATGGGACACGGCATCGCCCAGGTGACGGCGGGGGCCGGTTTCGAAACGCGCCTGTATGACGTCGATCCGGCCGCGCGAGCGCACGCCCTCGCGCTCGTCGAGGCCAACCTCGACAAGGGCGTGGAGCTCGGCAAGGTCGAGCCTTCCGCGCGCAACGCAGCCCTCGATCTCCTGACCGCGACGGGAGAAGCGGCGGAAGCGGCCGCAGACGCCGAGCTGGTAATCGAGGCGGTTCCCGAGGACCTCGACCTCAAGCGACGTGTGCTGTCGGAGTTCGCCGCGCACGTGGCAGCCGAGTCGATTCTCGCGTCGAACACCTCGTCGCTGTCGATCACCCGGATAGGGGAAGGCGTACCGGGCCCGGAGCGGTTGCTGGGTCTTCATTTTTTCAACCCGGTCCACATCATGTCGCTCGTGGAGGTGGTCCGAGGCGACCGCACCGCGGAGCGAGTGGTCGAGCAGGGCGAGCAGTTCGTCGAGGCGCTGGACAAGGAGCCCATCGTGGTCAACGACTCACCAGGCTTCGCGTCCTCACGGCTCGGTGTGGCGATCGGGTTGGAGGCGATACGCATGCTCGAATCGGGCGTCGCCTCTGCACACGACATCGACCGCGCCATGGAACTCGGGTACCGGCACCCGATGGGTCCGCTTCGCCTGACCGACCTCGTAGGGCTGGACGTGCGCCTGAGAATCGCTCGGTATCTGCACGCCGAGCTCGGGGAGCGGTTCCGGCCGCCGGAGCTCCTGGAGCAGCTGGTGGAAGAAGGCAATCTGGGACGAAAGACCGGACAGGGTTTTTACGCGTGGTGATATGGAGGTGGGTGACATGAGCGACGTGCTGCTGCTCGACAAGCTGGATGGACGAGTCGGCCTGCTCACGGTGAACCGGCCGGACAAGATGAACGCTCTCAACAGCGAGGTACGGGACTCGCTCTTCGAGGCGCTGGAATCGCTTCGGCACGACGACGACGTGCGGGTCGTGGTGATCACCGGGGCGGGCGACCGGGCCTTCATCGCCGGGGCCGACATAGGCGAATTCAAGGACGCCGGCGCGGTGGAGCAGTACCGGTCAATGCAGGAGAGTGACATCTACTCCCTGATGGAGGACTTCCCGAAGCCGATCATCGCGATGATCAACGGATACTGCCTGGGCGGGGGCTGTGAGCTCTCGATGGCGTGCGACATCCGAATCGCTTCCGATCGGGCCAAGCTGGGACAGCCCGAGGTGAACCTGGGAATCATACCCGGAGGTGGAGGTACTCAGCGTCTTCCACGCCTAGTGGGCGAAGGTCGGGCCGCACTCCTGATCATGTCCGGCGTGCTGATCGGAGCGGACGAAGCGCTCGATATCGGCCTCGTGGACTCCGTCTTCCCGTCCGACGAGCTGCGGGACAAGGCGCTGGAGATCGCCCGGACCATCGCGTCCAAGTCGCCGATCGCGCTGCAGGCGGCCAAGGAGAGCATCCTCGCCGCCCGCCGCATGCCCCTCGACGAGGGCCTGAAATTCGAGCGTGCCTGGTTCGGGCTGTTGTTCTCGACGGAGGACAAAGATGAAGGCGTCGGAGCCTTCCTCGAGAAGCGGGAGCCGGACTTCACGGGTCGGTAGCGCGAGGCCCCGATCCGCCGGGCGGAGTTCGACCGAATCTCCATCCAGACGCGAAACGGCCCTGACCGTGTGAAGTCAGGGCCGTTTCATCGGCTCGTTCGGGGCGGCGGCGTGCCGCACGCATCCTTGCGACCCTCAGCCCTGTCGGATGCTCACGATCTTTCGGCCGCCCCGCTGGTCGGCGAATTGCACCAACCCGTCGATCAGCGCGAACAGCGTGTCGTCATTACCCCGGCCGACGTTGCGGCCCGCGTGGATCCGCGTGCCGCGTTGCCTGACAATGATATGTCCGGCGCGCACCCGCTCACCGCCGTACTTCTTCACACCCAGGTACTTCGGGTTGCTGTCGCGTCCGTTCCGGCTTGAGCCGACACCCTTTTTATGCGCCATGACTACGCCTCGTCCCGTTCCTTGATGGCCTTTTGAACATCACTCTTCAGGATCCGGCCTTCCTTGCCCGTCCCGTCGATCGTCGAGAGGTCGATCCCCGCCTCTTCCGCCAGCTCGCTCGCGGAAGCCGTAATGTCGTACTCGACGACCGGCTGAGCTTCGGCGACCGCCGGGGCCTGTTCGACCACGGCCTCGACGGCCTTGGCCTTCGGTTCCGGTTTGGCGGCCTTCTTCGCGGCCGGCTTCGGCTTGGCCTCGGCCTTCGGTGCAGGCTTCGCAGCCTTCGTCACGGCCTTCGCCTTCTTCGGGGCAGACTTGCCCTTGCCGAAGTCGATGTCCGTGACACGCACTTCGGTGAAGCCCTGCCGGTGCCCCTGCTTGCGGCGATACCCCTTCCGACGCTTCATCTTGTAGACGATGATCTTGTCGTCTCGCCCGTGCCGGATCACCTCGACCGCTACCGCGGCGCCGTCCAGCGACGGCTGACCCACGATCACCTGATCATCGCGGTGCGCCAGCAGCACATGGTCGAACGTCACCCGTTCGCCGGGCTCGGCGTCCAGGGTGGGTAGCCTCAGCGTGGCATCTGGCTCGGCGCGGTACTGCTTTCCTTTGGCCTCGAATATCGCGTACATCTGCCTTCTTCGACTGTGTCCGTTTTCTCGTCCGTAGCCTTTAATAATAGGCGTGTCGGATCCCTTCGTCAATCTGCTCGCAGGGGCAGGTGTCAAGCCGAATGAGGTCCTGGAACGGGTTCCCGAAGTTGGTTCTCCGCCGGGGCTCGTCCGGTTCAGGCCACCGCGTACTTGCCGGTGACATCGGTATCCGCCGGACCGGCCAGAAGCCTGTACTCGTCGTGTCCCATGAGCGGGTCGTCGCGAATGTCGAGCTCGATGCTGAGCTCGCTGGCGATCCGCTTGAGGAACCGCGGCTCCTCTTCCAGCAGGTACAGAGCCACCTCGGGATGAACGCGCACCGTGAGGTCCCTTTTCTCCCCGGCCGAACGGGCCCTGCGGATCGCCCTCTCGAGGCGGCGGACGACCGTGTCCGGAGCGAGGACCCGGCCGGTGCCCCCACAGCTCGGGCACGGCTGGGTGGCCGTCTGGACCAGGCTGGGCCGCACCCTCTGCCGGCTCATTTCGAGCAGGCCGAGATCCGAGATCCCGAACATCTTCGTCCTCGCCCGATCGCGCCCCAGGTGGCTGCGCATCTCGTGTTGGACCTTGTCCCGGTGCTCCTGCTCATCCATGTCGATGAAATCGCAGACGATGATTCCGCCGACGTCACGGAGTCGCAGCTGCCGCGAGATCTCCGCGGCCGCCTCGATGTTCGTCTTGATGATCGTCATCGCCGGGTCCTTCTTCCCGGTGTAGCGACCGGTGTTCACGTCCACCGCCACGAGAGCCTCGGTATGCTCGATCACGATGTAGCCACCGGACTTCAGGTCGACCCGGCGACGGAAGGCGGCGCGGATGTCCTCTTCGATCCCGAATTCATCGAAGATCGGAACGTCACCGCGGTACAGCTTCACACGATCCAGCAGCTCCGGGCTGACCTGTCCCAGGTACGACTTGATCTCCTGGGATAGCTCCTCCGAGTCCACTGTAACGGAGTCTACCTTCTCGCTGAACAGATCCCGGATGATCCCCGAAGTGAGCGTGGCCTCGCGGTGCACGGCAGCGGGCGCCTTCATCGACGCGACGCGCCGCTGCACTTTTTCCCACGTCTTGCGCAGCGACTTGAACTCAGCGACCAGGGTCCTCTTGGTAAGCTCCTCGCCCACCGTTCGAATGATGATCCCGCCCTGGTCCAGCCCGATCGCCTCGCGGGCCATCTTCCGAAGACGCGCACGCTCTTCACGATCGTCGATCTTGCGGCTCACCCCGACATGCTTCGAGTCCGGCATGTACACGATGAACCGACCGGGTAAGGAGGCCTGCGTGGTGACGCGCGGTCCCTTGGTGCCGATCGGCTCCTTCGTCACCTGAACCAGAAGTTCCTGGCCTCTTTGCACGACGTCCTGGATCGGAGGATACTTCCGGTTGCGCCGATTGCCGTTTCGGCCGCCGTTGCCCCCTCCATTCTCGTCGTCGTCTTCCTCGACTTCGGAGACGTCCGACACGTGCAGAAAGGCAGACTTCTCCGTACCGATGTCGACGAAGGCGGCCTGAATGCCTGGAAGGACTGCCTCGACCTTGCCGAGGTAGAGATCACCGACGATGCGCGACTCGTCCGATCGCTCGTTCATGAGCTCGACGAGGCGGCCGTCTTCGATGATGGCCACCCTGGACTCGCTGCCCAGGGCATCGATCACGATTTCGCGTCGCATGTGTAGTCGTATCCCGTCTGCCCCAACGAGTCAGGGCGCGCCGCTGGCGCTCGCGCGCGAACGGCTGAAGTCTGGCGCGACGCCGTCCGGTCACCCCTCGGGGCCGGCGACGAAGCGCTCGCATTCGCATGTGCCAAAGGAAACGGGGCCGCGATCTGGTGCGCACGGCCCCGGGTCCAGCCTCAATGTAGGGTCCGAACGGCCCCGCGGCTACTGGCATGGTCCGTCAGGAAAGGTCCTTCAGCAGCTCTCTGGCGATGACCAAGCGCTGGATCTCGCTGGTTCCCTCGCCGATCTCGAGGATCTTGGCGTCTCGCATCATGCGCTCGACCGGGTACTCACGCGAATACCCGTACCCGCCGTGTACCTGGACCGCCTCGATCGTCGCATCCATTGCGGCTTCGGAGGCGAACAGCTTCGCCATCGAGGCCTCCCGCTTGTGCGGCCTGCCCTCCTGCCGCTGGCGCGCCGCGTGGTACGTCATGAGGCGCGCCGCGTGAATCCGGGTCGCCATGTCGGCAAGCTTGAACTGGATACCCTGGAATCGATTGATCTTCTTCCCGAACTGCTCTCGCTCGTTCGTATAGCGCAGGGCTTGATCCAGGGCGCCCTGGGCGAGGCCCACAGCGTGCGCGGCAATGCCGATCCGGCCGCCGTCCAGCGTATCCAGGAACACTCGGAAACCGTCGTTCTCTTCGCCGAGGAGGTTTTCGACCGGCACCTCCACGTCCTCGAGGACCAGCTCCCGCGTGTCCGAAGCATTCCACCCGAGCTTCCGCAGCTTCTGACCGGCCGAGAACCCCGGCATCGGCTCGAGCTCGTCGGCGTGGCCGAAGCCGACTTCGAGCGCACGCTCGAGATCGCAGGTCTCCTTGTTCATGATCAGTGCGCTCACGCCCTTGTTTCCTTCCCCCGGCGACGTGACAGCCGCGACGACGAAGACTTCGCCTACCCCTGCGTGCGTGATCCACGTCTTCTGCCCGTTGACGATGTAGCGGTCGCCTTTCCTGACTGCGGTCGTCAGCATGCCGCTCGCGTCGGACCCCGATCCGGGTTCGGTGAGGCCGAAGCCACCTAGCACCCGGCCCGAGGCCAGAGGCGCGAGGTAGGAATCCTTCTGCGCGTCGGTCCCCCAGCGGTAGATCGGCGCGCCGCACAACGAGGTATGTGCTCCGACGGTGATCGAGTGGCTGGCATCGACCCGGGCCAACTCCTCGGACACGATCACCGAAGACATGAGGTCCATTCCGGCACCGCCGTACTGCTCGGGCCACTGGATGCCGAACAGGCCCAGCTCGGCCATCTTTGCCGCGTTGGCCCAGGGAAATTCCTCTCGGTCGTCCAACTCGGCCGCGACGGGGGCGATCTCCGCCTCCGCGAATTCGCGGACCATGTCCCGCAGCATAAGGTGATGGTCTTCCAGGTAGAGGTCGAACGCCGTCATATGTGTTGATTCCCTTCCATTCCAGCGAGAACGGCGGCTCAGCCGCCGCCGAAACGTGCAGACCATAAGCGGGCGACGTCCCCCTGACGCCGCCCGCCGCAAGTTACGACCCCTGACGACCGCTGGAAACAGGCCTTCGCGTCAGATACCCGGCCTCTCGTACCGCTCCAGCCACTGGAAACCCACGTCATCTCTCCGTGTCAGGTAGATCGTGCCGTCACCGAACCCCCTGAGGGAAGAGTCGAGCGGGATCGTCACGGCGGCCACGTGCTTTCCCTCCTCGTCGAACACGTCGAGAATCGGCCTCTCTCCAGCCGCCACGTATCTCTCCACCCACACCTGACCAAGGGGGCCTACGCGTACCGACTCCGACACGAACGGCGGCTTGGTCTCGGGCCACTGGAACCCATCCACCGACGGAGCCCCACGTCCGCCTCCCCGTCTCATCCGGGCATTCATCTGCCCGTTCTGGTTCGTCATCATCATCATCAGTCCGTTGGCCGCGACATCTTCGACCCACGCCTCCTTGTCGGCCGTCTTCAGGGGCACGACATCGTACGGAACCGCCGCTCCCGACACGGTCTTGCCATCGGTTCGCACCCAGTCCACGTGGTAATCACCCACCCGGACGACCGCGATGTCGCCGTTCGCCGCAACTGCCCAGCCGTCCTCCGGGCTCAGCGGCACCGGTCTGACTTCCTGTCGCATTTCGTTTGAACCGCCCGACCTCCGCTCCGTAACGTCGGTAAGCTTGACCCGCACTACCGCCTCGGGTTCACTACCGGCTTCGGAATCCCATCGCACGATGTCCGCAGAATCCCGGATCATCCCATCTCCCCTGGGCTGGTAGTAGAGCAGCCCGCCGGCGTCGGCTCCCTCCGGAAGGATGATCTGAAGACCCGCCTCCCCCTGCTGAACGACGGGAATCGTCCTCCCGAACGAGTAGTCGGGGCCGATGGTCGTCAGGCGTCCGTTCCCGAGATCGACCATCAGCGTGGAGTCGCCGGGCCATGGGAACAGGCCATCCGGCTGCCTGTACTCGTCGGGTCCCTGGCCGTTGCGCGAGATGGCCTCTGCCGCTTCCAGCCCGGGATCGAGCACGTACAGCTTCTCCTCCAGGGCGTCGGACACGATCAGGCGTCCGTCAGCCAGCTCCCGGATTCCGCCGATCAGGCTGAACGGCTCGTCATGCGCAGTCGTGGGCTCGTCGAGCGAGACCGAGTGCTGCGCCGCGGCGCTCCGCGGGCTCATCGACCCCATCAACCCCGTCACGCCCACCGCTGCGGTCACGACGGCCCTCTGCAGCCCAAACCAGCTTTGCTTCATCGATCCCCTCCGTATCTGTCGTCTCGAGCAGCGCCACTGCAGCTCCGTCTCGAACATCCCCTAGACGCGTGGCGATCCGTCACGGTTGCCCCGCCGTCCGGCAACGGTCGCAACCGGAGCAGCGAGGGGCCGGCTCACCGAAGTAGCGGGCGATATAGGCCCGACGACACCGACGGGTAGTAACATAACTCGACATCGCCGCCAGGCGGGCCCTCGAGCGGTGCTTCGCTTCGCGGCTCCGGCCGACCACCGTCCTGATCAGGGTCGCCTGGACCTCCCTATCCCGCGGCGTGACCAGGAGCCTCGCGTCGGCCGCCTTGCCGTCCCTTCCCGCCCGCCCCGCTTGCTGAACGTACGACTCCAGGGCCCCCGGCATCCCGCAGTGACACACGAGTCGTATGTGCGGGTGGTCGATTCCCATGCCGAAGGCGCTCGTCGAGCACACGACACGCAAATCCCCCCCGAGGAACCTCTCCTGAACGACTCGCCGAACATGGCTCTCGAGGCCTGCGTGATAGTATCCGGCTCGCACTCCCAGCCGACAAAACGCCTCCGCCGCGTGAGCCGCTCCGGATCGAGTGGGCACGTAGACGATGGCCGCGCCGGTTCGATCCGATCGCAGCACACTCCGGACTGCCTCGCCGGCACGAGCCACCGCCTCCCGCATCGATCGGGTCCGACTCGCGGTCCAGTGGATGTTGGGTCGGTCGACGGAGGCGATCGCGCGAAACGGGTCACGCAGCTGGAGGCAGCTCTCGGTGTCCGCCCGCGTGGCGGGCGTGGCAGTCGCCGTGAACGCTGCGACCGGAGGCCTCCCGAGCCTCGATGCGACCCCTCCGATCCTCCGGTATGTCGGCCGGAAGTCGTGGCCCCATTCGCTGATGCAGTGCGCTTCGTCCACCACGAGGCGGGCCGGGCGGCGATCGTGCCACAGCTCCCGGAACCGCTGACTCACGAGCGCCTCCGGAGACACGTACAGCAGGCGGAGCCTCCCCGCCGCAAGGGCATCGAGAGCCCTCCGCCGGGCCTCGGACGACGTGGCCGAAGTCATCTCGGCGGCAGGCAGGCCCCTGCGTTGGAGGGCGCCCACCTGGTCTTGAATGAGCGAGATGAGGGGACTGATCACCAGCGTGATTCCGGGAGTCGTCAGGGCCGGCAGCTGAAAGCAGATGGACTTCCCGGCTCCGGTCGGCAGGACGGCCAGCACGTCGCGCCGGTCGAGCATCGCGTCAACGATCGGCTTCTGCAGTCTTCGAAAGCGGGCGTGACCGTACAGCCGGAGAAGGGCTGACTCCGGGGGTTCACCGTGCGTTTCAGGCCCGGCGGCCGGTTGGGTGGTCATGACGATCGATTTCAGCGGCGACGTCAAGCACCCCTCAACCGGAGTGGCGCTCGCACCCGTCGGGGAGACGTCCCCGTCTCGGACGCGACTGTGTTGACGGCCCGATGAGCAGGTCCCGGCAACCTCCCGCCGCGCTTCGGACTGGCAGCAGCGGAGGCTGGATGTCGAGACGAACACGGCGGGAGATGGCCCTGGATATTGTGGTCGGTCTGACGGCCGTCCTGGCCCTCTTCTTCCTCATCCGCGAGCGCGTGGCACCGTGGATTGCGGAGCGATCGGTAGTCGATCCTGGTGAGACGGTTGGGCAGGTGCCCTCCCTCGTGGATGCGGAGACCGGGGACTCCATCGCGTTTCAATCGGGAACCGCCACCCTGTTCCTGGTCTTCCGCTCCACTTGCCCGACGTGCGAGCGAACGGCGCCCGCCTGGAACCGTCTCGCAGCGAGCAACGCCTGGCAGACCACGGCCATCGGGCTCGAAAGCCGGCAGACTGCGGCCGCCTACGCCGCAACGCACCTGACAGCAGCCCGTGTCGCGGTCCCGCAGGACATCGACCGCTTCACACGGCGCTTCCGCATCAACGTCGTCCCCACGACCCTCGTGATCGATCGCGAGGGCCGGCTGGCCGCCCGCCACGCCGGTCCTCTGGAGGAGCTCGACGTCCAGGCGCTTCGCCGCCACGTCGACCTCCCCACACCCTGACTCCTTTCGAAAGGAGATCCCAGATGAAGAGACTGTGGCTCGTGCTCGCTCTTGCCTCGCTCTCGGTGCCTCCGCCGTCCCTGACCGCCAGGCAAGTCGGCCCTGCGCAGTGCCAGGACTATTGCGGCGAAAGGGCTGCCGGGCACTGCGACAGAATCGATTCGTGGAACTGCGCGTGGTACATCCTCGGCTGCCTGGCAGGCTGCAACATCGCGTCTCTTTGATCGGCGTGAACGTAAGCGAAAGGAACAACATGATGAGGAGGATCTGGGTGTTGAGCTCAGCCCTCGCGGTCGTAACGCTCGGCGTGGCCACAACGCCGCCTCCCGAAGCGAACGCGGCCAGGACCTGGTGCATGACGTACTGCGACGCCGTCCACATCGGGTGCAGCAAGACGGTGGGCTGGTTCGACCAGAACGCCTGCGAAGAGTGGCACGACGGATGTCTGGACGGATGCCGGGTCAACGGCTGACCCGGGATGGATCGCCGTGGGAGGGCGCGGTCACGGCCGCGTCCTCCTTACACCTCTCGATCGGTGCGGCGGCGCAGGAGGCGCAAGGCGAGGGCCGACACCAGGACTCCCACGCCCAGTCCCGATGTGAATTCGCTCTCGAGCAGCACGCCGGCATACCACAGCGCGCCGCCGGCCGCCGCCATGATCAGTTGAAAGCGCAGCCAATACTGGCTTTCCGGAATCACCGGGTCCGCCTGAACCCGGTCACGTGACCAGGGGGGCACTTACCGGCGCGAGATCCGTCTCGCCGCCCCACGAGATCACCCAGGCCGCGACCATCCCGGCAAGCGCGTACCCGATCAGAACAAGCGGAAACGTCAGGATACCCTGCCGAACGCCCAGCAGCCCGAGGCCCAGGAACATCGGGTAGACGACGAACATCGTGTACACACTCGGGAGGAGGCTGAACGTCACGCCTCTGACGGCGAACCCCCGCCCAGGTATGACCGGATATATCGCGCCCAGGACGATTCCCCACACCGAACCGTATGCCGCCCGAAGAAGGTACTGTCCAGCGGAGAGATCCACATCAACCCCGACACCAAGAAGAAGCGTAAGCCCGATGCTCCCGACCGCCTCGGTGAGCAGGCCGTGGAACAGCCCGGCGAGCACACCGCCCAGTACCCCGAGCCCGAGCCTCGCCGACAGGTCCAGGGGCCCCTCCACGGCGGGACCGTACGGGCGCCTGCCGATTGCGACAGCCGTCAGGCCGAGCGCCGCCACGAGTAGGAGTATGCCGCCTTCGATCCCGGACCTCGCGCCCGTCTCCAGCAGGCCCACGCCACCGAGCCCGGCGACCAGGGCGGCCGCCCCAAAGCCGGCCGTCATGGCTGAAAGTCGGTTCTTGCCGGCATCGAGCTCCGCCGCCTGATCGCTCATACGCTTCTTCCCCTGTTCTCGTTCACCCGGCGATCACAAGCCCGCGGTCCGGCGCCCGTGCCCGCGCCCGTGCTCAGAATAGTGCCGAATTCAGTCCTCCGATCGGGCCAGGAACCGGCGGACTCCCTCGCGGCAGTCGTCGGTCAGACGCGCGATCACGTTCACTTGCGCCCCCGCCCGGATCGACGCCTCGAAACTCGCCCCGTCGATCTGGTACAGCAACCGCTTGGACAGCGCGAGGGCGCTCGCGCTGCGGGAGCTCAGCGTTTCCAGGAACGCCTTCGCTTCCTGATCGAAGCTGGCAACGGGAAATGCCCGGTTTACCAGTCCGTACGCGCAGGCCGTGTTTGCGTCGATCGAGTCGCCCAGGGCGATCAGCTCGAACGCCCGCTTTTCGCCCACCGAGCGCCTGAGAATCGCCATGACCATGGCCGGAACGAAACCGAGCCGCACTTCCGGGTAGCCGAACATGGCGTCCGAACTGGCCAGCACGAGGTCACACGCCGTAGCGAGGCCGGCTCCTCCGGCCAGCGCCCTGCCGTGGACCAGAGCCACGACGGGTTTTTCCAGTCGGCGAATGAGCAGGAACAGGTCGCCGAGCGCCTCCGCTTCTGCCAGGCTGGCTTCGGGCCCCGCCTCCACGGCCTCCTGCAGCTCGCGGAGGTCTGCCCCGGCGCAGAAATCGGGTCCGGCACCAGCGATCGCTATCACCCGCACACGATCGTCGGACTGTGCCAGGGCCAACGAGTCTTTCAGCTCCTCGACGAGCGCCCGATTGAGGGCGTTGCGGCGCTCGGGTCGGTCCAGAGTGATGCGCGCGATCCCCGTGTCTTCGTCAATCGCGGAGCGGACCTCGCTTGTCATGCGCTACTCCTCTTCGAGCGGACGGCCCGGAATCTCTCCGGCGAGGACCCGGTCGCACTCCCTGACGACATCTTCGGGAACGTCTAGCTCGAGCCCGAGAATTCCCGCCCCGAAGGTCTTGCCCTGGGCGTCGAGCATCAGGGACACTGTCCCGCCGCCGCCCAGCGATTCGTGCAGCAGAAAGTTCAGGGCCAGGAGGTTGTGCAGCTCGAAGCGCTCCACCTCTCCGTGGCACACGCCGGCGAAGTGTGATTTCACCCGCGTCGGGGTCAATTCGCACACCAGGTGCTCGTACGCCGCTGGCGCGAGGGCGATGACCCCCACGTTGGCAGTGTCGCCCTTGTCGCCCGATCGGGCGAACGCGAGCCGCGCGAGCCGAACCCTCACGCCAGCAACACGCGGCGACCTTGAATCTCAAGCATCGGTCACCTCGACGCGTAGCTCGCTCTCGACCGCGGTCCGGTCGATCAGTGCCGGCCAGTAGGCCATGACTTCCTGCACCCGCGGCCGCCCGCCAGCGAATCCGGTCACGCTGGGGGGACCGGCGAGGATCAGCGGAGCGATTTCCCGGGTGAAAGACTCGACGGACGCGCGATCGGGCGCCCGCACGCCGATCCGCAGCCCGACCTCCGGTAGCTCTGCTGCCGCGGGGCCCGGCTCCAGGCCGAGGCACGCCCCGGCCCCGATGAACTCGGTCCGAACCTCTTCGAACTCGAGCCCCGCCCGGTCGAGCCGCGCCCGCAGCACCTCGTCCGCTCGCCGTGCCTTCGCGAGGGCGTCCGGGCCCGCATACGTGAGACTTCCGATGGCCTTGAAGCCAGCGTGATATGCCATCGAGACTTTAAGCGAGTCGGTGCGTGGGCCACCCGTCACGCCGGACACCCGGACGCGGTCTCCTCCCAGGTCGGCCACCCTGACCGTACCGAAGTCCGCGACGCAATCCGGGGTAATGTAATCGGCCGGGTCGCCCATCTCGTACACGAGCTGCTCGGTGACGGTGGCCCAGGTCACGCGCCCGCCCAGGTCGGAGTGCTTGCCGACCACGAAGGTGCCGTCTTCCGTGGCCTCGATGATCGGGTACCCCGGGATCGCCAGGTCTACGCTCTCCCAGTCGAACAGAGTGTTGCCGCCGGCGGCCTGAGCGCCGCACTCGTTGATGTGCCCGGCCACCACACCCGCCGCGATGCGGTCCCAGTCATCCTCCGCCCATCCAAACTCATGCACCAGTGGTCCATACGTGAGCGCCGTGTCTGTCGAGCGACCGGTCACCACGATGTCGGCGCCCTCTCGGAGAGCCTCCAGGATCGGAGTCATGCCGATGTAGGCGTTCGCGGCGTACACGTGGTCCCGGATATCCGACAGGGGGGCGCCGGTCTCCATGTTGCGTAGCTCGTGGCCCGCGCCGAGCAGATCGTCGATCCGTCCCATCAGGTCGTCCCCGGTGACGATCGCAATGCGCAGGGGACGCGACGTCTTCACTGCTGCGAGACCGGCGACGAGAGCGTCCCGGCATGCCGCCGGATTCACTCCGCCCGCGTTCGTGATCACTCGAACGCCTCCGTCCACCAGCTCCGTCGCCAGATCGAGGATCAGGGGAACGAAATCGCGCGCGTATCCGGCGGCCGGGTCTTTCACGCGCTGTTTCTGCATGATCGACATGGTGATCTCGGCGAGGTAGTCGAGCATCAGGTAGTCGATCGGCCCTTTGCGAACCTGGAGCTTGGGTGCCTCCTGCCAGTCGCCCCAGAACCCCTGGCCCGAGGCCACGCGGACTACCCGCCCGCCGGTCACGCGTCGTCCGGAAGCGTGAAGGGCCCGATGTGGGGGGCCGGGTTCTCGAGAGCGGTTCGCAACGCGAGGTCCAGCACGTCACGCGTTTCCTCCGGTGCGATGATCGCGTCGACGTAGCCGCGGGCTGCCGCGTAACGGGCGTCCAGGTTGCGCTCGTACTCTGCCCGCGTCGCCTCTATCGCGGCCTCGGTGTCCGCGCCCACCGGTACGCCTTCCTCCCGCGCCCTGTCGATCTTCGGGCCGTGCACCGCTCGCACCGCCGACGCGCCCTCCATCACGCCCATACGGCCCGTGGGCCAGGTGAAGATGAAGTCCGGGTCGAAGCCCTGTCCGGCCATGGCATAGTAGCCCGCCCCGCTCGCGTGACCCGTGGTGAGGACGATCTTCGGAACACGGGCCACGGACATCGCCTCGACCATTCGAGCTCCAGCTCGGATGATCCCCGAGTGCTCCGCCTCGCTCCCCACCATGAAGCCGCTCACATCCTGCACGTAGAGGAGCGGAATCTTGTGCCGGTCACACATGTCCATGAAGTAGGCGACCTTCTCCGCGCTGTCCGCGTAGATGATCCCCCCGAACTTCGGTGGACCGCCCTTCGGGTCCTTGAACATGCCTCGCCGATTGGCTATCACGCCCACCCTGCGGCCATTGAGTCGGGCCACGGCCGTCAGCATCTCGAGCGCGTAACCGGCCTGGAACTCGTCGAACCGACCTGCGTCGAGAAACGTCTGCAGGACGGCCTCCAGCTCGTACGGCTGTCGATGGTCCTGCGGCATGAGCTCGTACGCCTCGCCGGCGGCACGTTCCGGTGGGAGCGGCTCATCGACCGGCTCCGGCAGGCGCGCCGGAGGCAGGTCGCCCACCAGCTCACGGATCTTCACGATGCACGCCTCGTCGTCCGGCACCTCGTAGTGGGCCACTCCGCTGATCTGATTGTGCATCGAGGCGCCACCCAAGACCTCCGCCTCCACGTCCTGTCCTGTCGCGCCCTTCACGAGGTTCGGGCCGCCGAGTCCCATGAAGCTGGTGCCGTCCACCATGATGATCACGTCTGACAGAGCCGGCAGATAGGCACCGCCCGCGATGCACGGACCCATCACGGCGGAGATCTGCGGCACGTCGAGGTAGTGCCGCATGATCGAGTTGTAGTAGAAAAGACGACTGGCTCCGTACTTGCCCGGGAACACGCCTCCCTGGTAAGGCAGGTTGATCCCGGACGAGTCCACCAGGTAGATGATGGGAACGCGGCACCGCATCGCGATTTCCTGCGCCCGCAGCTTCTTGGGTATCGTCTCTGGCCACCAGCTCCCGGCCTTCACCGTCGCGTCGTTCGCCACGATCACGACGGGCCGGCCACCCACCTCGCCGATACCCGTCACGACGCCCACGCCCGGCGCCTTGCCGTCGTACTGGTCATACGCTATGAGGAGGCCGATCTCGAGGAAGCCACCACCCGGGTCGATGAGCAGATCGATCCTTTCCCGCGCCGTGAGCTTGCCCTGGGCGTGTTGACGCTCGATGCGAGCCTCGCCGCCGCCCTCGCGCAGTCGGTCTTCGAGCGCGCGGACTTCGTCCACCATCATCCGCATACGGGAAGGTTCGGCCATCAGACCCTGTCGTCCGATTGGTTTTCCTGAAACCACTCCCGGATATACGCCGTGGCCTCGCTCGTCGCCGTGCCCGGGCCGAAGAGGCGGCCGATGCCCAGAGCCTGCAGAGCCTCGACATCCTCCTCGGGAATGATCCCGCCCCCCGTGATGAGGACGTCGTCCATGCCGCTCTCCCGCAGCAGGTTCTGCACGCGCGGAAACAGCGTCATGTGTGCCCCCGACAGGATCGACAGGGCCACGACATCGACGTCCTCCTGGAGAGCCGTGGCGGCGATCTTCTCCGGAGTCTGGTGCAATCCGGTATAGATCACTTCCATCCCCGCGTCCCGGAGGGAGGCGGCGATGACCTTGGCGCCCCGGTCGTGCCCGTCGAGCCCAGGCTTGGCGACCAGCACGCGGATCTTTCTCTCAGCCATGACGGAATCGCTCCGGATGGGAATGCTGGGCGGCGGACGATTCGCCCTCCGCGGCGCACTCAAAGTACCCGGCGGAAGCCCTACTCAAAAGGCCACGGGCTCCTTGAACCGGCCGTACACTTTCTCCAGGGCGGACCGGATCTCGCCAAGCGTAGCGTAAGCCCGGACCGCGTCCAGCATGGGGGGCATCAGGTTGTCATCGGCCGTGGCCGCGGCGGTCAGAGCGGCGAGGGTGCGCTCAACCGCTGCGGAGTCGCGCGTCCTCCGCAGCTCGGCAAGGCGACGATGCTGGGCCTCGCCCGCCGACTCGTCGATCCGGAGAATCTCGATGTCGGACTCAGACTCCTCTTCGAACGAGTTCACGCCCACGATGAGCCGACTGCCGGCCTCGACCTCCTCCTGGAATCGCCGTGCCGAGCGAGCAATCCGGGCTTGGAAATAGCCCGATTCGATGCCAGCCACGACGCCGCCCAGGTCGTCGATCTCGGCGAAGATCTCCTCAGCCTGACGCTCGAGCTCGTCGGTCATTCCCTCCACGAAGTACGAGCCGGCCAGCGGATCGATCGTGTTGGGAACGCCCGTCTCGAACGCCAGGATCTGCTGGGTTCGCAAAGCGATCCGCACGGCGTACTCGGTCGGAAGCGCCAGCGTCTCGTCCATCGCGTTCGTGTGCAGCGACTGCGTCCCGCCGAGCACGGCCGCCAGTCCCTGGTACGCGACCCGGACGATGTTGTTGTGCGGCTGCTGAGCGGTGAGCGTCACGCCGGCGGTCTGGGCGTGCGTACGGAGACGCCAGCTCTCGGGTCTCTTCGCGCCGTAGATCTCCCGCATGTGCCGGGCCCAGATCCTGCGCCCAGCGCGGAACTTCGCGATCTCCTCGAAGAAGTCGTTGTGCACGTCCCAGAAGAACGACAGGCGGGGGGCAAACTCGTCCGGGTCGAGACCGCGGGCGATGCCCTCCTCGACGTAGGCGAAACCGTTCTTGAGCGTGAACGCCAACTCCTCGACTGCCGTGGCGCCGGCCTCGCGAATGTGGTAGCCCGAGATCGAGATCGTGTTGAATTTCGGCGCGTGCGCGGCGGACCACTCGAAGATGTCCGTAATGATCTTGAGAGCCGGCTTCGGTGGATAGATCCAGGCGTGCTGTGCCTGGTACTCCTTGAGGATGTCGTTCTGGATCGTTCCGGTGACCTTCTCGGACGGGACACCCTGATTCTCCGCCGCCGCCAGCAGGAAGCAGTACAGCATGATCGCGGGGCCGTTGATCGTCATCGACACCGAGACCCGGTCCAGCGGTATTCCGTCGAACAGGGTCTCCATGTCGGCGAGGCTCGATATGGCCACCCCGCACTTGCCCACCTCGCCCTCACAGAGCGGGTCGTCCGAGTCGTACCCCATCAGCGTCGGAAAATCGAACGCCACCGACAGACCTGTCGTACCGCGAGCGAGGAGGAACTTGTAGCGCTCGTTCGTCTCCTCGGCCGTGGCGAAGCCCGAGAACAGGCGCTTGGTCCACAGGCGGGTGCGGTACATGGTGGCGTACGGGCCGCGGGTGAAGGGGTATTCACCCGGGAGCCCCACGTCCTGGACGTAGTCGTCGTCCCGGGTGTCCAGCGGCGTATACAGAGCCCGGACCGGCTGCCCGGAAACGGTCGTGAAGTCCGTGTCTTCCCGCTGCGGCGTGGCTGCTGCGGTCGCCTCCCACGCGGCCAGTTTCGCTTCGAGATCTGCCAGCTCGCGGCGTCTGCGCTCTACTTCCCGCTCCAGATCGGCCGAGCCGGGGACCGGTGGTTCCACCACGTGACTCATCGGCGTTCCTTCCTCGTGGACTCGGACCAGCGGGCTGCCGGCCACCGTGCACGAATATACGCGATGCACGCGAGGGCGTTCCAGTTCGGAGGCCCTGTGAGCGCGGAGGACGGAGGCTTCACTCCCCTGTTCGCGGTCCCAGCCGGCGGGCCAGCTGACGCGCGATCTCGTAAGGAGAACGTTCGACGTGACCCGGCTCGCGTCCGTCGCCCCCGAGCCATTCCGTCCATACCGAGAACGCCTCGCGCTGCACGGAGCGCTCCAGGACCCGGCGGGTGTGCTCGAGCGCTGCCAGGCGCCGCTGCTCGTCGAGCATGCCGGTACGCCGCAGCCACTCGAAGTGGTCGTCGAGCCGGGCGACCAGCTCGGCGACACCTTCTCCGGCCGTCGCCGAACACTTGAGAACCGGGGCCTCCCAGTCGGGAATCGGAGACGGGGCCTCCAGAGACGCGTCCTCGTCGGGTGACGGCTGCCCATCACGGCCCGCGATGGCCGACAGGTCCACCCCGTGGTGCGCCGGTGCCGCCGCCATCGGGCTTCCCGCCCGGATGGCCTGGACGACCTCGATCTCCTTCTTCAACCGATCGGCGCCCGGCCGGTCCGCCTTGTTCACTACGAACAGGTCGGCCACTTCCATGAGTCCGGCCTTCATGGCCTGGATCCCGTCCCCGGACTCGGGCACGAGGACCACTACGGTCGTGTCGGCGTTCGTCGCCACCTCGAGCTCCGACTGACCGACACCCACCGTCTCGAGGAGAATGTGGTTGAATCCGAACGCGTCCATCAGGTCCGCGGCCTCGCGGGTCGTGGTGGCCAACCCGCCATGCGAGCCCCGGCTGGCCATGGATCGAATGAAGATCCCCGGCTCCGTCGCGAGGTCGTCCATGCGCACACGGTCGCCCAGAAGGGCGCCGCCGGTGAACGGGCTGCTCGGATCTACGGCCACGATGCCCACCGTCTCACCGCGGTCACCAAGAAGGCGCGCTACCGCCGCCGTGAGGGTGGACTTCCCGGCCCCCGGCGGGCCGGTGATGCCCGTCCGCCTCGCCCGCCCTACCCCTTCATGAAGCTCGTGCAGCAGATCCTCGAACCCCGGCGACTGGTTCTCCACACGCGTGATGCAGCGCGCGAGCGCCAGGGGATCGCCGGATCGGAAGCGCTCGACCAACCGCAGCATGGGCTGCGTGAGCGAGCCTGCGGAGGAATCTTCCATGTCCGCGAAACTGCCGCCGACGAACCGCCGCTGCAAGAAGAGACGGCCACCCCGATGGATCCAGGGTGGCCGTCCGTCCTGCAACTCCGGGGTCGAGGCGGGCGACCGGCCCGCCTCGACTCTCTACTTGGTGCGAACGATCACCATGTGCGGCATGATCGCCGCATCGAGGTCGGCCCCCGAGCCCGCCTCCATCAGACGCAGCCCCGTTCCGCCGCTAGCCGATGCGGCCCGCAAGGTGACGTACGATGAGGTGCCCGTGAACAGGTCCATGTCCACCGTGTCGAACTGGTTGAGGGACCGGATCACCGGCATCAGTGGATACTGGCCACCAAAGGTGGAACTGGCTTCATACATCGCGCGCAGCTCGTACGACGGCAGCTCAAGGCTGGATCTCGCTGCCCCGCCGAGGTCGTCCCGGTCCTCGATGGTCAGCATGGCGCTCCAATCCGCCGCAACTTCGTTAAACGGCACGCCGAATACGTTGGTTATCGCCTGGCGGGAGTCGTTTACGGCGCCGTCCGTGATCAGCTGCCGGGTCAGCTGCCACTCCGTGGCCGGAGTTCCGAAGCGGTCAAGCAGGTACCGCAGGAAGCTCCAGTTCGTGCCACGCATCCGGAACGTATTGTTGTCCCGCGGGTCGTCAGCGTTCAGGAGGGCCGCCGTGTCACCCGGTGCCTGCAGGTAACGCCCCAGGTTGACGAAATTGTCCACGTAGTGTTTCAGAAACGCGTCCGTAGCGGGCCCACCGGCCAGAAGATCCGCCGGACCCAGATCACTGCCCGGGCTGAAGCCCGCTGTCGCGTGCCCCACCACCTCCTCGGCCAGGTGAGACAGGCCCTCGTTGATCCACACTTCGCTCGCCGCACCCGTGCCGACCTGGGCGTTGATCAGGTGCTGGAGCTCGTGCGCCACCGTGTTGTCCGTGATACGCAGGACGTTGGTCTTGGTCAGAACGTTCGCGTCACTCCCAGGCGTCAGGTCACCGCCGGGATCGGGCACCAGAAGGTAGAACATCTTGGCGTCGTTTCCATCCCAGAAAGGCAGGTTATCGCCAAGGTCGAGCGGGCAGAAGAACCCGGCGATGAAGCCGTCCGTGTAGTCCTCCGTCATCCGGTTGACGCCCTGCGAGTACAGGATGACCACCTGCCCGGGGGCAATGTCGCCCGGCACGTCCGAGGGCGCGCCGAAGTAAAGTGTGTCCGTGCCGATGATCACGTCATCAAAGTTCTGGGCAATCGCGGCATACTCGGCCGGCGTAAACGACCCTCGTGACAGAGTATCCTCGAATATGACCGCGTTGGTGCTCACTTCCACTACCTCGGCCGTGATGTCCGTAGGGGCGTTCTGAAAATCGAGTGTATCCACACAGGAGAACCCGAAGTCCATCACGTCTCCCACCAGGGGCGCCGCCGCCATGAGTCCGAAACTCGACCCGCGTCTCGCGTTCGCTAGAATCTGCGGGCGCAGCGGCCTCTCGAGCTCCCGTAGCTGCATGTCCCACTCGTACTGGCGGCTGCGCCACTCCGTGAGTTCGAACCCGGTGCCGGAAAGTGAGAAGGAGGCACGCGGCGCCACTGCGTCCGTGAGCGTAATGATCGCCGGAGCCGGCGACGCCGCCGCGGAGCCAGCGACCGCGAGTTTCATGTCGTTGAATCCGAGGGCCTGCGGAAGCGGTGTTACGGCAATCTCGTACTCGGCTCCCGCCGAGTGCCCCGGCAGCTGCAGACAAGCCAGGTCCGAGCCGGTGATCACCGAGTCTTCTCCGGGCTGCAGATCGAGGCTCGACACGCTCGCATCGCCGCCACACGCGTAGCCGGAGAGAGTCACGGTCGATCCGTTGGCGCTCGCACCGACGCTGACGCTGCCGTTCGCGTCTCCGAAGGTCAGCACGGTAGACGCCTCGCCGTTCACTCCCGTAGTCGCGAGCGCCGGGTCGACCGCCGCGCCCGCGCCCGCGGACTGCGTTACTTCGAACGTGATCTCCACACCGGAGACGCCCGCTCCCCCGGTACCGATCGCTTTCACGACCAGGGGCTGCCCCGCCTGCGTCCCGACTGCGCCGACCTGCCCGTCGCCGGATACGATCGACAAGGCACCGTCAGCAGTGGCCTCGGCCGCGAACGTCACTGACGACCCCGGTACGGAGGCGCGCACCTCGTAGGTACCCACGGAGTCTCCGAGCGTGAACGATATGGACGCGCGCCCGTCCGTCCCGCTCGACGTGCTCGTGGCGCTCAGGCTCGAGTTCGGTCCCGCAGCCAACGCCAGTGCCCAGGACACTTCCTCGCCGCTTACCGGATTCGCGGACTGGTCCTCTACCTGGACGATGAGGGGAGCCGGAACCGTGATCCCGACCGCGCCCACCTGGTTGTTTCCGCTGACGATGCTCAGGCTCAGGGTCGTGCCAGGATCACTCGGGCCGTCATTGCCGCAGCCGACGAACGCCGCTGTCGCCAGAACGGCCAGGGCCGCCATACGCAATCTCGTCATGAGGTCGTCGCTCCATGCACCAGTTTCAATTTCGAGCCGGCAACCGTGGGCCCGAGACGCACTTTTCCGGTCCAATCGAGGGCAATATCGGTGCCGCGGCCCGACCGCTTCGCGATTCAGGGCGCCGCGCCTCCTGAGCCGCCTGAGACACGCAACTACGGCGGGAGTTCCCGGGGGATAGGGTCTCCGGGACCTCATCATCCGGCACCGGGCCGTTCCGGCTTCCACCGCTCATCAACCGCGCGCCTGATCATGGACTGTCGCGTTTTGCGGGTCGCCGGGCCTGTCCGCATTCCTGACTCCCGGGGTGCGGCTGGCGTGATATCGATGGCGAGTCACGTCCATCACATCAGCACGGCTGTCGCCAGCCCGAGCAGGAGGAAGAACCCCCACAGGTCCGTTAGCGTCGTGACGAAAGGCGACGAGGCTACGGCGGGATCGACCCCGATGCGTTCGAGGAAGATGGGTATGAAGGCCCCGGCGAACGAGGCGATGGCGAGACTGCCCCACATGGCCAGCATCACGACGACGCCAAACATGACCCCGGCGTCGGTGAACAGGAGTCCGAGCATCGCGGCCAGGACCCCCATCACGAGGCCGTTGACCAGGCCCACCGCCACCTCCTTCCAGATCACGCCGAGCCGCTCTCCCACGGTCTCATCCGACAGCGCGATCCGACGGATCGTCACGGCCAGGGCCTGCGTGCCCGCGTTGCCCCCCACGCCGGCGATCACCGGCATGGCGACGGCGAGCAGGGCCATGGCCTCGATCGTGCTCTGGTAGGCAAACACCACCGATGAGGCGATGGCAGCCGTGATGACGCTGAGGAACAGCCACGGAAGACGGCTGCGAATGGCATCGATCGTCGTGCCGCGCAGCTCCTCTTCCTCGGACACGGCGGCGAACCGCAGGATGTCCTCGGTAGCCTCTGCTTCTACGACGTCGATCACGTCGTCGAAGGTGATGCGCCCCACCAGACGGCCCAGGCCATCCACTACGCCGAGGGAGGCCAGGTTGTAGCGGGACAGGGCCTTCCCGACCTCCTCCTGATCGGTGTCCACCGTGACGACGACAGGCGGCTCCTCCGTGATCTCGGCCATCGGAGTCTGCGGTTCGGCGATCACCAGGTCCCGAAGTGAAACCACACCGCGGAACGTGCCATCCGGATCGACCACGAAGATGGTAAAGAAATCGAAGTCCTCGTGGGCCTGCCGTCGAATCTCGGCGATCGCCTCCCCGGCGGTGAGCCGGGTGGAGACCGATAGGACGTCCCGCGTCATCAGCCCGCCGGCCGATTCCTCCGGATACGTCAGGAGCTCTTCGATCTCGGCCGCTTCCTCGTCCGCCACGGCCGCCAGCACGCGGGCCCGCTCCTCCGGCTCCAGCTCCCCGATCACGTCGGCGGCATCGTCATCCGCCATTTCGTGAACGATCTCGGCGGTGCGCTCCGGTTCGAGCTGCAGCAATAGCTCCCCGGGACGCTCGACGTCCTCCATCTCGGCGAGCGTGTCCGCTGCGAGACCCGACGGAATGTGCTGAAGCAGGGACAGGCGCTGCTCGTCCTCGAGGTGCTCGACGAAGTCCGCGAGGTCGCTGGGGTGCACGGCCTCGAGGGCGAGGGCGATGCCTGCGTAGTCCCCGGCCTCCAGGAGACCGAGCACCCGGCCCAGTACTTGCTCTAACTGGTCGACTTTCTCGCTCATCGGTCGTCCATCGGGGGCTCAGGTTCGGCCGATTCCGGAACGGCCATTCCGGCGGAGAAGATCATCTTGAACCCTTCTTCGACCGTCATGTCCAGGCGATGCACTCGCCCTCTCGGGAGGAAGAGTAGAAAGCCCGAAGCCGGATTGGGCACCGTGGGCAGGAACACGGCGACCGAGGGCTCCCCAATCACCTGCTGCATCTCGCGCGCTGCCTCCGCGGTCTCGAACACCAGCGTATAAGATCCGGGTGAAGGATACTCGATGAGGGCGCAGTGCCGGAAGAGCTTGCGCTCCCGCGTCAGAACGGCCTGGAATACGTGTGACGAGGCGCTGTACAGTCTACGGGCGACGGGGACGCGACTGGCGAAACGGTTCCAGACGCGAAGCGCCCTGCGGCCGAGCGCCTTCTGGGACGCCCACCCCACGCCGATCAGCAGGAGCAGAAGCGCCACCACACCGAGACCGCGCGGCTCGTAGCCGGCGATGGGAGGAAGGTACCTTCCGACGATCGGATCCAACCGCTGAAACAGCCACGACAGGACGAATACCGTGACGCCGACAGGGGCGATCACGATAAGCCCGGTTACGAGGTACCGTCGCAGACGCTGTGCTATCCTCTGCATCTCGGCCGCCTGGCTCGGTGCGGGTTTGGCTCGCGCTGTTAGCCTAGCCGTCCGTCAGGGACCGGAGCAACTCCTCCTGCAGGACGAACATCGGCGCAGACTCCCGCTCCGGGCCTTCGGGGTGATCCAGGCCTATGACGTGCAGGGACCCGTGAACGACCAGTCGGACGATCTCCTGCTGCTCTGCTTCGCCGTGCTCGGCGGCGTTGGCGGCCGCCACCTCCGGCGAAATATAGACATCTCCGAGGAGGCTCCGCCGGTCCCCCAGATCGAACGCGATCACGTCCGTAGGGTGGTCGCGATCCAGGTAGTCGCAGTTCAGCCGGCGGATCTCCTCTGCCGACACGAAGGTGTACGACACCTCACCCGACCGCTCGCCCCGCGACTCCAGCGCCGCCAGGGCAGCCGCCCTGAACAGGGACTCCGAATCCCGCGCCGCGGGCCACTCGCCAAGTCGATTGAAATGCAGTACGGGCGGCATTGGGGCGGAGGGCCGGATCAGGACGGCGCCGCGCCGGCCTCGAATCCCGCGTCCGGCTCGGCGGGCGGGGGCACCGCCGCGTGGACCCCCGAAGGGTACTCGATCCTCTGATGGTACATGCCGATCAGGACGCGTGCGAACTCCGCCTTCGCGATCTCGAGGTCGCGCAACGTCAGGGGGCACTGATCGAGCTGGTTCTCCTCGATTCGCGCGGTCACGAGCTGGTCGATCGTCGCCCGGATTCGGTCCGGGGTGGGATCCTGGAGGACGCGCGTGGCCGACTCGATCGCGTCGGCCAGCATGACGACCGCAGTCTCCCGGCTCTGAGGCTTCGGTCCGGGATAGGCGTAGTCGGACGGATCGAGGTCGAGGTCCGGCTCCGCTTCCCGCGCCTTGTTCAGGAAATAGGAGATCATCGTCGTGCCGTGGTGCTCCCGTATGAAGTCGTGGATCACCCGGGGAAGACGATGTTCGGAGGCGAGGCGAAGGCCATCCTTCACGTGGTCCCGGATGATGGCAGCGCTGCGACGCGGGGCCAGTCGGTCGTGCGGATTCCGGCCGCGCGGCTGGTTCTCCACGAAGAACTGTGGATTCGCCATTTTTCCGATGTCGTGATAATAGACCCCGGCTCGAGCGAGTAGAGGGTTCGCGCCGATGCCCAGACAGGCGGCCTCCGCGAGGTTCGCCACGTTGATCGAATGTGCGTACGTGCCGGGCGCCTCCCGGGACAGCTCCCGGAGAAGCGGCGCATTGAGGTCGCTCAGCTCGAGGAGCGTCTGGTCCGTGCTGACGCCCGTCAGCTTCTCCAGGGCCGGTATGAGTGCCGCCACGGCCAGGACCGTACACAGGGTAGCGCTGACGCCCCCCCAAAACAGCGCCAGCAGTATCTCGCTCACCGGCAACGACCGGAGGAGGGCCAGCGCCACCCCGGCCAGGAAGTAGGCACCGGAGATCAGCGCGATCAGCACCCAGCTGTGGCTCCGGCGCCGCACGTGCCGGATGCCGAGGGCTCCCGCACCACCAGCCGCGATCATCTTGAACGGAACGCTGACCGCGGCGAGGGCGAACACCGCCTCTCCCAGCAGCACGATTTGTCCGCCGACTACACCCGAGACGACGGCTACAGCCACGAAACCGATGAGCCCGTCGTACAACGCACCCACCAGGAGCGCGAGAAGGGCTACCGGGATGAGCTCCGATGGATAGCCTGCCTGCTGGATCAGACTGGCCGTTACCATGACCGCGGCCACCAGCCCCATGACGATCATGTACGCTCGCACATCCCGGTAGATGGCCGGACGAAACATGAGCAGCACGGCCGCCAGGAGCGCGATGAGGATTCCCGTGTACAGGACGCTCCCGGCACCCGCCAAGCGTCGGCTGGTGCTGCCGGCCAGGCCCCTTTGCACCAGTTCCTGGTTGTAAGCCCCGAGTCGGTGCAGGTCGCGACGACCGACCCGCTCGTGCGCCGTCACGATCCTTTCCCCCTCGAGGATCACATCGGATACGGTGTCCACCGCCGCCCGTGCTTGCTCACGCGCTGTTCGGGTCGCGAGATCGTCAGGCAGCAGCGTGGCCTTGCGGAACCGGATCAGCAGGCTTCCATAGATCTGGAAACCGTCGACGGACGCATCCTGCGGCGCGTACACCAGGGCGTCCTCGTGAAACCGATTCAGAGTAGTGACGGAGTCCCGCGGGACCAGTCGATCCGTGTCGCCGCGCACGGTCACGACGCTCGCCGATCGGCCCCGAGGATCAAGCATGGCCGCTACGCCCGCCGGCAGCAGGGTCGCGAAGGCCGTCTCGATCGAGCTCTGGAGGGCGCTCCGGCGCTCAGGGTCGGCCAGGTAGGCCAGTTGCACGTCGGTCACCGTCAGGCCGTTCGACGCGAGGAAGGCCCGCGCGTCGGACAGGTCCGCGCCGTCCGCGGAGCCGAATACCGAATCGGCTTTCGCGAAGAAACGGCCCACGTTCGCGAGCGCCGTGTCAGCCATCCCCGCGTCCAGAATGTAGACCGGCAGCACGAGCCGCTCGGCGTCCTCCCGCTCTCTCGCAAGCTGTGTGGCAGGCTTGGGAACCGTGAACTCGAAAGCGGCGATCACGTCTTCCGTGGCGACGGCCCCCTCCTGGACGTCCACGGTCTCGGGAAGCGTGCGGCCTCGAGACAGCAGCGGCACGGTCACGGCGATCGCGACCACGACGGCGACCCGGAAGCCGTGGTGGAACAGCTGATCCCGCCAGCCCTCGCCTGGCTGTCGGTCGATCGCGCGAGCCGCGTCGCGCCACGTCTCCCGGAACCTGGCCGCGCTCATCCGCTTCGCTCGCCCCCGTTGTCGTGGTCGGCGTACGCCCGGATGATCTCCTTCACCAGCCGATGGCGCACTACATCCGACTCGGTCAGGTACACGAAATCGATTCCCTCGACAGCCTTGAGGATCTGTTCGATCTCCAGCAGTCCTGAGTCTTCGGGGCGCGGGAGATCGATCTGGGTCACGTCGCCCGTGATCACCGTCCTCGAATTCAGGCCAAGGCGAGTGAGGAACATCTTCATCTGCGCCGTCGTCGCGTTCTGAGCCTCGTCCAGGATCAGGAAGGCATCCGATAGAGTGCGCCCCCGCATGTACGCCAGGGGCGCGATTTCGATCGTGTGCTCCTCGATGGCGCGGCGCATTCGGTCCGTCGGAAGCATGTCCTCCAGGGCGTCGTACAAGGGGCGCAGATACGGGTCCACCTTGTCCCGAATGTCGCCGGGGAGAAACCCGAGTGCCTCTCCGGCTTCGACGGCGGGCCGGGTCAGAATGATGCGGCGGACTCGTTTCCGGGCCAGGGCATCCACGGCCATGGCCACACCCAGATAGGTCTTCCCCGTCCCGGCCGGTCCGATGCCGACGACGATGTCGTTCTGTCGGATCGCAGAAAGATAATCCTTTTGTCCCTTTGACTTAGGTCGAATTACCTTACGTGCTCCAGGAAGTGCGACGACCTCTTCATCCGCTTCCGGAACCGGCGTGAGAGGCTCGCTCTCGGCCTCGGCGAAGAAACGCTCCACGTCCGCGAGATCGAACGAGCGCCTGAGCTGGGCCATACGGATCATGCGCTGGGCAACCGGCGCGCAGCGCTCGACTGCCTCGACGTCCCCCGACAGTATGAGCTGGTCGTTGCGCAGGATGACGCGCAGGTCGCCGAGGCGCGCGAGGGCCTTCAGGTGGACGTCATTCACGCCGGCAAGGAGCAACTCGTCAGCTCCTTCGGCCGAGAGACGGTGCTGTATGACCGGCGCATCCACGGAATCCGGGCTCGACGCGCGCGTGTCACTCATCGGATTTCGCCCTTCCCCCGACGAGCAGGATGCCGAGGTCCGCCAGCAGGTCCTCGTCCACCGAAGACGGAGCTCCTTCCATCAGGCCCCGCGCGGTCGTGGTCTTTGGAAACGCGATCACGTCCCTGAGAGACGATACGCCCACCATCAGAGCGATCAGTCGATCGAGGCCCAGCGCGAAGCCTCCGTGCGGCGGCACGCCGTACCGGAACGCCTCCAGGAGAAAGCCGAACCTGGCGTCCACCTGTTCCGGTGTCATGCCCAGGACCTCGAGGATCGCCCTCTGAAGGAACGGCTCGTGACACCGGATGCTGCCGCTGGCCAGCTCGGTGCCATTCAGAACCAGGTCGTACGCCCGCGACAGCACGGAGAACGGGTCCGCCGACAACTCCTCCGGCGTCACGTCCACCGGCATGGTGAACGGGTGGTGGCTGGCGGCCGGAGCGCCGGTCTCGGGATCGGGCTCGAACAGAGGGAAGTCCGTCACCCACAGCCACTCGTCTCTTTCCGACAGGGCGCCGAGCTCGACGGCCAGCTCGCGGCGCAATACGTCCAGCGCCGGTGAGCTCTCCGCGTCGACACCTGCTACCAGGACGAGCAGGTCGCCCGGTCCGAGTCCGTGGTTCGACCTGAGGATCAGGCCGGCATCCCCGTCCACGGATCGGGCCGCCGGGCCCGAGAAAGCATCCTCGCTGCACTTCAGCCACAGGGCTCCCCTGGCGCCCGCGGCGCGTGCCGTCTCATTGATCGCGTCGAGCCGCGACCGCGACAACGAAGCCCCGCCGGCCACGACGATCCCCCTGACCCGTCCTCCTGCGGCGATGGCAGCGTCGAAGATCCCGAATCCCCGACCACCGAGAACTCCGGAAAAGTCCTGGATTCGCCAGTCGATCCGGAGATCGGGCTTGTCGGTTCCGTAGGACTCCATCGCCTCGGCCCAGGTCATCCGGGGAAACGGCACGTCGATGGACCGATCCAGCGCGGAGGCGAACATGTCCGAGAGCATCCGCTCACAGGCAGCGAATACATCGTCCTCCGCCACGAAGGCCATTTCGACATCGACCTGCGTGAACTCCGGCTGCCGGTCGGCCCTCAGGTCCTCGTCACGCAGGCAGCGGGCGATCTGGAAGTAACGATCGAAACCCGACATCATCAGTAGCTGCTTGTACAGCTGGGGCGACTGCGGAAGTGCGTAGAACTCTCCGTGATGAATTCGACTGGGCACCAGATAGTCCCTGGCCCCCTCGGGCGTTCGCCTGGTAAGGAACGGGGTCTCGACCTCCAGGAAACCCTGGCGGGACAGCGATGCACGAGCCGCGTTCGTGGCGAGGTGGCGCACCACGAAATTCCGCTGGATCTCCGGGCGGCGCAAATCGAGCACTCGATGCCGGAGGCGCAGCTCTTCCGAGGGAAGCTCTTCCCCAGGTGGCACGGCGACCAGGATCGGAAGCGGATCGGATTCCGCCAGAACCTTCATCCCCCGAACCCTGATTTCGACGGCGCCTGTCTCCATCTCGGGGTTGACTGCTCCGGGCGGGCGCTCCTCCACGTCGCCCTCGATCCACAGCACGTCCTCCGGATTCAGGCTGCCCGCCAACCCCAGGACCTCGGGTGGGGACGTGTCAGGCTCGAAGGCGAGCTGCACCAGCCCCGTTCGGTCGCGCAGAAGGACGAATTTCACGCCGCCCTTGTCGCGCCGGCGGTGCACCCAGCCGGCGAGACGCACGGTCTTACCTACCCATCCGGCGTCGACCAGGCCGCATGCCACGTCTCGATACTGGGTCGCGCCCGGCAGCCCACGAAAGGTCTCCCGATCGACGTGCCGTCCGGGCCCCTTGCTCCCCTCGTGACTCAGATGTCCTCCCGGTTGCCTTGCCCTTGCGCGCCCTCCATCCCGGCGGCTGGAGGGCTCTTCCACAGTATCATACCCGCTGTGAGACCGATCGTCGCCCCGATCGCGTCCGCGGCCCAGTCGCCGAGGCTCGTGACGCGCCCCGGCAGCCACAACTGGTGAACCTCATCCACCAGAGCGAACAAGGCCAACGCCAGCAGAGCGCTCGTCCAAGCCCAGACGGTGCGGCGGCCCGTCGCACAGACAGCGGCGCCCACCAGCCAGCCCAGGACCAGGTACAGCGCGCCGTGCACGAGCTTGTCCAGCCAGAGCGTCGGCGTCCGCGACACGAGGTTCGTCAACGGGACCGTCGTCGCGATGAGAATCAGCACCGCCCAGACGGCGACGGACCGCCAGGAACCGGCCGGACGTCTCAAGCGCCGGCTTCCAGGATCAGCCTGCGAAAAAGACCCGCGTCCTCCGCATCCGAGAGCTTGGTCCTGAGCTCCGCGTCGCGCAGCGTTCGACTGATGTGACCGAGGGTCTTCACGTGGTATCCGACGGCCGAAGGCGGACCCACCAGCATGAGGACCAGCCGCACCCGCTCGCCATCGACCGCATCGAAGTCAACTGGCTCTCTCGTGGTCCCCGCCACGATCTCGAGACGCTGGAGCCCGCCGCACTTGCCGTGCGGAAGAGCGATTCCCGAGCCGACGCCCGTGCTGAGCACGGCTTCCCGCTCGACCACGACACGGTGGATGTCGTCCAATCGATCGGGGACGCCCGCCGTGCCGGCGAGAAGTGAGCACATCTCCCGGAGGATCCCCTGCTTGTCCAGGGAATCCAGGGGTACCTTGATACGCTCCTCCGTCAGCCGGGAGGAAAGCGTCAGGGGCGGGCCTGGAGAACGGGTACTCGTAGCCGAGCTCCGCAGGCATAAGAGTCTGGGGACGCTTCCTTCGCGCGCCTCCGATTTCGCGGCGGCTTAAGATACCGGCGACCGGAAGGGGCAGCAAGCCAACCCTTGCGCGACACGGAACCGATCGGGATCGTCGGTCGCATGACAGAAACGACGGAAGGAACGGATCGACCGGAGCTGCTCGCCCACCTCCCGGACGACTACGCGGCTCTCCTTGGACCGGCGCTCGCCGAACTCGGGCAGCCGGCCTATCGGGCCCGCCAGATCTCCGAGTGGGTGTACGAGAGATTCGCGGCCGGGTTCGAGGAAATGACCGACCTCCCGGCGGACCTCAGGCGGCTCCTCCCCGAGCGTTTCTCGATCTCGCCGCTCGAGATGGCGTTCGAGGCGCGTTCGCGGGACGGGTCCGTCAAGCACCTGTGGCGGCTGCGGGACGGAGAGCACGTGGAGTCGGTCCTCATTCCGTCGCGGGACCGAGTCACTCTGTGCCTCTCTTCTCAAGCCGGGTGCGCTCTCGCGTGCCGGTTCTGCGCCACGGGAGACTTCGGGTTTCGGCGCCAGCTCAGCACGCCGGAGATCGTCGCCCAATTCCGTGACGCCGAGCGCGTGTCCCGCGACAGGCTCGGGCGCGGAATCTCGAACGTCGTGTACATGGGGATGGGCGAGCCGCTTGCGAACCTCGAAGCGGTCCTCGCCTCGCTGTCGATCCTTCACGCCGGATTCGGATTCGGCGCCCGCCGGATCACGGTGTCCACGGTGGGCCTCGTGCCGGGAATCCAGGCGCTGGCGGCCAGGCCCGAGCCCTTTCGGCTCGCCGTGTCCCTCCACTCGCCTGAACATACGCTGCGCCAGATGCTGGTTCCGATCGAGAAACGGTATCCACTGCCCGAGCTGTTCGCCGCGTTGCGCGAGTACCAGCAAGCCAAGGCCCGCCGAATCACGTTCGAGTACGTTCTCATCGAACGGGTCAACGACTCGCCGGACCTGGCCCACGGCCTGGCGGATCTTCTGGAGGATCTGGATGGTTTCGTCAATCTGATCCCCTACAACCCGATACCGGGGCGAGACTGGCGTCCGAGCCCGCCCGAGCGCATCGCGGGATTCGTCCGGGTACTCGAAGAGCGCTGCGTCGAAGCCGCCGTCCGGCGACCCCGCGGCCGTGACATCGCTGCGGCCTGCGGGCAGTTACGATTAGAGCGCGAAGGGATGGGCGTCCAGGACGACTAGCGAAGCTGATTCAGCCGTTGCCTCCAGTCGCGGCCCAGGATGATCGTCGCGTCCAGATACAACGCGGGCTGCGGCTCCGAGCGGACTTCCTCCACGCCCAGTGCGTCGGCCACCGAGCGGGCTGCGTTGGACCGATTCGATCGATCGATCACGATCGTTCTCTCGTACTCGAAGCTCGAGGCGTTGCCGAACGTCTTCACGTCGTAGCCCGCATCGCGGAGCGCCTCCGTGATCCGGGCCGCCGCTCCCGGCTCGCCCGCCCCGTTCAGCACCTCGACGCTGATCCGGCCGGTGAGCGCCTCGGGCGATATGGACGACGGCAACCCCTCGAAGTCGTTCGACGCGGCAGGGACTCCGAGCTCGCGGCCGCGCCACTCGAGGAGGAAAGAGCCCAGAAGCACGCCGGCTCCAAGCAGCACCAGCACGACCAGCGCGGTCTGCGCCCTGGCGATCACTGGCGCACCAGCTGATTCCAGAAGTCCACCGAACAGCCCATGAACGGATGCTCCTTCCGAAGCAGCCTATCGAGTCTGCGCCGCACCACGACGACCAGCACTTCGTGCCGGCCGCCCGGCAGGCGCTCCCGAAGAGCGTGTCTCTCGCCGAGGCTACCGTCTCTGCCCGGCTCGAGGTAGTCGGCCAGGATCAGGTACTCCCCGAGGTCATCCAGTCCGGGATGGCCCACAGGATGATAGCGGATCGCGTCCAGAAGTGGTCGGTCCTGGACCCCGTCCGCCGCCAATTGCTCGGCGCAGGCGGGCGCGTGGATTACGGGCTTCGGCCAGCCCTCTCCAGCCAAGTCTCGCAAGTCCGAGTACGGAGCGTCCTTCAGGGCATCGTGCAGTACACCCGCGGCGCGCCACCGAATCCGCTCGATCTCGGGCAGGTTCAGCTGGGTGGCCCACGTCTCGAGGAGGTCGCCCACTCGCACCCCGTGCGCGCGCCGGCCCGAACCGCAACGAGCCCATGCGGGCAATTCAGCAGAAGTTCCTGCCCGTTCCACGACCGGGTGCATTCCGGATCGACTCCCGCGTTCACGATCGGTGACAGCTCCGACGGCAGGGGTGTGCCGCGGCAGGCGTACAGATAGATATTGAATCGACGCAGTACCAACAACGGGTCTGCCCGCGGCAGGGCGCAGCCACGAGCGACACAGAACGGAAACCAGAAAGGAATCCGCCGTTGGCCATTCGGTACGATCCGGCCCTTGTTTCGGGACTTGGCCGGGAGATCCGCTCCCGGTGGATCGGCCGCCGCGTAGCCGGATTGCGCCTGAACCGCGAGAGCCGCGAGGCGTGGATCGTGTTCGGGGAAGGGCCGATCGAGGAAAAGGTGATCGGCTTTCTTCTCCACCCGTCCCGCGGATTCATCGTCAGCGGTGGCGCGTTCCGCTCGGGGCTTGCGGGGTCGGAGCGCCGCATCGACTTCCGCCGGCTCTTCCTGACCGCCGTATGGTCGCCAGACGACGAGCGGCTGCTCGTGTTGGAGCTGGCCGGTGGCCGGAGTCAGGCGCAGCTGAGTCACGCACAGCCAGACCGCCCGCCCGTCTACCGGCTGTATGTAGAGCTCCACACCAATCAGTGGAACGCGGTGCTGGCACGCGGCGACGACGACCGCGTCGAAGCGGTGCTGTGGTCGCGAGCCGCCGGGGGGCGCTCTCTCCAGCCGGGTGCCATCTACGGCCGCCCGGAGGGAGCACGGGCCTGGGCGACCGATCCGCCGGCTGAAGCCGAGTGGACCCGTCTACTGGATACCGTTCCCTCCGGGCAACGGCGCGATGTGCTGCTCCGGTCGGCGGCATGGACCAGTTCTCTCAACGTGGACTGGATCCTCGGTGACGCGGCCCGTGACGACGCGCCCGCGGGCGACGGTCCTGCCGACCCGGTGGCCGGGACCTACGGGAGGTACTCGCGGATCCGGGCCGCCGTGACCGGGGAGGCCTGGCTGCTGACGCGCGGGACCGTCGCGCAGCCGTACCCCGTTCGGCTGGATGCCGACGCGCGTCGATTCGGCAGCCTCATGGCGGCGATGCGCGTCGCCGCCGCGGAGAGTTCGACGTGGCCAGCGACCGATGCGGCCGACACGGATGTGCAGACCGGACCCGGTGCGACGCCCGACGCGGAACGCCTGGAGCGCTCGCTGCGGCGCCGAATCGGCGACCTGAAGAAGCGGCGGGCGGCGCTCCAGCGGCAGCTCGAAGGGGAGTCAGCCGACTCCCTCCGGGACATCGGGCACCTTCTGCTCACCCGGCAGCGCGAAGTGCCGAAGGGTACCGAGAGCGTGTCGCTCGAAGGTTTCGATGGGTCGGAGATGGAGGTCCGACTCGACCCGCGGCTCGACGCCATCCAGAACGCCGAGCGCTTCTACGAGCGGGCTCGACGGAGGGAGCGGGGGGCGCGCGCGCTTCCCGGGCGACTGAAGCGCACGACTGACCGCGTCCTTCGCCTGGAGGCCGCCGTCGAGACGCTGCGCACATCCGGGCCGTCGGACGAGCTGTGGGACCTGGTCGGCGGAGACCCGGAACAACGGCGCATCGCGCGCGGCGCGCGGCGCGGCGCGGATGACGAGCCCCTTCCCTACCGCCGGTACCGGTCCTCCGGAGGCCTCGAGATCCGAGTCGGTCGATCCGCCCGTGCGAACGATGCGCTGACCTTCCAGCACTCCTCACCGGACGACGTCTGGCTGCACGCGCAGCAGGCGGCGGGAGCGCACGTGATCCTGCGCTGGGACAGGCGCGACCAGAACCCCCCTCCGGCCGACCTCGCCGAGGCCGCCGTGCTCGCGGCCCTCAGGAGCGAGGCGCGCCACAGCGGGGTCGTGGCCGTGGACTGGACCCGCCGTAAGTACGTCCGAAAGCCCCGCAAGGCAGCGCCGGGTGTCGTGGCGCCGGAGCGCGTGTCCACCCTGTTCGTTGAGCCGGATCCGGCCGTCGAGTCGCGGCTCTCCACGGACGACTGAGACGAAAGGCCCGCCACCGAGGACGGACAGCGGGCCCGTCACGTCGCCTCACCGACTCGGGCCGAGGGTCGGCCCGTCCGATCAGTCCGTCGTCGGAGGCTCCACCGGCTTCCGAGGCATCATCTCCTCGCGCATCGCGAGATGGTACGCCGTAGCCGCCACAACGACCGCCGCCTGCTTCAGGTCGTCGATCATGAGCCGCTCGAACGTGTCGGCGGCCGTGTGGTGCGTGTGGGTCCCGTACTCGATCGGGTCCTGGATGTAGTTGAACCCGGGGATGCCCGCAGCGTCGAACGCGAGGTGGTCCGTGCCGCCCGTGTCGCCGTGCTTGACGGCCACGACCCCCAGATCTCTGAACGGCCACAGAATCTGCTCGAACACCGGTATGGCCGCCTCGTTGCTCTGGTCCCAGATCCCACGCAGCCGGCCGGTGCCGTTATCCACGTTGAGATAGGCGGAGATCTTCGCGTGCAGGTCCGTGTGATTCTCGACCCAGCCCTGCGATCCGAGCAGGCCCTGCTCTTCACCGGCCCACAGGGCGATCCGAATGGTGCGCCGGGGCTGCAGGTCGAGCGCCTTCAGGATCCGCATGGCCTCCATCATCACGACCGAGCCGGCTCCGTCGTCGGTGGCGCCGGTGCCGTAGTGCCACGAGTCGAGGTGGGCCCCGATCATCACGTACTCGTCGGCGAGGTCCGATCCGGGGATGTCGCCCAGCGTGTTGTAGGATTGCAGGTCCTCCGAGAAGAACCGGTTCTGAACATCGATCTCGAGCTCGACAGGGATGCCCCGCTGCACGTTGCGGAAGATCTGGTTGTACTGCTCTCCGGCCACGTTGAGCTCGGGCGGAGGCTCGGGGTTCGCGGGGTCGCGACCGGCTCCGCTCCCGCCTCCTCGGACCAGCATGTACTCACGTGACGACGGCACCAGGAAGCCAGCGACGCCTTCACGCGCCAGAAACTCGTTCATGGCCTCGCGTACTTCTCTCAAGCGCCGCCATTCCGCGATACGGCGGGCCCGCGCTTCCGGATCCCTCTGCTGCCCCTCCCGCTCTTCCGCCGGCTCCAGAAGATCCTCGAGTGGAGTCCGCAGCGGGCTCGGTTCCCAGTCCGGGCTCATCTCGACCTCAGGCCTGGACAGGATCCACGCCCCGACCAGCTGGCCCCTGTACCTCTCCAGGTCGGCCACCGAGTCGGCCTCGATGATGACGGCCGGACCCGTGATGGTCCCCTCCGTGCTGCCGGTCCAGCCTGACGGCTGCGCGACGAGCGGCTGGACGAAAGGTGTGAGAATCCGGCCGCTGTAGGACACGCGCTCCCAACCGCGTCCGAACTCGCCCCACGGCTCAATCTGGACGTTCGCCACGCCCCATTCCTCGAGCATCTCGGCGGTCCACTCGTTGGCCCGCGTCATGCCAGGGGAATTGGTGAGACGGGGGCCGATCACGTCCATCAGGTACCCCGCCAGCTCCTCCATCTGCGAGTTCTCGAGACCTTCGACGCGGATGCGCTCGACGGCATCCATGTCGACGGCTTCCCGCGCTATCTGTGCGGGCGCGGCGGGCACCAGGGCCAGAATCGCCGCGGCCGCGACGCCCATACGGACTATGCGTCGCTTCACGAAATGCCTCCATTGTGCGGTAACAGCGTTGGACAGGCTTCCGGCCGGCCGGCCGCCGGATCCGGAGCGGCGGAGTTCGCTCCGCCACTTCTCCCTCAATGCATGAATCCCCGACACGCCGAAAACGTTTAGGAGCCGCCGCGTCGCCGGGTCAGTGCACGAGCAGCAAGCGGCCGGACCGGGTCTCCTCGCCGAGACGCAGAACGAAGAGGTAGGCCCCCGATGCGGCCTCCAGGCCATCGGCCAGCAGGCCGTCCCACGTGACGCGCGGAAGTGAGCCGCTCGGCGCGAGCGCGTGGGTCTGCCGCACGAGCCGGCGGCCGGCCACATCGTACACCTCGAAGACCAACGAACGGCCCTGGTCGCGCGCCGACTCCGGAACACTGTACGGGAAGTTCATGACCTTACCGCCCCCGGTACGCAACGGATTGGGAAACGGTGGCTGAATCTCGAACCGCCCCTCAGGTCCCGGCGGTTCGATCGGCTCGTCGCGCAACTCCCGCAAGCGGGCCGCCGCCTCGGCTTCGGTCTGAGCCGCCAGAAGCCAGAAGCGGACCGTCCGCGAATCCCCGGCGCCAAGATCGAACGGTCCGATACTGAGGAGCGCCGCCCGGTCGATCGCCGACGAGAACCCGGGGAGTCCGCCCGGATCCACGCCGCGAACGAGGTCGAGCTTCGTGCTTTCCTCAAACGTGTCCCACAGCACTCCGCTGGCCGGCTCGTAGGCACCGCCGACCGCCGGAGTGCCGAGAGGAACCGACGACCGGCCGATCACGCTGCCCTCCGAAGCCAGCACCGTGATGGGACCTCCCCCGTCCAGCGGCTCCGAGACCAGAGCCGCCAGATCCGGCGACCAGCGGACCGACTCTCCGCCGCCAAGGTCCCAATCCGCGAGAAAGGCCGGGATCGCGTCGGGAATCCGTGCGCCCGCCACATTGCGAACCGTCGCGATCACGGTGAGAGCCCCGACCCCACCGACGTCGCTCGCCATCGTGACCGCCCTCACTTCCAGTCCGATCGGGCCCAGGGCTTCCAGGTCATCGAAGCGGAATTCGGCTCGCGTCGCCTCGACGTCAGTCTCCGATCTCGACGGCGCCCAGTCCGTCTCGACGGCCGGCGCCGCGGACTTGAGGTCCGCCCTTCCAAGCACCGTCGTGTAGAACCCGTCGGAGATCCGGCCGGCGCCTGCGACCGCGATCCCCCCTGCGGTGAGCAGCTCATCGCCCTTCCACTCGAAACCGCGGAACGCAGCGACGCGCCCGAACCGGCCGAAGTCGTTCCCGCCGGCCGCCAGGTCGCCGGCTTCCAGAATCCAGCCTCCGAACAGGTTCGGCGGTCCGTTCACCAGGACTCGCGACAGCACGATGCCGCCCGACAGGTCCGTCACCGCAACGCGTACGCTGCGCACGGCCGACGCGGGGTCGATCGGGACCGCGAAGCTCACCACGGCGCCGGGATCGAGAGAAGGAAGATCTCGCGCCACCGGGGGCCGGCCCTCCGGGATGACCCACACCTCACCGCCGCTCCACATGCCGGCTCCTCTGTTTCCGACCGCGACGACCAGGGTGTCCCGTGTTCGCCGGGCAAGGAAAGCCTGGAGCATCCCACCGGTGAACGAGGCGTTCGCTCGCTGGACGGCAGCGGGCACGTTCAACAGACCGCGCCCGGAATCGTTGTCCGGACCCGTCGGAGCCACATCTTCGGCCGTGTCCAACAGAATGCGCTTCGCCTCCTCTGGCCCGGCCGCCGGGCGGACCTGGCGCACCAGAGCCAGGGCACCCGAGACCTGCGCCGTCGAAAACGAAGTCCCGGTCACCGCGAAGCCGGTGAGGCGGGCCGCCGAGCTTCCGGCGGCCCTCACCTCCGGGACCCGGCCCGGTGCAGCGAGATCCGGCTTTACGCCACCGCCGCACGGGGACGGCCCGCGGCCGCTGTAGTCGGGCACGGTGAGGCTGCCAGGAATGCCTGATGTCGCGCCGACCGCCATGCTTCGGAGATCCGCGTCATCCCGCGCGCCCGGGGGCGTCACCGAACCGGGATTGGGACCGGTGTTTCCAGAGGCGAACACTACGGCGATCCCAGCCGCTTCCGCCGCGTCGATCGCACCGTAGAGAATGTCCGAGCACGGATCGAAATCCGCCGCACCGGGGAACAGGCCCCAGCTGTTGTTGATCACGTCCGGGGCATCGGGCGTGGCGGGGTTCCCGTCGGGATCGATCGCCCACTGATACGCCTGGAGCAGCACGGAGCGTCTCGTGTACACACCGCCGCCGAATCGCTCGAACACCCGCGCCGCGATCCACTCCGCACGCGGCGCCGGCCCGGTCACGACATCGATCGGCGAGGAAGCCACGATCACGCTGCCGTCCGGGAACTTCAGCGTGTCGCCCGTCGAGAGCGCCCCGACTGCCGAAACCGCCACCTGCGTGCCGTGGCCGACCAGGTCCTGCGGCGTGGACGCCCGGACGAACGGATCGAACCACGAGGCCCGAAGGTCGGAACTCCGCCCCCTCCACCGCGACGAGACCATCGCGTTGGATCCGTCCACCCCGGAGTCGAAGAATGCGATCGTCGTGCCCTCACCGGTGACGCCCTGATCCCATACGGCGTCGGCGCCGATGGTCTGCATCGCCTGCGACGTGAAACTCGGATCGGCGATCGCCCCGGCGAGCGGAGAGAGACGGACGGGCAGTCTCTCGTCCAGATAGATCCGCGCCACCGACGGATCGGCCGCCAGCGCAGCCACCGCGGCGGGCGTGGCCTCCGCCAACACGGCGGGCACTACCCACAGCCGTTCTCTCACCCTGAGTCGATCCCCCAGGCTTCGCGTGGCAGAGTCCAGCGTGACCAGGGCGTCCGCGGAGCGTACCTGGAGCCGTAGAGCCAGCTGCGCAGCAGGTACGGGAGCCAGAGCGGGCGCCGCGTACTGTACGATGATCGAAAGGGTGTCAGCCGGCGCCGCCCGTCCGAGGGCGATGCTCAGGGATGGAGCCAGGCGACTCTCTTCTGTCGGTCCGACCTCCTGCCCCGTCGCCACGGCCGGCGTCCCGATGACGGCCAGGGCGATCGTCGCGAGAACGGACCGTAGCTCTCCTGCCCGCAGAAGCGGACGTCTCCGGACCCTTGCGCTCCGACCTGTGTTCATGAGCCTCCCGAAAATAGCTCCTGGCCTCTCTTCCGAAACCGAACGGCGAGGAACATAGGCGGGGTGTCTCAGGATTCCAACCTCGGCCAGCTTGCGTTTCGGTTCCTGTTCGGGTAGCTTGATTTCGGTGTCCGTTCGGTTCCCTTCCGGCCGGCAGGAGAGAACAGGTCATGGCCCTGACGCGACGGCAAAAGGAGATCCTGGATTTCATCGAGAGCTTCCTCGACGCTCGCGGGTATTCGCCGAGCTTCGAGGAGATCGCGAGTTTCTTCCAGTACCGCTCCCTGGCCACGGTGCACGAGCACCTCTCGAACCTCGAGGCCAAGGGGTACATCCGGAAGAACTACAACGAGAGCCGGTCCATCGAGCTCGCGCGCACCGAGATGAGACTCGCCGCCGTGGATCTTCCGCTTCTCGGCACGGTGGCCGCAGGGCAGCCGATCGAAGCCGTCGAGGAGAAAGAGGCGATCTCCGTCCCCGAGGACATGGTCTCGGGTCCGGTGGCTCACTACGTACTCCGGGTGCGCGGCGACTCGATGATCGAAGAGCAGATCCGGGATGGTGACTACGTCATCGTCCAGGCGCGTGACACGTCGAACAATGGCGAGATGGTGATCGCGCTCATCGATGGCGAGAATGCAACGGTCAAGAAGTTCTATCGGGAGCCCGGAGGAATGGTGCGGCTTCAGCCGGCGAATCCGGACCTCGAGCCCATGCACTTCGCGGCCGACCGGGTGACGGTCCAGGGCATCGTCGTCGGCGTCATTCGGAAGTATTAGCCGTGGTGCCATCGCCGGTCTCCGGAGCGTTTCCGAAGCCTGATGGGGGTTCGGAGGTCGTGAAGCGGCCCAAGCGTCAACCGTTTCTGGTGGGCCGCCAGGTTCGAGGCACCGCTACGATCTGGTTTCTCCGGCCCACGTCTCCCCCGGTTCCCGGGCCGTGGGACGTGGCCGTGCTCGTGCGCGGGGTCTGAGCCGCGACGCTCCCAATGCGGGGGGCTCTGCGTTGACACTCGATTCGGCCCGCCGGTAGCTTGCCGCCGTGCACTCCCCGGAAGGAAAGCGCTACCGCGCCACGGTTCACTACGATGGCTTCGCCTTCGCCGGCTGGCAGGTGCAGCCCCGGGAGCGCACCGTCCAGGGAGAGATCGAGGCCGCCCTCCACAGACTCGGCATCGAAGGCAGGCTGCACGGAGCCGGAAGGACGGACGCTGGCGTCCACGCCTCCGGTCAGGAGGTTTCTCTCGACGCCCCCGCGACTTGGACTTCTGCACGGCTGAGGCGCGCGCTGGATTCCGTGCTGCCGGGCGACGTGTGGATCGAGACCCTGCGGGAAGCCGCGGCGGACTTTCATCCTCGCTTTCGAGCCACGGGAAGGCGCTACGAGTATTACCTGGCGCCCGGGCAGGCGGGACGGGCCCCAAATAGGCGCCGCGGCACGGCGTGGATCGCGGAAGCACCTGCCCTCGAGTTGCTCCGGGCGGCCGCCCGCCCGATCCTCGGCGAACACGACTTCGCCGGGTTCGCCAAGTCGGGTCAGCCGGACGTGAAGACCGTGTGCACGGTGGAGAAAGCCGAATGGATCGTGACGCCCCTGGGCGACCTGCGCTTCACGATCGTGGCGGATCGATTCCTCCATCGGATGGTACGATATCTGGTCGCCACGATGACGGAGCAGGGCGCGGGGGCTCGCTCCCCCGAGGACATGTTGAGACTGTTGGCGGGATCAGATGACGTGCGTCCGCCCGGGCCGGCGGAGCCGTCGGGCCTCTATCTTACGGGCGTGAGGTACAGGGAGGGCTGGAACCGCCCACCCGGCGTGCCGGGCCTGTGGCCTGTGCCCGTCCGTAAGGTGCCCGCCTCCGCGGAGGGCGCCGCGCCACCACGGAAGAGGAAACGCGTTGAACCGACGTGACTGGCAAATGTGGATCGCCGTGCTCCTGATCGCGGCGTTTCCGGCGGGTCTGCTTTTCGGCTCGCGAGCCGGATCAGGCGAGTCCAGGTCAGAGCTCACGGCGGGCGGGACCGGTATCAGCTCCCCGAATCCCGCCACCGCCTCGATCGTTAGGGCCTCCGCTCCCGAGGAGGCGCTCCCGACACAGGTCGCTCCCGACCCGGCCTCTGTGGCGCAGGAGGCGTCGGGCAGCCGCCGCTACACACCGATCGTAGAGGCCGCCCGCCAGGTCGCGCCCTCGGTCGTCAGCATCAATATCTTGCGGATCGGCCAGTCGGGCCCGCGCAGCCTGTTCGAGGACTTCTTCGGCAGGACGGCGCCTCGATCTCGCCTCCGGAGATCCTACGGGTCAGGATTCGCGATCGACGACGCGGGGTTTCTCGTCACCAACGAGCACGTGGTCCGGGGGGCAGACTCGATCGTCGTCACTGACGCCCTGGGTCGGGTGCACGCTGCGACGGTCGTCGGGGCCGACGAGCTCACCGACATCGCGGTGCTTCGGATCGAGGGCGGACGGGTCCCGGCCGCCCCGCTCGGGACTTCTTCGGACCTGATGGTCGGCGAGCCGGCCATCGCGATTGGGAACCCGTTCGGCTACCTGCTGGCCAACGCCGAGGCGACCGTAACGGCCGGAGTGATCTCGGGTGTGGGGCGCGACATTCACTCGGCTGACGAGCGCCAGACGCTCCTCGCGGACATGGTGCAGACGGACGCGTCGATCAACCCTGGAAACTCGGGCGGGCCCCTGGTCAACGCGGACGGCCAGGTAATCGGCGTCAACTCCTCGATCTTCTCCCGGTCAGGCGGGTCGGAAGGACTGGGATTCGCGATTCCCATCGATCGGGCACTCCGTATCGTAGACGAGCTGGGGGAATTCGGACGCATCCGGCGACCCTTCGTGGGCGTCGACCCGATGGCGGTCGAGTCCGACACTCTGCTGTTTTCCGAGACGCTGGTCCGGCGCGTGGCGCCCGGTTCCTCGGCAGCCGCGGCGGGGCTCGAGCCGGGTGACGTCCTCGTCGCCATCGGTGGCCGGCCCGTCGCCAGCCCGCTCGATTGGGAAGTGGGCCTCCTGGACGCGGGGGTGGGAACGGAGGTCGACGTGACCTATCGGCGCGACGGCCGGGACCGGGAGGCTCGGCTGCGCATCGCGGAGCTCCCCTCGGAATCGGCCGAGCGCCTGCAGGTTCTCTCCGGACTGGAGCTCATCACGGTGGACGCCCAGATTGCGGTCGAACGGGGACTGGAGGTCGACTCAGGGGCGATGATCACGCGGATATCGCAGCGCAACGCCGCATACACGGGGATGCGCGATGGAGACGTGATCGTGGAAATCAACCGACGCCGGGTAAGCACGGCGGCAGACGTGGCCGACCTCTTCCAGTATTACTCCGGACGTAGTAGCATCCGGGTCAGCGTGTACAGGAGCGGGAATATCTACATCACAACCTTCTACGTACGGTAATTTGTCAGCCGCACAGAACCGCTATCCGCATCCGCTGATCGAGCGCTACGCGTCAGCGGAGATGGCAGACGTATTCTCACCTGTCCGTCAGGCCCTCACCTGGCGCGATCTGTGGATCGCCCTCGCCGAAGCGGAGCGCGAGCTGGGCGTCGACGTCCCGGAACAGGCGATCGGCGCCATGCGAGAGGCCCGGGACAAGCTCGACCTGTCCCGCGTTGCCGAGCTCGAGGCGGACCTCCGCCATGACGTGATGGCCCACGTACATCATTTCGGCGAGGTGGCCCCCAGCGCCAGGGCGCATATCCATCTCGGAGCCACAAGCTGCTTCGTAACCGACAACGCCGGACTCATTCAGCTTCGCGAGGGCCTGCAGATCGTACGCTCCCGCCTGATCGCAGCGATCGCGGCGCTCGCCGGGTTCGCCGACCGCTGGAAGGAGCTCCCCACACTCGGATATACGCACTGGCAGCCGGCCCAGCCCACCACCGTGGGAAAGCGGGCCACCCTGTGGCTCCAGGACCTGCTGCTCGACCTGGAGCAGGTCGACGCCGTGCTCGGCGAGCTGCGTTTCCGCGGGGCCCGCGGGACGACCGGTACCGAGGACTCGTTCCTCGAGCTGCTCGGCGACGGGAAGAAGGTCGACGAGCTGAACGCGCGATTGGCGAAGCGGTTCGGCTTTCCGGGAACCTACGACGTCGTCGGCCAGACCTACCCGCGAAAGGTCGATCATCGAGTCCTCGCGGTTCTCGCGGGAATCGGAGCCAGCACCGCCAGGTTCGGGAACGACGTCCGACTCCTGCAGAGCTTCGGCGAGATAGAGGAACCGTTCGGTAGTCGGCAGATAGGGTCCTCCGCGATGCCGTACAAGCGGAATCCGATGCGGTCCGAGAGGATCTGCGCGCTGGCCCGCCACCTGTGCAGCCTCGAGATCGACGCGTCGTGGACGGCTTCGGTGCAGGGGCTCGAGCGCACGCTCGACGATTCCGCGAACCGGCGGATCTCGATCCCGGAGGCGTTCCTGAGCGCCGACTCGATCCTGCTGATCGTGGGCAACGTGGCTTCCGGGCTGGTCGTACACGAGGCGGTAATCGCCGCGAGGCTGGCGAGGGCGCTTCCCTTCCTGGTCGTGGAGCGCATTCTCATCGCCGGCGTGGCGAAGGGGGGCGATCGCCAGGAGCTGCACGAGCGGCTGCGCCGGCACGCGATGGACGCGCGGACCGGCCTCGACGAAGGGGCGCCGGTCAACGATTTCTTCGATCGGGTGGCAGGCGACAAGGGAGTAGATCTCACGATCCCGGAGCTCGAGGAACTGGCCGATCCCGTCGCTCTCGTGGGACGGGCCCCAGCCCAGGCAGACCGCTTCCTGCGCGACCGGGTGGATGGGTTGCTGGCGGTCGCGAAGCTCGACGAGTTGAAACCGCCGAAGTTGCGGGTCTGATTCGTGTCCGACCTAGGTGCGGGATCATGAAAGGAAGGTGTGAGCGCAATGTCGGCCGTTGAGCGAACCGAGCTCCCGTTTCCGCTCCTCAGGCAGGGCAAGGTCCGGGAGATGTACGACCTGGGCGACTATCTCCTGCTCGTGGCGAGCGATCGGATCAGCGCGTTCGACTGCGTGATTCCGCAGCCGATTCCGGACAAGGGAACGGTCCTCACCCAGATGTCCAGCTACTGGTTCGATCGTACGGGCCACATCGTGCGCAGTCACTGCGTGAGCGCCGACCCGGATCGGATCATCGAGGTCGAGCCGGGACTTGCGGACACTCGCGACCGGTGGGCGGGCCGCGGAATGCTCGTGGAGCGGGCCGATCCGTTCCCCGTCGAGTGCGTAGTCCGCGGTTTCATCACGGGTTCGGCGTGGAGGGAGTACCGGGATACGGGAACGCTGGCCGGCGAGCCCCTGCCCGAGGGCCTGGTGGAGGCGCAGCAGCTGGATGAGCCGATCTTCTCGCCGGCCACCAAGGCCGAAGAAGGTCACGACGAGAACATCACGCTCGCGCACGTCAAGGGGATCCTCGGCAGCAAGGTCGCCGAGTTCCTGAAGGATACGAGCCTGGATCTGTATCGATTCGCCCACGACCAGGCGCGCCGGAAAGGCATCATCATCGCGGATACGAAGTTCGAATTCGGCACGACGCCGATGGGTGAACTGCTCCTGATCGACGAGGCGCTCACGCCCGACTCGTCACGCTTCTGGCCGGAGGGCGAGTACGAGCCCGGCCGCACGCCCCCCTCGCTGGACAAGCAGCCCGTGCGCGACTACCTCGAGGAACGCGTCCAGGCCGGTGAGTGGAATCGGCAACCTCCGGCGCCGGACCTTCCCGAGCACGTGGTATCCGCGACGACGGCGAGGTACCGCGAGGCGTTCGAGAAGATCACCTCTTATCCCCTTCCGGAGTTCTGATGCCGCACCGGGTTCGCAGACCCCTACCCACATGGCGGGACGACGACCGGTTGCGCGACGAGTGCGGCATCTTCGCGATCAGCGGGGCCGACAGGGCGGCAGAGCTCACGTTTCTCGGCCTGTACTCGCTTCAGCATCGCGGACAGGAGTCGGCCGGGATCGTAGCGATCGACACTGACGGAGCCGCGTCCTCGCACAAGGACATGGGCCACGTGAGCGAGGCCTTCGACGATTCCATCCTTGCCGGCCTGTCGGGCGACCTGGCGCTCGGACACGTGCGCTATTCGACCGCCGGGAGCTCGAACCTGCGCAACGCCCAGCCCGTGCTCGTCAACTACCGGCACGGGAGTATGGCCCTCGCGCACAACGGGACCCTGACGAATGCCGGCGAGCTCAAGGATCGCCTCACCGACGAGGGCGCGATCTTCCAGACCGAAAGCGACTCGGAAGTCGTCATCCACCTGATCGCCCGCTCGAGGCGCGAAACTCCGGACCAGCAGGTGGATGACGCCCTCTCGCAGCTCGTCGGGGCGTTTTCGTTCGCTCTGACCGTCGGTCGCACCCTGTACGTGGCGCGCGACGCCCGAGGCTTCCGGCCTCTCGTCCTCGGACGACTCGGAGACGCCGTGGTCGTAGCCTCGGAGACCTGTGCGCTGGACATCATTGGCGCCGAGTACGAGAGAGACGTGCAGCCCGGTGAGGTCCTCAGGATAGAGAACGGCCGGATCCAGAGTCTCCGCCCGCTGGAGCCCGCGCCTCACTCACCGTGCCTTTTCGAGCTGGTGTACTTCGCGCGCCCGGACTCGCGCATTTGGGGCTGCAGCGTGGACCGGGCCCGACGGGCGTTCGGCCGCCAGCTGGCCCGGGAGCACCCGGCGGACGCCGATTGCGTTTTTGCGGTGCCGGATTCCTCCAACTCGGCGGCCCTCGGGTTCAGCGAGGAATCCGGTCTTCCGTTCGAGCTGGCCCTGATCCGAAATCACTACGTCGGGCGCACGTTCATTCACCCGGGACAGGCGGGGCGGGATTTCCGGGTCCGGGTCAAGTACAACCCGGTGACCGAACTGATCGAGGGCCGACGCGTGGTCGTGATCGACGACTCGCTGGTGCGCGGCACGACGAGCCGCGGTCTGGTGGCCCTTCTCAGGGAAGCCGGGGCCCGGGAGATTCACTTCCGCGTGGCCTCGCCCCCGATCGTGGCGCCGTGCTACTACGGCATCGACATGCCGACGCGGGAGGAGCTCATCGGCGCGACCCACACGGTCGAGGAGATCCGGCAGCACCTCGGTGTCGAATCGCTGGGCTACCTGTCCCTCGACGGCATGCGGGAGATGGTCGAGGAGTACGGCCCGTTCTGCGAGGCGTGCTGGACTGGAGACTACCCCGCTCCGCTCGTGGACCTGGAGAACGGAGCCGTCGTCGGAAGTCGAACATTCTGAGTTCGTTACACGCCTATCCATCGGATTTCAGACCTGCAACGAGATGCCAAGCATGAAACACGTCTATTTCTTTTCCAAGGGTCACACCGACGGCGACCGTGATATGCGGAGTCTCCTGGGAGGCAAGGGCGCGAACCTGGCCGAGATGACGCGCCTGGGCGTCCCGGTGCCTCCCGGGTTCACGGTCACGACGGAGGTGTGCCGGCATCACCTGATCACGCACCACCTGCCGGACGGTGTGGAGGAGCAGGTCGGCGACGCGATCAAACGCCTGGAGCGTCTCACGGAGAAGCAGTTCGGAGGCACGGACGACCCGCTCCTCGTCTCCGTGCGCTCGGGCGGGGCCGCCTCGATGCCCGGGATGATGGATACGATCCTGAACCTGGGACTCAACGACCGGACCGTGGAGGCGCTGGCCCGGATTTCCGGGAACGAGTGCTTCGCGTACGACAGCTACCGGCGTTTTCTGCAGATGTACTCGGACGTGGTGCTGGAGGTCGGCCACCACTCGTTCGAGGCCATCCTGTCCGACACGAAGCGACAGGCGGGCGTGGAGACGGACAACGAGCTCGACGCGGAAGCCCTGCGCAGCGTCGTCCGGCGCTACAAGGAGCTGATCGCAACCGAGTCCGACGCCCCGTTCCCGGAGAAGCCGGAGGATCAGCTGTGGGGCGCGATCGAGGCCGTGTTCCGGAGCTGGCGCAACCCGCGCGCCCAGGCGTACCGAAAGACGTACCGGATTCCGCACGACCTGGGGACCGCGGTCAACGTCCAGACGATGGTCTACGGAAACCGGGGAACGGACAGCGCCACCGGCGTGGCGTTCACCCGCAACGCGGCGACCGGTGAGCCGAAGATGTTCGGGGAGTTCCTGATCAACGCCCAGGGCGAGGACGTGGTGGCCGGAACCCGAGACCCACTCTCGATCGACCAGATGCAGGACTTCATGCCCGAAGCATACGCAGAGCTCCTCGAAACGGCGGGCCGCCTGGAGACGCACTACCGGGAGATGGAGGACCTGGAGTTCACGGTCGAGAACGGGATTCTGTACTTGCTGCAGACCAGGTCCGGAAAGCGTACCGCACGCGCCGCGGTGCGCATCGCGGTCGACATGGCGGACGAGGGCCTCATTAGCCGCGAGGAGGCGGTGCTCCGCGTCGAGCCGGAGCGCCTGGAGCAGGTCCTTCATCCGATGGTCGACCCATCGGTCGACTTCAAACCCCTGGCCGTGGGCAATCCCGCATCTCCGGGCGCCGCGAGCGGTCGCATCGTTTTCACGGCCAAGGAGGCCGTGGAGGAGGCGGCCGATGGCGATCCCGTGATCCTCGTCCGCACCGAGACCTCCCCGGACGACTTCGAGGGAATGGTGGCGGCGGTGGCGATCGTGACGAGCCGTGGAGGCAAGTCGAGCCACGCGGCGGTGGTGGCCCGGGGCATGGGCAAGTGCTGCGTGGTCGGCACGAGGGATCTGGAGATCGACGAGGAGGCAGGGGAGGTCCGGGCCGATGGCAAGGTCGTCAGGCGCGGCGATTGGATAACGGTCGACGGGGCCTCGGGGGAGGTCATCGAGGGGCGGATCCCGACCGTGAAACCCGAGCCGGGCGAAGACTTTCACACCCTCATGGGATGGGCCGACGAGTTTCGCAGGCTGCGCGTGCGTACCAACGCGGACAACCCGGCCGACGCTGCGGCGGCACGCGAGTTCGGGGCGCAGGGCATCGGGCTGTGCCGCACGGAGCACATGTTCTTTGGCGAAGAGCGTATCGATGCCGTGCGAGAGATGATTCTGGCGAACGACCCGGCGGGAAGAGCCGCCGCCCTGGCCAAGCTGCTCCCCATGCAGCGTTCCGACTTCGCCGGGATCTTCCGTGCCATGGACGGCCTGCCGGTGACGATTCGGCTGCTCGATCCGCCGCTGCACGAGTTCTTGCCCGTCGAGAGCGAGGAGGTACAGCGGCTGGCGGAGGGGCTGGGGCGGACGGTTGCCGAGATCGAAAGCGCCGTCACCCGGCTTCACGAGGCCAACCCCATGCTGGGTCACCGCGGTTGCCGGCTCGGCTACTCGCACCCGGAGATCACTGCCATGCAGGCGCGGGCGATCATCGAAGCGGCGCTCGAGGTGGCGGCGGAAGGTATCGAGGTCCATCCGGAGATCATGGTCCCCCTCGTCGGGCACCTGGATGAGCTCGACAACCAGCGCACCATCGTCGATGCCACGGCACGCGACGTGTTCGCGGAGCAGGATCGGAAGGTTGACTATCTGGTCGGCACGATGATCGAGCTGCCGCGGGCCTGCCTGACGGCGGGCGCCATCGCGGACAGGGCGGAGTTCTTCTCGTTCGGTACCAACGACCTGACGCAGACGACGCTCGGCCTGTCGCGTGATGACGCCGGCAACTTCCTGCCTCTGTACGTGGAAGCGGGCGTGTACGAGCGCGATCCGTTCCAGTCGATTGACGCCGAGGGAGTGGGGCGCCTGATGCGTCTGGCGGTTCGCGAGGGCCGCGAGAAACGGCCCGATCTCAAGGTCGGCATCTGCGGAGAACACGGGGGCGACCCTCCGTCCGTCGTGTTCTGCCACTCGCTCGGAATGGAGTACGTGTCCTGCTCTCCGTTCCGCGTTCCGGTGGCGAGGCTGGCGGCGGCCCACGCGGCACTCGAAGAGGCGCGCTCCACGGCGGAGGGGGAAGCCTGATGGACGACGCACAGCGGAACGAGCTGCGGGAGCGCCTGCATGCGGTACCGAAGGCCGAGCTGCACCTGCACCTGGATGGATCACTCCGGCCGTCGACGATCCTGGAGTTGGCCGCGGACGCGGGCGTTTCGCTTCGCTACGGGGACGAGCGCTCCCTGTACGACTACCTGTACGTCCAGGACGGCCGCGACCTGGTGGATTACCTGAAGAGGTTCGACCTGACGCTCTCCGTCATGCAGACCGCAGAGTCGCTCGAACGCACGGCTCGAGAGCTGTGCGAGGACGCAGCGGCGGAGAACGTGCGTTACCTGGAGATCCGCTACTCGCCGATTCTCCACCAGCAGGGGGACCTGACGCTTGAGGAAGCCGTCGAGGCCCCGCTGCGCGGGGTCCGGCAGGCGGAGGCCGCGCTCGGGGTGCAGGCACGTCTCATCATCTGCGGCATCCGGAACCTGCCGCCCGAGACGTCCGTCTGCCTGGCCGAGCTCGCGGTGGCCTTCAAGGATCGAGGCGTCGTGGCGTTCGACCTGGCGGGCGGCGAGGCTGGCAATCCGGCGATCGAGCACGCCGAGGCGTTTCGGATTGCCCGTGAGGCCAATCAGAACATCACCATCCATGCGGGAGAGGCGGTAGGCGCGGAGTCGATCGCGGAGGCCCTGCACGCGTGCGGCGCCCATCGAATCGGACACGGTACGCACCTGTACGAAGACCTTTCCCTGCTCGAATACGTCAACGACCACCGTATCCCGATCGAGGTCTGCCTGACGAGCAACGTGCAGACGCGGGCTGCCGAGGATTTCGCTTCGCATCCGCTGCGCCGCTACTTCGACGAGGGCCTCCTGGTCAGCCTGCACACCGACAACCGGCTGATGAGTGGCACTTCCATGACCGAGGAGTACCTGCGGGCGGCCGAGCATCTCGGGTTCACTCGAGCCGAGCTGACCAGGCTCATCCTGAACGGGTTCGGGAGCGCGTTTCTCCCATGGAGGGAGAAGCAGGCCCTGATCTCCGAAGTCGAAGAACGAGTCCGCGGCCTGGCCGCGTGACCCGGACAAGATCGCGGCCGTGTCTAACGCTGTTTAGAATGGGCTCTTGCACCCTTGCGGAGGCTCCCAGATACCTGTATTGATTCGTCGTACTGTATCGTTTGCGGAACCTCGAGAAGCAGATACTGCATGGCCGCGTCGAGACAGGGTCTTCCTGCTCCATCAACGTCTCTCGACGTGTGCCTCAGTCGCTTCTGTCTCCTTACCTACCCAGCTGCGGGGAGTCGCTTATGAAACTGCGTTCGTTGGTCCGAAACCTGGCCCTTGTGGCCGTCGCCACCTTTGCGTTGGCCTCGACGGCCGCCGCGCAGGGCGTGACGACGTCCGCCCTGGGCGGATCCGTCATGAATCAGGCCGGCCTGCCGCTGGTCGGAGCGCAAGTAACGGTGACCAACACCGAAATGGGAACGTCGAAAACGACGATCACCAACGATGCGGGACGCTACTACGTGCCGAACCTCCTGCCGGGCGGTCCGTACGGGATCGAGGTGACCCTGATCGGCCACCGCACCGAGCAGCGGAGCGGGATCATTCTCACGCTGGGCCGAACTGAGGGGGCCAGTTTCGTGCTCACGGAATCGGCGGTGGAGCTGGACGCGCTGGTGGTCGTGGCGGAGTCGAATCCGCTGCTCAGCCCGACGCGCACCGGGACCTCCACGACGATCGAGGCCGGGGAGATCGAAAACCAGCCCACGATCAGCCGCGACATCACGAACTTCGCGCTGCTGGACTCGCGCGTCTCGGTAACCTCGGGTGGGCCGAGCATCGCGGGTCAGAACAACCGGTACAACAACATCCAGATCGACGGCGCGGTGAACAACGACGTGTTCGGCCTCGCCGATAGCGGCATCCCGGGCGGGCAGGTCAACGGCAAGTCGGTCTCGATCGAGGTGGTCAAGGAGTTCCAGGTCCTGACTGCTCCGTACGATGTCCGCTACGCGGGCTTCAGCGGCGGCCTGCTGAACGCGATCACCAAGTCGGGCACCAACCAGACCTCCGGATCGGTGTTCGGGTTCTTCACCAACGAGGGATTCCAGTCGGGTCTGACGGTTAACGACGAAGACATCCCGAAGAGCGAGTTCAACAACACCCAATTCGGTTTCACGCTCGGTGGCCCGATCCAGAAAGACAAGATTCACTACTTCGTGGGCGGTGAGTTCCAGAAGTTTGATGGCCCCCCACCGGGTCTGGGCTTCGAGCCGGGTGGACCGGCCACACAGCCGGGAGCGATCGACCGCGGCATCCACCCGGACTCCGCGCAGCGCCTGATCGACATCATGGGCAATACGTACGGCGTCAACGAGGGTGAAGTAGGCACGACCGCCAACGAGACGCAGCAAAACCCACGCACCAATCTGTTCGCGCGGCTCGACTTCCAGCTCGGAGACAACCACCGGCTGGTGGTTCGGGACAACTACGCCAGGAACCGGGCCGACCGGTCGCCCGGACGTGGCTCTTTCGGCTATGGTTACACGTCGACAGGTCAGGACTTCACGAACACGACGAACACGCTGGTCGCGCAGCTGTTCTCGACGTTCGGCGGCGTGTGGAGCAACGAGCTCCTGTTCAACTGGGGGATCGTCCGCGACCTCCGCGACCCGCTCGTGGACTACGCGCAGATTGAGGTCGACACCAGCGATCCTGACTTCGGTAACTCCACCCTGGTGATCGGGGCGGAGGAGTTCTCGCAGGCCAACGCGCTGGACCAGGATTTCTTCCAGCTCACCGACAACCTCTCCCGGTCGTTCGGCAGCCACCGGATGACGTTCGGCGCCAACGTCGAGTATTTCAAGTTCGACAACGTGTTCTTCCCCGCCTCGATCGGCGTCTACCAGTTCGACAGCCTCGCTGAACTCGAGAACGGGGTGATCGGAGCGTACGAGGTCAACACGCTCAATCCGGCGGTGACCGATGCGGCGGCCAAGTTCGGTGTGTGGCAGCCCGGCTTCTACGCCCAGGACGAGTGGGCGATCAACCAGAACTGGAACCTGCAGCTCGGCCTCCGGGTGGATATCCCGATCATGGCCGACAGCCCCGTGGCGAACCCGCTGTTCGCGCAGGAGTTCGGGGTGAGCACGACGGAGACGCCGTCGGGCAACATCCTGTGGCAGCCCCGCGTCGGCTTCAACTGGCAGTCGGGCGCGCAAAGGATGACTCAGATCCGCGGAGGCGCCGGCCTGTTCGCGGGCCGCCCCCCGTACGTATGGCTTTCGAACATCTACACCAACACCGGCGGCCAGCAGGTGAAGCTGTTCTGCGACACGGCGAACGCCCCGGCGTTCGACCGGAACAACTATCCCGGCAGCCCCCCGCAGCAGTGCACGGACGGCACGACGGCTGCTGAGGCGGGCACGCCCGTGGTCAACGTCTGGGACCCCAACACCCGCATGCCGCTCGAGGGTAAGTTCAACCTGGGCGTCGATCAGGTGCTGCCCAAGGGCTTCGTCCTCACGGCCGAGGTGCTGTACACGAAGGCCGTGCAGCAGCTGTTCTTCGAGGACATCAACATCCCGTCCGAGCAGATCGGGACCGATCCGACACAGGGCGACCGACCCCTGTTCGGCACGCCGACGGCGAGCACGCGCGATGACGCGTTCGCTCCGCAGCGCGTGAGCGAGGAGTTTGCCCAGGTCGTCCGGGTGAAGAACAGGAACGACAACCGGGCGCTCGTCCTGACGTTCGAGTTGAACCGCCAGATGAGCGATTGGCTGGGACTGAGGGCCGGTTACACGTTCGCGAACGTGGACGACACGCAGGGCCTGTTCTCCAGCCAGGCGACGTCGAATTACGGCCGGAACGCGATCCGGGGTAACCCGAACGCGCCCGAGCTCACCAACTCCTCGTTCGAGCGGCCGCACCGGTTCGTGCTGTCGGCCACCTTCCTGGCGGACCTGGGTCGCAACATCCAGCTCGAGGTCACGCCCCAGTACTTCGGACAGTCGGGGAACCCGTACTCTTACATCGCGCGCGGCGACCTGAACGGTGACGGATACCGGGGCCAGGGAATCAGCCGGGACAACGACCTCATCTACATCCCGACCAACGCCAACGAATACCTGTGGCGGGACGGCGCAAGCGAAGCCGCGAACTTCCAGCAGCTGCTCGACGACAACGAGTGCCTGAGCTCGCAGGCGGGGTCACTGATGAAGCGGAACAGCTGCCGAAACCCGTGGACCAATCGGTTCGATATGCGAGGGGTGTTGCGCTTCGGCTCCCTCGGCCCGGGCGCCGTCGACCTGATCTTCGACTGGTTCAACGTGTTCCAGAACAAGGTCTACCGGACCTCAGACATCGATCGCGGCGTGACCGTCATCCGGTACCGGGGGCGCGAGGGCGACGTCGACACCGGCCGGATGATCTTCAGCTACGAAGGCTCGACGACCGACTCGAACGGCGACGGCAAGGTCGATCCGTACGAGATCTTCACGAACGCGTCGCGCAGCGCGTTCCAGCTCGGTCTACGGTACGCTTTCTAGCTCAACCGCGTCCCGGCAGCGCCCGGGACCCCGATGAGGAAAGCCCCCGTTCTCGGTGAGAGCGGGGGCTTCTTCGTTGCGGCAGGTCGAATCCGGGCAGGGCCGACACGGACCGCCGGTGGGGCCGCGGTCTACCCGTCTCCGGCGAGGTACTGCCCGGCCAGGTCCACCCAATTCCGGTTGCCCATGTACAGGGGTGTGCGCTCGTGCAGTTCCTCCGGCTCGATCGAAGAGATGTCCCGCGTGCCGTCCGTGGCCCGACCGCCCGCCTGCTCGCAGATCATCGCCAGGGGCGCCGCCTCGTACAGGAGGCGCAGCTTGCCGCGCGGGCTCTTGTTGTCGGCCGGATACATGAACATCCCGCCGTACAGCAGCGTGCGGTGGAAGTCGGCCACCAGGGAGCCCACGTACCGGTGCGAGAACCCCCCACCGTTGCCGTCATCGCCCCGGAAGTACCCCACGAGCGCTTTCTGTCCGTCGCTCCAGCGCGCGTAGTTGCCCTCGTTGGCACTGTAGATCCTCTTGCCGGGCTCGGGAATGCGAATCTCGGGGTGAGACAGAAGGAACTCGCCGATCGACGGATCGAGCGTGAATCCGTGCACACCCTGGCCCGTCGTGTACACGAGCACGGTGGACGAACCGTACATCACGTACCCGGCCGCCACCTGCCTGCTGCCCGGCTGGAGGCAGTCCTGCAAAGTTCCGTCCCGTCCTTCGCTGATCCGGCGGTGGATCGAGAAGATCGTGCCGATGGAGATGTTAGCGTCGATGTTCGAGCTGCCGTCCAGCGGGTCGAACAGGAGCACGTAGTCGCCCGTCGGAAACTTGGACGGGATCTGGATCAGCCCCTCCTCTTCTTCGGAGGCCATAACGCAGAGCTGGCCGTTGTGATCCATGGCGTTGAACATCACGTCGTGCGCGTACTCGTCGAGCTTGCGCACCTCCTCGCCGTGCACGTTCTCCTTGCCCGCCATCCCGAGGATGTCCACCAGCCCGGCCTTGCTGACCTCGCGGTGGATCATCTTGGCCGCCAAGGTGAGATCGTACAGGATGTTGGACAGGGCGCCCGTCGCACCGGGATGCTGGCGCTCCGACTCGATGATGAAGCGGCCCAGAGTGACGACGTATCGATCCATGCCAGCCTCCAGGGAAGAGCTTACGATACGCTATTCATCACCCCTTTGTGACGTCAAGACGCGTGCCAGGCGCGTCGAGGCGTTCCAACTGGTCTCTCCCTGCACACGCCACCCATTCTCATCGTCCACTTCGATACACAGCGTACCCTCTCGGTCCGTTCGCCACACTCGCGGCACGGCAGCCCTGGAGAGCCGTCCCAGCACGGCCTCGTGCGGGTGTCCGTATGCATTTCCCCGCCCCGCGGAGATCACCGCGATCGTCGGACTCACAGCTGCGACGAACTCGCTACTGGTCGAGGTTCGGCTGCCATGGTGTCCCACCTTCAGCAGGTCAGCGCGGGCCGAGTCCGGGCCCCAGGCCGCCAGAAGGGCGCGCTCGTCCTCCATGGTCGCGTCGCCGGTGTTGACGTAGACCAGCGCCTGACCGATGGACACGCGCAACAGCAGGCTCGTTTCGTTGGCCCGTGGCCGTCCGGTCCTGCCGGCCCGGGCCGCGGGGGGCCCGAGAACCCGAATCGCGACGTTGTCCAGGTAGACGGCGTCGCCGTCTGCCGCCGGCAGCCATCGGATTCCGTCCTCTTCGGTCCGAGCCAGGAACCGGGCATACGACGACTTCGGAATCGGGTGTCCCGAGTCCAGGACCCGGAAGACGGGAACGGCTTCATGGATGGAGTCGAATCCGCCCACGTGGTCGAGATCCGCGTGGGACAGTACGAAAAGGTCGATTCGTCGGGCGCCGTAGCGCCGGAGGACAGGGAGCACAGCGTCCCGGCCCGCGTCGCGGGTGCCGAAGCGCGGTCCGGCGTCGAACAGGATCCACCTTCCCCGGGCCGTGCGAAGGACCGCGGCGTCCCCCTGCCCCACGTCGAGAGTGCAGATCAGGCTGCGCCCGCGTGGTATCCACGACGTGAAGACCGGAGCCGCCATTACGAGCGCCGCCGAGGCGGCCACGGGCAGGACGGCCGAGCGAACCCGACCCCAGCGGAGAAAGCGCCACAGCCCCGCAAGGGACAAGAGGATAGCCGCCCACATGAGGCGGCTCGGGGCCCGGGCCGCGAAGTGCGCACCCGGAAGCGTCGAGATCCAATCGGCGATAGCCATCATCAGTCGGATGACGGTCGCGGCCCCATCTGCGCTCAGTGCGTCGAGCGGAGGTGGCAGAAACAGGGCCATGGCCAGGGCTCCGATGGCCGCTCCCGCGAGAGGCGCGCCGGCGACATGCGAGATCAGGGCCACGGGCGCCACGTGTTGAAAGTGAGACGCGGCGATGGGCGCCGTCGCGAGAAAGGCCCCGGTCCCCCCGGCCATCGCCAGTCCGAAGAAACGGAGGCGGCGGCGTGCCCATCGTGGCAAGCGGGAGAGCGCTCCGGCCGGGGTCAAATGGCGACCGGCGAAACGGGAGCGGAGACCCTGCTTCACCGACACGCCTGCGCCGAGGCCCGCGAACCCCGCGAACGACAGTTGAAAGCCCGGTTCGATGAGGACGAGAGGGTCGAAGATCAGGGCGATTAGCGCCGCGGCGCCCAGCAAGTCCCAGGGGCGGGCCGGCACGCCGCGGGCCCGGGCCACCGCCCAACCCGCCAGCAGCAGCGCAGCGCGAACCGCCGAAGGTGGAGCGCCGATGGCGGTCACGTAGACGGCGACGATCACGGCCGATGCGATGACGGCGCGAGCCGGACCCACGAACGTACCTAGCAGCAGGGCGACCGCACCTCCGATCATTCCGACGTGGAGGCCGGAGATGGCCAGAAGGTGGGCCAGACCCGCCTCGGCGAAGCGGGTCCGCACGGCGCCGGGCAGATCGTCCCGCTCGGCGAGCACGAGCGCTCGAGCGACAGGGCTCACGTCTGGCGGCAGCAGGCCGCGAAGGCGCTCCGAGGCGGCGGCCCGTGCCATATGCAGGGTTCGCGCGATGGGTCCGGCGGTCGACGGCCCGCGTATTAGTGTCTCGCCGTCTGGCTCGCTCAGCCTTCCCACAGCGATCCCCGAGCGCCCCGGCCGCCGAGGCCAGGAGGAGGGACGACCGAGCCGGACCCATTCACCCCGGAGCTTGACCGGGACCCCGGTGGGCAAAGAGCTCGACAGCTTGTCTACTCGAACCACCAGTCTTTGAACGGGACACTCCGTGTTCGCGTCGATGTCGACGATCGTGGCATCGATCAGGGTCAACCGGGCCGACGGGCCCGGGAGCGCGCTTTCCCGGGTCGCTCCCCGAACCAGGACGGCGTCACCGGTCGCGAGACCCCGCACACATGAAGCGGAGGCTCGCACGGAGGTCGACGAACCGAGCGAGGCACCGGCGATGAGCCCGGCCACCAATGCCGCGTACACGATTACTTTCGACCGACGACGCGCGTCGTGCCTCGGCAAGCGAGCGAAGAAGGGAGCGGCCGCGAGAGCCAGGAGAGCCGGCCAGGCTACTGTGGCGACAACGGGAGTGTGGGGAGCAGGGAACCGGATGCCCAGGGCCACGCCAAGACAGGTGGCCGAGGCGACGAGGAGTAAAGGCGGGACGCGACGGGGGCTGGCGCCGGATGCCCGGCTCAGGGCTCCTCTGACGCGCCGCCCAGCGCGTCACGGTACCGTCTGAGCATCCGCCGGGTCTTGAGGTCCGCCCTGAGCCCTGCCAGAAGCACCATCAGCATGCCCACGACCACCGAGGTGAACACGACCACTGGAAGCGACACCGAGCGTATGGTCACGACCCCGAGGTGGATTGGCACGCGCACGCCGCCATTCTGCACCGCGAACAGGGCGGCGACCGCAGAAAAGACGGTGACGAGCAGCATTCGCCAGCCGAATGAGCTCATGGCACGGCCTCCCCACGGAAGGTCGCCCCGCTCGTTGAAGTCAGCCGAACGACCTGGTAGGTATTCCTCCACTCCACGGGTCCGGCAAACGCCACGACTTTCCCGGTAGTGGTGCGGCCCAGGACGTCACCTTCCGAGCGGGCCGGGCGTTCTACCAGGACCTCTCGCTCGGAGCCCACCTCGGATTCGTTGATCTCGTGCTGGATGGTCCGGTGCAGTGAGATCACGTCGTCCAGCCGCCGCCCCGACGTGCCCTCGTCCACGAAATCACCGGCCGGCAGTCTTGTCGCCGGGGTTCCGTCCCGTGGTGAATAGCGATACAGGAATGCGTCATCGAACCGAACCCGGCGCAGAAGCGACAGCGTCGCGCCGAAGTCCTCCTCGGTCTCGCCCGGGAATCCGACGATCACGTCCGTGCTGAGCGCGATGCCGGGAACGCTGGCCCTGGCCCGGTCCACGGTATCGAGGAACTCCCGCGCCGTGTACCGGCGAACCATCCGCTTCAGCATCCGGTCGGACCCGGACTGGGCGGGAAGGTGCAACTGTGGGCACACGGCTGGCTCCTCAGCCATCACGCGCAGCATGTCGTCGGTCACGTCGTTGGGGTGGGGCGATGTGAACCGCACCCGCCTTACTCCATCCAGGCGGGCCACAGCCCGGAGCAGCCGCGGGAAGTCCCAGTCGCCGCAGCGGTAGGAATTCACCGTCTGACCCAGGAGGCTCACCTCAGAGTACCCCGCCGTTGCCGCGTCCCGCACCTCCCGGAGCACAGCTGCGGGCTCCCGGTTCTTCTCGCCTCCCCGAACGTACGGAACGATGCAGAACGTGCACCGGTGATCGCATCCTCGCTGCACGGTCACCCAGGCGGTCACGCCTCCCCGCCGGATCGCCTCCACTCCCTCGTAGTCTTCTGTCTCGTCCAGGGCGAGCAGGAGCTGGCCACGCGGAACGGACCCTATCCTCATCTCGTCGACCACGTCACCGAGCTTCCGATAGGAGTCAGGGCCGGCCACGATATCCACCCCGGCTGTCGTCTCGAGCAGGGTCTCGCCCAGGCGCTGAGCCATGCAGCCGGCGACGGCGAGAACTAGCTCCGGGTTATTCCGGCGGTGGACCTGCATCTGCCCGATTCTCCCCAGGACTCTCGTTTCCGCGTGCTCGCGGATCGCGCAGGTGTTGATCACGATCACGTCGGCGCGCCCCGGATCATCCACCGTGACGTAGCCACGCCGGGCCAGCGCTCCGGCCATCAGCTCCGAGTCTCCAATGTTCATCTGACAGCCATACGTCTCGATGAACGCGCGCCGCGTCACCGGCACGGGGGGAGTGCCGGCTCCACGGGCGACGCCCTTCCGCCGCAGTGGGATCAGACCCGTCGACTCAGTCACGGATTATAGTACACCCGAAGAAGTGTTGTCCTCGATCAACCCTTATTCAACGGCCTGAACCTACCGGACGGCGGCAGTACCGGCCACATCGGCCCCGGGACGGACACGGGCGGCAGTAAGGGCCGATTGCCCGCCGCGCAGGTGCCGCGTAGGATCTGGAATGGAAGTGAGGCGGGAGTTCTTCAAGTTCGAAGGTTTGCGAGTGCCGGTGGAGATCCACGGCGCGGGGGAGCCCGTCATCTTTTTTCCCGGCCTCGGAGTGCACCCGCGGTACTACCGGGAAGGCATGACCCGCCTTGGGCGCCATTTCACCGTGTTCGTGCCGGATCTGTCGTTCCGCACCCATTCGGATCTTCCCGTCCGGATCGACGGGTATCGAGAGTTCGCCGAGACGTTGGCCGAACGATATGCGCCGCAGGCGTTTCGGGCCGGCCATTCGTATGGTGGTTTTCTCGCTCTTCTCGGCTCCGTACCCGCAATCGCGCTTTCACCCCTGATTCCGCTGACCGTCGGCTGGGCCAGCAAGGTGGGTAGGGCCGTGCGCCTCCAGCTCAGGGAGTACCTGGGATTCGAAGGCAGGAGGGGTGCAGGCTGGGCGTGGAATATCATGCGGGACTACGTGGGAACGGCCTTCCGTCGTCCGGCCAGTCTCTTTCCCACCGTCTCGGAGACGCTCCACTGTATCGCACATTCGTTCCGCCCGACGGCTCCGAGGGCCCATATCGTTCTCGCCGAATTCGATCGGCTGTATCTGCCGGGAGAGTGCGAGGCCTTCCTGGCCCGACCGAGACGAGATGGGGTAGTCGTCCGCCGGGTGCCCCGCGGTCATGGCTGGCCGGTCACGCATCCGGATCTGCTGGAAGCAGAAGTGTTGGAAGCGGTAAGGGCCACACGCCACGTGAAGAAGGCCGCGGTACGCGCGCAGCCCGGCATGCTACATCGAGTTGATGCCCATCGATAAGGAGAAGCGCTGGAAGCTCTCCTCCGTCCCCGTCCTCTCGAGGTCGCCCCGGCTTCCGATCTCCACGCCGAGGTCCAGCGCGGCCCTTCCACCGGCCAGCCGCATTCCCAATCCGAACGTCACCGCCTGCTCCGACAACTGTTCGAAGGCGCCACCGTAGAACGGCAGATCGGTGTACCGATAGCCGATTCGCAGGGGGATGGGCATTCTCTTCAGTTTGACTCCGACGAACTCGAGCCCCCCCCCGAGCCACATCACGTCGGCCGACTCGGTGTCGAAGATCTTGAAGTCGGTCGTCGACCAGCCCTTCCAGCCACCGGCGGCAGCCAGCATGAGCGTCTGCGCGAGCACGACGCTACCTCCGACGGCCACCTCGTACGGCATGTCGAACTTCTGGGTGTCCAGGGCGACGCCGAACGTGTCCTTCTCGGCCTTGAGCTGCGTGTACGTGGTGACTGCGGCCGATATGATCGCTCGCCGCCCGATCTCACCCGTCACGCCGCCCCGGAAGCGCCAGCCGCTGAACGCCCACCTGGAGTCGCCGAACGCACCGCCGATCTCGTTCGTGGGATCGCCGATCGCGGGGTCGAAGGTCCGTCGGAAGACCTGGCGCAGGTTGCCCGTCAGCGCGCTGCCCTCGACGCCGAATCCGATGGGACCCAGCCGATAGCCCACGCTCACTCCGACAGAACTGATACCACCATCATGTTGTCTACTCTCAATATAAGGATAGTCACCGAATCCCGTTTCGAGGGTATCCGTGAGAAGCACATCCCAGTCCTGGTCGAGCTCTGAGTTGACGTTGAGACCGAAGCGCCACTGTCGGTACGGAAGCACTCCCTGCATCAGGACGAATCGACTCCGCCCCGTTGACTGCTCGCCCTCGACCGTCTTCAGCCCGACCGACTCCGGGGCCAGCGTTCCGCCGATCGCCGGAGTCGAGAACATCGTCAGGTCCGCCGGGTTGCGCGACGAGAAGGAGCCGCCGAACAGCCCCATGCCCGTGCCGCCAAGACCCGCCGACCGCGCGTCCAGCGGCGGAACCGGGTAGCCCAGTCCGAGGTCGGTCACAGGTGTCTGCGCCGACAGCGATCCGGGCGCGATGGCGAGCAGGAGCAGGGCCGTCATGACAGGGAGCGAGCACCGGGGTCGAGCGGGACGATCGTTACGAGCGGTCACGGGAGCAGGAATGACGGGTTGGGCGTGAACAGGAGGTGAACGACGGGCCGCAGGCCGGGCGTATCCTCCCGCGAGAAGAACTCCCAGAATCCAAACTGCCGATTCTCCGGCACCGGGATGATCCCGACGCGAAGGAAGGGGAGGGCATCGGCCGACACCTGCGTCCAGAAGCGAATCAGCGCCGTGATGTCGTACTGCATCGCGTTGCCCGACGCCAGCAAGTCCGGCGATAAGAGCTCCAGGTCCCCGAGGGGAGGACCGATGGGAGTCTTCTCTCCGAATACGAACGGGTCCGCGAGCAGGCTCACGGCCTGCGCCGCAAGGTCCGAGCTGAGCCTGAACGGGTCATCGGGAGCGGCCGTCGGACGGAACTCCAGCGTTGCCCGGTTGATCGTCGCTCCGCGAAGCTGGATGAAGCCGAGGCTGTCCGGAAGCTGGAAGTCCAGGTAATAGCGCGCTCCGGGCAAACCGCCGAGCCGCAGGCGGGTCGTCGGCTCCGGAGTCGGAGGATCGAATATGAAGGTATTCGGCGTCGGGCTACGGACCACGTTTACCACCGTGTCGAGTCCCTCCGGGATCGCCTCGGCCACCAGCGCCATCGCGTTGATCCGGATTATGCCTCCCGGCCCGGTGATGACGAGGGCGAACCCCGGCTCGCCGCCCGATTCCCTCCACGCGGTCAGAAGCGAATCGACATCCACATCGAGCGGTACAAAGAAGGTGTCGGGTAACGCCGTGAGTGAATCGACCTCGAAGCTTAGAGAATCAGCCCCGAGCAGGCTGAGCAGGTCGCCTCCGGGCGTCGACCAGAGCTCGCCGTCTCGGGCGATCAGCCAGGTCGCCTGGTCCGCGTCGAAGCTCCTCGCCAGCGACCACGCAGCGACCTCCACTCCCCCGGCCGGAATCTCTGACGCAAGCGTGTCGAGCGAGAGGCGAATCGCCGCGGAGGTGAAACTGTCGATCGCGACACGCGATGTGTCGACGAACACGCTGTCGGGGAGCGTGCTGAACCGGCCCAGTGGCCGCGCCTGCAGGTCCTCGCGATCCGACGACAGGCTGTAGGCCGCAGTGCTCGGCAGGACGAAGCCCCAGTATGTGGTATCCCGCCAGGACGGAAGCTCAGCGGCCTCCAGCACGACTTCGATCGTCGGGGTCGCTACTCCCGGGGCCGTGTCGGAGTTCGTGGCCAGAAGCGGGTCCTCGGTGCAGGAGGCCAGAACCGCAGCCATGGCGACGACAAGGGAGACGAGGTAGCCCCCGCGGATCAAGGGTGCATCTCCGCATCCGAGCCCGGCCCGTCTTCCGGCTTCGACGCGTGGTCCTCGAGCCGGAACTGCTCCGGCAACAGGTCGGCCAGAGTCCACGTGCGGATCCCCCCGTCCATTCCTTCGCTGATCACCTCGAGGTCTGCGCCGAACTCGGACAGTGCCTGGCGGCATACCCCGCACGGGGGCACGGGCTCGGCCGAGCTGGAGCAGACGTACACGCGCCGGAGTCCTCGTCCCCCCGCCGTCACCGCAGCCCCTATCGCGACGCGCTCGGCACAAATGGTGACGGAGAACGATGCGTTCTCGACGTTGCACCCGCCGTGAACCCGGCCTTCCGTGGTCTCGACGGCGGCGCCGACGCGGAATCCTGAGTAAGGCGCATACGCCCTCTCCATCGCTCGGCGAGCCGCAGCCCTGAGCTCAGCCAGTTTCGTGTCAGATTCCATCTCGTATCGTTTCAAGCGCCTCGAGGACGAGCTGCTCGTCCGGGTCCGTTGCATCGTGGTCGAGTTCCAGCCTCGGCAGCCGATCGCCCAGACCCGTCAGAATCTCGTAGTCTATCGTGTCGCACAGTCCGGCCATCTCGGCCAGCCGGATGCTCGCGCCTCCGTCCGAGCCGAGAAGCGTAGCGACGTCGCCCGGCCTGACGTCACCCCGTCCCGTCACATCTACCACGACGGTGTCCATACACACGACCCCGCGAATCGGTGCACTTACGCCCCGCAGCAGGGCGCGGCCCTGGTTCGACAGCTCTCTTCGGAGCCCATCTCCGTAGCCGATGCCCAGTGTCGCAAGCCGGGCGCCGTGCGCAGCGGTCCAGGTGGCACCGTAGCTCACCGTCGCTCCTGCGGGCACATCCCGGACGGCGAGAACCCGAGCCCGCACGCTCACCACCGGTGCGGCCTCCGGCTCCCAGTCTCCCCCACCGTACAGGTAGATGCCTGGCCGCACCAGATCGGCCTCCATGCCTGCGTGAAGCATGGCTCCGGCGCTGTTCGCCGCGTGGACGAGTCCCGGATCCACTCCGGAAGCACGCATCGCCTCGAGCGCGTCCTGTAACCGGGACCACTGCGTCGCCGTGGCGCCACCGGGCCGATCCGCCGAATGGAAGTGAGACATGGTTCCCACCAGCTTCACTGCACCTCGGCCCAGGACGCTGGCCACTTCCGGCGCCCACGAGGCCGCGGACTCCCAGCCCACGCCCAGGCGACCCATGCCCGTATCCACTTCGAGGTGTACCGGCAGCGGCTCACCGTCCTGCGACTGCGCGCAAGCCACGAGCGCCTCGATGCCGGGGATCACCGGCTCGAGGCGCTCCTCCACCAGGCTGGCAAGATCGGACGGGAGCGTCGGCTCGAACACGACAACCGGTCCATCCCAGCCCATCCGGCGCAGAGCACGACCTTCCGCCGTCGTGGCCACACCGAAGCCCCAGGGCCCCAGCGGCCGCAGGGCGCGCACGACACGCTCCATCCCCACACCGTAGGCATCGGCCTTGACCATGGGGAGGAGGCGACAGCCGTCGCCCACACGATCCGAGATGACCCGGCTATTCCTGCGCAGCGCGCCCAGATCCACTTCTATCCAGGCGCGC